>NZ_JBZFLK010000001.1:0-570047 GCF_058448985.1 Pseudonocardia sp. DxW | reverse complement strand
GCGCTCACGCATCTCGTCGCTGAACTTCCTCGGTGCCGGCACGATCGCCACCCTTCCGTGGGATCAGAGCCTCCACCACTCCCGGGGCGCTTCAGACCGACATCGTGACGGTCAGCGTCACCGCCGACAGCAACGGCACCAGAACCGGCGCCAGCGGCAGGACATCATAGAGCCCGACCACACCGCCTGAAACCACCGCCGCGGCGAGAATGGCGACAAGTGCCGCCGACCACCGGTACCGTGCGACCGCGAAGGCCACGACCCCCGCCATCGGGACAGTCAGAACAACAACCGCGGACAGCACCCACGACGCCCACACCACCCAGACCACAGTGAGCCCGCTGCTCACGAGGATCGCCACCGACACCAGAAGCAGGGCTGTGTGCGGCAGGACTGTATCGCGGGCACGTCGGAGCCGCGGCACCGTCACCAGCACAACAAGGTGCGCGACGACCCACCCCCCAATCGGCAGCAGCAACGCAACCGATGATGAAGGCCTGCAAGACCACAGGATCGACCCAGAGGTGTCGGTGCATTCAGCTGTCGCGGACGACAGAATGACCATCGTCGTCACCGCCACGGTCAGCGCCCCCATCACCGCGGCTCCGGCCACCACCGTCAGCCCACCGCGGCCATCTGGCAGCTGCGACGCGCCCTTCTCGCTCTGGCCGTCCTCCATGTCGTCATCGTCGCATCTCACCGTCATGCACGCCGCGGACAACCTCGGCACCGCCGCCACCGACAACCCGAGTTGGGCAGCGCCCGCGGCGACCAGCACGTACGGTGCGCCTCGTCGGGACTGTGTCGTGAGCGGTGTTTCCGGCCCGACACGCCGGGGGTGAAATCCGGCGGGATGGGTACGGACAGTGATGGCATCCGATGCTGTGAGCGCGGATCAGAGGAAGATGAGGAAGTCGGAGCGGGAGCGGTCGGCCGAGCAGGCTGCCGCGGCGGCGATGGTGGCGCAGGCGCGGGAACGTGGCCTGTCGCTCACTGGGCCGGACGGGCTGTTGAAGCTGTTCACTAAGAACGTTCTGGAAGCGGCGCTGAACGAGGAGATGACCGAGCATCTCGGGCACGCGAAGAATCGTGCCGATTCGAATCGTGATTCGGCGAATGTGCGGAATGGGGCCCGGGGGAAGACGGTGGTTTCGGACGCGGCTGGAGAGGTGAACATCGTGGTTCCCCGGGATCGGGAATCGACTTTCGAGCCGAAGATCGTGAAGAAACGTCAGCGTCGACTGACTGACGTGGATGAGATCGTGTTGTCGTTGTATGCGAAGGGGTTGACCACGGGCGAAATTTCGGCGCATTTCGCCGAGATTTACGGCGCGTCGGTGTCGAAGGAGACGGTGTCTCGGATTACCGACAAGGTGATCGAGGAGATGCAGGACTGGGCAAGCCGTCCACTGGAGCCGGTCTACGCCGCGGTGTTCGTGGACGCGATCGTGGTCAAGGTGCGGGACGGCCAGGTCGCCAACCGGCCGTTCTACGCCGCGATCGGCGTCACCACCGACGGCCGCAAGGACGTGCTCGGATTGTGGGCCGGTACCGGCGGCGAGGGCGCCAAGTTCTGGATGAGTGTGCTGGTGGATCTCAAGAACCGCGGCGTTAAGGACGTGTTCTTCCTGGTTTGTGACGGCCTCAAGGGGTTACCGGAGGTGGTGGAGCAGGTGTGGCCACAAACGATCGTCCAGACGTGCGTTCTGCATTTAATTCGTAATTCGTTTCGGCTGACTTCCCGGAAATACACGGACGCGTTGAAACGCGACCTGAAAGAAATCCACACGGCACCCAACGCCGACGCCGCCGCAACGGCACTGGACCACCTTGTGCCAGCCGGAGTGGTCCGGTGAAGCCAACGCGGACAGGAACAACGCCGACTCGACGACGAGCCGGGCGACCCGCTCCGGGTGCCGGGCCGCGTGCAGCAACGCCGTGGTGCCGCCCATCGAGTGTCCGACCAGGTCGACCGTGTCCACGTCGAGCGCGTCGAGGACGGCCGCGAGATCGTCGAGATTGCGTTCGGTGGTGTACTCCCCGCGCGGGTCCCGGTCGCTGCCGCCGCGGCCGCGCGCGTCGTAGGCGACCCGGTGCCAGGAGCGGGGCAGGCCCCCGATCAGCGGCAGCCAGGTCTCGGCGTAGCTGCGCAGCCCGTGCAGCATCAGGACGGTCCGTTCGCCGGGCCGGCCGGCCTCGATCACCCGCAGGCCGGTCCCGTCCCGGGAAGTGACCCGGCGCTCCCGCACCGTGTCCGGGACGGGCGTCACCGCAGGCCGTCCGTGCCGGTGACGTCGTCCGCGGAGGGCCCGCCGAGCCGGGCGAACAGCCGCCCGCCGGCGGCGACCGCGACCGCGACGACGATCTCGTCCGGGCCGGGGGCGTCGCCGAAGGTGACGGTCACGGTGTCGTAGTGCGAGCGCACGTAGAGCGCGGTGCAGTGGGCCAGTGGGATGTCCAGCGCGGTCCCCGGGCCGCCGCGCTTGCCGGTGGACGGGATCCAGGCGATCGCCCGGTCCAGTGCCTGCCGGACCGGGGTGGCGAACTCGGTGGTGAGCAGTGCGTTGCCGTGCTCGTACTCGCCCGCGGTGCCGACCAGGCAGGCCTTGCCGTAGCCGGTCCACGGCCGGTCCCCGGCGGCGGCGGCGATCCGGTCGGCGAACTGTTTCCCCAGCTCCACCGAGTCGGCGACCAGGTCGTCGAGCGACTCGCCGAACCGGCCGGCGTAGGGGTTGTGCAGGACGGCCGCGACGACCGTCCGGACGGCGGGTGCGGACCCGGCGAGCCGGCCGGACTCGCTGGCGAGCACCTCCTCGCGGGTGGTGATCCACTTCCGGACGTGCAGTGCGCCGGTGTTCGCGGGCCTGGTCACGGGTGCGGGCTCCTTCGTGGTGGTCATCGGGCGGTCCGCCCGGCCGGGATCGTGGCGATGTCGATCTCGTCGCTGGGGGCGCCGAACTCGCCGAGCAGGGCGGTGGCGCGGGCGTCGTCGGGCTCGGTCTCGTGGAACAGCTCCAGCCGGTTGCCGTCCGGGTCGGCGAAGTAGATCCCGTAGCCGACCTTGTGGTCGGCCACCTTGATGATCTCCACGCCGCGGTCGGTGAGCCGGTCGTGCAGCCGCCGCCAGTGCGCGAGGTCCCCGGCGACCTCCAGGCCGTAGTGCTGCAGCCCGAGGCCGCCGCGGACGGCTCCCGGGGCGGCGCGGATCAGTGCGATGTCGTGGTGCTTGCGGCCGAACGAGAGGAACACCCAGTCGTCGCGGCGGGCGGTCACCCGCATGCCGAGGACGTCGCGGTACCACTCGGCGAGGGTGTGCGGGTCCGGGGTAAGCAGAGCAAGGTGGGTGCGCAGGACGTCGGGCAGGTCGTCGGTCACGGTCGGGCTCCTTCGGCGGGACGGCGGTCAGTGCCGCGGGTTGTCCGGGGAGATCTCCGGGGTCCAGGCGACGGCCGAGATCTCCGGGAAGCTGCGCCACTCGGCGCGCCAGCTGCGGCCGCCGTCGGTGGAGCGCAGCAGGTCGCCGTACTTGGTGCCGGCGAGGACGAGCTGCGGGTCGTCGGGGTGCACGCCGAACCCCCAGACCGTCGAGCCGGGCCGGTCGACCAGCTCGGTGGGCTCCCAGCGGGCACCGCCGTCGGTGGACCGGTAGATCCGGGTCTCGGTCCCCGGTGTCGCGTCGCCGCAGGCGAACAGCAGCGCGCTGCCGTCGGCGAGGGTGGCGACGGTGCGCGCGTAGCGCAGCCCGAACTCGTCGGCGGCGATCCGGCAGAACCAGCTGCTGCCGCCGTCGGTGCTGGTCCACAGGGCGTTCACGGTGACGACGAGATGGGTGGCCGGGTCGCCGGGATGGACCAGGACGGCGTGCACGTCGGAGTTCGACACCGGGCCGGGCGTGCCGCGGTGGGCGGCCGGGCGCCGGGTGTCGTCGATCCGGCGCCAGGTCGCGCCCCGGTCGGTGCTGTGCCAGAGCCCGCCCTCCTCGATGCCGAACCACATCTGTCCGCGATCGGCCGGGTCGATGGTGGAGGCGAGGATCCGGGGCCTGCTCACCCCGGCGCAGAACTCGGGGATCTCCGGCGGGAGCTGCTCCCAGCCGGTGCCGCCGTCGGTGCTGCGTCAGACCCGGGCCCGGCTGGGGGCGCCGGACCCGACCAGCATGACGTCCGGCTCGACCGGGTCGATGCTGATCGTCCACAGGTGGTGGTCGTCGAACGGGCCGCGCACCCGGACCCAGGTCGCGCCGGCGTCGTCGCTGCGGACCAGCCCGACGTCGGCGCCGACGAACACGGTGTGCGGCCGGGTGGGGTGCACCGCGATCGACCGGGTGACGCCGTCGAACTCGAGGGCCTGGTCCAGCGGCGTGCGCTGCCAGGTGCGGCCGTCGTCGTTGCTGCGGATCACGCCCTGGCTCGCGGTCGCGACCAGCATGGTGCCCTTCATCGCGTTCCTCCTCGCTCGGTGTGCGGTCGCCGGGTCACAGGAAGACCCCGCGGGACATCCCGCCGTCGATCCCGATGGACTCCCCGGTGATGCCGCCGGCGGCCGGGGAGCAGAGGAAGACCACGGCGGCGGCGACCTCGTCGGCCCGGATCTCCCGCCGGATCGGGGTGCGGTCCAGGTAGCCCTGGCGGACGGCGTCGACGGTGCTGCCGCGCAGCGTCGCCTCCCGCTGGTACAGCTCCCCGATGTGCTCGGTGTCGACGACCCCGGGATGCAGCGTGTTGACCGTGACCCCGTCCGGGCCGAGCTGGTCGGACAGCACCTTCGACATGTGCACGACGGCGACGTTGCGCATCCCGGACAGTGCGTGGCTGGCCCGGCCGGTCAGCCCGCCGATGTTGACCACCCGCCCGTGACCGCTGCGCCGCAGGTCGCCGGCGACGGCCTGGACGCACCGCAGGTAGCCGACGACCTTGGTGTCGAGATCGGCCAGCAGCAGCTCCGGATCGGCCTCCTCGATCCCGTTGCGGACCAGCCCGGACGGTGCCGCGGCCCCGTTGACCAGGATGTCGACCGGCCCGAGCCGGTCGCGCACGGTCCGGGCCATGGCGTGCACGGCACCGGTGTCGTCGGTGTCGGCGACGACCGGGAGCACCCGGCGCCCGGTCCGCTCGGCCAGGTCGAGTGCGGTCTTCTCCAGCGGGCCCGCGGTGCGCGCGACCACCGCCACGTCGGCCCCGGCGTGCGCCAGCGCCAGCGCCACGGCGCGCCCGATGCCCCGGCTGCCGCCGGTGACGACCGCGGTGCGGCCGGTCAGGACGGCTGCCGCTACGGCCCCCGGTTCGGCGTCGGTCATGTCAGATCTCCATCTCGATCAGGTGCGGTCCGGTGATGTGGAACGAGTGCCCGAGTGCGTCCCGCAGGTCGGCGGCGGTGCGGGTCCGGCGGGCCGGGACGCCGTAGCTCTCGGCCAGCCGCACCCAGTCGACCCGGGGCGGGGACAGCGCGGTGAGCTCCCGGGTGGCCGGACCGTCGGCGCTGCCGCAGATCCGGTCGGCCTCGGTCTGCAGCAGCCCGTAGCGGTGGTTCGCGGCGATCAGCACGGTGACGTCGAGCCGGGCCCGGGCCATCGTCCACAGTGACTGGATCGTGTAGTGCGCGCCGCCGTCGGACTGCAGCGCGATCACCGGTCGGCCGGGATCGGCGACCGCGGCGCCCAGCGCCACCGGCAGTCCCTGGCCGATCGCGCCCCCGGTGTTGGTGAGCATGGTGTGCCGGGCGGCCGTGCCGGCGAGCCGGGCGAACGGGTAGCCGCAGGTGCCGCCCTCGACCGAGACGATCGCCCGGTCCGGCAGCTCGCGGGCCAGCACCGCGGCGACGATCTCCGGGTCCAGCGGGCCGTCGGCCGGGGGCGGCGGCGCGGGGGCCGGGACCGCCGGGGCGTTCCGGGGTGCGCCGAGCTCGTCGGCGAGCAGGTCCAGCGCGTGCCCGGTGTCCTGGCCCGGGGAGCACAGCGTCAGCACCGAGCCGGGCGGTGCGAGCCGCGCCGGGAGGTCCGGATAGCCGAAGTAGGAGACCGGTTCGCGGGCGCCAGCCAGCACCACCAGCTCGGCGTCGGCCAGCTCCGCCGCGGCCGCCTCCGGGCGGTAGGCGAGCCGGGGCAGGCCGGGCAGGCCGCCGCCGTGCTCGACGGCGGCCGGGAAGGTCTCGCCGATCACCCGGATCCGGCTGGTCGCCGCGATCCGGGCGAGCGTCAGCCGGGCCCGCGCCCCGGTGGCACCGTCGCCGGCGAGGACGACCACCCGGGCGGCGGCCCGGATCCGGCGGGCGATCCCGCGCACCCGGCCGGGATCGACCGGTTCGGCCCGGCCCGGCCCGCAGGGGTCCGGCGCCGCACCCGGCCCGGCGGCGGCCGGCTCCGGCGCCGCACCCGGCGGGCCGGCGGCCGGGTCCGGGACCGGTGCGCCGGTGGCGAGCTGATGGTCCAGCGGGACCACCAGCGTCGCCGGGCCGCGCAGCTCCCGGGCGGCGGCCACCGCGCGGGCCGCGTCGGCGGCGAGATCGGCCGGGCCCCGGCTGGTGTGCACCCAGACCGACATCGGCCGGGCGAGGCCCTCGACGTCCGAGGCGAGCGGCGGATCGAACCCGACGTGCCAGGCCGCGTGCTCGCCCACCACGTTGACGACCGGGGAGCCGGCCCGCCGCGCGTTGTGCAGGTTCGCCAGGCCGTTGGCCAGGCCCGGCCCCAGGTGCAGCAGGGTCGCCGCGGGCCGTCCGGCGATCCGGGCGAAGCCGTCGGCCGCCCCGGTGCAGACGCCCTCGAACAGGCCGAGCACCGGCCGCACCCCGTCGACCTCGTCGAGCGCGGCGACCAGCGGCATCTCGGTGGTGCCGGGGTTGGCGAACCAGACGTCGATCCCGGCCTGCCGGGCGGACCGGACGAGATCGGTCGCGGCGGTGTCGGGCACGTTCCGCAGGGCCAGCTCCGCGGGTGTCCTGGCCTGCGCGTGGGCGGTCATGCCGACCCGGCCAGTGCGGGCACCGGCTCGCCGGCGAGCTCCCGGGCACGGGCCACCATCCGGCGGCCCTCGGCCGGGTCGGTGCGGGCCTGGTGCTGGGCGGCCAGCCGTACCGGGTCGCCGCCGTAGTACCGCTCGTACTGCACCTGCCGCTGGCCGAACCCGTCGCAGGTCAGCTCGTAGGCCAGCCGGAACAGCGCGACCCGCTCGGTGGCGGGCAGCGCGTCGGCGCCCTGGTAGTAGCGGTGCACGTCGGCCGCGATCGGCGACCCGAAGTCCGCCTGCATCGGGGTCATCAGCAGGCCGCCCGCGCCGAGCACCTGCAGGTTCGACACCGCCTTCGGATAGGCCTCGGCGAGGAACAGGCGCAGCGTGCGCAGCGGCTGCTCGGCGGGCGTCCACACCCCGTCGCGGTCGCGCGCACCCTGCAGGGCCGCGGTGAGCAGCCCGTCCGCGATGTCGACCGCCATCACGCCCTCGGCGAGCCGCTGCTGGACCGGCAGGAAGGTGTCGACCCGCACCGCCTCGGCCAGCGCGGCCGCGACCGCCACCGCGAACCGCAGCTTGACCAGGCCGCGCACGCCGGTCTGGTGGGCCAGGTGCGGCCCGAGGCCGACCGCGTCGTACATCCGGTTGGACGCGGTGACGTCGCCGTGCAGGAAGACCCGGTCCCAGGGCACCAGCACGTCGTCGAACACCACCAGCGCGTCCGGCTCGTCGAACCGGGAGGACAGCGGATGGTCGAAGGAGCCGCGGGTGCCGTCGTCGAACGGGGCTCGGCAGATCATCCGCAGACCGGGCGTGCCGACCGGGATCGCGAACGCCAGCGCGTGCCGCTCCTCGCCGGGCCGCAGCCCGGGCAGGCAGTAGACGAGCAGCTCGTCGGCGAGCGGCCCGAGGGTGGCGAGCATCCGGGCCCCGCGGACCACCAGCCCGTCGGCGATCTCCCGGTGCACCCCCAGGTGCAGCAGGTCCTCGGCCTGGCCCGCCGAGTCGCGGGACCGGTCGGTCTGCGGGGGGAGCAGTGCGTGGGTGAGGAACAGGTCGCCGTCGCGGACCTGCTCCCGGAACGCCCGGACGTTCGCCCCGAACCGGGGGTCCACCGCGGCGAAGTGGCCGGCGCCCGCGCCGAGCAGGGTCACCGCGGTGCCGAGGAAGTCGGGGGAGCGGCCCAGCAGGCCGAACGTCTCCTCGGCGACGATCCGGTAGGCCCGGTCCCTGGCGCGCAGCCCGGCGGCGTCGCGGGGCGGCACCAGGCTGCGCGGGACGCCGTCGGCCAGCAGATCGGCGCGCAGATCGGCGCGGTGCTGCAGGTCGTAGAGACCGGCGACGGTGCGGGCGGTGCCGGCGAGGCCGGGATGGGTGGTGACGTCGTCGACCCGGCGTCCGCCGAGCCACACCTCCCGGGGCCTGCTGCGCAGCCCGTCGAGATACTCGCGCCCGGTGCGGGCCATGGCGGTCCTCCTGTCGTGGGGGTGCTGCCGGTCGTCGTGCGTCACGGGACCGGGTGGTGCCTGCCGTAGCTGCGGCGGCCGTAGGTCAGCGCCTCGCCGCCGCCGGTGCCTGCGGCGACCACGTGCCCGAGGCACACGCAGTGGGTGCCGACCCGGATCCGGAAGGCGAGCACGCAGTCCAGGGACGCCGCGGTGTCCGGGCGGACCGGTGCGCCGCTGCGGCCGGGCCGCCAGCCCTCGTCGAACCCGTAGGCGGTCCCGGGCGGGAGGCCCCGGCCGGCGAAGGTGTCGGCGAGCCCGCGCTGGTCGGCGGCGAGCACGTTGACGCTGAAGCAGCCGTTCTCGCCGACCGCCCGGTGCAGCGGGCTGGTCTCCCGGATGCAGAACAGCACCGACGGCGGATCGGCGGTGACCGAGCAGACGGCGGTGACCGTCTGGCCGAACCGGCCGCCCGGCCCGTCGGTCGCGACGACCGTGGTGCCGGCCGGGAGACAGGCCATCGCCTCGGTGAAGCGGTCAGCGTCGACCGGGGCGGGCCCGGCCGGTGGTGGGACCAGGATCTGCTCGAGCGCTCGGGTGAGGTCCATCGGTCCTCCAGGTCTCGGCGTGCCGGGGATGACGCCGATGCTGGCGCGGGAGACCTGATGAACAAAGACGATCGTTACGATGCCGACGATCGATATCATCGAACATGGAGTGTCGCGTGGACTTCACCCTCGTGCAGCTGGAGCACTTCGTGGCGGTGGCCACCGCGGGCAGCATGACCAGGGCCGCCGAGGAGCTGCACCTGTCCCAGTCGGCGATCTCGGCGAGCCTGACCAAGCTGGAACGCTCGTTGCAGGCCGATCTGTTCGTCCGCGCCCCGGCCCGGCCGATCGTCCTCTCGCCGGCCGGCCGGCAGTTCCTCGCCGACGCCCGCAACCTGCTGCGCGTCGCCCGCGAGGTGAACGAGCGCGGCCGCGGGATCGGCAGCCACGGCGCCCTCACGATCGGCTGCTTCCTGCCGCTGGCCCCGGTCTGCGTGCCGCAGGCGGTCGCCGCCGCCCGGCGCGCCGGGAGCGACACCGCGATCCGGACGATCGAGGGCACCACCACCGAGCTGCAGCGGTCGCTGCACGCCGGGGAGTGCGAGCTGGTGGTGAGCTACCAGCTCAGCGCGCTCGCGGACCTGGAGTTCGCCGAGGTCGGCCAGGTCCATCCGCACGCGATCGTCGCGCCCGACCACCCGGTCGCCGGCCGGAGCAGCGTCACCCTCCAGGAGCTCGCCCAGTACCCCTGGGTCATGTACAGCCCGGAGCACCCCACCCAGCAGCTGATGGAGTTCATGTTCCTGCACGAGGGCGTCAGCCCGCCGGTCAGCACCCCGATCGCCGGCTACGAGACGATGCGCGGACTCGTCGCCGCCGGTGAGGGCTTCGCCCTGCTCACCGTGCGGCCCGCCAGCAACGTCACCTTCACCGGGTTGCCGGTGGTGCCGGTCGAGCTGCGCGGCGAGCCGATCCCGCTCCGGCTCGGCCTGTTCACCCTGCCCGGCAGCACGACGACCCGGCGGGCCCGGGACTTCTCGGTGCACCTGCGCGCCGTGCTGGCCGGGCTGGTCGCCCGGGACCGGGCCGCGCGACGGCGGGCCGGGCTGACCGGGCCGGACGGACCATCGGACGAACCGATGACGGCCATCGAGTAGTCCTGCTGTGCCGGGGGCCACCGGATCCGCAGGATTGCCCGACACGATCGGGTGAGCGGGCCGAACCGCCGCGCCGGTCCCGAGCAGATCGGAGCGGACATGATCCGACCCGCACGCAGCCGGACCCGGGTGGGGGCCGATCCCGGAGGGAACGAGCGGATGTCCGGGCGGGCGCTCGCGATCGTCGTGCTCGGTGCGGTCACGATGCTGCTCGACGGGTTCGACAACCAGCTGCTCGGCTTCGCCGTCCTGCAGATCGTCGACGAGTTCGGCTCCACCCGCGCGGAGTTCGGCTGGGTGTTCGCGGTCGGTTTCGTCGGCATCGGCGTCGGGACCGCGCTCGGCGGGCTGGTCGGCGACCGGATCGGCCGCAAACCCTGCCTGATCCTGGCGGTGCTGGTGTTCGGGACGTTCACGCTGATCAGCGCCACGACCGGCGGGACGCTCGCGTTCGCCTGCTGCCGGATCGTGGCCGGCGTCGGGCTCGGGATGGCGCTGCCCGCGGTGACCTCGCTGGTCGCCGAGTTCACCCCGGCCCGGTGGCGGCACCTGGCGATCGCGATGAGCATCGCCTGCATCCCGGGCGGCGCGCTGGTCGGCGGCCTGGTCGCCGCCGCGGTGCTGCCGCGCTGGGGCTGGCGGGAGCTCTACCTGATCGGCGGCGTCGTGCCGCTGCTGCTGGTCGTCGTCCTGGCGCTGGTGCTGCTGGAGTCCCCGCAGTTCCTGGCGGCCCGCGGCCGGCCGGGTGACGACGAGCGCCGGGCCGCCGTGCTGCGCCGGACCGGCCGGGCGGTGGTGCCGCCCGCACCCGACCCGATCGCCGCCGGCGCCGGCACCGGGAGCCCGCGGGCGCTGCTGGGCCGCGAGCTGCGCCGCGACTCGCTCGCGCTGTGGGGGGCCTTCTTCTTCAGCCTGCTCGGGGTGTTCAGCTTCTTCAGCTGGGGCCCGTCGCTGCTGCAGGCCAACGGCTACTCGCTGGCCGCCGCCAGCCTGTCGATCACCCTCTACAACGCGGGCGGCATCGTCGTCGCGCTGGTCGCCGGGGTGCTCATCGGCCGGATCGGCTCCCGGCCGGTCATGCTCGCGCTCGCCGCGGGCGCCGCGCTGTCCGCGGGCTGGCTGCTGCTCGTCCCGCCGGTCGACGGGACCACCGGGATCACCTTCGTCGCCCAGATCGTGCTGCACGGCGGCTGCTTCGCCGGGCTGCAGACCGTGCTCTACAACCTGGCGAGCCACATCTACCCGGCCGGCATCCGGGCCACCGGGGTCGGGGCGGCGGGCACGGTCGGCCGGGCCGGTGCGATCACCGCGGCACTCGTCGCCGGGGGCCTGGTCGGCGCGGCCGGGCACGGGTTCCTGCTCCTGCTGCTGGCCGCCGCGACCCTGGCCGGGGCGTCGCTGCTGCTGGTCCGGCGGCACGTCCCGGCGCGCCGGGGGACCTGACGCCGGTCAGCCGGTGTGGCTGAGCGTCGCCGCGGCGCCGACCGCGGCGACCAGCAGCACGATCTCGATCCCGGCCCAGGCGAGCACCGGCACCCGCCCGCTGCGCAGCCGTCGCCGGGTGAGGCCGCCGAGCGCGGCGGCACCGGCCAGCAGCGCGATCTTCGCCAGCAGCAGCCCGCCGTACGCGCCGCCGACCAGCTCGGCGGGCGAGCCCAGCCGCGCCGTCGCGGCGAGCAGCCCGGACACCGCCAGCACCAGGACACTCCACCCGGCCAGCCGGGAGAACCGGGGCAGCGCCACCGCCAGCAGCGCCGGATCGCGGGACAGCAGCAGCACCGCGCCGAGCCCGCCGACCCACAGCAGCGCCGCCGTCACGTGCAGCACCACGCCGGGGACCGCGATCGCGGCGTTCGCCGAGGCGGCGGCGTGCCCGAACGCCGCGGGTGCGGCGGCCCCGGCGATCGCGACGAGGAGCACCAGCACCGCCGGGCCCGGGCCGTGGCCGGGGCCCGCCGGGCGTCCGGCGACGCAGCCGAGCAGCAGCACGGTGGCCGTCCCGGCCAGGACCAGGCCGGTCCCCGCGGCCGGGCCGGTCAGGTAGCCGGCGACGTCGGCCGGGCGCACCGCGGCCGGCGGCACCCCGACCATGATCGCGGCACGGACCAGCGCCTCCACCAGCAGCACCGCCGCCCAGGCCGGCACCGCGACGATCAGCACCCGGTCCGCGCCGGGCACCCGGCCCGGGACCAGCAGCATCGCCAGGGCGGCCCCGGCGACCAGCAGCGCGGCCAGGTCGGCGGCGGCCCGGGTCAGGGTCGCGGCGAGATCGAGCGGCACCGACTCCGGGCCGATGCCGCCGGTCAGCCCGGCCGCGACGACCGCCGCACCGAACGCGACGGCGCACCAGCCCGCGACGACCGCCGCTCCGGCGTCGCCGCGCCGGGTGCTGCCGGTCATGACGTCGACGATCGCCGGTCAGCCGGGACGGCGGCGCAGCGCGACCGCCACCCCGCCACCGAGCACCACGACGGCGAGCAGCACCCACGGCCAGACCGGTGCGCCGTCCCCGGTGTCGCCGGCGGCCGCCGCCGGGGCCGGGGCCGCCGGATCGGCGGACGTCGCGGGCGGGGCGCTCGCCGCGGCGGCGGCCGGTCCGGGCTGCGTCAGGGTGAACGGCACGGTGCCGGAGACCGGATGGCCGTCGTCGGAGACCACCCGGTACTCGACGGTGTAGACGCCGGCCGGGCCGAGCGGCTGCAGCGGCACGGTGAGGGTGCCGGTGTCGCCGGTGGCGGGGCCCGCGACGTGGTCGGTGCCGTCCGGGCCGCGCACGGTGATCTCGGCGGTGTCCGGCGGGACGTTCTCGGAGAAGGTCAGGGTGATCTCCGTCGGCGCCTGCGCCAGCTCGGAGTCCGCGGCGGGGGTGCTGGACTCCAGCTCGGTGTGCGCCCAGGCGGGGACGGCGCCGAGCAGCAGCGCGAGCAGTACGACGGGCAGGGCGAGGGCGACCCGGCGGACCGGGGGCGGTACGGGTGTCACCCGCGAGGAGTCGCCTCCCGGCGCGGCCCGGTTCCGCGCCGTGACCGGGTTCACCCGTCCGGCGCAGGTGGGTTCAGCGCCACGAGGGCAGCCAGAGCTGCGCCTGCCAGTGGTCCGGGGTGATCGGGTCGCCGACCAGGATCGGCCACAGCCACACGAAGTTGACCAGGATCAGCGCCAGCCAGGCCGAGACGACCAGCAGGCCGGCCCGGCGTCGTCGTTCGGACTGGCCGGCGTGCCCGAGCAGCTGGCCCATCGCGAGGGTCGCTGCCAGCACCAGGAACGGCGCCACCGGCATCATGTAGAAGAAGTACATCTGCCGGTCCAGGTTCAGGAACCACGGCAGGAACCCGGCGCCGTAGCCGACCAGCACGGCCGTCCAGCGCCAGTCCACCCGGGTGACCGCCCGCCACAGGCCCCACAGCAGCACCGGGATCGACGCCCACCACAGCGCGGGGGTGCCGATCAGCATCACCGCCGAGACGCACTCGGTGGCGCCGCAGCCGGTCGCCTCGTCGGAGTAGCGGTAGAGCATCGGCCGCAGCCCCATCGGCCACGTCCACGGCTTGGACTCCCACGGATGCTGCCCGGCGCTGCCGGTCGTCAGGTTCTCGTGGAACGCCAGCGCCTGACCGTGGTAGTACCAGAGCGAGCGCAGCGCGTCCGGCGCCCAGGCGAACGGCCCGCCGGTGCCGATCTCGCGGCCCACCTGGTGCCGGTCGATCCCGGTCTCGCTGCCGAACCAGGCCCACCAGGACGCGATGTAGGTGACCACCGGGACCAGGGCCAGCGCCCACAGCGCCGGGGCGAGGTCGCGCACCACGGTCCCCGCCCAGGGCCGGGCCACCCCGGCGCGGCGCCGCAGCGACACGTCCCACAGCACGCAGAGCACGCCGAACGCGGCGACATAGTAGGAGCCGCTCCACTTCACCGCGCAGGCCAGCCCGAGGCAGACGCCCGCGGTGAGCCGCCACCAGCGCACCCCCCAGCGCGGCCCGAACGGGGTGTCCCCGACCCGGCCCTGTGCCACCACCCGGGCCATCCGGGCCCGCACGTCGTCCCGGTCGCAGAGCAGCGCGGCGAACCCGGCGACGACGAACAGCGCGGCGAACACGTCCAGCATCCCCATCCGGGACTGCACGTGGGACAGGCCGTCGGCGGTGAGCAGCAGACCGGCCAGCCCGCCGAGCGCCGAGGACCGGGTGAGCCGGCGCCCGGCCCGCACCACCAGCAGCACGGTGAGCACCCCGGCCAGCGCGGCCGCCACCCGCCAGCCGACGCCGTCGTAGCCGAACGCCATCTGGCCCAGCGCGATCAGCTGTTTGCCCAGCGGCGGATGGACGATCTTCTCGTAGCCGGGGTTGTTCTCCACCCCGCCGTTGCGGACCATCTCCCACGCCTGCGGGACGTAGTGCTTCTCGTCGAACACCGGGGTGCCGCGGTCGGTGGGCTCGCCCAGGTCGTAGAACCGCAGCAGCGCGGCGAGCAGCACGATCCCGGCGGTGACCAGCCAGCCGCGCAGCCGGTCGGCCGGTGGTGGTGCGCCGAGCCGCGCGGCCGGACCGGGATCGGCGCGGCGCAGCGGTGGGGGCGTGCCGCGGGGCGTCAGCCCCGGTTCGGGGGCCGCTCCCGCGACCCGGCTCCCGGGGTCGGCGGTCGAGGTGGCCACGGGGCCCGATCGTAGGGTGGTGCGGTGCCCGCATCGACCGCTGCTCCCGGTGTCCTGGTCCTGGCCGCCACACCGCTGGGTGACCCCCGGGACGCCTCGGTGCGGCTGCGGGAGCTGATCGGCACCGCGGACGTGATCGCGGCCGAGGACACCCGCCGGTTCCGCACGCTCGCCGCAGCGCTCGGGGTCACCTACACGGGGAAGATCGTCAGCCACTACGACGCGGTGGAGAGCGAGCGGGCGCCCGGCCTGCTGGCCGCCGTCCGGGACGGGGCGACCGTGCTGGTCGTGTCGGACGCCGGGATGCCCGCCGTGTCCGATCCCGGCTACCGGCTGGTCGCCGCGGCCGCCGCCGAGGACCTCCCGGTGACCTGCCTGCCCGGCCCGTCCGCGGTGACGACGGCGCTGGTGCTGTCCGGGCTGCCCGCCGAGCGGTTCTGCTTCGAGGGTTTCCCGCCGCGCCGGCCGGGGGAGCGGCGCCGCTGGCTGGAGACGCTGCGCGACGAGCGCCGGGCCGTGGTGTTCTTCGAGTCGCCGCGGCGCACCGCGGACCTGCTGGCCGCGGCCGTCGAGGTGCTCGGGCCGGACCGGCGGGCCGCGGTGTGCCGGGAGCTGACCAAGACCTACGAGCAGGTGCAGCGCGGCACCCTCGCGGCGCTGGCCGGCTGGGCGGCGAGCGGGGACGTGCTCGGTGAGGTGACCATCGTGCTGGCCGGGGCCGAGGCGCCCGACGCGCCGCCGGTGGGGTCGCTGATCGACGCCGTCCGGGAGCGGGTGGACGACGGCGAGCGGCTGAAGGACGCCGTCGCCGCCGTCGCCGAGGCGGCCGGGGTCCCCAAGCGGGAGCTGTACAACGCGACCCTCGCCGCCCGCGACGACTGACCGGCGGGTTCGCCCGCCCCGTCGCGCCGCATACCCGTTGCCGCACCCCGCGCTCGTTGCCGCACCCCTCGGAGGTGGTGCGGTCCGGTGCTGGGGGTGCGCCGTCCGACGCGGTGCGCAACCGGCCGGGACGGGGGCCGCACCCCGGGCGCACGGGCGACCGGCCGGATCAGATCGGGACGGCGGGCCGGTCCGGCAGCAATCGCACCACCGGCTCGATGTAGCGGGCCAGGATCGGCCCCACCATCGCCATGATCAGCACGTACCCGGTGGCCAGCGCGGCGAGTTCGTCGGGCACCGCGGCGTACCCGACGGCCAGCCCGGCGATGACGATCGAGAACTCGCCCCGGGCGACCAGCGCCGCGCCGGCGCGGGCCCGGCCCATCCGCCCGATCCGGGCCCGCCGCGCGGCCCACCAGCCGGTCGCGAACTTGGTGACGGTGCTGGTCACGACCAGCACCAGCGCCCAGCCGAGGACCGGCGGGATCGACGCCGGATCGGTGGACAGCCCGAACACGACGAAGAAGACCGCGGCGAACAGGTCCCGCAGCGGTTCCAGCAGCCGGGCGGCGTTCTCCGCGGTGGAACCGGAGATCGCGATCCCGAGCAGGAACGCGCCTACCGCCGCCGAGACCTGCATCGCCTGCGCGAACCCGGCGAGCAGCAGCGCCGCGCCGAGCACCTTGAGCAGGAAGACCTCCTGGTCGTCGGAGTCGACGACGGCGGAGACCCAGCGGCCGTAGCGCAGCGCGACGAGCAGCACCACCGAGATCACGGCGACCGAGATCCCGACCGCGCCGATCCCGCCCCACAGCGTGACGCCGAGCAGCAGCGCGGTGAGGATCGGCAGGTAGAGGGCCATCACGAGGTCCTCGAAGACCAGCACGGACAGCACCACCGGGGTCTCCCGGTTGCCCAGCCTGCCCAGGTCGGACAGCACCTTGGCGACGATCCCGGACGACGAGATGTAGGTGACGCCGCCGAGCACCATCGCCCCGACCGGGCCCCAGCCGAGGATCAGCGCGACCGCCACGCCGGGCGCCGCGTTGAGCACGATGTCCACGACCCCGGCGAGCCAGGACCGGCGCAGCCCGGTGACCAGCTCGGCCGCCGAGTACTCCAGGCCGAGCAGCAACAGCAGCAGCACGACGCCGACCTCACCGGCCAGCGAGGTGAAGTCGCCGATGTCGCCGAGCGGGAGGATGCCGCCGGTGCCGAAGGCGAGCCCGCCGACGAGGTACAGCGGGATCGGGGACAGCCCGATCCGGTGGGCGAGCCTGCCGAGGAGGCCGAGGCCGAAGAAGACGGCGCCGAGTTCGAGCAGTTCGAGCGCGGTGTGGTCCAAGGGTCAGCCGCGGGCCAGCACGTCGGCGGCCTGGTCGAGCTTGTCCGCCTCCCCGACGGCGATCACGATGTCCCCGGCGACGAGCACGAAGTCCGGGGTGGGCGACGGGCACACCTGCCCGGCCCGCATCACGGCCACCACCGACACCTGGGTGCGGGTGCGCAGCGCGGTGTCGCCGAGCGGACGGCCGTCGTAGGGGCTGTTGGTCCGGATCGGCAGCTTGCGGGTGGTGATCCCGGGCAGGTCGCGGTGCTCGTCGTTGAGCTGGTTGACCAGCTGCGGGGCGCCCAGCAGGTTCGCCAGGGCGCCCGCCTCCTCGGTGGTGAGCGGGAGCTCGGCGAGGCAGGCGTCCGGGTCGTCGGCCCGGGACAGGATCAGCTCGATCCGGCCGTCCCGGTGCGTGATGACGCCGACCCGGCGGCCGCCGCGCAGCTCGATCTCCTTGCGCACCCCGATGCCGGGGAGCGGCGTCACATCCACGTTCACGGTGCAACGGTACGCCGCGCCCGCCGCCCGGCGTAGGTTCACTCCGCCCCGGTCCGGGGTATGCGCCGATCATGGCTCTGCCCCCGCACGTCTTCGTGATCTTCGGTGCCACCGGCGACCTCGCGCGGCGCAAGCTCTTCCCGGGCCTGCTGCGGCTGTGGAACGCGGGCCTGCTGCCCGCGGACCTGCGGGTGATCGGCACCGGCCGGCACTCGCCCGGCACCGACGACGAGTTCCGCGGCCAGGTCCGTGACGCCCTCGGCGACACCACCGGCTGGGACGACCTCGCACCCCGGCTGAGCTTCACCCCGTCCGACGCGGACGACGGGACGACCGGCGGGGCCGGCGGGGACGGCGGGGACACCGACCTGGCCCGGGCCGTCCGCGCCGCCGAGGAGGAGCTGGGCGGCGGCGACGTGCGCCGGATCGTCTACCTGTCGGTGCCGCCCGCCGTGATGACCCCGATGGTCGCGATGCTCGGCCGGACCGGGCTCGCGCAGCGGTCCCGGCTGGTGCTGGAGAAGCCGTTCGGCACCGACCTGGCCTCGGCCCGCGAGCTCGGCGCCGGGCTGCGCGAGGTGTACCGGGAGGAGGACGTCTTCCGGATCGACCACTTCCTCGGCAAGGAGCCGGTGCAGAACATCCTGGCGCTGCGCTTCGCGAACGGGGTGTTCGAGCCGGCCTGGAACAACCGGCACGTCCGGTACGTGCAGATCGACGTCCCGGAGGAGGACGGGATCGAGGGCCGGGCGTCGTTCATGGAGTCCACCGGCGCGTTCCGGGACATGATCTCCACGCACCTGCTGCAGGTGCTCGCGTTCGTCGCGATGGAACGGCCCCGCGAGCTCACCCCGGACGCCGTGCACGCGGCGAAGGCCGAGCTGCTGCGGTCGGTCCGGCCGCTGGACCCGGCCCGCACGGTGTTCGGCCAGTACGCCGGCTACCGCGACACCGAGGGCGTCGATCCGGACTCGGACGTCGAGACGTTCGTGGCGGCGGAGGTGTTCGTGGAGAACCCGCGCTGGTCCGGGGTGCCGTTCCTGCTGCGCACCGGGAAGGGCATGGGCGGGACCCGGCGGACCGTCACGGTCGGCTTCGCCGATCCGGAGCCCGCGCTGTTCCCGGACGCCGACGGCCCGCCCGCCGAGCTGGTGCTGGAGCTGACCGAGCAGCCGGACGCCGCGCTGGACGTCCGGGCCAAGGACCCGGGGCCGGGCTCGGCGCTGCGGCGCGGCCGGATGGTGCTCGACGTGCCCGGCGGCGACGCCGCACTGGAGGCCTACGAGCGGCTGCTGCTCGACGTCGTGCACGGCGACCGGACCCTGTTCACCACCGCCGACGAGGTGGAGCGGCTCTGGGAGCTGTGCGATCCGGTCCCGGTCGATCCGCCGCCGGTCCGGGAGTACCCGCGCGGCTCCTGGGGTCCGCGGGACGCCCTGGACCTGCCCGGACCGCGCGGCTGGCGGGTGCCGGAGTGATCCCGGACGCGGACGGCTACCTGCCGATCGCCGAGCACGGGATCATCGGCGATCTGCGCACCGCGGCGCTCGTCGGCACCGACGGCACCGTCGACTGGTTCTGCCCCGGCCGGTTCGACGCGCCCAGCGTGTTCGCCTCGCTGCTCGATCCCGATCGCGGCGGCCACTGGTCGCTGGCGCCGGCCACCGACCGGGACGGCGCCACCGGGACGGTCACCCAGCAGCAGTTCTACTACCCCGACTCGACCGTGCTGATCACCCGCTTCCTCACCTCGGACGGCATCGTCGAGGTGCAGGACTTCCTGGCGCTGCTGCGCCCGCACGATCCGCAGCACCGGCAGCGACTGGTCCGCCGGGTGACCGGGGTGCGGGGCTCGGTGCCGATGACCGTGCACGTGGTGCCGCGCCCCGGCTACGCCCGCGAGCTGCCCGAGGTCACCGAGGCCGGTGCCGGCATCCGGTTCACCGGATCGCACGTCACGCTCGACCTGACCTCGACGGTGCCGCTGGCGGTGACCGACCACGCGGCCGGCGCCGGGTTCGAGACCCGGGAGGGCCGGACCGAGATCTTCGTCCTGGAGGTCGACGGCGACGGCGAACCGGGCCCCTGCGACGACGCCGCGGACGGGCTGTTCGAGGGGACGGTCGCGTTCTGGCAGGAGTGGTTGTCGCACTCGTCCTACACCGGGCGGTGGCGGGAGCGGGTGCACCGTTCCGCGCTCACCCTGAAGCTGCTCACCCACGAGCCGACCGGCGCGGTCGTCGCGTCGCCGACGATGGGGCTGCCCGAGCAGCTGGGCGGGGAGCGGAACTGGGACTACCGCTACGTCTGGATGCGCGACGCCGCGTTCACCCTGTACGCGCTGCTGCGGCTCGGCTTCACCGAGGAGGCGCGGGCCTTCATCGGCTGGCTGACCCGCCGTATCGGCGACCCGGCAGGCGGGACCGGCACCGACGGCGAGGACGGTCCGCTGCGGGTGATGTACACGATCGACGGCGACGAGGTGCCCGGGGAGACCGAGCTGGACCATCTCGCCGGCTACCGGGGATCGCGCCCGGTGCTGTGCGGCAACGGCGCGGCCGGGCAGCTGCAGCTCGACATCTACGGCGAGATCGTCGACTCGGTGTACCTCTACGACAAGTACGGCGAGGGCGTCGGCCACCGCGACTGGATGAACCTCTGCCGGATCCTGGACTGGCTGCGGGAGCACTGGGACCGGGCCGACGAGGGGATCTGGGAGACCCGGGCCGGCCGGCAGCACCACATGTTCTCCCGGCTGATGTGCTGGGTCGCCGTCGAGCGCATGATCCGGATGGCGCGCCGGCGCGGCCTGCCCGGCGACATCGCGGCCTGGACCGCCACCCGCGACGAGATCTACCACCAGATCCAGGACCGGGGCTGGGACCCGGACGTCGCGCCGCGCGGCTCGTTCGTGCAGCGCTACGGCTCGCGGACGCTGGACGCGTCGGTGCTGCTGATGCCGATGGTCAAGTTCTGCGTGCCCACCGATCCCCGCTTCCTGGCCACCCTGGACGCGATCAACGACGACCTGGTCGTCGACACCCTGGTGTTCCGCTACGACGTCGAGGACGCGCCGGACGGCCTGGACGGCGGGGAGGGCACGTTCTCGATGTGCTCGTTCTGGAACGTGGAGGCGATGACCCGGGCCGGCCGGTTGGAGCAGGCCCGGATCGCGCTGGAGAAGATGTTCTCCTACGGCAACCACCTGGGGCTCTACGCCGAGGAGATCGGCCTGACCGGTGAGCAGCTGGGGAACTTCCCGCAGGCGTTCACGCACCTGTCGCTGATCAGCTCCGCGATCAATCTCGATCGGGCCCTGGGGTAGCCGGTCCTCGGTACCATCGCCCCATGAAGGTCCTCATGCTCGACCCGCCGAAGGCGATGCTCGACGAGCGCCGCCGGCTGGGGCTGGACGGCCGGGACGAGATGTGGGACGGAGTGCTGCACATGGTTCCGCCGCCGGGTGAACCGCACCAGGGCATCAGCAGCGAGCTGTTCCTGATCCTGGCCCCGCTGGCGAAGCGGCGTGGCCTGGATCCACGGATGGAGACGGGGCTGTTCCGCTCCGAGCACGACTACCGGATCCCGGACCAGCTCTGTCGACGGCCGGAGCACCGGTCGGGTCGCGGAGCCGAGGGCGCCGATCTGGTCGTCGAGATCCGCTCACCCGGGGACGAGACCTACGAGAAGATCGAGTTCTACGCCGCCGCCGGGGTGCGGGAGCTGCTCGTCGTACACCCCGACGACCGGCGGGCCGAGGTGTTCCGGGCCGTCGGGACCCGGCTGCTCCCGGTCCAGGCGACCGGCGGCGTGCTCGGGCTGGAGACGCTCGGCGTCGAGCTGCGCACCACCGCCGGCGCCCTGCACCTGACCTGGGACGACGGCTCCGCGCAGGTCTGAGGCCCGGGCCCGCTCAGCGGGTGCTCAGGCAGGACTCGTAGAGCCGGGCGCCGTGCTCGAGGGCCTGCCCGCGGGTCACCGGGCTCTCCGGGTCCAGCCAGGCCAGGATGACCTCGGTCAGCCCGCCGAGGCAGAAGTGCCCGGCGACCCGCAGGTCGTCCGGCTCGATCCGGCTCCCGGCGTTGCCGCTCACCATCAGCTCCGCGAAGCCCCGGTTGGCGCTGCGCCGGCGCGCGACCAGCGGCGGGCAGCCGATCGCGTCGACCAGTGCGACCACCCGTCGCGGGTCGTCGTCGATGTTGTCGAAGAACGCGCCGAGTGCCGCCCGCACCTTCGCCATCGTGTTCGGCTCGGCCTGCTCCACCGCGCTGAGCGTGGCGGCGGCGCGCTCGTCGACGACCTGGTCGAACACCGCACACGCCAGGTCGACGCCGGAGCCGAACTCGCCGGTGCTGTCGTTCCCGACGCCCGCCCGGCGGGCCGCCGACACCGGGTCGACCGCCGCCCAGCCGCCGTCCGCCCACTGCTGCAGGCCCGCGTCCAGCAGCGCGTCGCGGTCCCGCTCGGCAGCATCCATGACAGCCATCATGGCACCGGCCGGGGCCGCGGGCCGGTCGATCACGGGTCCGCGCGGACGCCGCGGACGTGCCGCCCGGCAACCGGGTGGCCGCGGTGAATAGGCTGGGGAGCATGAGTAATGCCGTGCTGACCGCCGTGGCGTGGCCCTACGCCAACGGTCCCCGGCACATCGGCCACGTCTCCGGCTTCGGTGTGCCCTCCGACGTCTTCGCCCGGTACCGGCGAATGGCGGGGGACCGGGTGCTGATGGTCTCCGGCACCGACGAGCACGGCACCCCGATCCAGGTGCAGGCCGACGCCGAGGGACTGACCCCGCGGCAGCTGGCGGACAAGTACAACGACGTCATCACCGCCGACCTGCAGGGGCTCGGCCTGTCCTACGACCTGTTCACCCGCACCACGACCTCGAACCACTACGAGGTCGTGCAGCACATCTTCTCGTCGCTGTACCGCAACGGCTACATCGTCCCGAAGACGCAGCTGGCCGCGATCAGCCCGTCCACCGGCCGCACCCTGCCGGACCGCTACGTCGAGGGCACCTGCCCGATCTGCGGCTACGACGGCGCCCGCGGCGACCAGTGCGACAACTGCGGCAACCAGCTCGACCCGGCCGACCTGAAGAACCCGCGGTCGAAGATCAACGGCGAGACGCCGAAGTTCGTCGAGACCGAGCACTTCTTCCTCGACCTGCCCGCGTTCTCCGACGCGCTGGGCTCGTGGCTGTCCACCCGCACCGACTGGCGGCCGAACGTGCTGCGGTTCTCGGCGAACCTCGCCAAGGACCTCAAGCCGCGCGCGATCACCCGGGACCTGGAGTGGGGCGTCCCGGTGCCGCTGGACGGCTGGTCGGACAACCCGATGAAGAAGATCTACGTCTGGTTCGACGCGGTGATCGGCTACCTGTCCGCGTCGGTGGAGTGGGCGCGGCGCAGCGGCGACCCGGACGCCTGGAAGCAGTGGTGGACCGATCCGGCGGCCCAGGCGTACTACTTCATGGGCAAGGACAACATCACCTTCCACTCGGTGATGTGGCCGGCCATCCTGCTCGGCCAGAACGGCCAGGGCGACCGCGGCGGCGAGCCCGGCACCTACGGCACGCTGAACCTGCCCAGCGAGGTCGTCTCCTCGGAGTACCTGACGATGAGCGGCTCGAAGTTCTCCACCAGCCGCGGCACCGTCATCTACGTCGGCGACTTCCTGCGCGAGTTCGGGCCGGACGCGCTGCGCTACTACATCGCCGTCGCCGGCCCGGAGAACACCGACGTCGACTTCACCTGGGACGAGTTCGTCCGCCGGATCAACTTCGAGCTGGCCAACGAGTGGGGCAACCTGGTCAACCGGTCCATCTCGATGGCGCACAAGAACGTGGGCGCCGTCCCGAAGCCGACCGCCCCCGCCCAGGCCGACGCCGACCTGCTCGCCTACTCGCGGGCCGGGTTCGACACGGTCGGCGGCCTGCTCGCCCGCAACCGGTTCAAGCAGGCGTCGTCCGAGGCGATGCGGGTGGTCACCGCCGCCAACCGGTACCTGTCCGACCAGGAGCCGTGGAAGCGCCGCGACGACCCGGAGCGCCGGGACACGATCCTGCACACCGCGCTGCAGGTCGTGCAGGACGCGAACACGCTGCTCACCCCGTTCCTGCCGCACGCCGCGCAGCAGGTGCACGAGGCGCTGGGCGGCAGCGGGACCTGGGCGGCGCAGCCGGAGCGCACGGAGGTCGACGATCTCGGCGACGGCCCGTCGTACCCGGTGCTGACCGGCGACTACGCCGCCGAGCAGGCGCACTGGGAATCCACCCCGATCGAGGTGGGGCGGCCGCTGGCCAAGCCGTCGCCGATCTTCGCCAAGCTCGCGCCCGAGCTGGGGGAGACGGGCCCGGAGTGGGCCCCGATCGGGCAGTGAGCGAGCAGGGGGACCCGCCGTACGGCAGGCGTCCCCGGCCGGACCCGCCGGAGCCGCTCGCCGCACCGACGATCGACAGCCACACCCATCTCGACGCGTGCGGCTGCGAGACCGACGCCGACGTCGTCGCCGCCATGGACCGGGCGGCGGCGGTCGGCGTGGTCGGCGCCGTGACGATCGCCGACGACCTGGCCGGTGCCCGGTTCGCGGTGCGGGCCGCGCACGCCGATCCGCGGGTGTGGGCCGCGGTCGCGCTGCACCCGACCCGGACCGCGTCGGTGGGCGCCGCCGAGCTGGCCGAGATCGAGCGGCTGGCCGCCGACGAGCGGGTGGTCAGCATCGGCGAGACCGGCCTGGACTACTACTGGGACCACTCGCCGCCGGCCGCCCAGCAGGACGCGTTCCGCTGGCACATCGGGCTCGCCAAGCGCACCGGCAAGCCGCTGATGATCCACGACCGGGACGCGCACGACGACGTGCTGCGCATCCTGCGCGAGGAGGGCGCCCCGGAGATCGTGGTGTTCCACTGCTTCTCCGGGGACGCGGCGATGGCCCGCGAGTGCGTGGACGCCGGTTACGTCCTGTCGTTCGCCGGGCCGGTCACCTTCACGCGCAACGACGAGCTGCGGACCGCCGCGGCGCTCGTCCCGGACGGGCAGTACCTGGTCGAGACCGACGCGCCGTTCCTCACCCCGCACCCGCACCGCGGGCGGGCGAACGAGCCCTACGTGCTGCCCTGGACGGTCCGCGGGATGGCGGCGACGCGCGGGGAGACGGAAGCACGCGTCGCCGAGATGGCGCGGCGCAACGCCGAACGGATCTTCCGGACGGGCGCAATCGAATAACGCCGCCCGCCGAGCCCGCCGGTGGCCCGATCGTCACTCACCGTCGATCACAAGCCGCTCGCCGCGGCAAGCGCGTCGGGTGCACCGCGGGCGGGTCACGGTCCGCTAACGTCCTGCGCCGTACCCACCGGGATGGGAAAGCTCCCCGACCCGCGGGACGACGGCCGGTCCGCTCCCCAGCATCGGTTCCGCTCCCCGGCACCGCGCCGGCCGTCGTCTCCGCAGGTCACACCCCCTGCCCGGAGAGCCGAGTCACCCGGGAAGTCATGTTCGAGCGCAACGCTGGTGTGTCCGGAGACGGTGTGTCCGAAGACGACGTCACGCGTCCGCTTCCCATCGCCGCCCCCGCCGGTCTGGCCGGAGCCGCGTACGAGGGCAGGCACCGGTCCACCGGCCGCTCGAAGGCGGGTGTACGCACCGTCGCCGCGGCGGCCCTGTTCTCACTGCCGACCGGCGGTCTCGCCGCAGCCGTGATGGCACCGCAGACCGAGCCCGACACGCAGACGCTGCGCGCCGACCTGGCCGCCGGCGCGACCGATCTCGGCACCGCGACGATGGCGCTGGAGACCGCCCCGTCGGCCGCGTCGTTCGCCCCGGTCGCGGCCCCGGCGAGCGCGGCCGACATCATCGACGCGCAGGTCGTCGAGCTGCTGAAGCTCCCCGTCCCGGAGGAGGAGGTGGCGGACCCGACCCTGGAGGAGGGCACCCGCACCGTGGTCGACCCGGGCACCGAGGGTGAGCGCAGCGTGATCTGGCGGGTCACCTACGACCAGGGCAACGAGGTCTCCCGGGAGCGGATCGGCGCCGGTCAGGACACCCCGGCGAAGCCTCGGGTGGTCAAGGTCGGCACCAAGAAGGTCGAGGAGGCGCCGGAGAGCCCGGCCGCCCCCGCCGTGTCGAACGGCGCGACCTGGGACCGGCTCGCCCAGTGCGAGTCCGGCGGCAACTGGTCGATCAACACCGGCAACGGCTACCACGGCGGTCTGCAGTTCAACAAGCAGACCTGGCAGGCCTACGGCGGCGGCACCTACGCGCCGACCGCCGACAAGGCGAGCCGCGAGCAGCAGATCGCGATCGCCGAGAAGGTGCGCGACGACCGCGGCGGCTACGGGGCCTGGCCGGCCTGCTCCCGCAAGCTCGGCCTGCGCTGATCCCCGGCTCGTCCGGGCCGCGGGCGCCCGGCGACAATGTCCCGGTGAGCGACCACGGGACCGCCCGGCTGCTGGGCCCCGCCGACATCCGGGTGCTGGCCGACCGGCTCGGCCTGCGCCCCACCAAGAAGCTCGGCCAGAACTTCGTGCACGACGGCAACACGGTCCGGCGGATCGTGAAGGTCGCCGGCGTCGGCGCCGACGACGTGGTGCTGGAGGTCGGGCCCGGCCTCGGCTCGCTCACCCTGGCCCTGCTCCCCGCCGTCGCCCGGGTGCACGCGGTGGAGATCGACCCGGTACTCGCCGGGGTGCTCGCCGGGACCGTCGCCGAGCGGGCGCCCGGCCTCGCGGACCGGCTCACCGTCACCACCGCGGACGCGCTGCGGGTCGGCGCCGCCGAGCTGGCCGCCGACGCCGGGCCCGGCGCGGCCGGTCCGACCGCGATCGTCGCGAACCTGCCGTACAACGTGGCCGTCCCGGTCCTGCTGCACCTGCTCGCCGAGCTGCCCGGCATCGAGCGTGGACTGGTCATGGTGCAGGCAGAGGTCGCCGACCGGCTCGCCGCCCGCCCCGGGTCGAGGGAGTACGGCGCGCCGAGCGCGAAGCTCGCCTGGTACGCCGACGCCCGCCGGGCCGGTCCGGTGCCGCGCGCGGTGTTCTGGCCGGTCCCGGGCGTCGACTCGGGGCTGCTCGGGTTCGTCCGGCAGGATCCGCCGGCCGGTGCCGGCCGGGCGGCGACGTTCGCGGTGATCGAGGCCGCGTTCGCGCAGCGGCGCAAGGCGCTGCGCGGCGCGCTCGCCGGCTGGGCCGGCTCCCCGGCGGCGGCCGAGGTGGCGCTGCGGGCCGCCGGGATCGACCCGGCGACCCGGGCCGAACGGCTCTCGGTCGCCGACTTCGCGGCCGTCGCCGCCGCGCACCCGGCCGAGCACGGCTGATCAGGGCCGGTCCGGCAGCCGCCCGCCGACCTCGCGTACCAGGTCGGCCATGATCTCGCGGTCGTCGTCGCCGACGTGCTCGGCGTAGTAGGCGTACAGGGTCTCCCGGGCGAGCCGGGACGCCAGCGGCCCGTCCCGGTCGGCGATCGCGGCGAACACGGCGCGATGGTGGCGCACCGAACGCAGCATCAGGGTGTGCCGGTCGTCGGCGTCGAGGATGGTGCGCTGGATCAGCCCGAGCACGGCCTCCCGGGTCACGTCGCCGTAGAGCTGCACCAGCCGGTTCCCGGCGGCCCGGGCGATGATCTCGTGGAACTCCAGGTCGGCGAGGCCGAACTCGACGTAGCCGGCGTCGATGGCGGCGCGCATCCGCGCCGTGTTGCGCTCCAGCGCGACCAGGTCGGCGGGGGTGCGCCGGCGCGCGGCGAGCAGGTTGGCGGACGCGTCGGCGACCATCCGGAACTGCACGAGCTCGGCCAGCCCGAACCCGCCGGTGCTGGTGAAGGTGGCGATCGAGCGGCGGGCCGGGCCGGGGGAGGGCGGCAGCACCAGCGGCCCGCGCGGGTCGCGCGGCCGGGACCGGATCAGTCCGGCGTGCTCGAGCACCCGCAGCGCCTCGCGGACCGAGGTGCGGGCGATCGCGAACCGCTCGCCGAGCTCGCGCTCGCTGGGCAGCCGGTCGCCGGGGGCGAGCTCGCCCCCGGCGATCGCCCGCTCGACGTGGTCGACCACCCGCTGGAACACCCGGGGATCGGCATCGCCACCGGTCACGCCGGGACGGCCCGGCGCGGGGCGAGACCGGCGAACGCGGCCACGAACGACGTCGCCGGGTCGCCGACCGGTGCGGCGGTGCCGACCCGCTCGGCGATCCGGGCGCCGATCGTGGCCGTGTCGGCGCCCATCGCCGGCCCGGCGAGGGCGGGCAGCTCGGCGAGCACGGACGCGGTGGCCGCCTCCAGCACCAGCGCGGCGTCTGCCTCGCCGAGCCCGGCCAGGCACATCGCCGCGGACAGCGCGGCGGCGGCCGGGTTCGCGCCGCCGGTCCCGGCGATGTCCGGTGCCGAGCCGTGCACCGGTTCGAACATGCTCGGCGCGTCGCCGTGCGGGTTGTGGTTGGCGCTCGCCGCCAGCCCGAGACCGCCCTGCACGGTGGCGCCCAGGTCGCTGATGATGTCGCCGAACAGGTTGTCGGTGACGACGACGTCGAACCGGCCGGGATCCAGCGGCAGGTGCTGGCACATGGCGTCGGCGTGCACGTAGTCGTGCTCGACGCCGGGGAAGTCCGCGGCGACCTCCTCCACCACGCCGGACCACAGCCGCCCGGCGTGCACCAGCACGTTCGTCTTGTGGCACAGCGTGAGCCGGCCGCGGCGGGCGGCGGCCAGCCGGAACGCGAACTCCACCGCGTCCCGGGTGGCGGCGGTGGTGGTCACCGAGTGCTGCAGGGCGAGGGCGTGCGGCGTCCCGGCGTGCGAGGTGGAGCCGCCGCCGCTGTAGAGGCCCTCGGTGTTCTCCCGGACGATCACCAGGTCGCAGTTGTCCGGGGTGACGCCGGTGACCGGGCTGGTCACGCCCGGGTACAGCCGGACCGGGCGCAGGTTGACCGACTGGCGCAGCGCGACCCGCAGCGCGATCACCAGGCCCTGCTCCAGCACGCCGGGCGGCACCCGCGGGTCGCCGACGGCGCCGAGCAGGATCGCGTCGTGCCGGCGCAGCGTGGCGACGTCGTCGTCGTCCAGCACGGTGCCGGTGCGCAGGTAGCGCTCGGCGCCGAGATCGAGCCGGGTGGGCCGGACCGCGAAGCCGAACCGGTCGGCCGCGGCCAGGACACCGGCCAGGGCGGCGTCGGTGACGTCCGGGCCGATCCCGTCGCCACCGACGACGGCCAGGTCGTACTCACGCACGGGCGGTTCCTCCTGCGGACGGTCGGTGTCGGATCGCGAAGTCGTGCCAGGTACGGCCACCCACGGGTTCGGTGTCCACCCACAGGGTGGTGACGCAACCCGGACAGACCCGGGCGACGACGACCAGCTCGGTGTGCACGTCGACCCGCTCGCCCAGGTCGTCCGGGCCGAACCGGACGGTACCGGCCAGCGACTCCCAGCCGGCATCGAGCGGGCCGAGTGGGGTGTCACAGTGCCGGCAGGACGCGAACGGGCCGTCCGGGGTGTCCCTGGTGACCAGCGAGGCACCCCACACACCGGTCGGTTCACCGCCGGGCGCCGGTGCGGGTGGGGTGTCCGGGGCGACCATCCGGGAACGACGGTCGTCGCGGATCGCCGCCCGTCGGCCGGCGGTCGCGTCCGGGTCGATCGTCCCGTCCTCGGCGAGCAGTACGCCGTAGAGTCGGGCGGCGGCGTCCCGGCCGACGGCGCCCGCGACGACGTCCGCGGCGACCCGGGCGGGCTCGCGATGCAGCGGGTCGCCGTACCCGCCGCCGTTCTGCACCGTGCACTCGAAGACGTCACCGTGCCGGACGGTCGCCGCGGGCGCGACGCCCGGCAGCACCTGGTGCTCGCCGTCCAGCTCGGTGAGTGCCCCGACCGCTCGCCCCGTCGCCAGCCGGTCCAGCACGCCGGAGGCGGTGACCCGCTCGAAGCGGGCGCAGGAGCCCGGCAGTCCGCCGAAGATCCCGGTGCGGTTGGGCACCGCGACCCCGTGCGTGCCCAGGACGCCGGTGACCTGCTCGGTGTCGATCGGCGTGAGCGCGAACTGGATGCCGTTGCCGCCACGGAACGTGCCGGCCCCACCGGAGTCGGGGACCTGCCTGCGCCACAGGTAGAGCAGCGGATGGCGCATCTCCTGCTGCTCGACGTCGGTCGCGCCGCCGCCGAGGATGACCATCGATCCGCCCGCGTCGACGCCGTCCCGGAAGGAGAACGCCGGACCACCCCACAACAGCGCGTCCATGTACATCGAGGCGAACGGCTCGCCGTGCTGGTCGACGCCGCCCCACTGGTTCAGCTGCCACGACCCGTCGGACGGGCCGAACGCGACGTTCTCGTACCGTTCGTCGAACGACAGCATCTTCGCCAGCGCGCCACCCGCGGAGCAGGTGGCGGTCCAGTTCGCCCCGGCGGCCCCGCCGGAGACCGGCATCGGCTCCACCGCGGTGACGCACAGCCCGTCCGGCGCGACGACCTCCACCGGCCGCATCAGGCCGTGGTTCCAGGGGATCTCGGCGCCGAACGTGCACAGCATCAGGGTGGCGACCGCGCCGAGCAACCCGCCGCGGGTGGTCATCCCGTACGCGGGGGACTGCGGCGAGGCGGCGGAGAAGTCGAAGACCAGCCGGTCGCCGGTCTTCTCGAGCCGGCACGGCACCTGCAGCAGCTCCACCCCCTCGTGCCCGGCCCGGCCGGAGCCGTCCGGCCGGTCCAGGTAGGACGTGTGCTCGTAGACGCCGTCGGGGAGTTCCCGCAGCATCGCGCGCAGGTCGGCCTCGGCGTTGTCGAGGGTCGTCTCCATGGTCCCCCGGACCCGGCCGGCGCCGTAGCGGTCGCACAGCTCGTGGAAGCGGCGCTCGGCCACCCGCAGCCCGGCCAGGAAGGCCCGGAAGTCGTTCGCGACGGTGTCGTGCATCCGCGAGTTCAGGACGATCGTGTCCCACAGCTCCTGGTTCAGCACGTCGCGCCGGACGATCCGCCCCGGTGGGATCCGCAGGCCCTCCTGGAAGACGTCGGTCGCGGTCGTGCACCATGAGCCGGGATCCATCCCGCCGAGGTCGACCTGGTGGGCCATGCAGCCCAGCCAGGCGACGATCTCGCCGTCGCGGAAGAGCGGCTTGCAGAACTGCACGTCGTTCTGGTGCATCGCGGCGATGTAGGGGTCGTTGATGACGAAGACGTCGCCGGGCTCGATGTCGTCGAAGCGACGTAGGAACTCCTCGATCGCCATCGCACCGGTGTAGATGGGCGTGAGCAGGTAGGTGCCGATCACCGCCATCTGGCCCGACGCGGTGTAGATGCCGAAGTTGTAGTCGGTGGCGTGCACGACCGGCGAGCCGGAGACGTGCTCGACGGTCGTCGCGCCCTCGGAGTTGATCGAGGCGAGCTTGTGCCGGATGACCTCGTGCGTGACCGGGTCGACGGCAGGGAAGGTGCTGGTCACGGTGGATCTCCTCGCTCAGCGGTTCCGGATGACGATGTTGCCGAGATCGTCGGTCTCGGCGTCCTGACCTGGACCGATCACCACGGTGGTGTCGGGCAGCTCGACCACCGCCGGCCCGTCCAGCCGCTCCCCGGCTCGCAGGTGGCCGGGCCCGTACACGACGGCGTCGGTCCACCGGCCGCCGCTGAACACGGGACGCAGACCCGGGGCACCGGGCTCGGCCACGGCCGCGGCGGCCGGGGTGACGTCGGCGCGGGGGACCAGGCTGCTCGCGACGACCCGGAACGTGGTGATCTCCACGCCGCCCTCGAGGAAGGCGGCGCCCTTGCCGAACCGGCCCTCGTAGACCTCGACGAACCGGTCGACGGTCTCCGCCACCCCGGCGGCCGTGATCCGGTCCTGCTCGAACGGCACGGAGAGGACGTGGATCTGGGCCCGGAAGCGGATCTCCACCGACTTGTGGCAGGTGATCGACTCCCGGGCGGCGCCGGCCGCCAGCAACCCGGAGACGGCTCGCCCGGTGAGCTCGTCGAAGATCGCGTTCAGCTCGCCGGGCGGCAGCGCGGCCGCGTGGTCGGTCGTCCCGGGCGGGGTCTGCATCGGACGGGACACCTCCTCGGCCATCGTCAGATCGGAACAGCCGATACCGAACGCCGAGTGCACCGAGGCGGTGATCGGTACGACGATCTGCGGGCAGCCGAGCTCGGCACCGTAGGAGAACGCGTGCAGCGGCCCCGCGCCGCCGTAGGCGAATACGGTGAAGTCGGCCGGGTCGTAACCCTGTTCGACGGTCACCTGCCGGACGAGATCGGCCATCCGGGCGTCGACGATCGTCTTGATGCCCTCGGCGGCCTCCTCGACGCCCATCCCGGTCGGTTCCGCCACGTGTCGCCGGATCGCGTCCCGTGCGCGGTCGGCGTCGAGCGTGAGCCGGCCGCCGAGGAAGTTGTCCGGATTGAGGTAGCCGAGCACGAGATCGGCGTCGGCGACCGTCGGTCGGTCCCCGCCGCGGCGGTAACAGGCTGGCCCCGGAAGTGCCCCCGCGGACTCCGGCCCGACCTGCAGCACCCCGTTGCGGACGGAGGCTACCGAACCCGCCCCGGCGCCGACCGCGCGGACCGCGACCGAGGGCAGGGCGAGCTGGTCACGCCCGATCAGCGTGGTGTGGGACATGACCGGCCGGCCGTCGAGTACCAGGCCGACGTCGAAGGAGGTACCGCCCATGTCGGTGGTGACGATGTTCTGCCAGCCCGCCGGGACACCCAGGAACTGGGAGGCGACCACCCCACCGACCGGGCCCGACAGCACGGTCGCGGCGGCTCGCTTCTCGACCTCGGTGAAGGTGGCGAGCCCGCCGTTGGACTGCATGAGCAACGGTTCGGTGCGCAGCCCGGCCGCACCGAGGGTCCGCTCGAACGAGTCCAGCGAGGTGGCCAGTACCGGGCGCAGGCCGGCGTTCACCGCCGTGGTCAGCGTCCGCTCGTACTCACCGAGGCGCGGCAGGAACTCCGACGAGAGGGTGACCGACGCGTCGGGCACGATCTCGCGGACGAGCTCGGCGACCCGCCGTTCGTGGGCGGCGTTGCGGAACGACCACAGCAGCGACACGGCGAACACCTCGGCGCCGGCATCGCGCAGCCGGGCCACCGCGCCTCGAACGTCGTCCTCGTCGAGCGGGCAGACGACGCGACCCGCGTAGTCGATCCGCTCGGTGATCTCCGCGGTCAGTGCCGGGGGCACGACGATCGGTTGCTTGACGAGCGTCCGGAACCGTTTGATCTCCTCCTCGGCCAGACCGGTGCTCTTGAACCCGCGCATGATCGAGAGGGTGTCGCCGAAACCCCTGGTCTGGATCAGCCCGACCCGGCGGGTCCGCCCCTCGAGCATCGCGTTCGTCGCGACGGTGGTGCCGTGGGCGAAGACCGCGACGTCGGCCAGCAGCTCGGCGGGCTCGACGCCGCGCTCCGCGGCGGCCAGCCCGAGGGTGTCCAGCACCCCCTGCGCCGGGTTGTCGGGCACGGTCGACGATTTGTGGCGGCCGACCCGGCCGGTGTCGTCGATCACGACCGTGTCGGTGAAGGTCCCGCCGATGTCGGACGCGACGTAGTAGGTGGTCATCCGGTCACTCCCTCGTCATCGGGGGCGTGCGCGGCGTCGCTGCGCAGCTGCTCGATGGTCGTCTCGATGTGGTCTCTGGCCAGTCGTTCCGCCGCGGCCTCGTCGCCCGCCTCGACGGCGCCGACGATCGCCGCGTGCTCGGCGACCGCCCGCCGGGCGCCGGCCGGATCGATCAGGGCCACGGGGGTGAACACCTGCGCGGTCATCCGCAGCAGCGGCGCGCGGTCGATCAGGAACTCGTTCCCGGACAGGTGCAGCAGCTGCTCGTGGAAGTCCACGTTGGCGGCGGTGTAGGCCCGGGCGTCCCACGGGTCGAGAGCGGCCCGCTGGAGCGCCAGAATCGCCCGCAGATCGCGGATCCGCGCCTCCCCGGGCCGGGCGCGGGCGGCGAGGCAGGCGGCCAGACCGTCGACGACCGCACGCAGCTCGTAGGCCTGGAGCAGGGTGTCCCGGTCACCGGAGACGACCCGGGCGCCGTGCCGCGGGTCGACCCTGAGCAGCCCGTCCTGTTCGAGCTGCCGGATCGCCTCGCGCAGCGGGGTGCGGCTCACGCCGAGCTCGCCGGCGAGCACCTCCTGGCGCAGGTGCTCGCCGGGCGCGAGACGCCCGGTGTAGATCCGCTCGCGCAACACCGAGGCGACCTCCTCGACCAGGCCGGACCCGGGCCGGTGGGGCTCGGTCATCGTCGACCTCCATCGATGGAGCGGCAGATCCCGCTGCTGGATACAGATGCGAGATTGGCCTCGTCCGGTGAGTTGTGTCAAGAAGTAGGGCACTTCACCTGCGCGAACATGTCTTGACGGAGAGCATCCGGAGTATGCATGCTGCGCTAGAGCCGGAGCTGGTCTGACCAAATTCGGTGCGGTCCCCGACATCGCGGTCCCGAGGAGTGCCCGTCCATGACCTTCGTGCTGCCCGAGCATCCGCCCGGCCTGCCGGTCGGAGCCGGACACCGGACCGACACGGGATCCGCCCCGGTCGTCTTCCCCTACGACGGTTCCGTCGTCGCGCACGCCCCGGTCGGCCGGACCGAGCACGCCGTTGCCGCGCTGGACGCCGGTGCCGCCGCCGTCCGCCCGGCCGGGCGGCTCAGCGCCGGGACCCGCCGCGCCGTCCTGCTGGCCGTGCAGCGCGAGCTGGCCGTGCACCGCGACGCGTTCGTCGAGCTGCTGATCGCCGAGACCGGCAAGACCCGGACCGACTGCACGGTCGAGGTCGACCGCACCCTGTTCACCTGGGCGGCGGCCGCCGAGGAGATCGGCCACCTGCACGGCGAGACGGTGCCGCTGGACCTGCAGCCCTCCGGCGAGGGCCTGGTCGGGTTCTGGGTGCGCCGCCCGATCGGGCTGGTCGTCGGGATCGCCGGGTTCAACGCCCCGTTCCTGCTCGCCTCGCACAAGATCGCACCGGCGCTGGCCGCGGGCTGCCCGGTGATCTGCAAGCCGGCCCCGGCCACCCCGCTGGCCACGCTCTGGCTGGCCGACGTCGTCCGCCGCGCGCTGGTCGCGCACGGCGCGCCAGCCGAGCTCGTCCAGGTCGTCACCGGCGACGCCGAGGTCGGCCGCACCCTGGTCACCGATCCGCGGGTCGCGGCCGTGTCCTTCACCGGTTCCGCGGCCATCGGGCACGCCATCGCCCGGGACGCCGCGCCCCGCAAGACCCTGCTCGAGCTGGGCTCGAACACCGCGCTGGTGGTCGCCGCGGACGCCGATCTCGATCGCGCCGCCGACGCCGTGCTGCGCGGCGGCTTCTACTTCAACGGCCAGGCGTGCATCGCCGTGCAGCGGGTGCTGGTCTGCGAGCCGGTCCGCGGGGAGTTCGTCGCCCGGCTGGCCGCACGGATGGGCGAGCTGACCGTCGGCGACCCGCGGGACGCGGCCACCCGGGTCGCGCCGCTGATCGACCCGGCCGCCACCGAGCGGGTGCTGTCCTGGATCGACCGGGCGCGCCGGGCCGGCGCCACCGTCCTGCACGGCGCCGGGGTGACCGGCCGGACCGTCGAGCCGACCCTGCTGCTCGACGTCCCGGAGTCCGCCGAGGCGTGGTGCGAGGAGATCTTCGCGCCGGTCGTCGCGATCCGCTCGGTGCCCGACCTGCCCGCCGCGTTCGAGGCCGTCAACCGGTCCCGCTACGGCCTGCACGCCGCCGTGTTCACCCGCTCGCTGGCCGCCGCCTTCACCGCGCTGGACGAGCTGGACGTGGGCGGCGTCGTGGTCAACGAGGTCCCCGGGTTCCGCTCCGACGTGATGCCCTACGGGGGCGTGAAGGACTCCGGCATCGGCCGGGAGGGGCCCCGCTTCGCGATCGAGGAACTGACCGTCACCCGGATGGCCGTGATCCGGCCGGAATGAGCGAGCTGACCGGTATGCCGCACAACCCCTACACCGACCTGTTCCGACTCGACGGCCGGCGGGCCGTGCTGGTCGGCGCCGGCGGCATCGGCCACGAGCTCGCGCTCGGGCTGGCCGCGCACGGCGCCCACGTGATCTGCGCCGACCGGGACGCCGGCGTCGCCCGGGTCGCCGCCACCGCCGCCGGCGGGGAGCCGCTGGAGCTCGACGTCACCGATCCGGCCGCCGTCGAGCGGGCCGCCCGCGACGCCGGCCCGGTCGACGTGCTGGTGCACACCGCCGCGACGAACGTCCGGAAGCGGATCCTCGACTACTCCCTCGACGAGTTCGACCGCGTCGTCGGCCTCAACCTGCGCGCGACCTTCTCCGTGGTGCAGGCGTTCGGCCGCGGGATGGTCGAGCGCGGCACCGGCAGCATGATCCTCTTCTCGTCGATCCGCGGCTCCGTCGTCGAGCCGGGCCAGTCGGTCTACGCCGCGACCAAGGCCGGCACCGAGCAGCTGGTGAAGACGGCGGCCGTCGAGTTCGGCGGGGCCGGCGTGCGGGTCAACGCGATCGCACCCGGCGTCGTCGAGACCCCGCTGACCGCCCAGATCCGCAGCGACGACGCCTGGTACACCGCCTACGCCACCAAGGGCGCGCTCGGCCGGTGGGCGGTGCCCGCCGAGCTGACCGGCGCGGTGGTCTACCTCGCCTCGGAGGCGGCCGCCTTCGTGACCGGCTCCACCCTGTTCGTCGACGGCGGCTGGACCGCGGTGGACGGGCGATTCACCCCACCGGCCTGAGCGGTCACCCGGGCCCGTCGCGGCGGGCCGGACCCGCCGGGCCCATCATGGTCGGGTGACGAGGGCACGCGAGGCGGTCGTGAGCGCGGACGGGACGAGCCCGTGGCCGGCGCTCTGGGCGCTCGTCATCGGGTTCTTCATGATTCTCGTCGACGCGACGATCGTGACCGTCGCGACGCCCGCGCTGCTGGTGGCGTTCGGCACCGACGTCAACACCGTGGTCTGGGTGACCAGCGCCTACCTGCTCGCCTACGCGGTGCCGCTGCTGGTCACCGGCCGGCTCGGGGACCGGTTCGGGCCGAAGAACGTCTATCTCGCCGGGCTCGCGGTGTTCACCCTGGCGTCGCTGTGGTGCGGGCTGACCGGCACGATCGGCGAGCTGATCGTCGCCCGGGTCGCGCAGGGGCTCGGCGCGGCGATGATGACGCCGCAGACGATGGCGGTGATCACCCGCACCTTCCCGGCCGCCCAGCGCGGGCGGGCGATGAGCCTGTGGGGCGCGGTGGCCGGGGTCGCGACGCTGGCCGGCCCGGTGCTCGGCGGGGTGCTGGTCGGCGCGCTCGGCTGGGAGTGGATCTTCTTCGTGAACGTGCCGCTCGGCGTCGTCGCGTTCGCCGCCGTCTGGTACCTGGTGCCCGCGCTGGAGACCTCGAAGCGGCGGTTCGACCTGGTGGGCGTCGTGCTGTCGGCGACCGGCGTGTTCCTGCTGGTCTTCGGGATCCAGGAGGGCCAGCGCTACGACTGGGGGCCGATCGTCGGCCCGGTCCCGGTGTGGATGCTGATCGTGGTCGGCGCCGTCGTGCTGGTGGCGTTCGTGTGGTGGCAGTCCCGCACCCGCTCCGAGCCGCTGGTCGTGCTGCAGCTGTTCCGGGACCGGAACTTCTCGCTGGCCAACATCGCGATCTGCACCGTCGGGTTCGCGATCACCGCGCAGGGCTTCCCGCTGATGATCTACGCGCAGAACGTGCGCGGCTTCTCGCCGACCGAGGCGGCGCTGCTGCTGGTGCCGCTCGCGGTGCTCTCCGGCGCGCTCGCGCCGTGGACCGGGCGGCTGACCGACCGGATCCATCCGCGGCTGATCGGCGGCTTCGGCATGTCGACGTTCGTGATCGGGCTGCTCTGGCTGGCCGCGGTGATGAGCCCGGACACCCCGGTCTGGCAGCTGCTGCTGCCGATCTCGCTGCTCGGCATCTCCAACTCCTGCGTGTGGGCGCCGATCTCGACCAGCGCGACCCGCAACCTGCCGATGGAGCAGGCCGGATCGGGCTCCGGCGTCTACAACACCACCCGGCAGGTCGGCGCGGTGCTGGGCAGCGCGGGCATCGCGGTGCTGATGGAGGCCCGGATCGCCGCGCTGGTGCCGGGCGGGGCGGCCACCCCGGACGCCGCCTTCGCGGCCGGTCCGCTGCCCGACGAGGTCCGCGAGTCCTTCGCGACGGCGATGGCGCAGTCGGTGCTGCTGCCGGCCGCGGTGCTGGTGATCGGGCTCGTCGCGGTGCTCTGCTTCGCCCGGCCGCAGCACCTGCGCACCCGCGACCCGGCCGCGGCCGACCGGGGCGACGCACCGCGGCGGTGAGCCGGGCCACCGTACTCCCCGGGTGGCGGCACGCCGCCCGGCGCTGCCCGTAGGGTTGAACGGTGCTGTCCGCCGTGCCACGACCGGTCACCGTCCGGGTGCCCGCGAAGATCAACCTGCACCTCGCCGTGGGCGGGGTGCGGCCGGACGGATTCCACGACCTGGTCACCGTGTTCCACGCGGTGAGCCTGTTCGACGAGGTGTCGGTCGAGCCCGCCGAGGAGCCCGCGCTGGACGTGCACGGCGACGGCGTCGCCGAGGTGCCGCTGGACGCCACCAACCTGGCCTGGCGGGCGGTCGAGCTGCTCGCGCAGCGGGCCGGCCGGGAGCCGGACGTGCGGGTCACCCTGCGCAAGGGCATCCCGGTCGCCGGCGGGATGGCCGGCGGATCCGCCGACGCGGCCGGTGCGCTGGTCGCGCTGTCCACGCTGTGGCGGATGGAGCTGGGCCGCGAGGAGCTGGCCGGGCTGGCCGCCGAGCTCGGCTCGGACGTCACGTTCGGCCTGCACGGCGGGACCGCGCTCGGCACCGGCCGCGGCGAGCAGGTCATCCCGGTGCTCGCCCGGCACCGGCTGCACTGGGTGATCGCGCTGGCCCGCGGCGGGCTGTCCACCCCGGCGGTGTTCGGCGAGCTGGACCGGTTGCGCGGCGGCGCCGAGCCGCCGGAACGGCCGGTCGAGCCGGTGCTGGAGGCGCTCGCCGGCGGCGATCCCCGCCAGCTCGCCCTGAACCTGGGCAACGACCTGCAGGCCGCCGCCGTCTCGATGGCGCCGGACCTGCGCCGCACGCTGCGCGCCGGGGTGAACGCCGGGGCGATCGCCGGTCTGGTCTCCGGATCGGGGCCGACCTGCGCGTTCCTCTGCGCGGACGCCGACTCCGCCGTCGAGGTGGCGACCGAGCTGGCCGGGATGGGTGTGTGCCGCACCGTCCGGGTCGCGCACGGCCCGGTCGGCGGCGCCCGGGTGATCGACGAGCACGAGCCGCCGCCGGGACGCGGCGGCCCGACCGGATCCGGCAGCTGGCCGCCGGCGCGGGCCTGAGGGCCGGAGGGACCGACTGATGCCGGAGAACCTGCTCAACCTGGAGAACGTCACCGCGCACGTGCCCGGTGACGCGTCGCGGGTGCTGCTCGACGCCGTCTCGCTGGGGGTGGAACGCGGCGACCGGATCGGCGTCGTCGGCCTCAACGGCGGCGGCAAGACCACCCTGCTCGACGTGCTCACCGGGGACCGCCCGACCGACGGCGGCCGGGTCAGCAGGCTCGGCGGCCTGCGGATGGCGCACCTGGCCCAGCGGGACCGGTTCCCGGCCGGGTCGACCGTCCGCGACATCGTGCTGCAGCACTACGGCGCCGATCACGAGTGGGCGTCCGACCCGCGGGTGCGCGACGTGCTCGACGGACTGGGCATCACCGACACGGAGCGGCCCACCGACGGGTTGTCCGGCGGCGAGAAGCGGCGGGTCGCGCTGGCCGCGGCACTCGTCGGCGAGCTCGACCTGGTGGTGCTCGACGAGCCCACCAACCATCTCGACGTCGAGGGCATCGGCTGGTTGGCCGAGCACCTGATCACCCGCCGGATCGCGCTCGTCGTCGTCACGCACGACCGCTGGTTCCTCGACACCGTCTGCACCCGCACCTGGGAGGTCGCGAACGGGAAGGTCGAGTCCTACCTCGGCGGCTACGCCGACTGGGTCTACGCCCGGGCCGAGCGGTCCCGGCAGGCCGACGCCGCCGAGCAGCGCCGCCGCAACCTCGCCCGCAAGGAGCTGGCCTGGCTGCGCCGCGGCCCGCCCGCCCGGACGTCGAAGCCGCGGTACCGGATCGAGGCCGCCGAGGCGCTGATCGCGGACGTCCCGGCGCCGCGCAACACCGTCGAGCTGATGCAGTTCGCGACCAACCGGCTCGGCCGCACCGTGCTGGAGCTGGAGGACGCCACCGTCGAGGTCGCCGGGCGGACCCTGCTGGACCGGGTGACCTGGCGGCTCGGCCCGGGCGACCGGGTCGGCATCGTCGGCGTCAACGGGTCCGGGAAGACGACCCTGCTGCGCGCCCTCACCGGCGAGCGGGAGCTCGACGCCGGACGCCGGGTGCAGGGCAGCACGGTGAAGCTCGCCCAGCTGACCCAGGAGCTGACCGACCTGCCGGCCGAGATGCGCGTGCTGGAGGCGACCGAGGCCGTCGCCAAGTACGTGCGGTTCGGGAAGCAGGAGATGACCGCGTCGCAGGTCCTGGAGCAGCTCGGGTTCCCGGCCGCCCGGCAGTGGACGCCGGTCGGGCGGCTCTCCGGCGGCGAGCGCCGACGGCTGCAGCTGACCCGGCTGCTGATGGACGAGCCGAACGTGCTGCTGCTCGACGAGCCGACGAACGACCTGGACGTCGACACCCTCGCCGGGCTGGAGGACCTGCTCGACGGCTGGCCGGGCACGCTGGTCGTGGTCAGCCACGACCGGTACCTGACCGAGCGGGTCTGCGACCAGGTGCTGGCGCTGTTCGGGGACGGGAAGCTGACCCACCTCCCCGGCGGGATCGGCGAGTACGTGGCGCGCCGGGCGGCCGCCGGTCGCGGCCCGGCCGCGGTGGCGCAGGCCGCGCCGTCGCCCGCCGGCACCCCGGCGGGGCGGGCACCGAAGGTCGACGCCGCCGCGCAGCGGACCGCCCGCAAGGACGCGCAGCGCCTCGAACGGCGGATGGAGCAGCTCACGAAGCGTGAGGAGCGGCTGCACACGCAGCTGGCCGAGGCGGCCACCGATCCGGACCGGCTGATGGAGCTGGACCGCGAGCTCAAGGCGGTCGTCGCGGAGCGGGAGACGGTCGAGATCGAGTGGCTGGATGCCGCCGAACGCGCCGAAGGGTAGGGCGTTTCTCCTACCTCGGTAGGAGGAGCCGGGGTTGGAGATCAGTAGTTCGACCGATCCGGACGCCGCGCGACCCCGATACCGTCGGACGGGTCACGGCGGGCTGGGGAGCGTCGCCGTGACGGGGGGAGCGGTTCGGTTCCGCCGCCGCCGTCGGGGGGCGGCGGTGGAGCCGGGCCGATCGGGCCGCACCGGCCGGCGCTGATCCGGCCCCGGTCCCGTGACAGCCCGGTGCCAGGTCCCGTGCCAGGCCCGTGCCAGGCCCGTGCCAGCCCCGTGCCAGGGCCCCGGCGCACGATGGACGCATGAACGCTCCACCGCCCGCCATCGAGGTCGACGGGCTCGTCCGCACGTTCGGCGACGTCCGCGCCGTCGACGGCATCTCCTTCACCGCCCGTCCCGGTCAGGTCCTCGGGCTGCTCGGGCCGAACGGCTCCGGCAAGACGACCACCGTCCGGATGCTCGCCACCCTGCTGCCGCCGACGGCGGGCCGGGCCACCGTGCTCGGGCACGACGTCGCTTCCGATCCGGCCGCCGTCCGCCGCCGGATCGGGCTCACCGGGCAGTACGCCGCGGTCGACGAGGCGCTCACCGGCCGCGACAACCTGGTGCTCATCGCGCGGCTGCTGGAACTTCCCGGCCGGGCCGCGCGGGCCCGCGCCGACGAGCTGATCGACCGGTTCGGGCTCACCGAGGCCGCCGGGCGCCGGGTCCGCACCTACTCCGGTGGCATGCGCCGCCGGCTCGATCTCGCGGCCAGCCTGGTCGGCGACCCGGAGGTGCTGTTCCTCGACGAGCCCACCACCGGTCTGGACCCGCGGCACCGCAACGAGGTGTGGGAGTCCGTCCGCCGGCTCGCCGACGAGGGCGTCACCGTCCTGCTCACCACCCAGTACCTGGAGGAGGCCGACCAGCTCGCGCACGATCTCGTCGTCCTCGACCGGGGCCGGGTGATCGCCGCGGGCACGGCGGCCGAGCTGAAGGCGGACACCGGCGGGCAGCTGCTGCACGTGCGGCCGGTCCGGCCGGGCGACGCCGCGCAGGTCGCCGCGGTCATCGCGGCCGAGACCGGCGGCGAGCCGTCGATCGCGCCCTCCGGCGAGGTCAGCGTCCCCGCCGGCGACCCGGGCGCGCTGGGCCGCGCAGACGGCCGGCTGGCCGAGGCCGGGATCGCGGTCGCCGAGATCGGGTTGCGGCTGCCCAGCCTCGACGACGTCTTCCTCACCCTCACCGGCCGGCAGGCCACCACCACCGATGGAGAGTCCGCGTGACCGCCGCCCTCACCGGCCGCCCGTCGCCGCCCGCCGCGCCGCCGGCCGGCGCCCGCCGCAGCCGGGTACCCGCCCCGCTGCGGCACAGTGCCGCGCTCGCCCGCCGCGGCCTGACCAAGACGATCCACTCGCCGGAGGCGCTGCTCGACGTCACCCTGCAGCCGATCGTCTTCCTGCTGCTGTTCGTCTACGTGTTCGGCGGCGCGATCGCCGGGAGCAGCGAGGACTACCTGCAGTACGCGCTGCCCGGTGTGCTGCTGCAGACCGTCGTGTTCGCCTCCGCCGGGACCGGGGTCGGGCTGGCCGAGGACCTCAAGACCGGGATCTTCGACCGGTTCCGGAGCCTGCCGATCTCCCGGGCGGCGCCGCTGGTCGGTGCGGTCGGCGCCGACCTGGTCCGCTACATCACCTCGGGTGTGATCATGCTGGCCTTCGGCTTCGCGCTCGGCTACCGCACCTCGGCCGGGCCGGTCGCGGTGCTGGGTGCGTTCGCACTGGTGGTGCTGTTCGCCTTCGCGATGTGCTGGATCTTCACCGCGCTCGGGGTGCTGGTCCGGGAGCCCCGGTCGGTGCAGGGCATCGGCGCGATGATCATGCTGCCGCTGACGTTCGCCAGCTCGGTCTTCGTCCCGGTCGAGACCATGCCGGACTGGTTGCGCCCGTTCGCCGAGGTGAACCCGGTCAGCCGGTGCGCGGACGCGGTCCGGGCCCTGCTCGACGGCGAACCCGCCGCAGCCGAGGTCACCGCGTCACTGGTGACCTCGGCGATCGTGGTCGCGATCTTCGCGCCGCTGGCGGTCACCCTGTACCGGCGGCGGACCTGACGTCATGGGCACGCAGTGGCCGGGGCGCGACGTCGCGCGGGGCGGCCCGGCCGCGGTCGATCGCCGTCACCGCGCCGCCCTCGCCGAGCGCGGCGACGACCGCGTCGCGGGTCGCGACGACCTCCGGATCACCCAGGTGAAGGGTGCCGCGCCGGGCGATCGCGACGCCGAGCAGCTCACCGGCGCGCTCCGGGTCGCCATGGGCGACCGCCCAGCGGGCGGACGCCTCGGCGGCCATGCCGAGCACCGGGCCGTCGTTGCTCTGCAGGGCGGCGTCGGCGGCGGCGTCGAGCAGCACCCGGGCGGCGTCGATCCGGCCGAGGTCCAGCTCGGCCGCGGCCGCGAAGGCGTGCTGCAGGGCCACCCGCTGCATCCGGCCGGCGCCGGGCCCGTCGGCCTTCCACGACTCGGCGAGCAGTGTCCGGGCGTGCACCGGCCTGCCGAGCCGCCGCTCGACGTCGGCGCGACCCCAGTCGATCCAGCTCGCGGGGCGCTGGTGCGGGTGCTCGCGCAGGTCGCTCGCGGCGAGCTCCAGATGTTCCCGGGCCCCGGCCTCGTCGCCCCGGCGGGCCGCGAGACCGGCCAGCTGCATCCGGTAGTGCGGGAGGTCGTCGAGGTTGCCCAGCTCCGCGGTCAGCGCGATCGACTCGGTCCAGGCGGTGCAGGCGGCCGTACCGTTGCCGGCCAGGTCCTCCAGCTCGCCGAGCGAGGCCACGGTGAGCCCGAGCCCGAACCGGTCGCCGACCGAGCGGAACAGCGGATGGGCGACCCGCAGGTAGGCGCGCTGCTCGTCGAGGTCCCCCTCGTTCTCCGCGTGCACCGACGCCAGGAACGCGGCCGCGCCGCGCAGCCACGGGTCCGCGCCCCGGGCGACCAGGGCGCCGAGCTCGGTGCGGTCGCCCGAGCGGAACGCCTCGGCGACCGGCCCGGCCAGGACGACGGCCGGGTGCCGGGGATGCGGCAGCCCGGGCAGCGCCGACCCGACGGCGTCGATCTCGGCGGGCGCACCCTCGACGGAGACGTAACCGGCGAGCAGCAGCGCCCGGATCGCCCGGTTCGTGGTGACTGCCGGCACGTCCGCCGGCGCGTCGAGCGCGGCCACCAGGTCCGACCAGTGCAGCAGCGCGATGTTCTCGCCGCGGATCATCCAGCTCCACGACACCGCCGCCAGCAGCCGGTGTGCGTGCTCCGGCCGCGGATCGGTGACGGCCCGGTCGAGTGCCCGGAACGCCTCGCCCTCGACCCGGCGCACCGTCGCCAGCGTGTCCAGCTGCGCGCGGGTGCGCAGCTGCGGCTCGGCGGGTTCGAGCACCGCCAGCAGCCAGTCGGCGTGTGCCCGCACCATCCGGCCGGACCCACCCGACTCGGCGAGCCGGGCCGCCGCGTACTCCCGGATCGTCTCCAGCATTCGGTACCGGGTGGGCCCGCCGCCCGGATCCTGGGTCGCGACGACCAGCGACTTCTCGACGAGCGCGTCGAGCAGGCCGAGCGGGTCGCCGTCCAGGCCGCCGCCCCCGCACACGGTCTCCACCGCGTGCGCGCCGACCGGCCCGGCGAACACCCCGAACCGGTCGGCCAGGGTGCGTTCGGCGGCGCCGAGCAGGTCCCAGCTCCAGTCGACGACCGCGCGCAGCGTCTGGTGCCGGGGCAGCACGGTGCGGCTGCCGGTCACCAGCAGCCGGAACCGGTCGGCCAGCCGGTCGGCGATCTCGCGCGCGCTCAGCGTCCGGGCCCGGGCCGCGGCCAGCTCGATCGGCAGCGGCTGCCCGTCGAGCCTGCGGCAGATCTCGGTGACGGTCGCCGGATCGGCGGTGAACCCGGGCGCGACCGCCGCGGCGCGGTCGGTGAACAGCCGGGCCGCCTGCGCGTCGTCGAGCGCGCCCAGCGGGTGCAGCACCTCGCCGGGCACCCCCAGCGGCTCCCGGCTGGTGGCGAGCACCGTCAGCCCCGGCACCGTGCCCAGCAGGTCGTGCACCAGGGTCGCGACCGGGTCGATCAGGTGCTCGCAGTTGTCCAGCACCAGCAGCAGCTCCCGGCCGGCCAGCGCGGTCCGCAACCGGGCCAGGGTGCCCGGCCCGGTGCGGTCGCCGAGGCTGAGATCGGGGCCGCCGACGGCGTGCAGCACGGTCGCCGCGAGCTGCTCCGGCCCGGCCAGCGGTGCCAGCTCGGCCACCTCCACCGGGCGGTCCAGGTCGCGCACCACCTCGGCGACGATCCGGGTCTTCCCGGCCCCGCCCGGCCCGGTCACGGTGACCAGGCGGGCACCCGCGAGCAGGGAGCGGAGCCGGGCCAGATCGTCCTCCCGGCCGATGAACGAGGTCAGCGCGGGCGCGCGGTGGCGCGGGGTCCCCGCCGGGCCGGCGCGGGTGGCCGGTGCCGGTGCCGCGACCCGGCCGTTCCCGGCGGGGGCGTCGTGCAGCAGCTCGGTGCGGGCGGCCCGCAGCTCCGGGCCCGGGTCGACGCCCAGCTCCGCGGCCAGCGCGGAGCGGGTGCGGTCCAGCACGGCGAGCGCGTCGGCGCGATGCCCGGACGCGTGCAGCAACCTGGCCAGCGCGACGGCCGAGGTCTCCCGCAGCGGCTGCTCGGCCAGCACCTCGGTGAGCACGCCGCGCAGCGTGCCGGGGGCGGGCGCCCCGTCCTCCAGGGTGCGGCGGGTCAGCTCCTCGGCCGTCGCGGCGCGGGCCTCGGCCAGCCGGGCCGCCGCCGACCCGGCGAACGCGACCTCGCGCAGGTCGGCCAGCGCCGGGCCGGACCACAGGCCCAGCGCCCGGTCCAGCAGCTCCCGGGCCCGTTCGCGGTCCGCGGTCGCGGCGGCCTCCCGTCGCAGCCGGGCGAACCGCAGCGCGTCGACCGCGTCGGCGCCGACGTCGAGCCGGTAGCCGCCGGGCGCCGAGCGCACCCGGTCGGCGCCCACCGACCGGCGCAACCGGGACACCAGCGACTGCAGCGCGTTCGCCGTCGACGGCGGCGCCTCGCCCCACAGCGCGTCGACCAGGGTGGCGGCGTCGACCGGGTGACCGGCGTCCAGCGCCAGGCGGGCCAGCAGCCCGCGCAGCCGCGGACCGGCGGGCAGCAACTCCGCACCGGACCCGTCGAGCGCGGACACGGTGCCCAGCAGCCGGATCTCCATCGGCGCTCATTCTGCCCGGAATGTGCGAGGCTCCGCCGGTGGATATGGACGAGGTGTACTCGGTCGACGGCCACCGGGTGCGATGGACCTCGCGCGGCGCGGGCCCACCGGTGGTGTTCTGCCACGGCACGCCGTGGTCGTCGCGGCTGTGGGCACCGGTCGCGGCGGCCCTCGCCCCGTCGCACCGGGTGCTCCTGTGGGACATGCCCGGCTACGGGACGTCGTCGAAGAGCGACGACGTGTCGCTCGGCGTGCAGGGCCGGATGCTGGCCGCGCTGCTGGACCACTGGGGGCTCGACGATCCGCCGCACGTCGTCGCGCACGACTACGGCGGCGCCGTCGCGCTGCGGGCGCACCTGCTGCACGGCGCCGCGTACGCCTCGCTGACCCTGGTCGACGTCGTCGCGCTCGCCCCGTGGGGCTCGGAGTTCTTCCGGCTCGTCCGGGACAACGCGGCCGTGTTCGCCGCGCTGCCCGCTCCGCTGCACGAGGCGCTGGTCCGCGCCTACGTGCGCGGCGCGGCGTTCCGCCCGTTGCGCGCCGACGACGAGGACATGCTGGTCGGGCCGTGGCTCGGCGCGGAGGGGCGGGCGGCGTTCTACCGGCAGATCGCGCAGGCCGACCAGCGCTTCACCGACGAGGTCGAGCCCCGCTACGGCGAGCTCGACCTGCCGGTGCGGATCGTGTGGGGCACCGAGGACACCTGGATCCCGGTGGACCGGGCGCACCGGCTCGCCGCCGCGATCCCGGGCGCCGAGCTGCACCTGGTGCCCGCCGCCGGGCACCTGATCCAGCTCGACGCCCCGGAGGCGCTGACCGCGCTGGTGCTCGGCGCGGTCAGCGGGCGCCCTGCGCCACCCGCGTCACCTGCGCCAGCTCGTCCAGCTTCGTGAGGGTCTCCGACTCGGGCAGCGTCGGCAGCAGGAACGTCACCCGCTCGATCCCGGCGTCGGCGTAGCCGGCCACCGCCGCCGGCTCCGGCGGGACGGCGAACACCGTGGTCGGCACGTCCGGCCTCCCGCGGTCGGCGAGCTCGGCGCGCACCCGCCGGATCTCGTCGATCGGCAGGTGCCCGCGCGGCAGCCACCCGTCGCCGACCTCGGCGAGCCGGTTCAGCGCGGCCCCGCTCTCCCCGCCGAGGTAGATCGGCGGGTGCGGCTCGCGGACCGGCTTGGGCCGGCAGAACGACCGCTCGAGGTGCACGTGCTCGCCGTGGAACTCGGCCTCCTCCTGCGTCCACAGTGCCTTCAGCGCGTGCAGCTGCTCGGTCATCAGCGGGCCCCGGGTCGCCGGGTCGACACCGTGGTTGCGCATCTCCTCGCGGTTCCAGCCGGCGCCGACGCCGAACAGCAGCCGCCCGCCCGACACCAGGTCCAGGCTGGCCGCCGACTTCGCGGTGTGGATCACGTCGCGCTGCGGGAGCAGGACGATCCCGGTGCCGAGCAGCAGATCGGTGGTCGTCGCGGCCATCGCGGTCAGCGCGACGAACGGATCGAGCGTGCGGTAGTAGACCCGCGGCAGGTCACCGCCGCCCGGGTACGGGGACTCCCGGCTGGACGGGATGTGCGAGTGCTCCGCGAGGAAGACCGAGTCGAACCCGCGCTCCTCGAGCGCGCGGCCCAGCGGACCCGGCCGGATGCCCTCGTCGGTCACGAACGTGGCGATGCCGAACTTCATGGTCCGTGGATACCCGATCCGGCCCCGGCCCAGTCGGCGGGCCCGGCCGGGTCACCGGCGCCGGCCGGGGCCGGTCCGGGTCAGTCCTGCCCGCCGAGCCGGCTCAGCAGCAGCGCCTCGGCGAGCACGCCGCGGCCGAACATGCCCAGGTGCAGGCTCTCGTCGATGCCGTGCCACCGGCTGGCCGGGTCGCCGACACCGGTGACCAGCACCGCGGCGCCCGGGAAGGTGCGCGCGAACTCGGCGATGAACGGGATCGAGCCGCCGATGCCGGTCTCCACCGCGGAGTTGCCGTACGCCGAGGAGAAGGCGGCGCGGGCGTGGTCGTACACCTCGCCGGTCGCGGACAGGCTGAACGGCTCGGCGACCCCGGTGCCGGGGGTCACCGTCACGTGCGCGCCCCACGGCACGCTGCGCTCCAGGTGCTCGGCGAGCGCCCGCTGCGCCTGCGTCGCGTCCTCGCCGGGGGCGAGCCGCATGCTCACCATCGCCCGGGCCCGCGGCAGCAGCACGTTCGACGCCTCGGCGACCCGCGGCGCGTCGATGCCGAGCACGGCGACGGCGGGCTTGACGTTCACCCGCTCCGGGATGCTGCCGGAGCCGATCAGCTCGACGCCGTCGAGCAGGCCGGCGTCGGCCCGGTAGGTCGCCTCGTCCGGGTCGGGGGCGTCCGAGCTGCCGTGCACCAGGCCGGGCACGGCGACCTCGCCCTTGTCGTCGTGCAGGGTCGCCAGCGTGCGGCAGAGCGCGGTGAGCGCGTCGCCGATCGGGCCGCCGTAGACCCCGGAGTGCACCGGCCGCTCCAGCATCGACACCTCGACGACGACGTCGACCAGCCCGCGCAGGCTGGTGGTCAGCGCCGGCACGTCGACCGCCGGGTTGGCCGCGTCGGCGATCACGATGACGTCCGCGGCGAGGCTCGCGTGGTGCTCGGCGAGCAGCGCGGTCAGCGTCGGCGAGCCGGACTCCTCCTCGCCCTCGATGAACAGCACCACCCCGACCGGGGGCCGCCCGTCGTAGGCGCGCAGCACCGCCAGGTGGGTCATCACGCCGGCCTTGTCGTCGGCGGCGCCGCGGCCGTAGAGCCGGCCGTCCCGCTCGGTCGGCTCGAACGGGGGCGTCGTCCAGTGCTCGTCGCCGCCGGTCGGCTGGACGTCGTGGTGGGCGTAGAGCATGACGGTCGGCGTGCCCTCCGGGCCCGGCCAGTGCGCGACGACGGCCGGCGCGCCACCGCCGGCGGAGATCACCTGCACGTCGGCCGCGCCGGCGTCGCGGGCCAGCGCGGCGACCGCGTCGGCGGAGCGCCGGGTGTCGTCGGCGTGCGCCGGATCGGCCCAGATGCTCGGGATGCGGACCAGCGCCTCCAGGTCGGTGCGCGCCCCGGGCAGGACGGCCGTGACCGCCTCGGCGAGCTCGGCCGGCGGGGTGCTGATCTGCTGGTCCGTCATGGGCTCGGATGCTACGCCCGGGCCCGTGCCGGATCAGCCGGTCACCGATCGCGGCGGCGCGCGTGCCCGGTTCGTCGCTAGGGTCGGGCGCATGTCCCGATTCCTGGCGACGTTGCTGGAGTCCGCGACCGGTCCCGACCGGGATGCCCGCGGGATGACCACCGGGGAGCCGCGCGAGCCGACCCGGCGCAGCTGGGCGGAGGTGCACCGGGCCGCCCGGGGCTGCGCGGACGCGCTGCGCAGGCCCGGCGCGGACGGCGCGCCCGCGCTCCCGGCCGGCGGGGCGGTCGGGGTGCTCGCCGGCGAGCCGGCGGCGATCGCGCCGACCGCGCAGGCGGTGTGGCTGCGCGGCGGCAGCGTCACGATGCTGCACCAGCCGACCCCGCGGACCGATCTCGCGGAGTGGGCGGCGGACACCGTCACCACGCTGAAGATGGTCGACGCGTCGATGGTGCTGCTCGGGGCGCCGTTCGACGCGCTCGCGCCGGTGCTGATGGAGCAGGGCATCCCGTTCCGCACGCTGGACTCGCTGGACGGCGACCCGGACGCGTTCGCCGCGGACGCCGCCGTCGCCGACGAGGGCGACACCGCGCTGCTCCAGCTCACCAGCGGCTCCACCGCGGCGCCGAAGGCCGTCCGGATCACCCACGCCAACCTGCACGCGAACATCGGCTCCATGGTCACCGCGTCCGAGCTGGACGTCGCATCGGACCGGATGGTGTCGTGGCTGCCGCTGTTCCACGACATGGGGATGGTCGGCTTCCTGACCATCCCGATGACGGTCGGGCTGGACCTGGTCACGGTCACCCCGGTCGACTTCCTCGGCCGGCCGCGGCTGTGGGCGGAGCTGATCTCGAAGTACCGCGGCACGGTGACCGCGGCGCCGAACTTCGCCTACGCCGTGCTGGCCCGCCAGCTCGCCCGGGTCGACGACGGCGAGCTCGACCTGTCGTCGCTGCGGATCGCGCTGAACGGCGCCGAGCCGGTCGATCCGGCGGCCGTCGCGGCGTTCACCGCGGCCGGCGCCCGGTTCGGGCTGCGCCCGGAGTCGGTGCTGTGCGCCTACGGGATGGCCGAGACGGCGCTCGGGGTGTCGTTCGCGCCGGTCCACACCGGACTGACGGTGGACCGGGTGGACGCCGCGTCGTTGGAGACGCACCGGCGCGCCGAACCGGCCTCGGACGGGCCGGTCCGGGAGTTCCCCGAGCTCGGGCCGCCGCTGCCCGGTCTCGAGGTGCGGGCGGTCGGCCCCGGCGGCCGGGTGCTCGGGCCGCGCGAGGTCGGCGTGCTGCACCTGCGCGGCGAGGCCGTGACGCCGGGCTATCTCACCGTCGACGGCCCGCGGTCCACCCAGGACGCCGAGGGCTGGTTCGACACCGGTGACGAGGGCTACCTCACCCCGGACGGCGCGGTCGTCGTGTGCGGCCGCACCAAGGACGTCATCATCATGGGCGGCCGCAACATCTACCCGACCGACATCGAACGCGCGGCGGCCGCCGCCGACGGGGTCCGGGCCGGGAACGTCGTCGCCGTGCGGCTGGCCGCAGGCGAGGGGCGGCACCGCGAGTCGTTCGCGGTCGCGGTCGAGGCGAAGGGCGCCGACAGCCCCGAGGCGGTCAAGGCGATCCGGGACGACGTGGTGCGCCGGGTGGTGTCCGCGGTCGGGGTGCGCCCGGCCGAGGTCGCGGTGCTCGCGCCGGGCACCCTGCCGAAGACGCCGTCGGGCAAGCTGCGCCGGGCCGCCACCGCCGACCTGCTCGGTACCCCCGGCTGACGCCGTCGTGCCGCCCGGCCCGGCCCGGTCAGCCGGGCCGGCGGCGCAGGTGCCGCCCGTAGGTGAGGACGACCCCGACGATCACGATCAGGCCGCCGACGAGCTGCGCGGACGTGTACGGGTCGCCCACCGCGATCGTGAACGCGGCGGTGAAGACCGTGATCAGGTTGAGGAACACGCCCGCGCTGCCGGCCGGCAGGACGAGCAGGGCCCGGGTCCACAGCAGGTACGACAGGACCGACGGGAACACCACGATGAACAGCAGCGAGCCGGTCGACGCCGGGCCGTCGGGCAGGGTGACCCCGGTGAGCAGGCCGGCCGGGGCGAGCAGCAGCACCGCCACCGCGGCCTGGGCGGCGGTCGAGGAGATCGGCGGCAGCGCCGGGGCGCGCCGGCCGACGACGGCGTAGCCGGTCCAGGACAGGATCGCCCCCAGCATCAGCAGCTCGCCCGCGCCGAACCCGGTGCGCAGCACGGTCGCCGGGTCGCCGTCGGTGACGACGATCAGCACGCCGAGCAGTGCGACCAGGATCCCGGCGACCGCGACCGGGGTCAGCCGCTCGCGCAGCAGGACCGCACCGGCCAGCGCGATCAGCGCCGGATTGAAGGCGTTGATCAGCGAGGCGTTGAAGGCGGTGGTCGCCGCCAGCGCGGCGTAGAGGAACCCGGTGTAGGCGAGCATCCCGAACAGCGACAGCGCCAGCAGCCACGGCCAGGCGGCGAGCACCCGCCGCCAGTCCGGGCGTTCGACCAGCTGGGCGAGCGCGACCAGCAGCGGCAGCGCCAGCACCCACCGGAGCAGCGTGAGGCTGAACGGGTCGATGCTGCGCACCGCCTCGGCCCCGACGATGTAGTTGCCCGCCCAGAACAGCGTCGCACCGACCAGCGATGCGGCGGCGCCGACGAGGCCGGGACGGGACACGCGCGGGACGCTCCGGGGCGGCCGGCGGTCAGCCGGACAGCGGGTGGAAGCGGTTCTGCGCCGCCTCCAGCCCGTCGGCCAGCAGTGCCTCGGTGGCGTCCGCGGCCAGGTCGATCCCGAGATCGAGCTCCTTCTTCTCGGCACCCGAGAACCGCTTCAGCACGTAGTCGGCCGGGTCCTGCCGGCCGGGCGGGCGGCCGATGCCGAACCGCACCCGCAGGTAGTCCTTCGTGCCCAGCGACCGGCTGATCGAGCGCAGGCCGTTGTGCCCGCCCTCGCCGCCGCCGCGCTTGAGCCGGACGACGCCGAACTCGAGATCCAGCTCGTCGTGCACGACGATCACCTCGGCCGGCGGGATCGAGAAGTACTGCACGAGCCCGGCGACCGGGCCGCCCGAGAGGTTCATGTACGTCCTCGGGACGGCCACGGTCACCGGCCGGCCGGAGAGCCAGCCCTGGGCCACGTCGGAGTTCGTCCGCTTGTGGACCGAGAACCGGCCGGCGCCGGCCCGCGCCGCCAGCAGGGCGGCGACGCGGGTGCCGACGTTGTGCCGGGTCTCGGCGTAGTCCGGGCCCGGGTTACCGAGCCCGACGACCAGCGCGGGCCCCGGCACGGGGCTCACTTGGCGTCGTCGGAGGACTCGTCCGAGCCCTCGGAACCCTCGGCGGACTCGGCGGCCGGCTCGGCGGCCTCCTCCTCGTCGGACGGCTCCTCGACGACACCGGCACCCTCGGTGTCGATCTCGGCCTCGAGGTCCTCCTCGGTCGGGGCCGGGACGACCTGGACGACCAGGTACTCCTCGTCGGTGCGCAGCTCGACGCCCTGCGGCAGGCGCAGGTCCTTCGCGAAGTACTGGGTGCCGATCTCGGCGTCCTCGACGGAGATCTCGATGTTCTCCGGGATGTTCAGCACGTCGGCCTCGACCAGGACGGTGTTGAGGTCCTGGGTGACCAGCGAGCCCGGGGCGGCGTCGCCGGTGACGACGACGTCGAGCTCGACCTCGACCTTCTCGCCGCGCTTGATGACGAGCAGGTCGACGTGCTCGATGTAGGGGCGCAGCGGGTGCACGACGACGGTCTTGGTCAGCGCGAGCTGCGGCGCGCTGCCGGCGACGTCGAGCTCCAGGACGGCGTTGCGGCCCTGCTCGCGGACGACGGCGGCGAACTCCAGCGACGGCAGCGACAGGTGCACCGGGTCGGTGCCGTGCCCGTAGAGCACGGCGGGGATCTTGCCGGCGCGACGGGTGCGGCGGGCGGCGCCCTTGCCGAACTCGGTCCGGTTCTCGGCGGGAATGCGGGTCTGGGCCACGGGGGTGCTCCTCGGTTCTTGCTGCGTTCTGCGCTGTGGAAGGCGTGCGCGCGGCGAGGAGCCGACCGGGATCGGCCCACGTCGATCACGGCGGGTCAGCGTGCACCCGCCCTCGCCGCGGAGATGCCCGAAGTCTACGGCACGGCTGCACTACACCCTGTGGCACCCACCCGCAACGGCTTCCCCCGGCTCCGTGACATCAGGCCGACAGGCGTCGGCGAAGTCCCTCGGCGGCCTGCGCCCCGCAGGCGAGCAGGAGCATGTCCAGGGGGAGCGAGCCGATTCCGGACTCCGTCGTGCGTGCTGCGACACGCGGGCTGTCCGGTGTCACCAGGTAGCAGCCGCCCCGGAATCGCGGATGCCGCTCCATGAGAGCCCCGAGCCCGGTGCGCGAGTGGCGCACCGAAGACCCGATCTCGAACGCGAGCGGGCCTGCCGGGTCGTCGAGGACGAGATCCACCTCGTATCTGTTGCGCTCGCGCCAGTGGAACAGGCGATGGCCGGACTGTTCGGCCAGTGAGTGCAGCGCCGCTGCTGCGGCGTTCTCGAGGAGGACCCCCATCTCGGACGGGTCGTCCAGCGGTGCGAGACCTCGCTGGAGGGCGGCGTTGCGCGCTGCTCCGTCGACGAAGTAGAGCTTTCGGCCCCGTCGCTGGACCGACTCCTCGCTAACGGAGTAGTTGGGGAGGGTGAACACCAGGAACGCCTGCTGGAGGTACCCGATGTAGGTATCGAGTGTCGGCTGTGACATCTCCAGGTCCCGGGCGATCCCGGTGGGCGTCAGAACCCCCGTGACCTGGGCGGCGAGCACGTAGAGGAGTCGTTCGAGGGCCATCGGGTTCTGCACGCCGTAGGACTGGGGTATGTCCTTGTAGACCGCTCGCTCGACGGCGTCGGCGCGCAGTATCTGCTGGGAGCGCAGGAGCCGATCGGCGTCGTCGAGGCGTCCCTGCTGGGACAGGAGCAGCTCGGGGAAGCCACCGGTCAGGAGGAACGAACGCCGGAGCTCGGCAGTACGTGCCGGATCCGGGAGACGGGAGGGGAGCCGGGCGAGCGTTCCGGCGAGCGTTTCGGCGACGTCGATCGCCGGCGCCTCGTCCAGCAGCTCGAGATACTCGAGGAACGAGTACGGAGCCAGGTACAGGTCGAGCCACCTGCCGATGCCGCTCTCCAGTCGACGCCCGCGGAGTGCGGCGGTCGCGCTGGACGTGGCGACGATCCGTACCGGCCACCGCTCGTCGAAGAACGTCTTCAGCCACAGGTCCCAGTCACGGGTGTACACCAGCTCGTCGAGGAAGAGGTGCACCGGGCGGTCGGCCGTCGCCTCGGAGTGGTCGATCGCGTGCCGTACGAGATCGGCCAGCGTGGTTCGCAACAGCACGGGATGATCGAGCCGCATCCACCAGAGTCGCCCCGGATCGACCCCGGCCCTGAGAAGATGGCGAACGGTCTGGTACATCGCCGTGGTCTTGCCGACGCGACGGGCACCGAGCACGATGAGGAACCTGCGCGGGTCGTCCCGGTGCAGCCGGCTCCACAGATGCTCGGCCAGTGGGCGTTCCACCGGTGGGGCGTAGGCGTCCGGCACCACGCCGCGCAGGTGCCACGGATTCTGCTCGGCGAGCACTGCAGCGGGGGTCCGGCTGGGTTGGCGACGGCAGACGGCGCCCCACCGAATCGGTGGGGCGCCGTCGTGCGCTGCGTGGACCGCTCAGGCGTTGCCGTCGAACAGGCTGGTCACCGAGCCGTCCTCGAAGACCTGGTGGATCGCCTCGGCCAGCAGCGGCGCGATCGGCAGCACGGTCATCCGGTCGAAGCGCTTCTCGGCCGGGATCGGCAGCGAGTCGGTGAAGATCACCTCGTCGGCGCCGCAGTTGGCCAGGCGCTCGGTGGCCGGGCCGGACAGCACACCGTGCGTCGCGGCGACGACGACCTTGGTCGCGCCCTCGGCCAGCAGCACCTCGACCGCCTTCGCCACCGTGCCACCGGTGTCGATCATGTCGTCGATGACGACACAGCAGCGGCCCTCGATCTCACCGACCACCCGGTTCGCGACCGCCTCGTTCGGCTTGAGCGGGTCCCGGGTCTTGTGGATGAAGGCCAGCGGGGTGCCGCCGAGGGTGTCCGCCCAGCGCTCGGCCAGCCGCACCCGTCCGGAGTCGGGGGAGACGACCGCGAAGTTCTCCCCGGGCCGGGTGCTCTTGATGTGCTGGGCCAGCACCGGCAGCGCGAACAGGTGATCCACCGGGCCGTCGAAGAAGCCCTGGATCTGCGAGGTGTGCAGGTCCACGGTGAGGATCCGGTCCGCACCGGCGGTCTTGAACATGTCGGCGACCAGGCGGGCCGAGATGGGCTCGCGGCCGCGGTGCTTCTTGTCCTGGCGGGCGTAGCCCCAGAACGGCATGACAGCGGTGATCCGCTTGGCCGAGCCGCGCTTGAGCGCGTCGACCATGATCAGCTGCTCCATGATCGCGTCGTTGATCGGGGCGGCGTGCGCCTGGATCACGAATGCGTCGCTGCCGCGGACGGACTCCTCGAAGCGGCAGAAGATCTCGCCGTTGGCGAAGGAGTACGCCGACTGCGGTGTGACGGTGACGTCGAGCTCCTTGGCCACGTGCTCGGCCAGCTCGGGGTGCGCCCGTCCGGAGAAGAGCATCATGTTCTTCTTCGGGGTTCCTGCGATCGCGCTCACCGTGCGGTGCCTCCTCGGCTGAGGTCTCTGTTCTCGACGTCGCTGTTCTGAGCGGCGCTGTTCCGGGTGTCGCTGTCCTGGGCGGCGCTGCTGTCCTGCCGGGTCCCCGCCCGCTCGGCCGCCTCGGCGGCCGGTGTTCCCGGGCGCTTGCGGGGTACCCACCCCTCGATGGTGCGCTGTGTCCCGCCCGACACCGCGAGCGCCCCCGGCGGGACGTCCGAGCGCAGCACCGTCCCGGCGCCGGTGTAGGCGCCGTCCCCGACCGTGACCGGCGCGATGAACATGGTGTCCGAGCCGGTCCGCACGTGCGAGCCGATCGTCGTCCGCTGCTTGCGGACGCCGTCGTAGTTGACGAACACCGACGAGGCGCCGATGTTGCTCATCTCGCCGATCGAGGCGTCGCCGACGTAGGTCAGGTGCGGCACCTTGCTGCCGGCGCCGATGTCGGAGTTCTTCACCTCGACGAAGGTGCCGATCTTGCCGCGGGTCCCGAGCCGGGCGCCCGGCCGCAGGTAGGCGAACGGCCCGACGGAGGCGTCGGCGCCGATCTCGGCCTCCGAACCGTGCGTGCGGACGACGGTCGCGCCCGGCCCGACGACGCAGCCGGCGAGCGTGCTGTCCGGCCCGATCTCGGCGCCGTCGCCGATCGTGCAGGCGTCGTGCAGCTGCGTCCCCGGGTGCAGGACGACGTCGGTGCCGAGCCGCACCTGGACGTCCACCCAGGTGGTGGCCGGATCGACGACGGTGACGCCGTCGACCATCCAGCGCCGCAGCACCCGGCGGTTGAGCTCCGCGCGCAGCTCGGCGAGCTGCACCCGGTCGTTCACCCCGCGCAGCAGCCACTCGTCGGCGCAGCGGACGGCGTGCACCGTCCGGCCGGCCTGGACGGCGGCGCCGACCAGGTCAGTCAGGTACAGCTCCTGCTGCGAGTTGTGGGCGGCGAGCCCGCCGATCCCGGCACGCAGGAACTCCGCGTCGAAGGCGTAGACCCCGGAGTTGACCTCGGTGATCGCGCGCTGCCCCGCGGTGGCGTCGGCGTGCTCGACGATCGCGGTCACCGGCCGGGCCGGGTCGGCCTCGTCGCGCACGATCCGGCCGTAGCCGGTGGGATCGTCCGGGTCGCAGGTCAGCAGCGTGACCGCGGCGCCGGCCCGCTCGTGCTCGCCGACCAGCGCGGTGAGCGTCGCGGTGTCGAGCAGCGGGACGTCGCCGTAGGTGACCAGCACGGTCCCGCCCAGCCCGGGCGGCAGCGCGGCGAGTCCGGCGCGGACCGCGTCGCCGGTGCCGAGCCGGTTCTCCTGCACGGCGGCGGTGACGGTGCGGCCGAGCTCGCCGGCGATGCCGGTGACGGCCTCGGCGACCCGTTCCCGCTCGTGCCCGACGACGACCACCAGGTGCTCCGGGAGCACCCCGGCCACCGCGTGCAGCGCGTGTCCCAGCATGCTGCGGCCGCCGAGCCGGTGCAGCACCTTCGGCGTCGCCGAGCGCATCCGGGAGCCCGCCCCGGCAGCCAGGACCACGGCCGCGGCTGCGCCGGGTGCGGTCGGGTCGGTTCGGTCGCCGGTGCCGCCCTGGTGGGCATCGGGCATGTTCGGTTCCTCCTGCTGGGGTTCCCGCCGCCGGTCGGACGGCCCGTGCCCCGGCCGCGTCGCGGACGGTCGGTCGCTCGTGGTGCAACGGCCCCCCGTGCCGGTACGGCATCGTACGGGGCCGCTCCGCGCCGGTCCCGGCCCGTCGTTCCGGCACCCGGCCGGGTGGCCCGGCCGAAGATCAAACCTTCGGGTGGTAACCAGGTTGCGACGCCGTCGTTCAACCGGTCACGTGCCGGCCGCGGTGGCCGCCGCGGTGACGAGCGGGAGTGCGATGACGCGCGAGGTCGGGGGTCGCCGCGGGCGGTCCCGCACGATGACGGCCCTGGTCACGGTGCTGGTGCTGGTCCTGGGGGTGCTGCTCGGCGCACTCGCCGCGACGGCCTCGGCCGCTCCGGCTCCGGCGGCACCGGCGGCCCCCTCGGAGGGGCGCGGCGGGTCCGAGGGCCGGGCCGAGGGCACGCCGTGCAGCGCCCGGGCGCGCGCCTGCGTCGATCGGGCCGGTCGCACCGCGTGGCTCATCCGGGACGGCCGGATCGAGGCCGGGCCGGTCCGGGTCGCGCCCGGCGGTCAGGGCAAGGAGACCCCGCTCGGCACGTTCCAGGTGGAGTGGAAGAACCGCGACCACCGCAGCACCGAGTTCGACGGCGCCCCGATGCCGTTCGCGGTGTTCTTCGCCCCCGGCGGCATCGCCTTCCACGAGGGGAACCTGGACTCGCCGTCGGCCGGCTGCGTCCGGCTGGACCGGGCGAACGCCGAGCGCTGGTACGCCTCGCTACAGGTCGGCGACCGGGTCGAGGTGCGCTGAGGCGACCGCTCGACGCCCGGCCGGTGCCTTTCGGCGCGACAGGTGCCGGCCGAGGAGTCGCGCCCACCAGGATCGGGTTGACCGGTTGCGTACAACCGATTCCGATCCACCTGGAGGCACCATGCCCACCCGCAGCGCCCGCACCGCCTGGAACGGCACCCTCGAGCAGGGCTCGGGACAGGTCGAGCTCAGCAGCTCGAAGGTCGGCACCTACGAGGTCAGCTTCCCGAAGCGCGCCGCCGACGACGCCGGCGGCGTCACCTCGCCGGAGGAGCTGATCGCGGCCGCGCACTCGGCCTGCTACGCGATGCAGCTCTCGGCGAACATCGGCCAGGCCGGCGGGACCCCGGAGTCGCTGGACGTGTCCGCCGACGTCTCGCTCGGCCCGGACGAGGCGAACGGCGGCTTCCGGCTGACCGGCATCACGCTGACGGTCCGCGGCGAGGTCTCCGGCCTGGACGCGGACGGGTTCCGGGAGGCCGCGGAGGCCGCCAAGGCCGGCTGCCCGGTCTCGAAGGCGCTGGCCGGCGTCGAGATCACGCTGGACGCCGCGCTGGAGAGCTGACCGGCCCGCCCCGGAGTGGAGTGAACACAAGTTCATTCTCCTCGGGGGCGGTCGTGGTCGACGTCGTACCGGCGGTGGAGCTCGGTGCGCGGCACCGGCGGCTGCTCGTCGAGCTCTACCTGGGCGCGTTCGGCGAGGACTTCCGCTGGTTCGCCGCCGATCCGCGGCGGCTCGCGGACGCGTTCCAGCACATGCTGGTGCCCGAGCTCTTCCACGTCGCCGTCCTCGACGGCGAACCGGCCGGGCTCGCCGCCCGCACCGACAGCAGGGAGCAGACAGTGCGGCCGCGACTGTGGCCGCTGCTGCGCCGGATCGGCCCGATCCGCGGCGGGATCGGCGGGATCATGCTGCGCCGCGAGTTCTCCGGCAGCCTCGATCTGCCGCCCGGCACCGCGTCCCTGGAGTTCGTCGGTACCGCGGCGGTCCACCGTGGCCGCGGCGGCGCCACGGCGCTGCTCGAACACCTGATGCGGCACAGCGACTCACCGCGTTCGTGCTGGAGGACATCGCCGACGTCAACACCGCCGCGCTGAACCTCTACCGCAAGCTCGGCTTCGTCGAGTACCGGCGACGGCCGGTGCCGCACACCGCGCGCACCGAGGAGCGGATCCGCGCCGCCGCCGTCTCGCTGTTCGCCCGGCACGGCTTCGCCGCGACCGGCATCCGGGACGTCGCGCGCGCCGCCGGGATCAGCACCGGCCTGGTCTACCGGCACCACGCGTCCAAGGAGGACCTGTTCGACGCGCTGGTCGGCGAGGCCACGGACGGCCTCGACGCGGTCGTCGACCGGCTGCACGACGGCGACGTGCTGCAGGAGTTCACCCACGAGGTGGTCGCCGCGATCGCCGGCGACGACCGGTTCGCCGAGTTCCTGCTCCTGATGAACCAGGCGTTCGCGGTGCCCGGGCCGCCGCCCCGGACCGCCGAGCTGGCGCAGCGGCACCGGATCCTGCTCGACGTCCTGGCCGGGCCGGCGACCGGCGACGGGGACCCGCGACAGCGCGGCGTCACCTACCTCGCCGCGCTGTCCGGTCTGGCCGCGATGCGGATCGCGCTGGGCGACGCGCTGCCGGTGCCCGAGCCCGGACTGATCAGCGGCATCCTGCTGGGCCCGGGATCAGTGGCCGATCCGGCCATCTCCGTACCCCGAGAATGAACCTACGTGGTCCGGCCCATTGATTTGTACGTACCGGATCTGATTGCGGGCCGCTCGCCGGGATGGCCAGGATGGATTCCAGATCGGCTCGACCGGGCCGATTCCCGAAAGCGTGGACCGAGGTCCACGGATCCGAACCGAGAAAAGGAGTCCGCAGATGAGCGACTCGATCTCCCGGCACCTGGACACCGAGCACGCCGAGCTCCTCCCGGCCCGCACCCAGATGACCCTGCTGGGCGTCATCGGCGGGTCCGGTGGCGACGGCGGCTCCGGCGGCGACGGCGGCAGCTCGTCGGCGTCGGCCGACGGCGGCAGCGGCGGGAGCGGCACGAACGTGTCCGTGCTCAGCGGCTTCAGCGTCATCGGCGACGGCGGCAGCACCAACCAGCTGGCCGAGGGCGGCTTCGGCGGCGACGGCGGCAACGCCTCGTCCGACGGTGGCGACGGCGGCAGCGGCGGCGACGGCGGCTCCGGCGGCGACGCCGACTCCTGGGTCTTCCAGAACTGGCGCTGAGCCATCCCCGGAAATCGTTGCGAAACGATTTCCGGATAATCGGAGGGGCGGCCCATGGGTCGCCCCTCCGGTGCGTTCGAGGCAATTCCCGCACTTTTCCGACACCACCGGGACGAAGGCAGGCGATGCAGACCCTGGTTCTCGATCCGCCGACCCAGCTCGTCGCGGCGCCGTTCCGGCCGGCCGATGGGATCGAGCTCGTGGGTCCGTACCAAGGCTCGGGCTACACCGACCAGCGCTACGTCGTGGTGCGCGCGGACGGCCAGGTCGTCCAGCTCTCCGAACTGCTCTTCCTGATCGTCTCGGCGATCGACGGCCGCTCCGGCGCCGCGGAACTGGCCGAGCGGGTCGCCGCGGAGACCGGGGAGGACCTCACCGCCACCGACGTCGATGCGCTCGTCCGGGAGCGGCTGGTCCCGGCCGGGCTGGTCGAGACCGGCTCCGGCTCCGACAACGACGATCGGCCGGAACGCCTCGAGCAGCGGCCCGATCACCTGCTGATGCTGCGGTTCCGGCTGCCGGTGGTGCCGCCGTCGGTGACCTGGGTGATCGCCGGGATGTTCACCTGGCTGCACCGGCCGCCCGTCGTCGTCCCGGTGCTGGTCGCGGTGCTGGTGCTCGACCTGGTCGTGCTGTTCGGCGGCGGGATCGCCGGTGCGCTCGCCGGGGCGGGCGAGATGGTCGCGAACCCCGCGCTGGTGCTGGCGGTGCTCGGCCTGTTCCTGGCGACCGGGGCGTTCCACGAGGCCGGGCACGTGTCCGCCTGCCGCTACGGCGGCGCCCGGCCCGGCGCGATGGGGCTCGGCGTCTACCTGGTCTGGCCCGCCTTCTACAGCACCGTGACCGACAGCTACCGGCTGTCCCGGGCCGGGCGGCTGCGCACCGACCTGGGCGGGGTCTACTTCAACGCGATCGTGCTCGGCGGGCTCGCCGCGACCTGGCTGCTCACCGGCACCGACTGGCTGCTCGTGGTGCTGGCGCTGCTGCACCTGGAGACGGCCCGGCAGTTCCTGCCGATGATCCGGCTCGACGGCTACTACATCCTCAGCGACATCGTCGGCGTTCCGGACCTGTTCAGCTACCTCGGCCCGGTGCTGCGCAGCCGGCTGCCCGGTGCGACGCCGGACCCGAAGCTGACCCGGTTGCGGCCGGGGGTCCGCCGCACCGTCGAGCTGTGGGTGGCACTCGTCGTCCCGTTCCTGGTGGTGTTCCTCGGCGGGTTCCTGCTGGCCGCACCGGTCGTCGTGCCCGAGATGCTCGGCGGGGCGCGTGGCTTCCTCGGCGACGCCGCCGCCGGCGTGCGGGACGGGATCGCGGTCGAGGCGGTGCTCGGCACGGTCCGCGCCGCGCTGCTGGTGCTGCCGATCGTCGGCGGCGCGCTGCTGCTCGGGCTGGTGCTCTCGCTGCTCGGGGCGCCGTTGCTGCGCCGGCTCGTCGAGACCCGGGACGCCGGCGACCGGGCGCTGCCGACGCTCGCCGGCACCCTGCTGCCGGTGCTGCTCGTCGGTGCGCTCACGGCGGCCGGGGCATCGCAGCTGCCCGCGGTGGCCGCGTCGGCGGACCCGCTCGGGCTGGGTGAGCGGCAGACCGCGGCGCTGCTCGCGCTGACCGGGGCGTCCGGACCGGTCACCGGGGTGCTGCTCGGCGCGGTCACCGCGGTCCTGCTGTGGCCGATGGCGCGTCGGATCGGGTTGCCGGCGCCGATCGCCGGCCTGGCCGTCGTGCTGGCCGGGGCGGTGCCGCCGCTGGTCGTCGTGCACGCGGCGGGCGATCCGGCGGCCCCGGCCGCGTTCTGGCTGCTGGTCGCCGCGCTGCTCGCCGGCCGCGGCCCGGCCGCCGCCCGGGGTGCCTACCTGGCCTGCGCGGTCGCCGCGCTGACCTCGCCGGTCGCGGCGGTGGCGCTGGCGGCGTTCGTCGCGCACGCCGCGCACACCGGTCAGCTGGGTCCGCGGTTGCGCCCGGCCGGGCGGTGGACGCTGGTGGTCGTCGCGGGCACCGCGGCCGCGCTCGGTGGCGGGGTGCTCGCCGGCCGGGCCGGGGTCGTCCCGGAGCTGGGTGCGACGCAGCTCGCGCCGGTCGCCGCCGGTGCGGTGCTGGTGCTGCTGACCGTGCGCTTCCGGCGCCCGCTCGCCCCGCTCGGCACCGCCGCGGCGGTGCTGCTCGCCGCGTCGGCGTTCCCGGACACCCGGACGGCGGCGGTGCTGCTGCTCGGACCGGTGCTGGCGATGCTCGCCGCCGGACTGGCCGATCGGGTGCTGGACCGGGAACGGCCGGTGCGGGCCGGGGCGCTGCTCGGCGCAACGGTCGCGGTGCTCCTGGCGGCGTCCGGCCCGGTGGTGACGGCCGCGGCGATCAGCGCCGCCCCGCCCGCCCCGGCCGCGTCGGTGCCCGGCGCGCCAGGGTGAGTCGGGGGGTGAGTACAGCCACCGGGTTGAACCGAACCGTCCCCGGAAACGGACATACCGGTAGACGATCGCCGAGGACGGGAGGACCGCGTGGCCGGAGTGGCGCCGTCGTCCGACCGCCGGCACGACGCCGGCCCGGAGGTGCTGAGCACGCATCCGCCGCTGGTCGGGCGGGACGCGGAACTGGCCGTCCTGCAGCGGTTCCTGACCGACGGGCAACCGGGCGGTGTGCTGCTGACCGGGCCGCTCGGGGTGGGGCGGACCCGGCTGCTGCGTGAGGCCGTCCGCATCGCCCGCGATCTGGGGCGCCGCACGGTGCTGGTCACCGGGACCGGACCGGACGTCCCGCTGGGCCCCCTCGCGCACGCGGTACCGCCGGTGCCGGGGGATCCGGACCGGTTCGTCCTGCTGCAGCACGCGCTCGCCGCGCTGCGCGGGGACCGCCCGGTGATCGCGGTCGACGACGCGCACCGGCTCGACGACCTCACCCGCTCGGTGCTGGAGCAGCTGCTGCTCGCCGGGGACGCGACGGTCGTCGCGACCGAGCGCAGCGACCGCGCCCCGGTCGACCGGCTGCGCACCCTCGGCGACGACGTGCGCCCGGTCGCGGTCCGACCGCTCGCCGAGGCGGACACCGACCGGCTGCTGCACGGCATGCTCGGCGGCGACGTGGAGGCCCGCACCGCGCAGCGGTTGCGCGAGCTGGCCCAGGGCACCCCGCTGTTCCTGTGCGAGCTGGTGCGCGCGGGGTACGAGTCGGGCCGGCTCACCCGGGGCGCCGGTCCGTGGCGGTGGGACGGCCCGATGGAGCCGCCGCCGCGGCTCGGATCGTTCGTGCTGGCCGGTCTGGCGCCCGACGAGTGGGCCGCGCTGGAGCGGCTGGTGGCGGGCGGGCCGGGTGCCGGGCCGGGCGGTGCGGGGGAGCTGGTCCGCCGCGAGCTGGTGCGGACCGACCGCGCCGGGCGGGCCGCGGTGCCGCCGTTCGTGGCCGCGGTCGTCGCCGGGGCGGGGCGCGCCGAGCCGGACGTGCCCGCCACCCGGGAGCCGGGCGACGCCCCGGCCCCGGACCCGGTCGCGGCCGCGGTCGCGGCGAACCGCGAGCTGGCCCACGCCCGCGCCGAGCGGATCGCCCGGCAGGCACTCGCCGACGACCGGGACGGGAACGCGCATCTGGAACTGATCGAGTCGCTGCGCTGGCAGGACCGCGGGGCCGAGCTGCCGCCGCTGCTGGCGGAGGCCGGCCGGCGGGTGCGTACCGGTGACGGGCCGGCCCGGCTCGCGATGACCCGGGCGCTGCTCGCGCGGCGGGCCGGTGAGCCGGCGCTCGCGGCGGCCGAGGAGGCGCTCGCGGGGGAGCCGTCGGCGGGTGGGGTGGACGGATCGGGCCCGGGCGGTCCGGTGGCTCCGGCGGGCCTCGCGTCGTCAGCGGCCCCGGGGGACCGGATTTCCTCGGGGGACCGGCCCTGCCCGGGGGACCGGACTTCTCCGCGGGAACGGCCCGGCCCGGGGGAGCTGGTCGGCCCCCGGGACGCGCTCGCCGCGGAGGTCGCGGTGCTGGAGGCCGCCGCCCGGCTGGACGGCGTCGCGCTCGCCAGGGCCGCGTCGTCGCAGGTGGGGCAGCCCGACGGGTCGCCGGGTCCGGTGCCGGGCGACCCCGGTCCGGGGGTCGGGGCCGACCCGGATCCCGGGGACGCGCCCGCGCGGCGCGAGCCCGCAACCGTCGGGCAGGACCTGCCCGGCGGCCGCTGGGCCGCGCTCGCCGCGGCCGCCCGGGCCGGCCGGCTCGCCGCGGCGGGCCGTCCCGCCGAGGCGCTCGACACCGTCGCCGGGGTGCGGTCGGCTCCGGACCCGGACGGCCGCGCCGAGTCCGCACTCACCGGGCTGCTGCTGGTGGACGCGGAGCTGTCCGCGCTGCGCGTCGCCGGCCGCCCGGAGGATCTCCGGCGCGCCGCCGAGGACGCGCACCGCCACAATCTCGCCGCACCCGGCTGGGCCGGGGACGCCTGGATCGCCTGGCACCGTGGGCGCGCCGCACTGGTCCGGGGGGATCTCGACGCCGCGGGCCGGCATCTCGCCGAGGCGCGGGCCGGCACCGCCGACCGCGACCCGCTGGGGCTGGCGGCCGACTGCTCCGCGACGCTCGCGCTGGTGCACGTGCTCACCGGTGACCGGGACCGGGCCCGTGCGCTGCTCGACGGCCTGCCCGGGCGGGTGCCGCCGGCCGCGGCCGCCGCGGTCACCCGGGCCAGGGCCTGGCTGCAGGCCGCGGACAACTCCGGCGCCGCACCGGTCCGCGCGCTGCTCGCCGGGGCGCGGTCCGCGGCGTCCCGCGGCGACCTGGTCACCGAGGTCGTCCTGCTGCACGACGTGGCCCGGCTCGGCCGACCGGACCGGGTCGTCGACCGGCTCGCCGATCGCGCGGCCCGCGGCCGGTCCCCACTGCTGCAGCTGTTCGCCGCGCACGCGTCCGCGGCGGCCCGGGCCGGCCCGGGCGCGGGTGGCCGGCTCGACCGGGTGGCCGCCGATCTCGCGCTGGCCGGCGCCCGGCTGGAGGCCGCCGACGTCGCAGCCGCCGCGGCCGCCGCGCACCACCGGGCGGGGGAGCGTCGCCGCTCCGCGGCGTCGGCCGCCCGGGCCACCGAGCTGGCGGGCGGCTGCGGCGCGCGGACGCCCGCGCTGGACCGGTTGGTCCGGCCCCGGCTGACCGGCCGGGAACGGGAGATCGCCGAGCTCGCGGCCGATGGGGCGAGCAACGCCGAGGTGGCCCGCCGGCTGGTGCTGTCGGTGCGCACGGTGGAGACGCACCTCGCGCACGCCTACGCCAAGCTGGGGATCGAGGGCAGGACCGGGTTGATCGCGGCGCTGCCCGCACCGGACCGGCCGGACTGAGCGCGGCGGCGCGGGTCAGCGGTTCGCGATCCCGTCGAGCCGCAGCTCGGTCGACTCGTCGCGGTGCGGGCCGGTCGTCCCGACGTGGGTGTCGCTGATGGTGGTGCCGTTGCGGACGACGTGGGCCAGCGCCATCGCGTGCCCGCGACCGAGGTCGTGGTCGGCCTTCAGCCAGGCGACGATGTCCCCGGCCTTCGTCCCGGTGCCGAAGCCCCGCGCCGTCGCCTCGGCGACCAGCTCGGCCGGGATCTTCCCGGTCTTCTTCTCGATCGCGTCGAGGTACGCCTGGAACGACATGCGCCTGTCCGTTCTGTCGGGTCTGCTGTCCACCGTCCGACCGTGCGTCCGGCCGGGACTCATCGGTGACGGCTGTCTCAGCCGCCGAAGCGCCGCACGAACCGCTTCTGCCACGGGGTCTCGACGGCCCGCGGCGAGTAGTGCCGGCGCACGTGGCCGACGGCGTCGCGGGCCGGGACGCCGTCGAGGACGGCCAGGCAGGCGAGTGCGGTGCCGGTGCGCCCGGACCCGCCGGCGCAGGCGACCTCCACCCGTCCGGACCCGGCCCGGTCGAGCAGTTCGTGCAGGCCCGAGGTGAACGCGATTCGGTCGGCGGGGAGCAGGAAGTCCGGCCAGCGCACCCAGCGCGACGGCCAGGCGGTCGGTTCGGGTTCGCGGCCGGGCAGGTAGAGCCCGAAGTCGGGGACCGGCCCGTCGGGCAGCGGCCGGCGCAGTGCGCGGCCGCGGACCAACCGTCCGGACGGCAGGCGCAGCACGCCGGGCGCGTCCTCGGTCCAGGTGTCCGCCACGCCCGTCCCGCCTCCCCGCAACCCGTCGTCCCCGGACCAGCATCGCCCTCCCGAACAGCGCACGTCCACCCTCCCCGCCAACGGCGAGATCATGCGTTCGCACGGGGTCGTGGCGTTCGCACGGGGTCCGATCCCGTGCGAACGCGAGGAACCCGTGCGGATGCGGGGGGCGGGGCGGGGCGACGCTGCGGGGGCGTCTTGTGTGTCGGGGCCTTGCTCCGCCGCCAGGATTCGAACCTGGACCATCGGAACCAAAATCCGAGGTGCTGCCGTTACACCACGGCGGATCGCGCCGAGTCATGGTGACATGAACGATCAAACGCCTTCGCGGCGCATCTCATCCCCGGTCCGGTTTGCGAGGGTCCGTCCCCGGACAAACACCCACTATCGGGCGACGCCCCCCCCGGGCGTGCCGTCGGCGCGCCCGGTTGACAGACTGAGTTCTGTGCTGAAAACGGGGGGGTCCGGGCAGAGCGGCGTGGAGACCGGCGCGGCGGAGGCACCCGAAGCCGTGCTGACCTGCCGGCTGTGCGGTTCCACGGACCTGCGCAGCTTCTGCGACCTCGGCGCGACGCCGCCGTGCGAGCTGTTCCTCACGCCCGAGGCGGCGGGCCGGCCGGAGGTCACCTACCCGCTGCACGTCCGGGTGTGCGACGCCTGCCTGCTGGCCCAGCTCCCGCCGGAGATCACGCCGGAGGAGACGTTCTCCGAGTACGCCTACTTCTCGTCGTTCAGCTCGTCCTGGGTGGGGCACGCCCGCCGGTTCGTCGACACCGCCGCCGAGCGGATCGGCCTGGGACCGGACTCGTTCGTCGTCGAGGTCGCCAGCAACGACGGGTACCTGCTCCAGCACGTCGTCGGGAAGGGCATCCGCTGCCTCGGCGTGGAGCCCAGCGTGAACGTCGGCGAGGCGGCCCGGCAGAAGGGCGTCCCGACGCTCACCGCGTTCCTCACCCCGGAGACCGGCGCCCGGGTGCGCGCCGAGCACGGCCCGGCCGATCTGGTCTGCGGCAACAACGTGTTCGCGCACATCCCGGACGTCGTCGGCTTCGCGCAGGGCCTGCGCGCCATGGTCGCCGACGACGGCTGGGTCTCGATCGAGGTCCAGCACCTGCTCACGCTGGTCGAGCGCCGCCAATTCGACACGATCTACCACGAGCACTTCCAGTACTACACGCTGCTCACCGGGCAGCGGGCGCTCGCCGCGGGCGGGCTGACCCTGGTCGACGTCGAGCTGCTCGACACGCACGGCGGCTCGATCCGGATGTGGGCCCGGCCGGACGGCGCGGCCGGCGAGCCGGGCGAGCGGGTGCGCGAGGTGCTCGCCGCCGAGGCGGCGGCCGGCCTGCACAGCCCGGAGGGGCACGACGGGTTCGCCGAGGCCGTCTCCACCATCCGCGACGACCTGGTGTCGTTCCTGATCGACGCCCGCAGGCAGGGGAAGCGGGTCGTCGGCTACGGCGCCCCCGGCAAGGGCAACACCCTGCTCAACTACTGCGGGATCCGGCCCGACCTGCTCGAGTACACGGTGGACCGGAACCCGTACAAGCACGGCCGGCTGACGCCGGGGACCCGGATCCCGATCCACGATCCGGAACGGATCACCCGGGACCGTCCCGACTACGTGCTCGTCCTGCCCTGGAACCTGCGCGCCGAGCTCACCGAGCAGCTGGCACACGTGCACGACTGGGGTGGCCGGCTGGTGTTCCCGATCCCGTCGCTCGAGGTGGTCTGACGTGAAGGTCGTCCTGTTCTGCGGTGGTTACGGCATGCGGATGCGCGACGGCGCCTCCGATCTCCCGAAGCCGATGCATCCGGTCGGTCCCCGGCCGCTGATCTGGCACGTGATGCGCTACTACGCCCATTTCGGGCACAAGGACTTCACCCTGTGCCTGGGCTACGGCGCGCACCACATCAAGAACTACTTCCTGAACTACGACGAGACCGAGTCCAACGACTTCGTGCTGCACCACGGCGAGGTCGATCTGATGGGCAGCGACATCCAGGACTGGAACATCACGTTCGTGCACACCGGCCTGGACTCGCCGATCGGCGAGCGGCTGCGGCGGGTCCGCCATCTCGTGGAGGACGACGAGATGTTCCACGCCAACTATGCCGACGTCCTCACCGACGCGCCGCTGGACCGGATGGTCGAGCAGTTCCGCGGGACCGACGCGATCGGTCAGCTGATGGCCGTCCCGCCGCAGTCGGCGTTCCACTGCGTCGACGTGACCGACGACGGGAAGCTGGAGTCGATCACCACGCTGCAGGAGATGCCGCTCTGGGAGAACGGCGGCTACCTGATGTTCCGGCCCGGCGTCTTCGAGTATCTCGAGAAGGACTGTGACCTGATCGGCGACGTGTGTGCACCGCTGGCCCGCAAGGGCAGGATGGCGGCGTTCCGTCACCGGGGATTCTGGCAGCCCGCGGACACCGTGAAGGAGCGCAACGCTCTGGAGGCCGCCTACCAGGGCGGCGCCCGGCCGTGGATGCTGTGGGAGTCGCACGGGACCGATCGCGACCCGCTGCAGGCCGCGATCGTCGCGATGCACAGCAGCAGCCACCAGCGCGACTGACGCGCCGAGTTGCCGGAGGGACCGAGAGACCGTGCTGAACCTGCTGCCCGAGCGGCTGGACCGCATCCTGCTGCTGGGCGCGCACTGCGACGACATCGCGATCGGAGCGGGCGGCACGCTCCTCGAGCTGTGCCGCGCCTATCCGGGCGTGCACGTCACCGCGCTGGTCCTGACCGGTGCCGGGTCGCTGCGCGAGGAGGAGGAGCGGTCGGCGCTGGCCGCGTTCACGCCGGGCGCCGAGCTCGAGGTCACCGTCATGGACCTGCCGGACGGCCGGGTGCCGCAGCACTGGGAGCGCGCCAAGATGGCGCTCGAGGAGCTGCGCACCCGGGGTGAGCCCGACCTGGTCATCGGGCCGTCCCCGCACGACGCCCACCAGGACCACCGGACGCTCGCCCAGATGATCCCGACCGCCTACCGGGACCACCTGACGCTGGGCTACGAGATCCTCAAGTGGGAGGGCGACCTCGCCCAGCCCGGCGTCTACCTCCCGCTCGCCGAGCCGGTGCTGACCGAGAAGATCGTGAAGCTGGGCGAGCACTACGGTTCCCAGCAGGACCGTCCCTGGTTCGACGACGAGACCTTCCGCGGGCTAGCCCGGGTGCGCGGCGTGCAGTGCCACGCCCGCTACGCCGAGGCGTTCCACGTGCAGAAGCTCACCCTGTCCGTCGCACCGATCGCCGGATCCGAGCCCTCGCCCGGCTTCGGCGCCGCCTGACCTCGAACGACCACACTCTCGAAGGGATCACCATGCGGGTACTGCTCACCGGACATCAGGGCTACCTGGGAACGGTGATGGCACCGATCCTCGCCGCCGCCGGCCACGAGGTCACCGGGCTCGACTCGGGGCTGTTCGCCTCCTGCGTGCTGGGATCGCTGGACACCCCCGACGTCGACGGCTTCAGCACCGACCTGCGGGACGTCACCGTCGAGCAGCTGCAGGGCTTCGACGCCGTGGTGCACATGGCCGCACTGTCGAACGACCCGCTCGGCTCGATGGCACCGGAGATCACCTACGACATCAACCACCACGCCTCCACCCGGCTGGCGACGCTGTCGAAGGAGGCCGGCGTCGGGCGGTTCGTCTACGCCTCGACCTGCTCGGTGTACGGCGCGCAGTCCGGCGACGACCTGGTCGACGAGGACGCCCCGCTCAAGCCGGTCACCCCGTACGCGATCTCCAAGGTCCGGGTCGAAGACGATCTCGCCGAGCTGGCCTCCGGCGACTTCGTGCCGGTCTCGATGCGCAACGCCACCGCGTTCGGCTTCTCGCCGCGGCTGCGCGCCGACATCGTGCTGAACAACCTGGTCGGGCGCGCCGTGCTCACCGGCGAGGTCACCGTGCTCTCCGACGGCACCCCGTGGCGCCCGCTGGCGCACGCCGAGGACATCGCCGGTGCGGTCGTCGCCGCCCTGGAGGCCCCCGCGGACGTCGTCCGGGCGCGCGCCTACAACGTCGGCACCGAGAAGAACAACCGGACCGTCGCCGAGATCGCCCAGGCGGTCATCGACGCCGTCCCCGGCTCGACGCTGAACATCACCGGGGAGGCCGGCAACGACCCGCGCTCGTACCGGGTCGACTTCTCCCGGGCCCGCAAGGAGCTCGGCTTCGAGGCGGGCTGGACGATCCCGGCCGGTGCCGAGCAGCTCGCCACCGAGTACCAGGCCCGCGGCCTCACCCAGGACGCGTTCGACAACTCCTTCACCCGGCTCGCCGTGCTGAACGCGCGGCAGAAGGCGGGCGAGCTGGACGGGTCGATGCACGTCGTGAAGTAGCCGCCGGCCGCTCGTGGGTGGTTATCGTGGTTGCACCGCGACACCACCCACGAGCACCGGAGGCGCCGATGTGCCGCAACATCCGGACGCTGCACAATTTCGAGCCGCCCGCCGACACCGACGAGGTGCAGGCGGCGGCGCTGCAGTACGTCCGCAAGATCTCGGGCTCGGCGAAGCCGTCGCAGGCCAACGCCGAGGTGTTCGACCGGGCGGTGGCGGCGGTCGCCGAGGCGACCCGGGAGCTGCTGGACGGGCTGACCACGACGGCCCCGCCGAAGGACCGCGAGGTGGAGGCGGCGAGGGCCAGGGCCCGCGCGGAGCTGCGCTACGCCCGCTGACCGGACCGTGCGGGGGCGGCCGGGCGGCGGCGGTGTGCGCCGCCGCCCCGCGGCCCGCTGCGGTCAGGAGCGGGTGAGGGCGTCGGCGAACTCGTCCGCGTCGGGCGGGGCCAGGTCGGAGACGCGCAGGAAGTCGCCGAGCGTGGTGCCGGTCGCGCCGGAGTCCACGTTGCGCGGGCCGCGGCCGCGCCGGACGTCGTCGAGGGTTGATGGTCCGCAGGATCTCGCCGCGGGACGTGAAGTCCTCCAGCGGCAGCGGGTGCGGACGGGTGTCGGTGGTCTTCTCCCCGGCCGCAGCGGTGCGGTGCTTGGGGACCCATTCGTCGTAGTCGTACTGGTTCGACCCGTTCTTCACCGGTCGGTCGAAATAGTCGGTGTACATGCTCATCACGTTGTCGCCGACGACCGGGAACACCGGCGTCCAGTAGTTCACCAGCTGCTGCGGATGGCCGTACCACATGTCTCGGTGCGCCTTGTAGTTGTAGGAGACCCCGGCGGTCAGGAACTGGTCGGCCGGGATCACCCGCAACCGCGGGATGTCGGAGTAGGTGAGCTCGGGATCGACGCCGAGATCGGTCGCGAACTGCCGGCACAGCTCCTCGCGCGCTGCCCGTTGGTGAACTCGCGCTCCAGCGGCTCGACCCGGCGGACGAGCTCGTCGACGTCCATCTCGTACTGGGCGCACTCGGGGTCCAGGCCGTCGAACGCCTGCCGATCAGGTCCTTCGAGTGGTCGGCGTGCGTCGGCGCCACCGATGTCGGTGTAGAGGAAGAAGTCCCCGCCGAACAGCAGTTCGCGACGCTCGTCGTCGCCGATCGGCGGTCCAGGTAGACCGTGATCAACGGTGTTCTCCGTCCGTTCGGGAACCGGAATACCCGGCTGACGCCGTCGGACGTTAGCGCACCTGATCGGGTGTCGTTCTACGATGGAAGATAGTAGTGACACAGTGTCGTAATCGTCCCGATGTGCGACCGGCTCTGGACCTGTTCGCGATGCACATGATGAGCTGAGGCTCACCTACGGAAGGGGGCGGCGGCGTGACCGAAGCGGTGACCGACGAGCGTCCGGCGGTCCGGGTGGTGGCCCTGGAGCGGCTGTCGGAGACCTTCGTCCGGGCCGAGATCGAGGGCGAGGCGCTGGCCGGGATCGGTCTCGCCGGCGTGCCCGACGAGGCCTGCGTCTTCCACTTCCCGCTGCCCGGCGGCGGCCGCGACGATCTCGGCCGCTGGTACACGCTGCGCGCCGTCAGTCCCTGCCGCACGCGGGCCAGCATCGACCTCGTCTGCCATCCCGGTGGTGTCGGCGCGGGCTGGGCCCGGCGGGCCTGCGTCGGCGACGAGATCGGCGTCTCCCGCAGTCACAGCTGGTTCAAGCGCCCGGCCGACGCCGGCTGGCAGATCCTCGTCGGCGACGCGGCCGTCGTCCCGGCACTGGCCCGGGTGGTCGCGGAGACCCCGGCCGGGATCGACACCGAGGTGGTGCTGGAGGTCGACGAGATCCCGGCCGACTTCCCGTCCGGCGTGCGGGTGCGGCGGGTGCCGGCCTCGGAGCGGACCAGCCGGCTCGCCGACATCGTCGCGGGGCTGGAGCTGCCCGCGGGTCCCGGCTACGTCTACGTCGGCGGGGAGGCCGCGGCCACCCGCGCCGCCCGCAAGCACCTGCGGCACGAGCGCGGCCTGCCGTCGTCGGCCTACGGGGTGCTCGGCTACTGGCGCCGCGACGCCGACACCTTCCGCAGGCACTGGGCGGAGAACCAGGACCGCTACGAGCGGGCCTACGCCGCGGCCGAGGCCGCGGGCGGCGGCGACGAGGAGGCCATGCTCGACCTCTACGAGCAGAACCTGGAGCGCGACGGGTTGCTCTGACCCGGCCCGCGGGCCGGGCGTATCGTCGGGAGCCGGCGCCCCCGACCCGGATCGCACGTGACCCGGGCAGGGGTCTGTCCTGCGCACCGCCAGCCCACTCCCGATCGAGGAGCCAGCGCCGTCGTGGCCATCCTGTCCGGTCTGCTCACCTCCGCCCTGTCCGACGCCGGCCTGCGGGCCGCCGTCGATGCCGCCCGCGACGCCGACACCCGCACCACCGAGACACCCGCGGTGGGCGTCGAGGGTCCGGCGGCGCTGCGGCCGCTGCTCACCGCGGCCCTCGCCGGGTCGTCGACCGTGCTGGCCGTGACCGCCACCGACCGGGAGGCGGAGGACCTCGCGGCCGCGGTGTCCGACCTGCTCGGGCACGGCGAGGCGCTGGACGCCGCCGCCGACACCGTCACCGACAGCGCCGGCGCCCCGGTCGTCGTGCTGCCGTCGTGGGAGACGCTGCCGCACGAGAAGCTCTCGCCGCGGCCGGACACCGTCGCCCGGCGGCTGACGATCTTCCACCGGCTGGCGTCGGCGGCGACCGCGCCGCGGGTGGTCGTCACCGCGGCGCGCAGCCTGATCCAGCCGGTCGCCCCCGGGCTGGGTGCGCTCGAGCCGGTGACGCTCGCCCCGGGCGAGGAGCACGACTTCGAGCAGCTGCTGGAGCGGCTGGTCGAGCTGGCCTACACCCGCGCCGAGATGGTCACCGCGCGCGGTGAGTTCGCCGTGCGCGGCGGCCTGCTCGACGTCTTCCCGCCGACCGCCGAGCATCCCGTGCGCGTCGAGTTCTGGGGCGACGAGGTGTCCGAGCTGCGGGCGTTCTCGGTCGCCGACCAGCGCTCGGTCGGCGAGGTGGACCGGGTGGTCGTCCCGGCCTGCCGGGAGCTGCTGCTCACCGGGCCGGTCCGGGCGCGGGCCAGTGCGCTGGCCGCGGAGCAGCCCGAGACGGCCGGTCTGAACCGCAACCCGCTGCGCGAGCTGCTGGAGAAGCTGGCCGAGGGCATCGCCGGGGAGGGGATGGAGTCGCTGATCCCGGTCCTCGCAGGGTCCGAGATGCAGCCGCTCACCGACCTGTTCCCGGACGGCACCCGGGTGCTGGTCGCCGATCCGGAGCGGATCCGCACCCGCTGCGCCGACCTGGTGCGCACCGGGCAGGAGTTCCTGGAGGCCTCCTGGCTGGCGAGCGGCGCCGGCGGCGAGGCGCCGATCGACGTCTCCGGCTCCGCGTACCGGGATCTCACCACCACCCTCGAGCACGCCACCGCCACCGGGCGGCCGGTGGTGTCGCTGTCCCCGCTGCTGTCCGGCTCCGACGACGCGATCGTGCCCGCCGTGCACGAGCTCGAGCCCTACCGCGGCGACATCGACCGGGCGCTGACCGACCTGCGCGCGCACGTCGCCACCGGCGGCGCCGCGGTGCTGGTGCTCGCCGGCCAGGGCACCGCGGACCGCTCGATGGAGCAGCTGCGCGAGGCCGAGGTGCCCGCGGTGAAGGTCGACGCCCTGCCCGAGGCACCGGACAAGGGGATCGTCACGGTCACCTGCGGCCGGATGCTGAACGGCTTCACCGCGACCGACGTCGGCCTGGTGCTGGTGTCCGAGGCCGATCTCACCGGCAGCCGGGCCGGGCTGGACGCGGCGCCGCGCAAGACCACCCCGCGCCGGCGCAACGCCGTCGACCTGGCGGTGCTGCAGCCCGGCGACTACGTGGTGCACAACCAGCACGGCATCGGGCGCTTCGTGGAGATGAAGGAACGCACCGTCCAGGGCGCCACCCGTGAGTACCTGGTGCTGGAGTACGCGTCGTCGAAGCGGGGCCAGCCCGCGGACCGGCTGTTCGTGCCGACCGACGCGCTGGACGAGATCAGCCGCTACGTCGGCGGTGAGCAGCCCGCGGTGAACAAGCTGGGCGGTGCCGACTGGGCGAAGACCAAGGGCCGTGCGCGCAAGGCGGTCAAGGACATCGCCGCCGGGCTGGTGCAGCTCTACGCGGCGCGCCAGGCGTCCCCGGGGCACGCCTTCGGCGCGGACACCCCGTGGCAGCGGGAGCTGGAGGACGCCTTCCCCTACACCGAGACGCCCGACCAGCTGACCGCGATCGACGAGGTCAAGCGGGACATGGAGCGGCCGGTGCCGATGGACCGGGTGATCTCCGGCGACGTCGGTTTCGGCAAGACCGAGATCGCGGTGCGGGCGGCGTTCAAGGCGGTGCAGGACGGCAAGCAGGTCGCCGTGCTGGTGCCGACGACGCTGCTGGCCACCCAGCACCTGTCGACCTTCGCCGAGCGGATGCGTGCGTTCCCGGTGACCGTGCGCGGGCTGTCCCGGTTCACCGATCCGGCCGAGGCGAAGGAGACGATCGCGAAGCTCGCCGAGGGCGAGGTGGACGTTGTCGTCGGCACCCACCGGTTGTTGCAGACCGGGGTCCGCTACAAGGACCTCGGCCTGGTGGTCGTCGACGAGGAGCAGCGCTTCGGGGTCGAGCACAAGGAGCACATCACGGCGTTGCGGGCGCACGTCGACGTGCTCACGCTCTCCGCGACGCCGATCCCGCGGACCCTGGAGATGAGCCTCGCCGGGATCCGCGAGATGTCGGCGATCACCACCCCGCCCGAGGACCGGCACCCGACGCTGACCTACGTCGGCGCCTACGACGACAAGCAGGTCGCCGCCGCGGTCCGCCGCGAGCTGCTGCGCGACGGCCAGGTGTTCTACGTGCACAACCGGGTGTCCTCGATCGACCGGGCCGCCCGGCACGTGCAGAACCTGGTGCCCGAGGCCCGGGTCGCGGTGGCGCACGGCCAGATGCACGAGGACCTGCTGGAGCGCACCGTCAGCGCGTTCTGGCATCGCGAGTCCGACGTGCTGGTGTGCACCACGATCGTCGAGAACGGGCTGGACATCTCCAACGCCAACACGCTGATCGTCGAGCGCTCGGACACCCTCGGGCTGTCCCAGCTGCACCAGCTGCGCGGCCGGGTGGGCCGTGGCCGGGAGCGCGGCTACGCCTACTTCCTGTTCCCGCCCGAGCACCCGCTCACCGAGACCGCGCACGACCGGCTGGCGACCATCGCCCAGCACTCCGAGCTGGGCTCGGGCGCCGCGGTGGCGATGAAGGACCTGGAGATCCGGGGCGCCGGGAACATCCTGGGCGCCGAGCAGAGCGGGCACATCGCCGGCGTCGGCTTCGATCTCTACATCCGGCTGGTCGGAGAGGCGGTCGCCGCGTTCCGCAGGCAGGCGGGCGGCGAGGCCGGGGAGATCGAGGATGACCTGCCCGAGGTCCGGGTCGATCTCCCGGTCGACGCGCACGTGCCGCACGACTACGTCGACGGCGAGCGGCTGCGGCTGGAGGTCTACCGCAAGATCGCCGAGGCGCCGGACGACGCCGCGCTGGGCGCGATCGTGGAGGAGCTGACCGACCGCTACGGCGAGCCGCCGACCCCGGTGCGCAACCTGCTGGAGGTGGCCCGGTTCCGGCAGCTGTGCCGCAGGCTCGGCGTCCGCGAGGTCGCCTCGGCCGGGACGCAGCTGCGGATCGGCCCGGTGCAGCTGCCGGACTCGGCGCAGCTGCGGCTGCGCCGGCTCTACCCGAAGGCCCAGTACAAGGCGGCGGCGCAGGTCGTCACGGTGCCGAAGCCGGTGCAGGGCGGGCGGATCGGCGGGGCGCCGGTGCGCGACGTCGAGCTGCTCGGCTGGTGCGCGGAGCTGCTGGCGCAGATCGTGCCGTCGTCGACGCCGGTGCACTCGACCGGCGGCTGAGGCTCAGGCGTCGGCGGGCTCGTCCTTCAGGTACAGGTACCAGTAGGCGAGCGCGACGAACACGACGCCGCCGACGAGATTGCCGACGGTCGCGATCGACAGGTTGACGGTCACGTCGGACCAGGTCAGCCCGGGGACACCGGCGAACATCGCGGCCGGCAGGAAGAACATGTTGGCGACCACGTGGTCGAAGCCCATCGCCACGAACGCCATGATCGGGAAGAAGATTCCGAGGATCTTCCCGGTAATCCGGTCGGAGGCGAGCGAGAGCCAGATCGCCAGGCAGACCAGCCAGTTGCAGGCCACCGCGCGCAGGAACACCTCCCAGGCGCCGGCCGAGCCGCCCTTGGACTCGGTGATCCCGACCAGCCGCTCGTAGGCGAGCAGCTCCAGGCTGCCCGCCGGCGATCCGGCGTCACCGACGACCCCGGCCTGCACGGCGAAGAAGTACGCGACGAACACCGCGCCGGCGAGGTTCCCGACCAGCACGATCGCCAGGTTCTTCAGCACCGCCGCGGACCGCAGCCTGCGGCGCAGCACGGCCAGCGGGAGCAGCATCATGTTGCCGGTGAGCAGATCGGCGCCGCCGATCACGACGAGTACCAGGCCGAGCGTGAACGCGCCGCCGAGGAACAGGGTCGGCAGGGTCCCCCAGAGCCCGGGGTCCATCCCGGAGGAGACGCTGATCGCGACGAGCGCGCCGAAGGCGATGTAGGCGCCGGCGAGGAACGAGCCGACGACGACGGAGTCCCAGTGTCGGCTCGCCTTCGCGACGCCCTGCTCCACCGCGGCGGGTGCGATCTCGGCGGGTGTCCGGTCGGGCACGGTGTCTCCTCCTGGCGGTGCGGACCGCATGCCGGGTAGACGGTGACGGTTCGTCCGAAACGCCGTGTTCGTCACGTATCGGCCGGGCGTCCGCGTGACGAGATGTTCGGCACCCGGGGGCCGGACCGGGCTAACGGGACGGCCGGAGACGCGACACCCTCTCCGTGATGTTCCGGACCTCGCAGGCGGAGGAGGCTGCGACCACGCGGTTCCTGGACCGCCGGGGCCGCCGGTAGGCGGTGTCCGCGCGGGCCGTCGTCGGGATCCTGGCGGCCGGGCTCGCGCCGTTCGCCGGGCCGCCCGGCCGGGGTGGGCCGGGCCGTCCCGGCGGTGGTCACGCCTGCACCTGGCGGTCGCGCTCGGCGCGGTGGCGCTGCGCACCGTCGCGGCGGAGACCACCGCGGCGGCCGCCGCCGTGACCCGGGAGGAGATCGCGCAGCGGGTGCACGGCGACCGGGAGCGGCGCTACGTGGCCCGTCGGGCCGGGGTGCTGCCGCTGCTGCGCGGCCTGCGGGACGGCTCGCTGGCCCCCGGCGACCCGGACGTGCGGCACCGCGCCGCCGTCGAGCCGGCCCGGCTGCGCCGGCTGTTCGCCGCCGGTGACGACGGCGGCGAGCTCGCCGGCGAGCTGGAGGCACTGGTCGAGCGGGCCGAGCGGCGCGGCCTCGTCGTGCGGTTCGCCGCCGCGGCGCCCGGGCCCGAGCCGCCCGCGCAGGTGCGCCGGACGCTGGTCGGCCACGCCGGTGCGATGCTGGCCGCCGCGACCGGCACCGCCCGGGTGGCCCTGCACGCCGACGACGGCGGGCTCGTGCTCGCCGTCGTCGCCGAGCTCGGTCCGGGCCGCGGCCCGCACCCGGTGACGGGTCCGGGATCCGCACCGAGCTCCTGGAGCACGAGGGACGCACCTGGTTGGAGGTCAGATGGCAGCAGCGGTCAACGCGGTGATCGTCGACGACCATCCGGCGATCGTGGAGGGCGTGAGCGGCTGGTGTGCCGCCGCCGACCCGCCGATCACCGTGCTGGCGGCCGGGCCCGGGCCGGAGATCGCGTCGACCGGCCCCGGCGCCGCCGCCGACGTCGTCGTCCTGGACCTGTTCCTGGGCGGCCCGGTGCCGGACCTGGCGGTGCTGCGCGGCCTGGTCGAGGCCGGCCGCAACGTCGTCGTCTACTCCCAGGACGAGACCCCGGAGACCGTGCTCGGCTGCGTCGATCTCGGCGCGTCGAGCTACCTGGCCAAGTCCGAGGGTGCCGGGCACCTGGTCGCCGCGGTGCACGCCGCGGCCCGCGGCGCGTCGTACACCGGGCGGATGCTCGGGGGTGTGCTCGCCGACGACCGCCGCCCGGAGCGGCCGGTGCTGTCGGTCCGGGAGCGGCAGGTGCTCCTGGCCTGGTTCGAGTCCGAGTCGAAGACCCTCGTCGCGCACCGGCTGCACCTGTCGGTGAAGACCGTCGACACCTACATCGCGCGGGTCCGGGCCAAGTACGCCGACGCCGGCCGGCCCGCCCCGTCGAAGGCCGCGCTGGTGGCCAGGGCCCTGCAGGACGGCCTGGTGGAGCTCGGCGAGCTGTGACCGGCGCCGCCAGCCGCCGGAGACCGCCGCCACACCGCGTGAGAGGCTGGGCCGGTGCGCACACGGACGGGCAGGTTCACGGCGGCCCTGGTGATCGTCTCGGCGCTGGTCGCGGGCTGCGGTGCCGGTCCGAACCGGGCCGACTCGGCCGCGATCGTCGGGCAGACCTCGATCCCGCTGGACGAGACCCAGCAGTCGATCACCGACGTGCTCGTCCGGCCCGGGCTGGTCGAGGGGCTGGCCGCGCAGGGCGGCTCGGAGGCCGACATCGGCCGCGCCGTGGTGTCCCAGCTCGTCATCCGGGACCTGCTCGGCCGGGCGGCGCAGGAGCAGGGGATCACCGTCACCGACCAGCAGGTCGACGCCGCGGTCGCCGAGGCGGGCGGCCCGGAGGCGGTCACCGCGAGCTCGCTGTCGGTGGGCGGGGCGCAGGCCGCGGTCCGGGACCGGCTGACCCTCGCCGCGCTGGCCGGCCGCGATCTCGACCGGCTCTCGGTCACCGCGGACGTCGCCATCGCCGAGTCCCGCGAGCAGGCACTCGACCTGGCGCGCGAGGTCGCCGCGGGCGGCGAGCGCGCCGAGCGGGCGCTGGCCGGCGCCGGAACCACCCAGCGGGACCTGGCGATCCGCCCCGCGGAGACGCCGCAGGCCGCGCTGACCCCGCTGATCGGCATCCCGGCTGGCTGGGTCGCCGCGTTCCAGCTGGGCACCGGCCAGGGCTGGGTGGTGGTCCGGGTGACCGACCGCACCCTCGACGCGCAGGCCCCGCCGGAGGGCGGCGCGGTGGACCGGCTCGACCCGGAGACGCTGTCCGAGGCCGGGATCCGGCTGCTCACCCCGACCGCGCTGCGCGCCGGGGTCGAGCTGAACCCGCGCTACGGCAGCTGGGACCCGATCCAGATGCTCGCCGTGCCGGGCGCGGACGAGGCGGCGACGCTGCTGCCGGTGTCCACCGGATCCGGTGCGCTGACGCCGTGACGGCGACGGTCGTCGCCTGCCCGCGCCGCGGGGCCGCGCTGCCGGCGGCGGCGGCGCCCGCGCTGCGGGCGGCCACCGCGGTGCTCGCCGATCCGGGGCTGGAGGCCGGTGCGGCCGCCGGTGCGCAGGACTGGGACGGCACCGATCCGGCGTCGCTGCCCGACGGCACCGTGCTGCTGGTCCCGGCCGGTCATCCGGCTGCCCGCCCGGACCGTCCGTACGGCACCGTCGCCCCGCCCACCGGTCACGCCGTGCTCGACGCGATCGCGGTGATGGACCGGCTCCGCTCGCCGGGTGGCTGCCCGTGGGACGCCGAGCAGACCCACGTCTCGCTGCTGCGCCACCTGGTGGAGGAGTGCTACGAGCTCTACCAGGCGATCGAGGACGGCGACCGGACCGAGCTGCGCGAGGAGCTCGGCGACGTGCTGCTGCAGGTGCTGTTCCACGCCAGGGTCGCCGCCGAGCACCCGGACGACCCGTTCGGCATCGACCCGGTCGCGACCGGCCTGGTCGACAAGCTCGTCGGGCGGCACCCGCACGTGTTCGGCACCGGGGAGCGGGTGGCGACCGCGCAGGACCAGGACCGCCGCTGGGACGAGCTGAAGCGGGCCGAGAAGCAGCGCGAGTCCAGCGTGGACGGCGTCGCGACCGCCCAGCCGGCGGTCGCGCTGGCCGCGAAGCTGGCCTCCCGCACCGCCCGGGCCGGGCTGCCCGCGGACCTGCTGCCCGGCGGCGACGGGCCGGGCGAGCAGCTGTTCCGGCTGGCCGCGACCACCCAGCTCGGCGGGGGTGATCCGGAGGACGCGCTGCGCGGCGTCGCCCGCGCGTTCGACGCCCGGGTGCGCGCCGCCGAGAAGGCCGCGGCCGCCGACGGCCGGGACCCGCACGCGCTGACCGCCGACGAGTGGCACCGGTACTGGCAGACCCCCTGAGCCGGGTCACCCGGCCGGGTGCTCCCGGTCGGTACGGTGGACGGGGTGCGTATCCGATCTCTGGCGGCAGGTGTCGGCGGGATCCTGGCCCTGGTCCTGCTGGTCGCGCTCGGCCTGCTGGTCACCGGCCCGGGCCCGGGCGGACCGGGCCGGACGCCGGTGGACCGGGACAGCCCGCCCCCGGCCGCGGCGACCCTGCCGGACGGCACCGATCCGGTCGCCTGGGCCGGGGCGACCGCGCGGGGCGCCGACATCCCCGAGCGCACCCTGCAGGCCTACGCGAACGCCGAGCTGCGCCAGCGCGAACGCACCTCGGAGTGCCGGGTCGGCTGGGCCACCCTCGCCGGGATCGGCCGGATCGAGTCCCGGCACGGCACGCTGCGCGACGCGCAGGTGCTGCCCGACGGCCGGGTGCAGCCACCCGTCGTCGGGATCCCGCTGGACGGCACGAACGGCACCAGGCTGGTCCCCGACACCGACGGCGGCCGGCTCGACGGCGACCCGGACCTGGACCGGGCGGTCGGGCCGATGCAGTTCCTGCCCGAGACCTGGGAGCGGCACGGCGCCGACGGCAACGGCGACGGCGTCGCCGATCCGCACCAGATCGACGACGCCGCGCTCGCCGCGGCCGGCTACCTGTGCAGCGGCGACCGGGACGTGACCGACGCCGGGGACTGGTGGGACGGCGTGCTCGCCTACAACGCCTCCGGCGAGTACGCCCGCGACGTGTGGTCGGCCGCCGCGGAGTACGCCGCCCGCACCGCGCCGGCCGGCGACGCCCGCTGACCGGTCGCCCGCCGGGCGGTCAGCCGTCGAGCAGGGCCCGGCCCCAGTGGTCGTCCGGGCCGGTGAGCCCGGGCGGCACCGCGAACAGCGCCGAACCGGTGTGCTCCAGGTACTCCGACATCACGTCGTGCCGGGCGAGTGCGCGCTGCACCGGCACGAACTGGCGCTGCGGGTCCCGGACGAACGCGACGAAGAACAGGCCCGCGTCGAGATGCCCGCGGCCGTCCGAGCCGTCGACGAAGTTGTAGCCGCGGCGCAGCATCCGCACCCCGCCGTTCGCCTCGGCCGAGGCCAGCCGGATGTGCGCGTCGTCCGGGATCACCGGCCCGGCCGGGCCGGTCGCGGCGAGATCGGCGACGTCGAACTCGGCGGTCCCGGTCAGCGGGGCGCCCTCGCCCTTGTCCCGGCCGACGATCAGCTGCTGCTCGTCGAGCGAGGTCCGGTCCCAGGTCTCGACGTGCATCCGGATCCGGCGGGCGACCAGGTAGGAGCCGCCGCGCAGCCAGTTCGGCCCCTCGTCGCCGACCCACACGTGCTCGTCGAGCAGCTCTGGCTCCTCGGCCTTGAGGTTGTTCGTGCCGTCCTTGAACCCGAACAGGTTGCGCGGGGTGGCCTGGCCGGTCGAGGTCGACGAGGTCCGCCCGAACCCGAGCTGCGACCAGCGGACCTCGGTCACCCCGAAGCCGTCGCGCACCAGGTTCCGCACCGCGTGCACGGCGACCTGCGGGTCGTCGGCGCACGCCTGCAGGCACAGGTCGCCGCCGGACCGGGCGGGATCGAGCCGGTCGCCCTGGAAGTGCGGCAGCTCGGCCAGCGGGGCCGGCCGGCGGTCGTCGAGCCCGAGCCGGGTGAACAGCGACGGGCCCACCCCGAAGGTCAGGGTCAGCGAGGCCGCCGGCAGCCCGAGCGCCTCGCCGGTGTCGGCCGGGGCCACGTTGACGTTGGCCGGGATCGCGCCGCCGTCGGCGGTCTCCAGCCCGGCCGTCATCCGCTCGGCGGCGACCGTCCAGCGCTGCAGCAGGTCGCGGACCGCGCCCCGGTCGGTGCTGGTCAGGTCGAGCGCCACGAAGTGCAGCCTGTCCTGGGCGGGGGTGACGATCCCGGCCTGGTGCGGGCCGCGGAAGTCCACGGTGCCGCGTCCGGGTGCGGTCGCCGTGTCCAGCCCGTACCCGGCGGCGACGCCCGCACCGGCCAGCGCCGCACCGGCGCCGGCCAGCCCGAACAGCCGCCGCCGGGAGACCCGCGGCATCATGCGGTGACGGTCCCCGCGACCTTGCTGACCGGCTCGGACAGCGCGTCGATCGCGGCGGTCATCTTCTTGATGTCCTCCGGCGTGAGCTGGGTGTAGAGCACGTAGCCGTCGCCGTCCCGGTAGCCCTGCAGCAGCTCGTCGACGGCCTGGAACCGCTCGTCCAGCTGCGGGCCCAGCGCCGGGTCCTTCTGGTCGATCACCGGCCGGAGCGCGGCGACCGCGGCCTGCGAGCCCTCCACGTTGGCCTGGAAGTCCCACAGGTCGGTGTGCGAGTAGCGGTCCTCCTCACCGGTGATCTTGCCGGTGGCGACCTCGTCGAGCAGCTCCTTCGCGCCGTTGGCGAGCTGCACCGGGGTGAGCTCGACGGTCCTGGTGCGGGCGGCGAGATCGTTGATGTCGGCCATCAGCTGGTCGGCGATCGCGGCCGAGTCCGGCTGCAGACCGGTCACCCAGAGGTCCTTCTCCAACCGGTGGTAGCCGGTGAACCCGACGCCGGGATCGCGCTCGTCGTCCTCCCGGCCGTCGATCTTGGGGTCGATGTCGCCGAACGACTCGGCCACCGGCTCGATCCGCTCCCAGTAGGTCCGGGCGACCGGGAACAGCGCCTTGGCCTGCTCGACGTCGCCGGCCTTCACCGCGTCGACGCACTCCTGGGTCTTCGGGACCAGCGCGTCGACCTGCGACGACACGTAGCGGGTGTACCCGGCGGTGGCCGCCGCCAGCTCGGCGTTCGTGTCGGTGGCGCGCTGCGCGTTCCCGGTGACGGTGAACGGGGCGCGGATCCCGTCGCCGGACATCCCCGGCTTGCAGGCGGTCGTGTAGGTGCCGCCGTCCGGGACCTCGACGATCAGGTCCCGGGACAGCCCGGGACCGATGTTCTCGACCTCGCCCATGATCCGGTCGCCGACGCCGTAGAGGTAGAACTCGGTGACCTTGGACCCGGTGTTGGTGATCGCGAACGTGATGTTCCCGGCCGGTGCCGAACCGGCCGAGACCTCGCAGGCGGTGTCGGTGGCGTTCACCGTGATCGGGCCGCCCGCGGTGTCCGCGGGCGGGGCGGTCGAGGTGCAGCCGGCCAGCACGGCGGCAGCGGCGAGGGATGCGAGGCCGGCGGCCGTGCGTGGGGCGGTGGACATGGTTCTCCCGGGTTTCAGGTGGTGGTGCGGGTGGAGCGGCGGGCCGGGCGCAGGAACAGCGCCAGCACGACCACGACGTAGCCCGACCAGACGACGGCCTCCAGCACGGTCGTTCGCGGCGAGAAGTTGAAGATCCCCTTGAGCAGCGTGCCGTACCAGGAGTCGGCGGGGACGGCGGCGCTGACGTCGAAGGCGAGCGTGTTCAGGCCGGGCAGGATCCCGGCCTCCTGCAGGTCGTGCACGCCGTAGGCGAGGATCCCGGCGGCGACGAAGACCAACAGGAAACCGGTCACGGTGAAGAACCGGCCGAGGTCGATCCGCAGCGCGCCGCGGTAGAGCAGGTGGGCCAGCAGCACCGCGACCGCGATCCCGGACAGGAAGCCGATCAGCGGCCCGGTCGTCTCGCCGGCGGCCTGCGCCGCGGCGAAGAAGAACACCGCCGTCTCCAGGCCCTCCCGGCCCACGGCCAGCGCGGCCATCAGCACGACGGCCCACGGACCCATCCCGATCGCGGCGTCCAGCCGCCCCTCCAGCTCGGCCGACAGCGTGCGGCCGTGCGCGCGCATCCAGAAGATCATCCAGGTGACGAAGCCGACCGCGATGATCGACAGCGAACCGCCGAGCGCCTCCTGGGCCTCGAAGGTCAGTGCCTGCTGGGTCAGGGTCAGCCCGAGCGTCACCCCGACGCTGACGGCGACCGCGAGGCCGACCCCGAGCCACACCCGCGGCAGCTCGGCGCGGCGGCCGGTGCGCACCAGGAAGGCCACCAGGATCGCCACCACGAGCGACGCCTCGAGACCTTCGCGCAGCCCGATCAGGGCGTTCCCGAGCATGAGCCTCCGACCCCCGGTGGTGACGGCAGTCGCGAGGTCAGGATGCGCTGCCCAGTGCGGAGGCTAGCCTCACCGTTTCGCTCCGGAAAAGGGTCGCGAGTCCTTCCTCCCGGAAGATCCCCGGAGGCCGCGGAGTCCGCGGAGTCCGCTTCGGCCCAGGTCAGGACCTTGGGCCCGGGTGATCAGTGCCGATCGGAGCCGGCTCAGTGCCGATCGGAGCCGACCGCGATCCGGGCCCGGACCTCGCCCAGCGCCTCCTGGTACTCCGGCCGCGGGTCCATCGCCGACGCCATTTTCAGCGACGTCTCCGCCTCGCCGAGCCGGCCCTGCCGCTGCAGCGTCTTGCCGAGCGCGAAGCGCGCGTAGTGGTCGGCCGGATCGATCTCGATCACCCGCCGGAACGCCTCCTCGGCCTTCCGCAGCTGCGCCGAGTCCAGGTACGCACGACCGGCGAGCAGGTGCACCGAGGCGTCCGGCGAGCCGCCCGGGCCGAGCACCGTGCGCAGCGCGTCCAGCGCCTCCAGCGGCCGGCGCCGGGAGAGCAGCTCGTCCGCCCGGCGGAACGCGGCGACCGGGTCCGTGGAGTTCGGGCGTGGACTGCTCATGGTCACCCCCACGTTAGGTGTGATCCACGTTCGACGCGAGGGGTTGACACCGGGGACCGTGACGGAAGCGTCCCTCACGCGTCACGCCGCTGTGACTACGCTGGCGCCGGACACGACCGGCGATGCGAGAAGGAGTGACGGTGGCGGTCATCGAGCAGGTCGGGGCACGCGAGATCCTCGATTCACGGGGCAACCCGACGGTGGAGGTCGAGGTCGCGCTGGACGACGGCACGCTGGCCCGTGCCGCGGTTCCGTCCGGCGCCTCGACCGGCGAGCACGAGGCCGTCGAGCTGCGCGACGGGGACCCGAAGCGCTACGGCGGCAAGGGCGTCGAGAAGGCCGTCGCGGCCGTCCTCGACGAGATCGGGCCGGAGCTGGTCGGGGTCGAGGCGGTCGACCAGCGGCTCGTCGACCAGCGGCTGGTCGATCTCGACGGCACCCCGGACAAGTCGAAGTTCGGGGCGAACGCGCTGCTGGGCGTCTCGCTCGCGGTCGCGAAGGCCGGCGCCGAGTCGTCCGGCCTGGAGCTGTTCCGCTACGTCGGCGGCTCCAACGCGCACGTGCTGCCGGTGCCGATGATGAACATCCTCAACGGGGGAGCGCACGCCGACACCTCCGTCGACGTGCAGGAGTTCATGGTTGCCCCGATCGGCGCGGAGACCTTCCGGGAGTCGCTGCGCTGGGGCACCGAGGTCTACCACGCGCTCAAGTCGGAGCTGAAGGACAAGGGCCTGTCGACCGGGCTGGGCGACGAGGGCGGCTTCGCCCCCGACGTCAAGGGCGGCACCCGCGGCGCGCTCGACCTGATCGCGGCGGCCGTGCAGCGGGCCGGCTACACCCTGGGGACCGACGTCGTGCTGGCGCTCGACGTCGCCGCCACCGAGTTCCACGACGGCGGCAAGTACTCCTTCGAGGGCAAGAAGGTGTCGTCGGACAAGCTCGCCGAGGTGTGGGCCGAGCTGGTCGACGCCTACCCGCTGGTCTCCATCGAGGACCCGCTCGACGAGAACGACTGGGACGGCTGGGTCGCGCTGACCGAGGCGATCGGGGACAAGGTGCAGCTGGTCGGCGACGACCTGTTCGTCACCAACCCGGAGCGGCTGGAGGACGGCATCGCCCGCGGCGCCGCGAACGCGCTGCTGGTGAAGGTGAACCAGATCGGCACGCTGTCCGAGACCCTCGACGCGGTGACGATGGCGCACAACGCGGGCTACCGCTGCATGATGAGCCACCGCTCCGGCGAGACCGAGGACGTGACGATCGCCGACCTGGCCGTCGCCACCGGCTGCGGCCAGATCAAGACCGGCGCCCCGGCCCGGTCCGAGCGGGTCGCGAAGTACAACCAGCTGCTGCGCATCGAGGAGCTGCTCGGCGACGCCGCCCGCTACAACGGCGAGCTCGCGTTCCCCCGCTACCAGGTGCCCGGCCAGGGCTGAGCGGCCGATCCGGGTGCCGGGCCGGGTTCCCTCGGCGCGGCACCCGGACCGACGCACGATCGGGCGGCATTGTGGGGGTGACGGACACGCAGCGGTACCGGTCCGGGGGAGGAGGACGCCGTGGGGGACACGCGCAGCCGTGGCCGCGACGCCAGGGCGCGTACCTCCGGCACCGGCCGGGGTCGCGCCCCGGCCAAGCCGCGGACCGCGCCGTCGGGCACCCGTAACGGCACCGCACGCTCCCGGCCGGCCGGGCCGTCGCCGGCCCGCCCGCGGCTGACCCGGGCCCGGTCGAAGGCGGGCGAGGTCGTCGCGCGGACCACCGGCCTGCTCGGGCTGTCGTCGACCAAGCGGGCCGCGATCCTGGCGATCGTGGTGTGCGCGCTGGCGCTGACCGTCGCGGTCCCGCTGCACAACTACGTCGCCCAGCGGCAGGAGCTGGCCGCCGTCTCCGACCGGCAGCAGGCGCTGGAGGCCGAGGTCGACCGGCTGTCCGCGGACCGGGCCCGGCTGTCCGACCCGGCGGAGGTGCAGGCCCGGGCCAGGACCCGGCTCGGGATGGTGCAGCCGGGGGAGACGCCCTACGTCGTGCAGTTCCCGGCGCCGCCGGAACCGGTCGTCGACGACGGGCAGGCCGAGCCCGGCGTCCCCTGGTTCACCACCCTGTGGAACGACGTCACCGGCGAACCGCGACGATGACGGGGTGAGCCCGCAGTCCGATCCCGAGCCCGATCCCGAGCCCGATCCCGTCATCCGCGCACCCGGACTCGAGACCGGCCCGCCGTCGCAGGCGGATCTCGACGCCGTCGCCCGGCAGCTCGGCCGGGCCCCGCGCGGGATCCTGGCGGTCGCCTACCGCTGCCCGTCCGGGCATCCGGCGGTTGTGCAGACCGCGCCCCGGCTGCCGGACGGGACCCCGTTCCCGACGCTGTACTACCTGACCTGCCCGCGCCTGGCGTCCCGGATCGGGACCCTGGAGGCCGACGGCCGGATGCGCGAGATGGAGGCCCGGCTCGCCACCGATCCGGAGCTCGCCGGGCGCTACCGGGCCGCGCACGAGCGCTACCTGGCGGAGCGGGACGCGATCGAGCCGCTGGCCACCCACCCGGACGTCACTGCGGGCGGCATGCCGGACCGGGTGAAGTGCCTGCACGTGCACGTCGCGCACGCGCTCGCCGCCGGATCCGGGGTGAACCCGTTCGGCGACGAGGCGCTCGACGAGCTCGGCGCGTGGTGGCGGCACGGCGACTGCGCCTAACGGTCAGCCCCGGGCCTCGCCCAGCCGCCAGTACCCGGAGAACATGATCCGCTGCTTCGGCACGCCGCGCTCCTCGACGAGATGGCGCCGCGCCCGCCGCAGGAAATCGGCCTCGCCGCAGACCCAGGCGTAGTCGATCATGTCCGGCAGCGTCGCGTCCTCCAGCACAGGGAGCAGCGCCGCCCCCGGACCTGCCCGCCCCGGGCGACCCGGATCGGGCCGGCGGCGAGATCGACGGCATCGTCGAGATCGGGGACCTCGACGAGCGCGACGGTGTCGACAGCGGGTGTGGACTCCAGGATGCGGGCGCGCGCGGGCAGCGCCGTCTCGTCGCCGATCAGCACCTGGCCGCGGGCGTCGGGGGTGTCTCTATGTGGTTGTCAAGCCGCGGCGAGGGCCGGATCGGGTTCGGTGGCCGTCGGTGGGGAACGCGGATCCGTCGCCGACGATGGTGAGGATCTTGATGGCGGTCCTGACCCCGAGTCCGGGCATCGAGGTCAGGACCGGCCCAAGAGGGTGAGCCTCCAGGCGGGCCTCGAGCTCATCCGCCAGATTGCCTCGTTCGACGTGGACGTCACGCAGCTGCGCGGCGACTCCGCTGATGACGCGGGCGAAGGCGGCCGTGCCGGCGACCACGAGCGTCTGGGCGTCGAGGCCGGTCAGGATCTGGGCGGGCAGGGTCTGCGCCAGGCGCGGCGGGCGCGGTCGCATGAGCTCGGCGATGCCGTTCTCGCCGAGCTGGCGCAGCGCCGCGGGGGTGGGTGCGGCGGCGAGCAGGTCCTGGACCCGCCGCGATCCAGACGGGGCCCGAGCAGGCGTTCCAGAGCCGGATGAATGTGCAGCAGGGCGTCACGCAGCCGATTGGTCAGCCTCGTGGGTTGCCCGGCGAGGTCGTCGTCGTAGCCGGCCAGCACCGACAGTTCGGCGAGGGTCTCGTCGTCGCTGCCGACCCGGCGCAGCGTGTGCGGCATGCTGCGCGCGGCCTCGGCGATGACGTGAGCATCGCGGGCGTCGGTCTTGCCTCGTCCGGGGTGCAGGTCGGCGATCCGGCGCATCGCCAGCCCAGGCAGGTGGGCCACGTGGATACCCAGGCTGCGGGCGACCGCGACGGCCAGCGCGCCGATCGAGGCCGGTTGATCGACCACCACCAGCACCCGACCGTGCTCGGCGAGCGCGGTGAACACGGTGCGCAGCGCGGTCTCGTCGTGGGGCAGGGCCTTGTCGTGCACCCGCTTGCCGGCAGAGTCGAGCGCGCAGGCGTGGTGTTCGGACTTGCCCACGTCCAGCCCGCAGAACACTGCGAACGGCACCGCTTCGATCTCCTCGGACAACCGGCGCCCTTCCGTCGTCGTGGCAGACCAGCCCGGACACCCGCGCCGGCAGCCACGTTACGAGCAGACCACGCAAGCGGGTCAGGTCTCTATCAGCGGTCGTTGGCGCCCTCCGACCACGGTGACAACACCCCCCAGATCATCAACGACAGGGGCAACGAGTCATGCCGTGGCCGGTGGCCTGCAAGCCCTCACTGGGCTTGATCAAGAAGGTAATGGGGCAACAGGTACGGCGCGCCGGACTCCCGGACGCCGATGACGTCGCCGGCGCGGGCGCCGAGCGCCCAGCGGCTGCCGGCGCCCTCGTCGCCGTGCACGACGAAGTCGATGTTGACGGCCGACCCGGCCGGGCGGTGGTGGCGCAGCGTGTACCAGCGCAGCGCCGGACCGCTCCGGCAGCACCTCGACGAGCTCGCCGTCGGACGGTCCGACTCGGGCAGCCCGGCCAGCGCCGACCGGATGTCGTCGCCCGAATCGGGCAGCGTGAGCGGCCGGCCCGCGGCGGGCAGCAGCAGGCCGAAGAACTCGTCGGGACCGAGCGGATCGAGATCGGCGAACTCCGGCGCCACCAGCGTGATCCGCGCAGGTGTGGCGACACCTGCGCGGCGCCGGACACGGTGGCCCGGTAGAGCCGGTGCTCGATGCGCAGGTTGCGGGTCGCCCGGCGCGGCGCGTCCGGCTCAGCCACCGGTGGCCGCCGCGTCGCCGGTGAGCGCGCTACGGATCCGGCGGACGACCCCGCAGGCGGCGCGGCCGAGCCCGTTGTTCAGGGTGGCGTCGAGATCGAACATCCGGTTCGCGACCGCGGCGGGCCGGGCCCGGAACAGCGGGACTCCTGCAGCGCGGGGCGGTCGTCCAGGCTCTGGACGAACAGGACGTCGGCGTTCGCGGCGGTGCCGAGCTCCTCGCCGCCGACCTCGAAGTACGGCTCGGCGGCGGACGGGTCGTAGTGCGGCTGGGTGAAGCCGAGGTCGGCTGCGACCCGGTTCGCGAGCAGGTTCGCCCACGCGTACATGCCACCGGTGTCCAGGGCGGTGCCCATGGTCAGGGTGAGCCGGTCGGGGATGTCGCCGAGCGCCTCGCGGGCCTCGGCGACGAGCGCCTCGTAGCGCTCGATCTCGCTCTGCCCGCGGTCCTCCCGCTGCAGGCCGGCCGCCTGCCCCGTGACGTCCTCGACCCACTGCGGCCGACCGGCCGGACCGCTCGTGGTGGCGCAGCCGGTCAGTGCGGCGGCCGCGGCGACGGCACCGCCGAGGAGGAACCCGCGCCGGTCGAGCTCGTTCACGACGGCCGGCCATCCGGTGCGGTGCAGGGCGATCGGGGGAGCGTCCGCGATCTGCAGGACGGAGCGGGGAGCGGGCGGGCAGAGCACGGGCACGGGGCGACTCCGGTTTGTGAGGGAAGGCAAACCGACGTTTACAGCCATCTCGCCCGGCCGGACGTGATGTGATCGGCTCCTCTCAGAAGCCCCCGGCCGCCGTGGTCGCCCGCTCCAGCACGGCGTCCACCGTGCTCCCGGTGCCCCCGCCGGGCCGGGTCCCGGCCGTGCGCAGCGGGCCTCCGGCGTCCAGCCGGGTCGTCAGGAAGGTCTCCGCGACCGCGGCCGGGGCGTGCCGGACGAGCAGCGAGCCCTGCAGTGCGAGCGCGGCCAGCTCGGCGAGCCGGCGGGCCCGGCGTTCCTGCGGTGCGGCCAGCTCGGTGCGCAGCGCGGCGGTCGTCGCGTCCAGCCGCGGGTCCCGCCCGGCGGCCAGGTCGATCTCGGTGAGCAGTGCGTCGACCGCGTCCGGCTCCCGGGTGATCGCGCGCAGCGCGTCGAGCGCGGTGACGTTGCCCGCGCCCTCCCAGATCGAGTTGAGCGGCGCCTCCCGGTACAGCCGGGGCAGATCGGACTCCTCGACGTAGCCGTTGCCGCCCAGGCATTCCAGCGCCTCCGCCACCACCGCGGAGGTCCGCTTGCACACCAGGTACTTCGACACCGGCAGCGCGAGCCGCAGCAGCGCCGTCTCGCCGCGGTCCACCGCGCCGGCCAGCCGCATCGCCAGCACGGTCGCGGCCTCGGTCTCCGCGGCCAGCTCGGCGAGCACCTCGCGCATCAGCGGCGCCTCGATCAGCCGCGCGCCGAACGCCGACCGGTGCGCGGCGTGGTGCGCGGCCTCGACGACGGCGGCCCGCTGCGTCCCGGCGGCGCCGAGCACGCAGTCCAGCCGGGTCATCGAGACCATCTCGATGATCGTCCGGACGCCACGGCCCTCGTCGCCGATCCGCCAGCCGACCGCGCCGGTGTACTCGATCTCCGACGACGCGTTCGACCGGTTGCCCAGCTTGTCCTTGAGCCGCTGCAGCCGGATCGCGTTGCGCGTGCCGTCCGGCAGGACCCGCGGCAGGACCAGGCAGGTCAGCCCGCCGGGTGCCTGGGCGAGGGTGAGGAACAGGTCGTTCATCGGGGCCGAGGTGAACCACTTGTGCCCGGTCAGCCGGTAGCTGCCGTCCGGTTGCGGTGCGGCCACCGTGGTGCCGGACCGGACGTCGGAGCCGCCCTGCTTCTCGGTCATCGACATCCCGGCGAGCAGGCCCGGCTTGCCGGCCGGGGCGGCGAGCCCGGGGGCGTAGCTGCGGGCGGTCAGCCCGGGCTCGTAGGCGGCGGCCAGCTCCGGGGCGTGCCGCATCGCGGGGACCGCGGCGTAGGTCATCGAGATCGGGCACAGGTGGCCCTGCTCGACCTGTGAGGTCAGATAGAACCCGGCGGCGCGGGTCAGGTGCGCGCCGGTACCGGGTGCGGCCGCCCACGGGGCCGCGCCGAGGCCGTGCTCGACGCTCACCCGCATCAGCTCGTGCCACGACGGGTGGAAGCCGACCTCGTCGATCCGGTGCCCGGTGCGGTCGTGGGTGCGCAGCTCCGGCTCGTGGGTGTTCGCGGCGCGGGCGTGCTCGCGGTGCGCCGCGGTGCCGACCACGGCGGCCAGCCGCTCCAGCGCGGCCCGGTCGCCGCCCTCCCGGTCCAGCGCCTCGGTCAGCGCCGGGTCGGTGTCGAGCAGGTCGCCGTCCGGTCGCGGCGGGACCTGGTTCGTGACCTCGTGGGTGCCGAGATCGGACACGGGGGCGGGCGTCTCCGGCCTGGCGTGCGTCGTTGTCACTACCCGAGAGTAACTGGACCGGCGGGTCCGGCTCCAGGCTCCCGCGTACGGTGGCGGCGACCGGTCGTCCAGCCCAGGGAGTGCCGATGTCGCGGGTGGCCGCCATCGACTGCGGGACCAACTCGATCCGCCTGCTCGTCGCCGACGTGACCGAGGCGTTCGACGGCGCCAAGGAGCTGCGCGACCTGCACCGGGAGATGCGGATCGTCCGGCTCGGGAAGGGTGTCGACGCGACCGGCCGGCTCGATCCGGAGGCCCTGGAACGGACCCGGGTCGCACTCGCCGACTACGCCGTCGCGGCCCGCCGCAAGGGCGCCGAGCGGGTCCGGATGGTCGCCACCTCGGCGACCCGCGACGCCGCCAACCGCGAGGACTTCTTCGCGATGGTGCGCGACACCCTCGGCGTCGAGGCGGAGATCATCACCGGCGACGAGGAGGCCCGGCTGTCGTTCGTCGGCGCGGTCGGCGATCTCGACCCGGACGACGGCCCGTTCGTGGTGACCGACGTCGGCGGCGGCTCCACCGAGGTCGTCGTCGGTGAGCTGCGCGACGGCGTCGCCGAGGTCAGCGCGGCCCGGTCGGTGGACATGGGGTCGGTCCGGCTGACCGAGCGCTGCCTGCCGTCCGACCCGCCGTCGGAGTCCGAGGTGGAGCAGGCCCGCCGGATCGCCGCCGAGGCGCTGGCCGAGGCGTTCGCGTCGGTGCCGGTCGAGGGCGCCCGGACCTGGGTCGGCGTCGCCGGGACGATCACCACGCTGTCCGGGATCGCCCAAGAGCTGCCGAGCTACGACCCGGAGAGGGTGCACCTGTCGACGCTGTCCCGCGACGAGCTGCACCGGGTCGCCGACCTGCTGATCCACTCCCCGCGCGCGGAGCGCGAGAAGCACGGTGCGCTGCACCCCGGCCGGGTGGACGTGATCGGCGCCGGATCGCTGGTCGTACAGGCGCTGGCCGACGAGCTGCACGCGCGCGCCGGGATCGACCGCGTCGTCGTCTCCGAGCACGACATCCTGGACGGCATCGCGCGCTCGATCGCATGAGCCTGGCCCTGCTGGACCGGCAGATCGCCGAGTGCCGGGCCTGCCCGCGGCTGGTCGAGTGGCGGGAGCAGGTGGCGGAGGAGAAGCGGGCCGCGTACCGCGACCAGACCTACTGGGGACGCCCGGTGCCCGGCTTCGGCCCGGCCGACGCGGCGATGCTGGTCGTCGGGCTGGCCCCCGCCGCGCACGGCGCCAACCGCACCGGCCGGATGTTCACCGGCGACCGCAGCGGCGACGTGCTCTACGCCGCGATGCACGCGGTCGGCCTGGCGTCGCAGCCGACCTCCGTCCACGCGGGTGACGGCCTGGAGCTGTACGGCGTCCGGATCACCGCGCCGGTGCACTGCGCGCCGCCGGAGAACAAGCCCACCCCCGCCGAGCGGGACACCTGCCGGAGCTGGCTGGAACGCGAGCTGGACCTGCTGGCCCCGACCGTGCGGTCGATCATGGTGCTGGGCGGGTTCGGCTGGCAGGCGCTGCTGCCGGTGCTCGCCGGGGCCGGCTGGGAGATCCCGCGCCCGCGGCCGCGCTTCGGGCACGGCGTGTCGGTGACGCTGAGCCCGTCCGGCCCGGGGCGTGCGCCGCTGGAGCTGTTCGGCTGCTACCACGTGAGCCAGCAGAACACCTTCACCGGACGCCTGACCCCGGCGATGCTCGAGCAGGTGCTCGCCGACGCCGCCCGGGCCGGCGGGCTCTCCCCGGCGCCCCGGTAACCGCCCCGCCGGCACGGCACCGCCGCAGGCAGGGGGTCTGTGCGTACCTCGCTTTGCTCTGCTCACCCCGCCCGTCAGTCACGCCCAGAGAAAGTCGTGCGGTCAGGGCCTCACCGGCTCACGGCTCCAGCAAGACGTCGACGGTGACCCGGCCGGCGTCGCGGGCGACGACGCCGTGCCCCGGCCGCTCCCGGCCGTCGAGCAGGACGGTGACCGGATGCCCGTCGCCGGTGAAGTTGCGCCACCAGGTCTTCCGGTCGGCCAGCCCGATCCGCACCAGCACCCGGTCCGGGCGGTCCTGCTCGTAGGCGACGGGGAGGCGGAACGCCCGGCCGGACCGGCGGCCGGTGTAGGTCAGGATCGTCATCCGGCCCTGCACCAGCCCGCGTAGCCGCGGGGAACGCAACAGGAAGTCGACGACGGCGTTGAACGGTCTCGCGACGGTCTGCACGACGGACACGGTCGGTGGCCTTCTCTCTCAGCGGGTGGTGAAGCGGTGCAGGCGCATCGCGTCCTGCAGCGTCGGAAGGTGCCCGGCGGCGGACAGCAACGGCCGGAGCCACACCCGCGGATGCCGGATCGTCAGCTCGTCGATGATCGGCACGTCGTCGAGCTCGCGCAGCGTGGGGTGCCGGTGCGCGAAGTCAGCCGGGTCCCAGGCCCACCGGAAGCCGGTGCCCAGGGCACGGAACGTCGGGGTCCAGCGCGAGATCGTGACCGTCCACGGGGAGACGGCGTCGAAGGCCAGCTCGGCCCGCCGCGTTCCGCCGACGACCCGGTCGACGACGGCGTGCACCGTGGCCGGCCGGAGGTACATGAACAGGCCCTCGGCGACGACGAATGTCGGGCGGTCCGGGTGCACCGCGTCCCACCAGCTCTCGCCGGTGACCGAGCCGGGCACCTGCACGACGTGCTCGGGGAACCTGTACAGCCGGCGCCGGATGTCGATCACCTCGGGCTGGTCGACGTCGAGCCAGCGGACGGTCGGCGGCACGGCCAGCCGCAGCGGGCGGCTGTCCAATCCGCAGCCCAGGTGCAGCACCTGGCCGTGCGACTCGGTGCCGAGGAACTCCCGGGTCCAGCCGTCCAGCACGGTGGCCCGGGCAGCGATGGTGGCCGCGTCGCCCGCGACCTGCCAGAGGCCGTGCACGTCGTGCTCGATCCGGTCGTAGACCTCGCCGGCGTACGGGTCGCCGAGGATCGGCCTGCGGGAACGCGCGTCGAGCCGTCGCATGTAGAGGGTCATCAGCAGGGTCGCGGCGGCGCCGCGCAGGTCCACCTTCTCGGTGCCCTCCATCGCCGACCTCCCCGCCTGGCTACGCTGGCGTAGCGCCCCCGTGGCCCAACGGCAGAGGCAGGCCCCTTAAAAGGGTCACCGGTGTGGGTTCGACTCCCACCGGGGGCACCAGATCCGGCGTCGACCCTACGCCCCTGAGCAGCGGGTTCGCCCGGTCACCGGCGCGCGGCCCGCTCGTGCCGGCCCAACACCTCCGTGACCACCGGGGCGGCGAGCTCGACGGCGAGCAGCGCGTCGTGGAACCGGTGCGGCCGGCCCCGGGTCGCGCGGGTCACCAGCCGCCCGACGCCGCCGAGCGCCATCAGCCCGGCGAGGATCCGCAGCCGGTCCAGGTCCGGCTCGTCGTCGGCGGTGGCGTCGAGCCAGGCCAGCCCTTAGCCGGCGAACACCGGACCCATGAAGCGGACGTGCGAGTCCACCGTCGCGTCACCGGTCATGCCCGGCTCGCCGCGCACCCCGCCGACGAGCTGGGTCCCGCCGATCGCCATGCACGCCCAGCCGGTCAGCCGTCCCGCGATCCTCAGCGTCGACATGCCGGCATCCTCGCAGGTGCGGGGCGTCGCCCCACCCGTTTCGCCGGAGGGCGCCGGTCCGAGCCGGGGCGCCGGTCCGAGCCGGAGCGCCGCCCGGGTCTTGCTCGGTCCGGCCATGGCCGGTACCTCCCGCGTCGCCGTGGGGCGCCGATCGTGCCGTCAGCGGTCGGTGCGCCGCAACCATGACGTCACGGTCGCCGCGCCGGAATGAAGGTGAACGCGCCGCGGTTGGGCTGTCCGACCCACTCCTGCACCGGAGGCGAGCGCGCCGTGACCGACATCGACCTGCAGCGCAACAAGGACAACGTCCGGGCGTTCTACGACCTGATGTTCAACCGGAGCCGGCCGGCCGAGGCGATCGAGCGCTACGCGGGGGCGACCTATACCCAGCACAACGTGCACGTCGCCGACGGCAAGCAGGCGTTCATCGACTACTTCGAGCGGATGGCGGCGGAGTACCCGGGCAAGTCGGTGCGGTTCGTCCGGGTCGTGGCGGAGAGGAACCTGGTGGTGCTGCACTGTCACCAGAGCTGGCCGGGCGGCGAGGACTACGCCGGCATCGACATCTTCCGGGTCGACGACGACGGGAAGGTCGTCGAGCACTGGGACGTCCTGCAGGTCGTCCCGGCGACCTCGGCGAACGACAACGGCATGTTCTGACCGCTCACCCGCGGCCGAGCCGTTCGAGCGCGGACCCGTCCAGGCGCATGACCCCGATCTCGTCCGGGCCGCGTGCCCGCAACCGCTCGTAGAACCGGATCGCGCCGTCGTTGCTGTGCAGCACCCACCACTCCAGCCGCCCGCACCCACGCTCGACGGCGAGCCGGGCGAGGTGCCCGAGCAGGGCCTCGACGGCCCCGGGGAACGCCTCGGCCGCCGCCAGCTCGACGACGAACCGGTGCAGCGTGCCGACGTCCTGCGGGGTGGCCGGCCGGAGCGTCGGGCCGTCGGTGCCGGTGATCATGGGTTCGATCATGGCCGACCGGCGGGCCGGCACCCGGTGGGCGCGGCGGTCGTGCCGCACATCCCGACGGCCGGGCGGCCGCTCAGGTCAGCGCGGGCACCAGGAACAGGACGGTCGTGTCGAACAGGATGTGGGCGCCGACCGGCACCCACAGGTTCTTCGTGCGGATGTAGGCCAGCGTCAGCACCAGCCGGGCGGTACCGATCACGATCAGCGGCTGCGCGACGTTCCAGTCGTAGGTCGGCAGGTGCAGGGCGCCGAACCAGACCGCGGTGACCAGCGCCGCCCAGACGATCGCCGGGCGCCGGCCGAGCCCGGCGCGTCCGGTCAGGATGTGCAGCAGCGCCAGGAACGGCAGCAGTGTCATCAGCTCCTCACCGAGCAGCTGAACCGCGTCGCCGATCCACTCCACGATCGTCTGGCCGGTGCCACCCCGGGCGCCGCCGCTCAACGGGTTCGCGGTCACCGCGAACAGGCTCCGGACGAGGAGTGCCGCCACCCCCGAGGTGATGATCCCCAGCGCGGCGAACGCGACCATGAGACCGGCGTCGTGCAGCGTCACCCGGCGGAAGAGCGCCGTCCATCAGCGGCCGGTGGCCCAGCCGAGCGCACCCAGCACGATCGCGGTGAACGCGGACCGCCGGACCAGCGCGGACGGGCCGTCCAGCGGGACCAGGGTCGGGACGAGGAAGGCGACCAGGCAGGCGGACCGCAGCGCGAGCCAGCGGCCGGTGGACACCCCGACCGGCGTCCCGTCGTAGAAGGGGAAGTCGGCGCCGTCGCCGCGCTCGACCGCGCGACCGAACCGGGCCGGCCGCGAGCGGTGGCGCCACCCTGCTCGGTGCTGATGGTGGCCTCCTCCGGGCGCGCGTCGTACCCGGGGAAACCTAGGAGCCGGCGCAGACGGCCGCCACCGGAGCGGATCCGGTGCTCACGCCGGGGCGGGCGCCTGCGCGGCCGCGTGGATGATCCGGGCGGCGTCGAGGGCGTCCATCCGATCGGTCCGCAGGGTGAGGGTGAAGTGCGTCGCCGCGCCCAGCAGGGCCGTGCTCGACCGCTCCCACCGGCGCGTCCAGCCGCGGTCGACCGGGCCGCGGAGCCCCCGGCCGGCCCTGTCCCGCGCCTCCGGGGCCGGGCTCCACAGCAGCACCGGGAGCCAGCCGGCCGACTCGCGCCGGAAACGCGGCCGGTGCGTCGGCGCCCTCGACGCACACGACCGGGAGACGCCCCTGTTCGCGCAGCCCGGCCGGGCGCTCCCGGTCGTAGAGGTACCCGGAGCCGTCCACGGTGAACTCGTGCAGGACCTGGGCCCAGGACCGCAGCTTGTCGAGATGCGCCCGGGCGGCCGGTTCGGCGTCCACCGGCGGATCGGCGGCGGTCGTCAGCGCGGGGACGCGGGCGTAGCTGCGCCGCAGGCTGGTGAGTGCGAACGCGACCGTGCGCTTCCCCGAAGCGGGTGGGCCGGCCAGCAGGATCCCGGTGTACGACGACGGCTCGGCCACGTCCGATTCCCCCGGTCGTTGCGACATGCATCACTCTAGCCGGACGGGAATCCGGTGGTCAGCCGCCGGGCGGGCGTGCTTGGGTCGAGTCGTGATCGAGCTGTCCGCGGTACTGGGTGTCGTCGTGATCGCACTCGGCATGGTCCTCACGCCGGGGCCGAACATGATCTACCTGACCTCCCGGGCGATCTCCCAGGGCCGCCGCGCGGGGCTCGTCTCGCTCGCCGGGACGGCCGCCGGGTTCGTCTGCTACCTGGTGGCCGCGGCGGCCGGGCTGTCCGCGCTGTTCGCCGCCGTCCCGGCCGCGTACACCACGGTGAAGACCGCCGGAGCGGTGTACCTGGCGTGGCTGGCCTGGACCATGCTGCGCCCCGGCGGCCGCTCGCCGTTCCAGGCCCGCGATCTCGCGCCCGAGTCGGACGCGCGGCTGTTCGGGACGGGGCTGCTCACCAACCTGCTGAACCCGAAGATCGCGCTGATGTACGCGGCGCTGCTGCCGCAGTTCGTCACCCCGGCCGACGGGGCCACCTGGAGCCAGCTGCTCCAGCTCGGCGGCACCCAGATCGCCGTCGCGGTCACGGTGAACGCGCTGATCGTGCTGACCGCGGCGTCGGGGTCCGGGTTCCTGGCCGCGCGGCCGCGGGCGATGACCGTCCAGCGCTGGATCGCCGGCACCGTGCTGGGCGGGTTCGCGGTGCGGACCGCGTTCAGCCCCGCGCCGTCGTCTCCGTGACCCGGCCGTCGAGCAGCAGCTCGGCCAGGTGCACCGCGGGGCGCCCGCGCAGGTCGGTGATCTGGGTGCGGCAGGAGAACCCGTCGGCCAGCACGACGGCGCCGGGATCGGCGTCGAGCGCGGGCAGCAGGTTCTGCTCCGCGACCGCCACCGACACCTCGTAGTGCCCCGCCTCGACGCCGAAGTTCCCGGCCAGCCCGCAGCATCCGGACAGCGCCCGGACCGACGCCCCGGCCCGGGTCAGCAGCGCCCGGTCGGCCGCCCAGCCCATGACGGCGTGGTGGTGGCAGTGCGGCTGGGCGACGACCGTCGTCCCGGACAGGTCCGGCGGGGTCCAGTCGTCCTGCCGGGACAGGAACTCGGCGAGGGTGAACGTGTTGCCGGCGACGGCCCGGGCGTCGTCGGTGCCCAGCAGTTCGACGGCGTCGCTGCGCAGCACCGCGGTGCACGAGGGTTCCAGCCCGACGATCGGGATCCCGGCGGCGGTCGCCGCGGCCAGCTCGCCGGTGGTGCGGCTCAGGATCCGGCGGGCGGCGTCGAGCTGGCCGGTGGAGATCCAGGTCAGTCCACAGCAGAGCTGACGACGGGGGACCTGCGGCTCGAATCCGGCGCGGCGCAGCAGCGCGACGGTGGCCTGCGCGGCGGCGGGGGAGAAGCCCTCGGTGAAGCTGTCGGTGAACAGCAGCACCGGGGTGCCGCCGGTGGCCGCGGCCGAGCCGGTGCGCCGCCACCAGCGGCGGAACGGCGTCGTCGCGAACGCCGGGATCGAGCGCCGGGTGTCCACACCGGCCACCCGGAGCATCAGCCGGCCGATCCCGGGCAGCGTCGCCGCCCGGTTGGCGAGCCGCGGTGCCAGCCCGGCCAGCCGGGCCCAGCGCGGCAGCATGCCCAGCGAGTAGTGCGACCGCGGCCGGATCCGGCCCTTGAAGGCGCGGTGCAGCACCTCGGACTTGTAGCTGGGCATGTCGATCCCGGTCGGGCAGTCCGAGGTGCAGCCCTTGCAGGACAGGCAGAGGTCCAGCGCCTCGTGCACCTCGGGCGCCCGCCAGTCGGTCCGCTCGCCGCGGATCATCTCCTGCAGCACCCGGGCCCGGCCGCGGGTGGAGTCCTTCTCCTCGCGGGTCGCCAGGTAGGACGGGCACATCAGGCCGCCGTGCCCGGAGTTGTCGGCGCGGCACTTGCCGACCCCGGTGCACCGGTGCACGGCGTTGCCGAGGTCGCCGCCGTCGTGGTCGAACCGGAAGCCGCGCGAGCCGACCAGCGGCAGCTCGGCGGTGAACCGCACCGAGCCGTCCACCGGGTCCGGGTCGACGAGCACGCCGGGATTGAGCAGGCCGTCCGGGTCGAAGACCGCCTTGACGCCGCCGAACAGGCGCAGCGCCTCCGGCGAGTACATCGTGGGCAGCAGCGCGCTGCGGGCGCGACCGTCGCCGTGCTCCCCGGACAGCGTCCCGCCGAACTTCGCGACCAGCTTCGCGGCGGCGGCGAGGAAGTCGCGGAACGCGGTGGTGCCGTCCGCGCGGTCGAACGGGAAGTCCAGCCGCACGTGGATGCAGCCCTCGCCGAAGTGCCCGAACGGGGCGGAGGTGAGCTCGTGGGCGGCCAGCAGCTCGTCGAACTCGGCGAGGTAGGCGCCCAGTGAGCCGGGTGGGACGGCGGCGTCCTCCCAGCCGGCCCAGGCGCGCTTGCCGGACGGGGCGATCCCGGCCAGTCCGGCGCCGTCCTCCCGGATCCGCCACAGTGGCGCGGCCACGGCCGGGTCGTCGACGATCCGGGTGCGCGCGGAGATCCCGGACCCGGCGAGCGTGGCCGCCCGGTCCATGACCTCGTCCCGGTCGTCCCCGGCGAGCTCGACGAACAGCCAGGCCCGGCCGTCCGGGAGCTCCGGTACCCGGTCGGCCCCGCGCCGGGTGCGGACGACGTCGACCAGCCGGGAGTCGAGCCCCTCACACGCGGTCGGCCGGTACCCCGCGACCAGCGGGGCGGCCTCGCCCGCGGCGACGATGTCGTCGAAGCCCAGCGCCACCATCACCCGGTGCGCGGGGTCGCGGACCAGCCGGACGGTCGCCCCGGTCAGCACGCCGAGGGTGCCCTCGGAGCCGACGAGTGCCTGCCCGAGGTCGAACCGCTCGGGCAGCAGGTGCTGCACGGCGTAGCCGGAGACCTGCCTGCCGAACCGGTCGAACTCGGTGCGGCCGACGGCCAGGAACCCGGCCATCAGGTCGCGCAGCCGGGGCACCAGGTCGGTGTCGCCGGTGACGGTGGGCCGGCCGGCCGCGTCGTACCCGGTGCCGATCCGCTCGCCGGACGCGGTGACCAGCTCCAGCCCGGCGACGTTGTCGGAGGTGCGGCCGTAGCCCAGGCTGCGGGCGCCGCAGGCGTTGTTGCCGATCATGCCGCCGATCGTGCAGCGGGTGTGCGTCGACGGGTCGGGGCCGAAGCGCAGCCCGTGCCGGGCCGCCCGGGCCTGCAGGGTGGCCTGCACGGTGCCCGGCTCGACGACCGCGGTGCGGGCCTCCGGGTCGATCGAGAGCACCCGGTTCATGTGCCGGCTGAAGTCCAGTACGAGGCCGGGGCCGATCGCGTTGCCGGCCACCGAGGTGCCGGCGCCGCGGGCGGTGAGCGGCACGCCGAGTTCGCGGCAGACGGCGAGGACGGCGAGGACGTCGTCGGCGGAGCGGGGCCGGACCACGCCCCGCGGCGGGATCCGGTAGAGCGAGGCGTCGGTGGCGTACATCGCCCGGGTTCCGGGGTCGTCGCGGTAGTCCAGGCCGTGCCGGTGCAGCGCCGCGGCCAGGGCGGGATCGGGCTCGGCGGGTGCCGGTGACCGGGTGTCGACGTCGAGCATGCCCGCCCCTCTCACGTGGTTAAATTGCACGTTACATTCTACTCATGGGTAGGTCCTGCCGGGCAGGTACGGCGGGGCCGTCAGGCCCAGCGCTCCCATTCCTGCCGCCAGGTGGCCGAGTCCTCGCTCAACACGTCGGCCGTGCTGAGCAGGTGCTCGCGCATCGCCGCGCTCGCCCGGTCGCGGTCGCCGCTCGCGACGGCGTCGGCGACCGCGCGGTGCTCGGCGATGATCTGGGTGGCGCCCCGGACGTTCGGCATGCTGCGCCTGCCCTGCAACGCGATCGCGTCGCGCAGCGAGAGCACGATGCCCGCCAGCCGCTGGTTGCCGCCGGCCCGCATGATCACGTCGTGGAAGTCGCAGTCGGCCCGGAAGAACTCCTCGGGCTCGTCGGCGTGCGCCTGCATCCGGTCGAGGGTCGCCGTGAGCTCGGCGACCGGGAAGTCCGGGGCGAGCGCGGCGCGGCCGGTGGCGGCCGGTTCCAGCAGCAGCCGCAGCGTCGACACCTCGGTGATGTCGGCCTCGGTGCTGTGCAGGACGCGGGCGCCCCGGTTGCGCTCGATCCGGACCAGGCCCGCGTTCGCCAGTTTCAGCAGGGCCTCCCGGACCGGGGTCCGGGAGACGCCGAACAGCTCGCCGAGCTCCTGAGCCGAGTAGAGACGGTCCGGTGTCAGCTCGCCGCTGCGGATCGCGTCCCGCACGGCGACGGTGAGCTGGTCGGCCTTGCTGGGCTGGTCGGCGAGCCGTTCCATGACACTCCTTCGCTCACCGACGATTCTACGCACCGTCACTGTAAGGAAGCCTGCTGTCGCGATGCGGGTCAGTGCAGGCACGGAGCGTGACACGCGACACCCGTCCGGCCCCGGGCGGGACGAGCTGGGCCGGACGGGTGTCGCGCTCAGCCGATAGGGTCCGGGACCGCGATCCCGAGTTCCTTCTCCACCGCGCGCAGCGAGATCGCGGACTGCTCGGCGTAGATCTGCTCGGGGGCCGCCACCGGCCGCCCGATCGCGTCCGAGAGCCACGTCGCGTCGCGCTCCGCCCCGCCCTGATCAGCGTGCAGCGTCGCGTTGCCGGTGAGGTTGGAGGCGAAGATCCCGGCCGCGGACCGGGGCAGGAAGTCCTCGTAGACGATCGGCGTGGCCTCGACCCAGCCCTGTTCCAGCAGCTCGCGCAGGGTGCCGGGCGGGGTCCCCTCCGGCGTCCGCCCGGCGGTCGCGTAGCTGAAGTAGCCGAGCCCGCCCAGGCACAGTTCCTGTTCGCTGGCGGGCAGGTGCTCGGCCCACACGTGCGCGGCGACGGCCGGGCGGTCGTCGTCCGGCCGGTCCGCCATCCGCTCGTCCACCAGGGCGACCATCCGGTCGTAGAGGTCCCGGCCGGCCGGGGTGAGCGCGATCCCGCGCGCCTCGACCTCACCGAAGCGCACCCGCAGCTCCCCGGTGGACACGCTGCCGTCCGGCTCGGCGAACCGGCGCGGCTCGGCCAGCGCTCGGAACGACGTCTGCCGGAGCAGTACGTCCGGGCCGCCCCAGGCGGGCGGGCCCTGGATGCGGTCGATCATCGTGATCCCGCGGTCCTGCATCCGCCGGTAGAGGTCGTCGATGTCGAGGACCCGGGGCGTCAGGTGGTTGATGTGGGTGCTGGCGACGCCGCCGATGTCGGCCGCCACCCCGGATATCCGCTCCAGCTCGGCGTACCAGGCTCGGTCGACCGGCTCGGGGGACAGGGCGAACGACGCGGTGGCGAGCTCCAGGAACCGCTCGGCGTCGGCGGCGTCGAGCCCGCCGCCGGCCTCGGCGCGGTCGGCGAGCACGAGCAGCTCGTCCGGGAACAGGGTGCGGCTCTCGATGAACGCGGTGAGCCTGCGCTCCAGGTCGGCGTCGAAGAAGCGCCGGTCCTGCGGGACGAGCACCGAGGTGAACACCCGGAACGGGTTGCGGGCCAGCTCCTCGGTGTCGGTCGGGCGGAACGAGGTCGAGACGACCGGGATCGGCTGCGGGCGCGCGTCGCGCAGGTCGTAGAAGCCGGTCGGGTGCATGCCGAGCGCGCCGAAGATCCGCGCGACCTGGGCGAGCTCGGCGGCGCTGCCGACCCGGATCGCACCGTGCCGCTCGGCGGTCACCCGGGCGATGCTGCCGAGCCGCTCGGCCGAGTCTCCTTGTTCCTCGATGACCCGCCGGTTCACCTCCTCGGAGACCTGCAGCAGCGTGGTGTAGGCAGGGACCTCGGTCCCGTAGAGGTGTGACAGTGCCGCGGCGAACCGGCTCCGGAGCTCGGTGGTGCCGACGTGGGACATGGTGGTTGCTCCTGGCTGTGGATTCGGGTGGTGCGGCCGGGCCCCGCGGCGGGGGGCCCGGCCTGCGGGTCAGCTCGTGCCGCGCGGTCCGTCGCCGGCGCCCGACGTGACCTCGGCCGGTGGTGTCTCCGCCGCCAGCGAGGCGGCGTAGCGCGCGGTCTCCCGCCGGCTGACCGAGGTGCCCGCGAGCGTGCCCAGCAGGCTGAGAAGGATCAGGCCACCGTAGAGCAGCTGGACCGGCAGGATGTTGGTCCCGTCGGCGCCGACCAGTGTCGCCGCGACGAGCGGGACGAAGCCGGAGACCAGCGAACCGGACAGCTGGTAACCGAGCGAGATCCCGGTGTAGCGCAGCTCGGCGGGGAACAGCGTGGTGAGGAAGCCCGACAGTGTGGCGTAGTACACCGAGTGGCCCACGTAGGACAGTGCGACCGCGAGGTACACCGATCCGGGACCCTCGCCCGCGCTGATCAGGGCGAGCAGCGGGAACGGTGCGACCACCAGGTAGATCAGTGTGTAGGCGATCTGCGCGTTGCGCACCGAGAACCGGTCCGCGACGACCGCCGCGAGCGGGGTCAGCACCACCTGGATGAACCCGCCGGCCAGCAGCGCGTTGAGGAAGACCTCGCGGGCGACGTCCTGGGTCTCGACGGCCCAGTTCAGTGCGAAGACGTTGCGGAAGTACACGCCGGACACCGCGCAGGACGCGATGAAGACGCAGACGTTGGTGAGCGGGAAGCGCCGGAGCAGCTCCAGCACCGGGGCCTTCTTGGCGGCGACGGCCTCGCGGCGCTCGCGGGCCCGGACGAACTCGTCGTTCTCCTCCAGCTTGAGCCGCAGGACAAGGCCTACCACCAGCAGCGTGCCGCTGAGCAGGAACGGGATCCGCCACCAGCCGTCGAGCAGCGCGTCGCCGGAGGGGAGCAGCAGGAACACCGAGGTCGACAGGATCGAGCCGACGGGGGCGCCGAGCTGGGCCATCGACGCGGCGAGAGTCTTGCGGTGCGGAGGCGCGGCCTCGGAGGCGATGAGCACCGCGCCGCCCCACTCGCCCCCGACCGAGAGGCCCTGGAGCATGCGCAGGAACAGCAGGATGATCGGTGCGGCGACACCGATCGTCTCGTAGGTGGGGAGCAGACCGATGGCGACGGTCGCACCACCCATCAGCAGCAGTGTGATGAGCAGTGAGGTCTTGCGGCTGACCCGGTCACCAATGTAGCCGAAGATCACTGCGCCGACCGGCCGGAGGATGAAGCCGATCGCGAAGGTGGCGAGCGCCGAGAGGGTCTGCGCGAGCGGATCTGCATCGGGGAAGAAGAGCTTGCCGATCACCAGCGCGGCGGCGGTGCCGTAGACGTAGAAGTCGTACCACTCGATGGCGGTACCGGCGAACGCTCCCCATGCGGCACGACGCGCCTTCTTGGGGTCGCTGGTGTCGGGGGCGGGTGGGGCGGGTTGTGTCATGGGGAGGGGTCCGATCGTCGTCGTTGCCGCAACGGACTAGATGTTGCATGTAACATGCTATTACAGAGCGCAATAAAGGATCTTGAGATCGCGTTCCGCTGTCGCCTGTGCACGCACTGCTTTGTGACCTGCGATTTCTCGCACCCTTGCCCGGTTGCCGCACCCCTGGTCGGTCGTCGCACCGGGTCCACCCGGTGCGGGGTGGAGCGGGCGGTGCGACGACGTCGGGGCGGGGTGCGGGGTCCACCTGGGGTACGGGCCTGCCGAGGGTGCGGGAGCCGCCCGGGGTGCGGGGGCCGCCCGGGGGAGGACCCGTCTGGCGCCCGGGGCGATGCCGAGCTGCTTCGCGCGGTCAGGAGATCAGCACGATCCGTCCGTCGGCGGTGCCGGCGGCCTGCCGCTGCCAGGCGGCTCCGGCGTCGTCGAGCGGGCGGCGCTCGTGCGGGAGATCGAGGGTCCCGTCGGCGACGGCGGCCGCGACCGCTCCGAGGGTCTCCGCCCGCTCGGCGCGGGACAGCTCGTTGTTGGTGTAGCCGATCACCCGCAGCGACCTGCTGCGCAGCGTCGCGGAGTCGATCGGGCTGGTGTCGCCGGCCGAGCTGCCCAGGTGCAGCATCCGGCCGCCCGGGCGCAGCGCGCGCAGCGCCGCCGCGGCGGGGACCCCGAATAGCGGGTCGAGCACCAGGTCGGCGGCGCCGTCGCAGGCGTCGGCGAACCGTGCAGCCAGCTCGTCGAGACCGCCGTCCAGGTCGACCACGACGTCCGCGCCGGCGGCGGCGGCCCTGGCCCGGGCGGCGGGGGAGCGGGCTCCGGCGACCACCCGTGCCCCGGCGTCGCGGGCGAACCGCACCGCGGAGAGCCCGACCACGCCACCGGCGCCGAGTACGAGCACGGTCTCCCCGGACGTCAGCCCACCGCGGGCGTGCAGGCAGGCGTGTGCGGCGACCGCGGACAGCCCGGCCGCCGCGACGGCGACCGGATCGGTGCCGTCCGGCAGCTCCACCAGGTCCTCGGCGACGGCGGTGGCGACCGCGGCCATGCTGCCGTCACCGGGGCGCATCCCGGCCGTCGTCGGGAACCAGACGGTCCGGCCGTCCACCCGGCCGACACCCTGCACGCCGGGGACGTACGGCGTCGCGGGCGTACCGAAGTACGACCTGCCGGACGCGCACAGCAGGTCGAGCGGGGTGATCGGCGCGGCCAGCAGCTCGATCGCGACCTCGCCGGGCCCCGGCTCGGGGACCGGCCCGTCCCGCACCACCGGCGGCTCGCCCGGCCGTTCGACGAGTACCCGGCGCACGATCAGGCCGGCTGCAGGACGAAGTCGTACCGGGCCTCCAGCCACGGCTTGTCCGAGTGGCCGCCGTCCGGCGTCGGACCGGGGCCGTGCTCGGTGAAGCCGACGACCAGCTCCCGCTTCACGCCGAACACGACGTCGGAGTCCAGGTACTCGGCGCCCTCCCGGAACAGGTGGGTGATCAGCGGCTCGAACCCGGGCACGGCGATCAGGAAGTGGATGTGCGCCGGCCGGTAGTAGCTGATGTCGGTGCCGGAGATCAGCGCGCCGACCGGGCCGTCCATCGGGATCGCGTAGCCGAGCGGGGCGATCGTCCGCACGCAGTAGCTGCCGTCCGGGCGGGTGGTGTACTTGGCGCGCAGCCGGGCCTCGTCGACGTCGAGCTGGGCCTCGTAGGCGCCGTCGGAGTCGGACTGCCAGACGTCGAGCACCGCCCCCGGCACCGGCGTGCCGTCCAGCGACCGGACAGTGCCGTGCACGAAGAGCAGCTCGCCGGGCAGCCCGTCGGACATGTCCTGGCCGAAGTCGCGGTCCGGCGAGCCGTCGATGTGGAACGGGCCGAGCACGGTCGCCGGGGTGGCCGCCGGGTCGAACCGGTGGTTCTGCTGGACGACGAGCATGGACAGGCCGAGCACGTCGGAGGCGAGGATGAACTCCTCGCGCTTCTCGTCGCTGATCTGCCCGGTCGCGGTGAGCCACTGCACGGCGGCCATCCACTCGGCCTCGGTCAGGTGCGTCTCCCTGGCGAACGCGTGCAGGTGCCGCACCAGGGCGGTCATCAGCTCGGCGGTGCGCGGGTCGTGCGCGGTCGCCCAGCGCGCGGCGGCGACGTCGGTGATCGTGTCCTCGGTGACGGTGGCGGGTTGCGTCGACTGCGATGTCACTGCAGCTCCTCGGGTCGGTACGGACGGGGGTCGACGGAGCGGTTGTTCAGGTCGACCGACAGGAAGATGTCGTTCGCGACCGGGCTGCGCAGCTCCTCGGCGAGCTGCCCGACCAGTCCCGCGGTGCGGGCGAGCAGCGCGAAACCGCGCAGCAGCTCCAGCGGCAGGCCGAGATCGGCCAGCGCTGCGCCGCAGACCCCGGCGCCGTTGAGCGGCAGCGTCCGCCCCAGCACCTCGGGATGCACCCGGCCGATCGCGGCGAACAGCCGCAGGTGCGGGCCGGTGAGGCCCTCCTCCTCGGCGATCGCGAACAGCCGCGGGGTGCGCGGGTCGCCGTCCTTGTGCACGTGGTGGCCCAGGCCGGGGACGAACCGCTTCGCGGCCCGCTGCGCCCGGACGATCTCCAGCGCGACGGCGTCCCAGCCGGCGTCGTCGACCGGATGCTCGGCGGGCAGCTGGTCGTGCAGGAACCGGCCGCAGTCCTCGGTGACGCCGAGGAACCGGGATCCGCCGCCGAGCAGCCCGGCGGCCAGCGCGCCCTGCACCGAGTCCGGTGCGGACAGGTGGGTGAGCCGGGTGACGATCGCGGTGGGGGTGAACCCGTGATCGGCCAGCGCGGCGAGCACGGCCTCGAAGACCCGCGTCTCACCCCGGGCCGGACGCCGCTGGGTGGCCAGCCAGAACGCCAGCTCGCCGAACCCGACCTCGCCCATCACGTCGTTCGCGAGATCGTGCCCGAGCAGCGTGATGCTGTCCGTGTCGGACGCGCCCAGCGCGGTCTCGTAGATCCGGTCGCTCATCTCTCGCTCAGCCACTTCCGCAGGTCGGCGCCGTGCTCGTCGAGCTGCGGCGGGGGGAGGCGGTACACCGCGGGGGTGGTCGAGAACCGGATCGGGTGCCGGGTCGTCGGGATCGCGCGCTCGCCGTCGCCGACCTCGACGACCGGCTCCAGGCCGAACCGCTCGGCCATCGCGAACCCGCCGTCGATGGTCTGGATCGGTCCGCACGGCACGCCGGCGTCGGTGAGCAGCTCGAACCACTCGACGGCACCGCGCTCGGCGAGCCGCTCGGTGAGGATCGGGCGCAGCTCCTCCCGGTTCGCGGTGCGGTCGGCGTTGCGGGCGAACCGCGGGTCCTCGGCGACGCCGGGGATGCCGAGCACCTCGCAGAGCTTGCCGAACTGCCGGTCGTTGCCGGCGGCGACGATCATGTCGTCGTCGGCGGTGGGCAGCGGCTCGTACGGGAAGACGCTGGGGTGCGCGTTGCCCATCCGGTAGGGCACGGTGCCCGACGCGACCCACGCCGAGCTGTGGTTCACCAGACCGGTCAGCGCCGACGACAGCAGGTTCACCTCGACGTGCTGGCCCTCGCCGGTGCGGTCGCGGTGCCGCAGCGCGGCCAGGATGCCGATCGTCGCGTGATTGCCCGCCATCACGTCGAACACCGAGATCCCGGCCCGGAACGGCGGCCCGTCCGGGTCGCCGGTGAGGCTCATCAGCCCGGACATCGCCTGCACCATCAGGTCGTAGCCGGGCACGTGCGCGCCCGCTCCCGAGCCGAACCCGGAGATCGAGGCGTAGACGACGCCCGGATTGGTCGCGGCGACGCTGTCGTGGTCCAGCCCGAACCGGGCCATCCCGCCGGGCCGCAGGTTCTCGATGACGACGTCGGCGCGGCGGGCGAGCTCCTGGGCGGCGGCCCGGTCGTCGTCGTCGCGCAGGTCGAGTGCGATCGACCGCTTCCCGCGGTTGATGCCGAGGTAGTAGGTGGACTCGCCGTCGTGTTCGGGAGGCGTCCAGGAGCGGGTGTCGTCGCCGGCCGGGCCCTCGACCTTGATCACGTCGGCGCCCATGTCGGCCAGCAGCATGGTCGCGTACGGCCCCGCCAGGATCCGCGAGAAGTCGGCCACCAGGATGCCCGACAGCGGTCCGCCGCCTGGCTCCGGTGCTCCGGGGTCGGCCATGAGATCCTCCGTGCTGATCGCGATACGGACAACTGTCCGCTCATGCCGATCGTGGCGCCGGAGGAGATCGTGGTCAAGCCGGGGCGGGCACCGTCACGTGCGGCACGGTCGCCAGCCGGGCGAAGTCGGCGCTGATCTCGCCCGCGGTCTGCAGCAGCAGCGGGAGATGGTGCTCGAGCAGGGTCTCCAGCGGGGTCTCGGCCGCGTGGCAGTTGACGTTGACGCCGGCGATCACCCGGCCCTCGCCGTCGCGCAGCGGGGCGGCGACCGACCGGATGCCGGGCGCGAGCTGCTCGTCGGTGAGCGCCCAGCCGCGCGCCCTGACCTGCCGCAGCTCGGTGTCGCGCTCGGCGCGGTCGGGCTGCCAGCGCGGGGTCAGCCCGGACCGGCTCGGCTCGGCCAGCACCCGGTCCAGCTCGTCCGCGGACAGCGCGGCGAGCTGCACCTTCCCCAGCGAGGTCGGCAGCGCCGGGAACCGGGTGCCGATCTGGACCGCCAGCGTGACGATCTTCGGCACCGCGACCCGGGCCACGTAGACGATGTCCGAGCCGTCCAGCTGGCCGATCGAGCAGGACTCGTTCGTCCGCTCGACGAGCTGCTCCAGGTGCGGGCGGGCGATCTCCCACAGGCCGGTCGAGCGGACGTAGGCGACGCCCAGCTCGAGCACCCGCGGGGTGAGCAGGTAGCCGCGGGCGGAGCTGCGGACGTAGCCCAGCTCGGTCAGCGTGATGAGGATCCGGCGCGCGGTCGGCCGGGCGAGCCCGGTGGCGGACGCGACCTCGGCCAGCGTCATCTCCGGCCGGGACGGCTGGAACGCGGTGATCACGTCCAGCCCGCGTGCGAGGGCCTCGATGAAGTCCGGCCCGGTTCCCTCACGTGGCATGGGCTCCCCCTCGTCCGCCGTCCGGCCGCCCAGGTTAGCCGGTCCTGTCCGCTCTGCGGACGGGCGTCTCCCGTGCGTGCGCCGGGGCCGCCTGGCGTCCGTTGACACCGCAAGCGGTCTGCGCCAGAGTGACCCGGCCGGAGCCTGTCCGCGTAGCGGACGTCCGTCCGATCAGTGTGGACAGTGAAGGAGCACCCCGATGAGCGACTCGATCGTCCTCCGTGGCGGAACCGTGCTGACGGTGGACGCCCAGCGGACCGTGCTGACCGGCCACGACGTCCTGGTGACCGGCGACCGGATCGCCGCGATCGGGCCGGACCTGGCCGTGCCGGAGGGCACCGAGGAGATCGACGCGACCGGGGGCGTCGTCATGCCGGGCATGATCGACACCCACCGGCACATGTGGCAGACCTCGCTGCGCGGCTACGGCGCGGACTGGACGCTCACCCAGTACTTCGTCTGGAACTACCTGGAGTGGGGCAAGATCTTCCGCCCGCAGGACGTCCACGCGGGCAACCTGCTCGCCGCCCTGGAGGCGCTCGAGGCCGGCGTCACCACCACCGTCGACTGGTCGCACGGGCTGCCGACGCCGCAGCACGCCGACGCCGCCGTCGACGCCCTGCAGGCCACCGCCGGCCGGTTCGTCCTCGCCTACGGCAACATCCAGGACGCGCCCGCGAACTGGACCGCCGATCCCGGATTCCGCGAGTTCGTCGGGCGCCGGATCACCCCGGGCGACGACATGCTCGGCTTCCAGCTGGCCTTCGACGTGACCGGCGACCCGGCGTTCCCGGAGAAGCCCGCCTTCGAGGCCGCCCGCGAGCTCGGGGTGCCGGTCACCACGCACGCCGGGGTGTGGGGCGCCACCAACGACGACGGCATCCGGCTCATGCACGAGCACGGCTTCATGACCCCGGAGACGGTGTACGTGCACGCCGCGACCCTGAGCACCGACTCCTACCAGCGGATCGCCGCGACCGGCGGCTCCGTGTCGGTGTCCACCGAGAGTGAGCAGAGTGCCGGGCAGGGCTACCCGCCCACCTGGGCGCTGCGCGAGCACGGCATCGACGTGTCGCTGTCCATGGACACCTCGATGTGGTGGAGCGGCGACCTGTTCTCCGCGATGCGCGCGACGCTCGGCGCCGACCGCTCCCGCGAGCACCTGGAGGCGCACGCCCGCGGCGACACGGTCACCCACTCCGCGCTGCGCGCCGAGCAGGTCGTCGAGTGGGCGACCCGCGGCGGCGCCCGCGCGATCGGCCGCGAGTCCGACCTGGGCAGCGTCGAGACCGGCAAGAAGGCCGATCTGGTGCTGATCCGCAACGACCACTCGCCGGTCTCGTTCCCACTGCTCAACCCGCACGGGCACGTCGCGTTCCAGGCGCAGCGCGCCGACGTGCACACGGTGCTGGTGAACGGCCGGATCGTGAAGCGCGACGGCCGGCTGGTCGACGTCGATCTGGCCGCCGCCCGGGCCGCCGTCGGGGCCACCGTGGAGCACCTGCGCGCGACGATGGGCGAGGACGCCTGGCAGGCCGGGATGAACCCGGAGATCCCGGAGACCAAGATCCTCGACAACCCCTACACCTACACGGACTATCGCAGCGGGGCGACGCACCAGGTGTGATGGACCGATGGGGCGACTGCGCTACTCGACGATCATGTCGGCGGACGGCTACCTGACCGACGCCGAGGGCCGCTACGACTGGGCGTTCCCCGACGACGAGGTGGTCGCCTTCATCACCGAACGCGAGCGCGACGCCGACACCCACCTCTACGGCCGCCGGATGTACGAGGAGATGCGGTCCTGGGAGGACGTCACCGACGTCACCTCGGACCGGTCGGCGACCGATCTCGAGTTCGCCCGCACCTGGCGGGCCGCGACCAAGGTGGTGTTCTCCCGGACCCTGACCGCGGTGAGCACCGCGCGGACCACCCTGGAACGCGAGCTCGACCCGGCCCGGGTCCGGGCGATCCTGGACGCGGCGCCGGGCGACGTCTCGATCTCCGGCCCGACACTCGCCGCCGACGCGATCCGGGCCGGGCTCGTCGACGACCTCGAGCTCTACCTGGTCCCGATGCTGGTCGGTGGGGGGTTGCGGGCGCTGCCCGACGGCGTCCGGGCCCGGTTGGAGCTCGTGGAGCAGCAGCGGCTCGCCGGCGGGTTCACGTTCCTGCACTACCGGACCCGCCGCACCCCCGCCTGACCCGCCGCACCCCGCCCGCCGCGCCGCACCCCGTCACTCGCCGAGATGCATGTCAGCGGGCCGCGAAGATCGACAATTCCCGCTGAGGTGCATCTCGGCGAGTGACGGGGTGCGAGTCAGGGGCGGGCGCTCAGGCGGGCGGGCGGTAGCGGTAGCGGGTCTGCCAGACGCACCACGCGACGATGCCCAGCACCAGCACCGTGACGGCGACCCACACCGGTCCGACCGGCAGCCGCGGCGGATCGACCCGCGTCGCGTGCACCGCCGCCACCGGGACCAGAGCGAGGAAGGCGACGACGGCGCCGAACAACCGGCCCATGTCCTCGGCGAGCATCCGCCGCAGTCGCCCGGCCCGCCTCGGATGCATCCAGTACTCCTTGTGCGGCACGCTGACCGCGCCGAGCGGGCCCCGGGCGACCAGCGCGTACAGACCCGCCCCGGTGCCGATCAGGAGCAGGCCGAATCCGGTGCCGAACGCCAGGAACTGCCCGCGGGTGCCGAACCAGGTCGGCGTGCCGCCGGCGTCGAAGTGCATCGGGACGCCGTCCGGCGGCAGCTCCGTCGCTGCCCAGAGCAGTGCGGCGGCGTAGAACACCGATCCGGCGAGAAGCGGGAACCACGGACGCATCGGACGATCGTCGCAAAGGTCGGCGGACGGTCACCGGGCGGGCGCGAGCCGGTCCAGCATCGCCGCCAGCACCCGGCGGGCCCGGTCGACCGGTGCGCCGTGCAGGGCGACGTCGTGCCCCAGGCCACCGGCGAGTGCGAGCAGCGCGTAGCCGTCGTCCTCCGGTGTGGGGGAGCCGGCGGCGGCGACGACCTGCACGGCGAGGCCGAGGATCTCGGCGTCGCCGTCGGTGAGGATCGCGCGGGCCCGCTCGTCGACCTCACGGGCGGCGAACGCGGCGTGGATCCGGATCGCGTCGCGGGACTCGGGATGCGCGCCGAGCAGCTCGTCGAGGATCGTCGCCAGCGCCGCCCGCGGGGTGGGCGGACCGGAGCGCGCCCGCTCCTCGATCCGGTGCTCCATCCGGCGGTGCGAGCGGTCGAGCGCGTGCAGCAGCAGGGCGTCCTTGCTCGCGAAGTAGTGCTGCACGCGGCCCATCGAGATCCCGGCCTCGGTCGCGACCGAGCGCAGCGACACCGCCTCCGTGCCGGCCCGGGCGACGAGCGCGAGCACGGCGTCGGCGATCTCGGAGCGTCGGGCGTCGTGGTCCACGGAGCGGGGCACGACGGCATCGTAGCAATGCGATCGCATTGACACGGACACCGGAGCACTGTTGCAATGCGACTGCATTCCAACAGGGAGGTGCAGGATGAAGGCAGCACAGAACGTCGTCGGCCTGGTGGGGCTGACCCTCGGGATCGCCCCGCTGGTCATGTTCCTGTTCACCGGACGGGTGGGGCTGTGGGGGCCGTTGGGCGTCACCGGCCCGGCGCCGTGGGTCCCGCCGCTGCTCGTCGTCGTGGCGGCCGGGATCGCGCTGGTCGTGCTCGACCGGATGGAGCGGACCCGCCGGTGATCCATGCCTGATCCAGTCCTGATACGGCCCGGATGCAGGCCTGATACAGCCCGGATGCAGGCCTGATCCAGGCCAGATGCAGTCCTGATGCAGGCCGGCCGGCCCGGGGCCTCAGCCGGCCGGCGGCGAGCCGTAGCGGAGCAGGGTGCCGTCCGGGTCGATCTGGGCGCCCTCGCGCAGTCCGTAGGACGCGTCCACCGGGGCGATCGCGCGGCCGCCGGGCGCGGTCGACCAGCGGGCGTAGAGCTCGTCGGCGTCGTCGACGTGCAGGTAGGCACAGCCGGCGGTGCGCCGCGGATCGTGGTCGGGGTTCACCGTGACGTGCAGCTCCACGCCGTCGAGGACCGCGAAGCCGTACTCGTCGCCGTAGCGCTCGACGGCGAAGCCGAGCGCCCGGTAGTGGTCGAGCCACCGGCCGAGATCGGAGGTAGAGAAGACCGGCGCGACCGAGCGCAGGGTGGACATGAGGTATAGCCTGCCGGATGCACGTGCGGTCCCGGCGCATGACGAGGACCTTGCGAACCCGGGTGCGCTCAGCCGCCCGCGCCGCGCACCACCCGCTCCCGGCCCAGCTCGGCGACGTTCTTCATCAGTTCCGCGTTCGCCCAGGCGATCAGGTGGCCGACGGTGTGCCCCGCCGGCCACGGGAACGTCACCGGCCGGTCGAGATCGGCCCCGTCGAGCGCCACCGTCCAGGACGCCGCCAGCTCGCGCAGCGCGGCGACCACGCCGTCCGCGGTGCCCGGGTAGGTCACCTCGGAGCGGTCCCGGCGGGGCGCGCCGGACAGCTCGTCCAGCGCGGTGCTCCACCACCACAGCAGGTGCCAGGCGATCCAGGCGCCGGTCGGGGCGGGCGGCGGGTCCGGCTCGGCGTCGCCGTCGGCCGGGAAGTCCGGCGTCCAGGAGCCGTCCGGTCCGCGGTGCACGGTCCAGTGCAGCGGCGCCGGGACCCGGATCAGGTCGTCGTCGGCGAGCCGTTCCAGGTGGTACTCGCAGAGCGCCCAGGTCAGGTCGAACTGCCAGCGCAGCAGCCCGGCCACCTCAGCCGCCGGGGCGCCGGGACCGCTCGGCGAGCATCTCCTCGGTCGCGGCCGCCACCTCGACCTCGTCCACCTCCGCGGTGCCCTCGGCCGTCACCGTGACGAGATTCGGGAACAGCGAGCGGATCAGGTCCGGGCCCGCGGTGGCGGTGTCGTCGTCGGCGGCGTCCCACAGCGCGTTCACCGCCAGCGAGATCGCGCCGTCCCGGTCCAGGTCGGGGCGGTGCAGCTTCTTCAGCGACGCCTTCGCGAAGTCCGATCCGGAGCCGATGCCCGCATAGCCGGAGCGGTTGCGGGCGATGCTGCCGGACGCGTCGAACGTCACGATCCGCTCCGGATCCGGATCGGCCGGATCGTAGCCGACGTAGAGCGGCAGCGCGACGAAGCCCTGCATCGCGGCCGGCAGGTTCTCCCGGACGATCGTCGACAGCCTGCGGATCTTGCCGTCCTGGCTGATCGGCGCGCCCTCGACCTTCTCGTACTGCTCGACCTCCGCCGCGAACAGCTTGAGCATCAGCAGCGCGTGCCCGACCGAGCCGGCGAACCCGGCGGCCGAGGTGCCGTCCACGACGACGACCTTGACCAGGTCCTTCTGCGCGATCAGGTTCCCCGCCGTGGCCCGGCGGTCGCCGGCGAGCAGCACCCCGCCGGCCCAGGTGAAGGCGATGATCGTGGTCCCGTGCGGGGCCCGCAGGTCGGGCGGGACCCGCTGCGCGGGATCGCGGGGCAGGTTGGCGGGCAGCGCCTCGGGGGCGTGTGCACGCAGCTGTTCCAGGAACGACGGGCCGGTCATGCGGGGAGCTGGCTCCGATCTGCTTCGGGCCGGACGGACCCGGCCGATCCTTCCCCGGGCGGTGCGGAAGGTCCAGCGGGAAGCGGGCAGACTCGCCGGGGTGAGCGCACGTGAGCGGGCCCGGTCCTTCTGCACCCGGTTCGGCCTGACGGTGCCGGTGCTGGAGGCGCCGATGGCGGGCGCGTGCCCGCCGGGGCTGGCGGCGGCGGTGGCCGCCGCGGGCGGGATGGGCGCCGCCGGCGTGGTCAACGACGCCCCGGCGGCGATCGCGGACTGGGCCCGGCGCTACCGGGAGGCGGCAGGGGACGCGCCGTTCCAGCTCAACGTGTGGATCCCGGACCCGCCCGCCGAACCCGGCACGGACGCCCAGGCGGCGTTCCTCGACCGGCTCGGCGGCACCGCAGGTCCCGCCCCGGGCCCGGCCCCGGACCTCGACGAGCAGGTCCGCGCGGTGATCGACGCCCGCCCGACCGCCGTCTCGACGATCATGGGCCTGCTCCCGGCCGGGCACGTCGCCGCCGCGCACGCCGCCGGGATCGCCTGGTTCGCGACGGCGACCACCCTGGACGAGGCGCTGGCCGCCGAGCGGGCCGGCGCGGACGTCGTCGTCGCGCAGGGGATGGAGGCGGGCGGGCACCGCGGCAGCACCCGTCCCGGGGACGCCGAGGGCACGGCCGTCGGGCTGTTCGCGCTGCTCCCGTGGCTGGCCGGGGCGCTGTCGGTGCCGGTGGTGGCCGCCGGTGCGGTCGCCGACGGCCGGTCGGTGGCCGCCGCGCTGACCCTCGGTGCGAGTGCGGTGCAGGTCGGGACGGCGCTGCTGCGCACGCCCGAGGCGGGGATCGACGCCGGCTGGGCGGCCGGGCTGGACGGCCTGGCGCCGGAGGACACGGTGACCACCCGCGCGTACACCGGCCGGCTGGCGCGGGCGATCCCGACCGGCTACGTCCGGGCCTGGGCCGGGCCGGACGCCCCGGCGCCCGCGCCCTACCCGCATCAGCGACGCCTGGTGGCCCGGTACCGGGCGGGCGAGCCCGGCCTGCTGGACCGGGTCAACCACTGGGCCGGGCAGGCCGCGGCGCGGGCGACGACCCGGCCGGCCGCCGAGGTGGTCGCCGGCATGTGGCGGGAGGCCGACGCGCTGCTGCCGTGAGCGCTCAACCCAGCATGTCGTCGAACTCGCCCTTCTTGGCGCCGTCGACGAACGCGGAGATCTCGGCGGGGGTGTAGACGAGCACCGGGCCGTCCGGGTCGGCCGCGTTGCGGACGGCGACCCGGCCGTCGTCCAGCACGGCGAACTCGACCCCGTCGCCGGTGTCCGCGCCGGCGCCCCCGGGGCGCCGCCAGGTGACCGGGCCGAGATCGGCCGCGCGGGTTCGGTCCGGGTCGGTCATCGGGGCCTCCGGGGGCGGTCGCTGTGGGGTGAATGACTGCGGAGAGTGTCGAACGTGTATGCATCCGATCTTGCATCCGCAACCGGCATCGCCGACGATGGGAGCCAGCTTGCCTGGAAGGGTCGTGAGAATGCGCCGGTCGACGTACGGACATCCATCGTGGAGGTCGACGTCATGAGCGCCGGAACGGCCCCCGGGGAGGACGGGCCGGAGGTCCTGACGCTGACCTCCGTCATCGACCGTCGTGCACACAAAGTGACCGATACGGAACTCTGTGCTCCGCACGCCATGCGGACGGGGCGCTACGAGGCGCTCTGCGGGCACCTCGTGTCACCGGCGCCGCTGGTCGCGGCGGACGGGACGCCGTGCCGGCGGTGCGTCGAGCTGGACCCGACGCCGACCGTCACGACGCCGCGCCGCCGCGGCGGATGGCTCGGCCGGCTGCTCCCGGCCTGATCCGGCGGCTCAGCGGGCCAGCCGGTCCGCGTCCGGCTGCTCGCGCCTGCGCAGCGGTCCGCGCACCCGGCGCTCCAGGAAACGCCGCCCCTGATGGATGATCCTGCTCACCGTGTTCGGCCCGCGCCTGCGCTCGATCGCATCGCCGACCCGGCCGAGCAGCCAGGCCAGCAGCGGCGCCCCGACGGCCAGCAGCAGCCACACCCGCAGATGGCGGGAGAACAACGCCCACATGGTGGAGACCACCTTCTCCGAACTCGACGACGACGGACGGGGAGGACGGTAGTACGCCGACCCGGCGCCCGCCGGTTACGTGACCGTGCCGCCACCCGCTCGTTGGGTGTACGAGGGCGGGTTCCGGCGGCCCCCGGCCGGGACGCCCGGGTTGAGGAGGTGTGCCCGTGTTCGCTCCGGGTGCCGACGGTCTGGTGTTCCTGGCCCTCGTGCTGGTGCTGCTCGCCGTCGTCCTGATGCTCCCCGCCGGTCGCCGGGCCGGAGCGGCCGCCCTGCGGTCGCTGCGCAGGCTGCCGGGCCTGATCCGGGCCGAGCTGCGCGGGGCACCGCCGCTCGGCCCCGAGCCGCGCCGCGACGACACCACGCCCGAGATCCCGGTGGTGGACGGCGACCGGCCGCCGCCGACGCGGACGTTCCCGCAGGTGGGTCGCTTCGAGCGCTGATCTTCCGGGATCCCGGCGGGGCGGCCTGTCGCCGGACCACCGACAGGCGGTAAATTTTCTTTTACCGGTGGGAACCACCGGCGCTCCCTCGACGTTGCAATGATGCGAGGGCCCGCCGCTGGTGGGTCCCGCACACGTCCGTCGAGGAGGATCCAGGTGCGCTCCACGAGCAACCCGGCGTTCCGCAACCTGCCCACCCAGCAGGGCGGCTACGCCACGTTCGACCGCTCGGGTGGCGGAATGATGGGCGGCGCATCCGCCTACGCCGGCGCCCAGACGTCACACGTCGACCCGAGCCGGGCCGCCCAGGAGACCGGCCGCCCGATCACGATCGACGACATCGTCCAGAAGACCGCGATCAGCGGCGGTCTCGCGCTGGTCGCGGGTTTCCTGACCGTCTGGTCGGGGCTCACGCTGCTGGCACTGCCGGCGTTCATCGTCGGCATCGTGGTGGCGCTGATCGTCATCTTCCGGCAGAAGCCCAGCGCCCCGCTGACGCTGACCTACTCCGGTGCGATGGGTGTCGCCCTCGGCGGCATCTCCGCGATGTACCCCGGGGTGGCGCTGCAGGCCGTCATCGGCACCGCCGGTGTGTTCTTCGGGATGCTGGTCGTCTACAAGACCGGCGCCGTGCGGGTCACCCCCCGGTTCACCAAGTGGATGATGGGCGCCCTGATCGGCGTCGTCGTCCTGATGCTGGCGAACCTGGTGATGAGCTTCTTCGTCGGCGGCGGGCTCGGCCTGCGCGACGGCAGCCCGCTGGCGATCCTGTTCAGCCTGGTGGTCATCGGGGTGGCGGCGTTCAGCCTGCTGCTCGACTTCGACGCCGCCGACAACGCGGTGAAGGCCGGTGTGCCGGAGAAGTACTCCTGGTACATCGCGTTCGGTCTGATGACCACGCTGGTCTGGCTCTACATCGAGATCTTCCGCCTGCTGAGCTACTTCCAGGGCGACTGACCCGCAGCACGACCCGGCCCACGCGGGCCGGGGAGCGGGCCGGACTCGCCCCCTCCGGTCCGACGCGCCGCGGACACCTCCGGGTGTCCGCGGCGTCGTCGTGTCCGGTCGTGTCCGGGCTTACCTGCACGCTCCGCGCGCCGTACCGTCTCCCTCGTGCCCGGGAACGACCCGGTCGCGGCCGGGGTCACCATCTTCCTGGCCATCGCACTGGGACCGGCGGTGCTGGTGGGGCTGCTGGTGCGCGCACCGGCGCTCGTCCGGCGGGTCGTGGCGCTGCGCCGCCGTTCCCGGCCCGCGCCACCGGTGCCGGTGGGGCCGCCGCTGGAACGGCTCGTCGCCGACCTGCGCCGGCTCGACCGGCTGCGCCGTGGCCCGCCGCCGAGCACCCGGTTGCGCCGGGTGGCGCTGCTCGCCGCCTACGACGACGTGCTGCTCGCCGCCTGCCGGGCCACCGGCGTCGAGGACCCGCCGCTGCGGGCCTGGGTCGACGCCGGCGGCACCGCCGGAGCGCTCGACGCGGGGCGCGACCTGGCCCGGCTGCGCACCGAGGCCGCGCTGGAGGCGACCGGGGTGCGGATCGACCCGCCGGGCCCGGCCGCCGCCTGAGGGGCGCTCAGGACAGCCGCTCGAGCACCATCGCCATGCCCTGGCCGCCGCCGACGCACATCGTCTCCAGGCCGTAGCGGCCGTCCCGGGCGCGCAGCCCGTTGAGCAGCGTCGTGGTGATCCGGGCGCCGGTCATGCCGAACGGGTGGCCGAGCGCGATCGCGCCGCCGTGCACGTTCAGCTTCTCCTCGGGGACGCCCAGGTCGCGGGCGCTGGGCAGGACCTGCGCGGCGAACGCCTCGTTGATCTCGACCAGGTCGATGTCGTCGATGGTCAGCCCGGCCCGGTGCAGCGCCTGCTCCGAGGCCGCCACCGGCCCGTAGCCCATGATCTCCGGCGACAGGCCGGTGACGCCGGTCGAGACGACCCGGGCCAGCGGCGTGATGCCGAGCTGCTCGGCCCGGGTGTCGGACATGACCACCAGCGCCGCGGCGCCGTCGTTCAGCGGGCAGGCGTTGCCGGCGGTGACCAGCCCGTCCGGCCGGAACACCGGCTTGAGCTGGGAGATCTTCTCGTAGGTGGTGCCCGGCCGGGGGCCGTCGTCGGTGCGCACGACGGTGCCGTCGGGCAGCGTCACCGGGGTGATCTCGCGCTCGAAGAAGCCGTCCGCGATGGCCTGCTCGGCGAGGTTCTGCGAGCGCACGGCGAACCGGTCCATGTCCTCGCGCGAGACGTTCTTGTAGCGGGCGAGGTTCTCCGCGGTCTGGCCCATCGCGATGTAGGCGTCCGGCAGCAGGTTCTGCTCGCGCGGGTCGGTCCAGGTCTGCGCGCCCTTCTCCGCGGTCTCCGCGGTGCGGGCCTCGGCGTCGGCGAACAGCGGATTGTGCGTGTCCGGCCAGGAGTCGGAGGTGCCGCGGGAGAACCGGGACACCGTCTCCACACCGGCCGAGACGAACACGTCGCCCTCGCCGGCCCGGATCGCGTGCAGCGCCATCCGGGTGGTTTGCAGCGACGACGAGCAGTAGCGGGTGATCGTGGTGCCCGGCAGCCCGTCGTACCCGAGCTGGACGGCCACGATCCGGGCCAGGTTGTTGCCCTGCTCGCCGCCGGGGAGACCGCAGCCCAGCATCAGGTCGTCGATCTCGGCCGGGTCCAGTGCGGGGACCTGGTCCAGGGCCGCGCGCACCATCTGCACGGTCAGGTCGTCCGGGCGCATCCCGGCGAGGGAGCCCTTGTTGGCTCGGCCGATCGGGGAGCGGGCCGCAGCGACGATGACGGCTTCGGGCATGGGACGTCCTCCTCCAGCGCAGGGGTCGGCCGCGACTGTACTCGCGGGTAACCGGACGTCCGCCCGGGACGTGACGAAACTGTCAGAGGGTCCCGGCATGCTGGCGCCATGACCTCCTGGGGAGAGTTCCGGTCCGCCGAGCCCGCGTTCGCCGAGCTGGCGCAGCGGATCCTGCAGCGCGGCGTCGCCCTGGTGATCGCGACCCTGCGGGCCGACGGCGCACCCCGGGTGTCCGGGATCGAGGTCGTGTTCGACGACTCCGGGCCGGTCACCGAGCTGGCGTTCGGCTCGATGCCGGGCGCGCGCAAGGGCGCCGACCTGCGGCGGGACCCGCGGTTCGCGCTGCACGCCGCACCGGCCGACCAGAGCGGCGGCGACCTGGGCGACGGTGATCTCAAGGTGGCCGGGCGGGCCGTCTGGAACGGGCCGATGTCCGGGCCGGTCGCCGGCGACGCGTTCCGGGTCGATCTCGGAGAGGTGGTCTGGACCGGCCTGAACGACGCCCGGAACCGGCTCGTCGTGCGCTGGTGGACGCCGTCGACCGGACTGCGCTCGGTGGAGCGGGAGTGAGCGGTGCGAGGATGCCCCCATGCGCTACGTCGAGCACGTCGTCGACCTGGTCGGGAACACCCCGCTCGTCCGGCTGGGAGCGGTCGCCGAGGGCATCGCCCCGCCGGTCCTCGCCAAGGTCGAGTACCTGAACCCGGGCGGCTCGGTGAAGGACCGGATCGCCCTGCGGATGGTCGAGGCGGCCGAGGCGTCCGGCGAGCTGCGCCCCGGCGGCACCATCGTGGAGCCGACCTCGGGCAACACCGGCGTCGGGCTGGCGATGGTCGCGCAGCGCAAGGGCTACCACTGCGTGTTCGTCTGCCCGGACAAGGTGGGCGAGGACAAGCGGAACGTGTTGAAGGCCTACGGCGCCGAGGTCGTCGTCTGCCCGACCGCCGTCGACCCGGACCACCCCGACTCCTACTACCGCACGTCGGACCGGCTGGTCAGCGAGATCGAGGGCGCCTGGAAGCCCAACCAGTACGCCAACCCGGCGAACCCGGAGTCGCACTACCTGAGCACCGGCCCGGAGATCTGGGAGCAGACCGACGGGAAGATCACCCACTTCGTGGCGGGGATCGGCACCGGCGGCACGATCTCCGGCATCGGCCGCTACCTCAAGGAGGTCTCCGGCGGCGCGGTGCGGATCATCGGCGCCGACCCGGAGGGCTCGGTCTACTCCGGCGGCACCGGCCGGCCCTACCTCGTCGAGGGGGTCGGCGAGGACTTCTGGCCGACCACCTACGACCGGGACGTCTGCGACGAGATCATCGCCGTGACCGACGCCGACTCGTTCGACATGACCCGGCGGCTCGCCCGCGAGGAGGCGCTGCTCGTCGGTGGTTCCTGCGGGATGGCCGCGGTCGCCGCGCTGCGGGCCGCGGCGACGCTGCCGGCCGACGCGGTGGTCGTCGTCCTGCTGCCCGACGGCGGGCGCGGCTACCTCGGCAAGGTCTTCAACGACGCCTGGATGGCGAGCTACGGCTTCCTGCCGCCGTCCGATGGCGCCACCATCGGGGACGTGCTGCGCCGCAAGGACGGCTCCATCCCGGCCCTGGTGCACGCGCACCCGAACGAGACGGTCGCCGACGCGGCGCTCTACCTGCGCGAGTTCGGCGTCTCGCAGATGCCGGTGGTCAAGGCCGAGCCGCCGGTGATGGCCGCCGAGGTGGCCGGCGCCGTCGTCGAGCGGGACCTGCTGGACGCGCTGTTCACCGGCCGCGCCCAGCTCGCCGACCGGCTGGAGGACCACATGTCCCCGCCGCTGCCGACGCTGGGCGCCGGGGAGTCGCTGCAGGACGCGATGGCGGCGTTCGTGAAGGCCGACGCCGCCCTGGTGCTGATGGACGGCAAGCCGGCCGGCGTCGTCACCCGGTCCGACGTGATCGCCTTCCTCGGCAACGGCTGACCGGCCGCAGGCCGATCGGGCGGCGCGCGTACCCTCCGAGCGCATGCAGGGCTTCTCCACACGGGCGATCCACGCCGGTCAGGACCCCGACCCGACCACGGGCGCGGTCACCACGTCGATCCACACGAGCTCCACCTTCGCGCAGGACGGCGTCGGCGGGACCCGTGGCGGGTACGAGTACTCGCGCAGCGCGAACCCGACCCGCACCACCCTGCAGGAGTGCCTGGCCGCGCTGGAGGGCGGCCGGCACGCGCACGCGTTCGGCTCCGGCATGGGCGCGACCGACACCCTGCTGCGGGTCCTGCTCCGCCCCGGCGACCACCTGGTCATCCCGCACGACGCCTACGGCGGCACGTTCCGGCTGGTCGACAAGGTGCTCGCCGGGTTCGGCGTCGAGCACACCACGGTCGATCTCGCCGACCTCGACGCGCTGCGCGCCGCGCTGCGCCCGAGCACCCGGGTCGTCTGGTCGGAGACCCCGACGAACCCGCTGCTGGGGATCGCCGACATCGCCGGCCTGGCCGGGATCGCGCACGAGGCCGGCGCCCGGCTCGTCGTCGACAACACCTTCGCCTCGCCGTACCTGCAGACCCCGCTCGCGCTCGGCGCGGACGTCGTCGTGCACTCGACCACCAAGTACGTCGGCGGGCACTCCGACGTCGTCGGCGGCGCCCTGGTCACCGACGACGACGAGCTCGCCGAGCGGATCTCGTTCACCCAGAACTCGGTCGGCTCGGTCCCCGGCCCGTTCGACGCCTGGCTGACGCTGCGCGGGGTGAAGACGCTCGCGGTGCGGATGGAGCGGCACTGCGACAACGCCGAGCGGATCGCCGAGCTGCTCGGCGCGCATCCGGCGGTCTCGCAGGTGCTCTACCCGGGCCTGCCCGGCCACCCCGGCCACGAGATCGCCGCGAAGCAGATGCGCCGGTTCGGCGGGATGGTGTCGTTCCTGGCCGCCGGCGGTCGGGAGGCGGCGCTGCGGATCTGCGCGGAGACGAAGCTGTTCATCCTCGCCGAGTCGCTCGGCGGGGTCGAGTCGCTGATCGAGCACCCCGGCCAGATGACCCACGCCTCGACCGCCGGGTCGATGCTGGAGGTGCCGGACAGCCTGGTCCGGCTGTCGGTGGGGATCGAGGACGCCAAGGACCTGGTCGACGACCTGCGGACCGCGCTCGACACGGTCCGCTGAGCGGCCACATCGAGCACGGTCCGCTGAGCGGCCACATCGAGCACGGTCCGCTGACCGGCCACATCGAGCACGGTCCGCCGAGCGCGCCGGTGCTCAGCTGCGGGACTGCTCCGGGGCCGTCGCCGGGTCGGTGACGGTCGGCGGCGGGGGGACGACGAGGTCCCCCGGCTCGACGCACCCGCCGACCAGCGCCCAGGTGCCGTCCGGCCCCGGCTCGTAGCGGCCGGGGTCGTCGCAGCCCGCGCCCTGCACCGTCGTCACGGCGAGCGCGGTCAGCGCGGCCGCCAGCAACAGCGGCGCGGTGGTGCGCAACCGGGTCATTCGCGAGTTCCTCCCCGACCCCGGACGCCGGGCCGAACGGACCCCGCACCGTCCGGGGCCCGCGCAGCGCGCCTCTACCCCGAGTGGCTCGGGGATCACGCCCGGTGGACATCCGCGAGGCTACCGGCGGTGGTGCGAGACTGCCCGGATGGTCGCCCCGCCGGACGCCTCCGTCACCCCGCCGGTCACCTCCGCCGACGTGTACGCCGCCCGCGAGCTGCTGGCCGGTGTGGTGCGCACCACACCCGTCGCCGGGGCCAGGGCGCTGTCCGATCTGGCCGGCACGCCGGTCCACCTCAAGTGCGAGAACCTGCAGCGCACCGGCTCGTTCAAGATCCGCGGCGCGTACACCCGGATCGCCCGGCTCACCCCCGAGGAGCGGGCCCGCGGCGTCGTCGCGGCCTCGGCGGGCAACCACGCCCAGGGCGTGGCGCTGGCGGCCCGGCTGCTCGGCGTCCGGGCCACGGTGTTCATGCCGGAGCGCGCCGCGCTCCCGAAGGTCGACGCCACCCGCGGCTACGGCGCCGAGGTCGTGCTGACCGGCCGGTCGGTGGACGAGGCGGTCGGTGCGGCCGCCGAGGCCGCCGAGCTCTCGGGCTCGGTGCTGGTGCACCCGTTCGACCATCCGGACATCATCGCCGGCCAGGGCACCGTCGCCTGCGAGATCCTCGAGCAGGTGCCCGACGTCGGCACCGTGCTCGTCTCGGCGGGCGGTGGCGGGCTGCTCGGCGGCATCGCCGCGGTGCTGCGCGAGCACCGGCCCGGCACCCGGATCGTCGGCGTGCAGGCCGCCGGGGCAGCAGCCTGGCCCGCGTCGCTCGCGGCCGGTCGGCCGGTCCCGCTGGGCGGGATGCGCACGATGGCCGACGGGATCGCCGTCGGACGCCCGGGTGACGTCACGTTCCCGCAGGTGGCCGGCCTGATCGACGAGCTGGTCACGGTCGGCGAGGACGCGCTGTCCGGCGCGCTGGTGCACTGCCTGGAACGGGCGAAGCTGGTCGTCGAACCGGCCGGCGCCGCGCCGGTCGCGGCGCTGCTGGAGCACCCGGACCGGTTCGCCGGGCCGGTCGTCGCCGTGCTGTCCGGCGGGAACGTCGATCCGCTGGTCCTGCTGCAGGTCATCCGCAACGGGCTGGTCGCGTCGTCGCGGTACCTGACGCTGCGGGTGCAGGTGCCGGACCGGCCCGGCGCTCTCGCCGAGCTGCTGGCCCGGGTCGGGACGCTCGGCGCGAACGTCACCGACGTGGCCCACTCGCGGATCAGCGGTGCGCTCCCGGTCGGCGAGGTCGACGTCGAGCTGAGCCTGGAGACCCGCGGGCCCGAGCACCGGGACACGATCGTCGCCGGGCTGCGGGCGGCCGGGCACGTCGTGACGGCGCCGGCCTGATCCGTGCCGTGCCGGGCCGGTCCTGTCCGGGGCCCGGTACGACGACGGGCCCGGCCACACCGGCCGGGCCCGCGTCGTCAGGTCCGGCGTCAGCCGGTGAACGCCTCGATCCCGACCAGCGTGACCTTCATGTTCCCGCCGTCGGGGAGCTGGTACTCGCGGGCGTCGCCGGGCTTCGCGCCGAGCAGGGCCGCGCCGAGCGGGGAGTTCGGCGAGATCACCTGCAGGTCGCCGTGGCTGCCCTCTTCGCGGGAGCCAAGCAGCACCTTCTCGGTGTCCTCGTCGTCCTCGTACTTGATGGTGAGGACGGTCCCGGGGGCGGCCTGGTCGGCGCTCGACGGCGTGGTGCCGACCTGCGCGGTGCGCAGCAGCTCCTGCAGCTGGCGGATCCGCGCCTCCTGCTGGCCCTGCTCCTCGCGGGCCGCGTGGTAGCCGCCGTTCTCCTTCAGGTCGCCCTCCTCACGGCGGGCGTTGATCTCGGCGGCGATGACGGGCCGGTTCGCGATCAACCCGTCCAGCTCGGACTTCAGCCGGTCGAAGGCCTCCTGGGTCAGCCAGGTCGCCTGGGTATCCGTCACCGTCATCAACTCCTTCAGGGAACAGGGCGTGTCGCCGCCGGGCGCCGGGCGCCGACGGGGCAGCGGGGTCAGCGGCACCGGGCGGCACGCCCCGAGTAAGGAAAAACACGACCCGCTGGCGGGCCGTGTACGAGACACCCTAGCACGATGCGCGCCGCTCGTCGCAGCTCCTCGATGAACGGCGACGCCTCCGAGTTGGTTCCCGATGGGCGGATCGTCGCAGGTGAGAGCGATGATAGCCGAGCGGCCGATTTCCTTTCCGACGTGCAGCGGAACCGCCCGCCGCAGCGTTCCGGTACGGGCGTCCAGCTCTGGGAACAGCGGAAACCCGGACCGCGTTGGCAGAGCTGAGCATCCCGTGCGGAGCGGTCGTTGTCGGTCCCCTCTGCCAGGATCACGACGAACACGAACTCGCCGCCCGCGCCGGTCCCGGTCGCGCAGCGGGCCCGAGCAAGGTGACCGTGGAGGAACCCGCCCGATGACCCCATCGCCCACGCCACAACCCGTGTCCCAGCCCCTGTCGCTGCCGGCTCCCGGCGAGCGGCCCCGGCTGCTCACGGTGCACGCCCATCCGGACGACGAGTCGTCGAAGGGGGCGGCCACCACCGCCCGGTATGCCGACGAGGGCCACGAGGTGCTCGTCGTCACCTGCACCGGCGGTGAGCGCGGCAGCGTCCTCAACCCGGCGATGGACCGGCCCGAGGTGCTGGCGAACATGACCGAGGTCCGGCGCGCCGAGATGGCCCGGGCCGCCGAGATCCTGGGCGTCCGGCACGCCTGGCTCGGCTTCGTCGACTCCGGCCTGCCCGAGGGCGACCCGCCGCCGCCGCTGCCCGAGGGTTGCTTCGCGCTCGGCGACGTCGAGCAGCAGACCGGGGAGCTGGTCCGGCTGGTCCGCGAGTTCCGCCCGCACGTGATCGTCACCTACGACGAGAACGGCGGCTACCCGCACCCCGACCACATCCGCACGCACGTCATCTCGATGGCCGCCTGGGCGGCCGCCGGCGATCCGGCCCGCTTCCCGGAGGCCGGTCCGCCGTGGCAGCCGCTCAAGCTGTACTACGGCCACGGCTTCTCCCGGGCCCGGCTGGAGGCGTTCCACCAGGCGTTCCTGGAGGCCGGCGAGGAGTCGCCGTACGCCGAGTGGCTGGAGAACTGGCGGGCCGACCGGCCGGACCCGGGTACCCGGGTGACCACCCGGGTGCCGTGCTCGGACTGGTTCGGCCGCCGGGACGACGCGCTGCGCGCGCACGCCACCCAGATCGACCCGACCAGCCGGTTCTTCTTCACCCCGCTCGAGGTGCAGGCCCGGGTCTGGCCGACCGAGGACTACGAGCTGGTGCACTCGCTGGTCGACACCGCCACCCCGGAGGACGACCTGTTCACCGGCATCCCGTTCGAGCGCGGGGAGCAGCGGAGGGCAGGCTGACCCGCGGGTAGCCTGGCCGTCGGGCGCGGCGCGAGCCGCGGCCGTGACGGTGACGGTTCGGTGAGTGCGGAGGCGGTCGGCGGTGCTGTTCGACGGCGCGACGGTGGTGGCGCGCGAGCTCGCGGCGGGCTTCCTGGTGCCGATGCAGGAGCGCCCGCCGCCCCCCGGGCAGCTGCCCGAATGGGGCAGTGCGGCGCCGGTGGGGCTCGCGGTGGTGCTGGTGCTGCTGCTGGCGACGGCGTTCCTGATCCGGAACATGAGCAAGCGGATCACCCGGTTGCCGGAGTCGTTCGACGAGCCGGGCGATCCGGGCGAGCGCGGCGGGCAGGACGCCGGCGCGGAGCCGCGCAACACCTGAGAGGCTGTGCGGCATGCCGAACCGGCTCGCCGCGGCCACCAGCCCGTACCTGCTCCAGCACGCCGGCAACCCGATCGACTGGTATCCCTGGTCGGCCGAGGCGTTCGCCGAGGCCCGCCGCCGGGACGTCCCGGTGCTGCTCTCGGTCGGCTACGCGGCCTGCCACTGGTGTCACGTGATGGCCCACGAGTCGTTCGAGGACCCGGCGATCGCCGCGGTCGTGAACCGCGGCTTCGTGGCGATCAAGGTGGACCGGGAGGAACGCCCGGACATCGACGCCGTCTACATGGCGGCCACCCAGGCGATGACCGGGCAGGGCGGCTGGCCGATGACCTGCTTCCTCACCCCGGACGGTGAGCCGTTCCACTGCGCCACCTACCTGCCGCCGCAGCCCCGGCACGGGCTGCCGTCGTTCCGGCAGCTGCTCGACGCGGTGTCCGGCGCCTGGACCGGGGACGGCGAGCGGGTTCGGGTCGCCGCGGCCCGGATCGCCGAGCAGCTCGCCGAGCAGGCCGCGTCCGATCCCGAGCCGGTCGCGATCGGCGAGCAGACCCTCGACGACGTCGTCGAGACGCTGGCCGGGCAGTACGACCCGGAGCACGGCGGGTTCGGCCGCGCCCCGAAGTTCCCGCCGTCGATGGTGCTGGAGTTCCTGCTCCGCCATCACGAGCGGACCGGCTCCGAGCAGGCGCTGCGGCTGGTCGAGGGCACCTGCACGGTGATGGCCCGGGGCGGTCTGCACGACCAGCTGGCCGGCGGCTTCGCCCGCTACTCGGTCGACGACGGCTGGGTGGTTCCGCACTTCGAGAAGATGCTCTACGACAACGCGCTGCTGCTGCGCGCCTACGGGCACCTCGGCCGCCGCGGCTCGGCGTTCGCCGCGCAGGTCGCGGACGGGACCGCCCGGTTCCTGCTCGACGCGCTCCGCACCCCGGAGGGCGGTCTGGCCTCGGCGCTGGACGCCGACACCGACGGGACCGAGGGCCTCACCTACGTGTGGGCGCTGGCGCAGCTGCGCGAGGTGCTCGGGCCGGACGACGGCGACCGTGCCGCCGAGCTGCTCGGCGTCACCGCGGAGGGCACCGCCGGCGACGGCACCTCCACCCTGAGGCTGCTGCGCGACCCGGACGACCCGGCGTGGTGGGAGCGGACCCGGTCCGCGCTGCTCGCGGCGCGCTCGGCGCGGCCGCAACCGGCCCGCGACGACAAGGTGGTCACCGCCTGGAACGCGCTCGCCGTCGTCGCGCTGGCGGAGGTGGGGGCGGCCACGGCCCGCCCGGAGTGGGTGCGGGCCGCCGACCGGATCGCCGATCTGCTGCTCGACGTGCACGTCGTCGACGGGCGGCTGCGGCGCTCGTCGCGGCACGGCCGGCCGGGGGACGCCGACGGCGTGCTGGAGGACCACGCGCTGCTCGTCGCCGGGCTGCTCGCGCTGCACCAGGCGACCGGCGACCCGGGCCGGCTGGCCGCGGCGCTGGAGCTGCTCGACACCACCCTGGAGCGGTTCGCCGCACCCGATCGGCCGGGCAGCTACCTGGACACCGCCGCCGACTCCGCGGACGCCGACCTGCTGCTGCACCGGCCGCGCGAGCTGACCGACAACGCCTCGCCGTGCGGTTCGTCGGCGCTCGCCGAGGCGCTGGTGACGGCGTCGGCGCTGGCCGGGCCGGACCGGGCGGCCCGCTACCGGGAGGCCGCCGAACGGGCCGTGCGCTCGGTCGGGACGCTCGCCGGGCGCGCGCCGCGCTTCCTCGGGCACTGGCTGACCGCGGCCGAGGCGCTGGTCGGCGGTCCGCTGCAGGTGGCGGTGGCCGGCGAGGCCGGTGCCGGGCCGCTGACCGACCGGGCCCGCCGGGAGGCGCCCGGCGGCGCCGTCGTCGTCGCGGGGGAGCCGGACGCGGACGGGATCCCGCTGCTCGCCGGGCGCGGCACGGTCGGTGGCAGCGCGGCGGCGTACGTGTGCCGGGGTTTCGTGTGCGACGTGCCGGTGACCGGGCCCGACGAGCTGGCGGCGTTGCTGGCCCGATGATCCTCATCGCGCTATGACGTAATGAGTGCAATGCTGTAATCGCCGAACCGGGGGTGTCCGATGATGACAGCACGAGGACGTGGACGCGGCGGCTGGCAGCAGGCCGACCTGCCGCCCGCCGACGACGCGCAGGCCTGGTTCTCCGGCCGGCTGCCGGACGGGTGGTTCGCCGGGGCGCCGGAGGTCACCTGCGACCGGGACGAGATCGTCGTGGTCGGCGAGCTGCCCGCGCTGGACACCGCGCATCCCGACACCGACGCCGGTCGGGCCGACGCGGCCGCCGAGGAGTCCGGCCGGATCTCCCGGTTCCGCGAGGAGACCCGGGAAGCGCGGATCGAGATCGCCCGGCAGGCGGAGGCCCGCTACCGGCGCAAGGTCGCGTGGGGAGCCCGGCTCGGCGGGACGACCGAGCTGTTCACCACCATCTCGGTGCCGGTGATGACCCGGCTGCGGCAGCCGGAGCGGCTGGTGCTCGACACCCTGGTCGACGCCGGCGTGGCCCGGTCCCGCTCGGACGCGCTGAGCTGGTCGGTCCGGCTGGTCGGGCAGCACGCCGACGAATGGCTGGCCGAGCTGCGGTCGGCGATGGCGCGGGTGGACGACCTGCGGGCCCAGGGCCCGGGCTGAGCCCGGTCTGCGCCGGCCCGGCCCGGTCAGCGCAGCAGCACCAGCCAGATCGCGATGTGGTGGCAGGCCCAGGCCAGCACGGTCGCCGCGTGGAAGATCTCGTGGTAGCCGAACGTCGCGGGCCACGGATCGGGCCGGCGCAGCGCGTACACCACCGCGCCCGCCGTGTAGAGCGCCCCACCGGCGAGCAGCAGCACGAGCGCGGCGACGCCGCCGCCGTCGAGCAGGCCGGGGAGCACGAAGACGGCCACCCAGCCGAGCGCGACGTAGATCGGCACCCCGACCCAGGACGGTGCCGACGGCCACGCCAGCTTCAGCGCGACCCCGGCGAGCGCGCCGCCCCAGACCACCGCCAGCACCCAGGTCGCGGTGTCCGCGGGCAGGGCGAGCACCGCCACCGGGGTGTAGGTGCCCGCGATGAACAGGAAGATCATCGAGTGGTCCAGGCGCTTCATCAGCCGCCGTCGGCCCGGATCGCTCCAGGTGCGCCGGTGGTAGAGCGAGCTGATCCCGAACAGGCCGAACGTGGTCAGCGTGTAGACCGCGGTCGCGACCGCGGCCGGTGCGCCGACCAGCGCGCCGGCGATGCTGATCAGCGCTGCGCAGGCGAAGACGGACGCGACCAGGCTCCACAGGTGCAGCCAGCCGCGCATCCGGGGCTTCAGCGGCGCGGGGGCCGTGCTCAGCGAGGACACGTCCCGACGTTACGTGCCGTACCGGCGCACGTCCCGGCAGGCGGGCGAACGCCACACCCGTTGCGGCGCCCGGCGACCAGCGCCCGCGTCGGCTCCCGGCGGTCGGACTAGGGTCCGTGTTCGTGGCAGTTCGAGATCTGCTCTACACGGTGTACGAGCGCAGGATCCTGCGCCAGATCGCCGGCGCCGACAGTCCGAAGCACGTCGCGCTGATCCTGGACGGCAACCGTCGCTGGGCGCGCGAGGCCGGGCTCGACGATCCGGCCGAGGGGCACCGCGCCGGTGCCGCCAAGATCGCGGAGATGCTCGGCTGGTGCTCCGAGGCCGGGGTCGAGGTGGTGACGGTCTTCCTGCTCTCGACCGACAACCTCGACACCCGGTCGCCGGACGAGCTGAAGGACCTGCTCGAGATCATCGGCGGGGTGGTGGACGACCTGTCCGGCCCAGAGACGCCGTGGCGGTTGCGGGTGGTCGGGGCGATGGAGCTGCTGCCGGCGTCGCTCGCGGACCGGTTGGCGGCGGCCGTGGCGCGCACCGGCGACCGCGGCGGGCTGCAGCTGAACGTCGCCGTCGGCTACGGCGGCCGTCAGGAGATCGCCGACGCCGTCCGCAAGATGCTGCTCACCCAGGCGGAGTCCGGCCGGACCCTGGAGGAGATCGCGGAGAGCCTGGACGTCGACCACATCGCGGAGCATCTCTACACGTCCGGTCAGCCGGATCCGGACCTCGTCATCCGGACCAGCGGTGAGCAACGTCTGTCCGGCTTCCTGCTGTGGCAGTCGGCCCATTCGGAGTTCTGGTTCTGCGAGGCGTACTGGCCGGAGTTCCGGCGGGTCGATTTCCTGCGCGCGCTGCGCGATTTCGCCGCACGGCACCGACGTTTCGGCGGCTGATCCGAATTCGTGCGTAACCTTCGGCGCACTCGCTCGTTATGGAGGATTCAGTCGTGCGGGCGGGCGCGCCCCCGGTGATGCGAGAAGGGCCCCGGGGGTGCACCCCGGGGCCCTTCTGCTGCGCGATGCGCGAACGACTTACTTGTAGCCCTTGTCGCTCTTGTCGCCACCGTGCTGCTTGCCGCCGTTGTCCTGGTCGAACTCGTCGCCGACCTCGGAGGCGTTGGTGCAACTGACGCTGTTGTCCGAGGTGACGCCGGAGGAGTTCTCGGCCTCGGAGAACAGGCCGCCCAGGGCACCCTGGATCAGGCTGTTGCCGTTGAGCGCGGTGCCGCAGAGCTGCGGGGACACGTTCAGGTTGTTGCCCGAGACGTTGACCAGACCGGTGCTGGACTTGTCCGCGACGTTGCCGCCGTTGTGCCCGAACTGGACATCGGTCTTGTCGATGTCCTTCACGTCGGTGTAGGTCTTGTTGTAGCTGTCCTTGGTCTTGTTGTAGCTGTCGGTCGCCTCGTGGCTGTCGCTTGCGAACGCCAGCGGGCTCAGCGCGACGAGCGACGCGGCGCCGGCCGCGACGACGATTCCAGCCTTCTTCAGCACAGTCCGTCTCCTGTTTGAGTCGGAGAGCGCGCACGGGGGATCCGGAGCACTCTCAGTACTTGTCGACGCTCGAACCGGGGAGCCCGCATCGACTGGGCGTCAATCTAACGGAGGCTTCCGGCGGCGACAATCTGACCCTCCGTATTTTTTTCGGTGGAGCTGCGGGCCGTTCGGGTACCAGGGGATTCGTCGATCGCGATCTCCCCTCGCCCGGCGTGGCGAACGGGCGTGTCGTGACTGCGCCGGTCGGTGTATCCCGAACGGGCCGAGCGGTGCAGGGGGAGACGGCGTGCGGAAGGGGGCGCCGGGGAGTCGGCGCCGGTGAGCGTTCGCGCCGGAGCGCCCGGCGCGGCGGGACGGTCCGGGCGCGCTCCGGTGTACGGCCCCGCGGCGCGGTCGGGTGTGGTCCCGCGGCGCGGTCCGGGCATGGTCCGGCGGCGCGGTCCGGGTGTGGCTCGGGTGCGGTCCTGCGGTGCGACCTCGCGGTGCGGCCCGGCGGCGTGGTCCGGGTGCGGCCCCGCGGTGCGGTCCGGCGGTGCGGTCCGGCGGAGTGGTCCGGTACGGCCCGGCGGCATGGTCCGACGGCGCGGTCCGACGGTGTGATCCGGGTGTGCTCCGGCGGAGCGCGGCGCTCCGGCGGACCGGCCGGGCCGGGGCGTCGCCGGGATACCACCGGCGCGAGCGGGTCCGTGGGCGGGCGCCGGGCCGCGGCGTGAACAGAGCCGGAGTCCGCGGCCCGCCCGACCGGACCGGATCCCGGGCCGGTCACCGGGAGTGAGCAACCGCCCGGCATCCGGATGGTCCCGGCAAACCTGCCGCCCCGACGGGTGAGACCGCTGCCCCGATATGCACCGCGGGTGCTCCCGGCGCGATCGCGTCCATCTGTCGGGGGAAACCTGAAAATGGCACGAAAAAACCCCGGAGCAGTCGCTCCGGGGCTTTTCCGGTGATCAGTTCGAGATCAGCCGATCGAGTCGCCGGCGCCGGACTCCTGCGCGCAGGCGTCGGACTGGTCGGTGACCGAGTCGCCGGACTTGGCCTTGGCGTCGCCCAGGATGCCCAGGGCGCCGGTGAGGCCGTTGAGGGCCGAGGCGTCCTCGACCGGGACCTGCACGCCCAGGACGTTGACCGGGATGTTGTTGTTGCAGGCCTGGATCGGCACGTTGACGTTGTTGCCGTTCAGGCCGGCGATGAGGCCCTTGGCGTCCTTGTCGATGACGTTCTCGGCACCGTGGTGGTGGCCGCCCTTGTGGCCGTGGTCGTCGCCCTTGTCACCGGCGAAGGCGATCGGGCTCACCGCGAGCAGGGACGCGGTGGTGGCCGCAACCAGGATTCCAGCCTTCTTCAGCACAGTTTTCTCCTGTTGAGTCTCGAGTCGGCGCGAAGCCGGTCTCACGCTTGCCGACACGTTGACAAGTGGGGGAGCCCGTGCCGACTGCGTGACAATCTATAGCTCCGGCCGGCGCCGAACAAATCGCACAACACCATCGGGTTAACATATTACTTTATGTTCCGATACTCCCTGGATCGGGCATTCACGACGCGGTTCACGACGCGGTCACGCCCGGAAGTGCGATCACCGACGGTGATTACGTACGGCCGATCGGATGCGTACCCGGCGGCTGCGGCCGTCGTTCGGTGTCGTCGCGCCTACGCTCCGGGGGTGTCACCGGAGGGCCTGCCGCGCGAGATCACCCGGCTCGCGTTGCACCTGGAGCGGCTCCGGCCCGGCGTGCTGGACGGGCCGGGCCCCGATCCGGAGCTCGCCCGGGCGATCGGCGCACAGCCCCGCCCGGCGCCCGCCGAGCTCGTCGTCCGGGCGTCGGCGCTGCGCCGGGAGATCGCCGCCGGGGGCCTGCCGGCGTCGTCGGCGGCGCACTGGGACGCACTGCTGGTGGCGCTGCACTGCCACGCGCGGATCCTGGCCGGGGACCGGCCGGGCTACCTGGACGAGGTCCGCGCGCTGTTCGGGGTGAGCCCGCGCCGGACCGACCCGGACCGCTACCGGGAGGCGCATCGCGTGCTCGCCGGGCTGCTGCCCGGCCGCGGCCCGGTCGCTCCGCGGATGCAGGCGTACCGGGACGCCGATCTGGTCCCGCCTGCCCTGCTCGGTGCCGCCGTCACCGCGCTGACCGCCGAGCTGCGCCGTGCGACCGGCGAGCGGCTCGGCCTGCCGCCGGGGGAGCAGGCGGTCGTCGAGCTGGTCCGCGGGCGGCCGTGGACGGCGTTCACCCGGTACCGGGGCGGCCTGCGCAGCCGGGTGTCGATCAGCACCGGCGCCCGGCTCCGGGCCGGATCGCTGCTCCCGCTGCTCGCCCACGAGATCTATCCCGGGCACCACACCCAGTACTGCCGGGCGGAGCGGGCCGCGGCCCGGCATCCGGAGCTGGCACTGCGGCTGGTGCACAGCCCGCAGGGGCTGATCGCCGAGGGCGCCGCCGAGGTCGCGGCGACCGTGCTGCCCGGCCCCGGCTGGGGCACCGTGGCACAGCGGGTGCTCGCCGGGATCGGCGTGCGGATCGACGGCGGGCTCGCCGAGCGCGTCGAGACCGCGCTGGAGCTGCTCGGCCGGGTCCGCCAGGACGCGGCGCTGCTGCGGCACGTCGACGGCGCCGGCCCGGACGAGGTCGTCGCCCACCTGACGCGCTGGCTGCTGCTGCCCGAGGACCGGGCCCGGCGGGTGCTCGCCTTCCTCGACCACCCGCAGTGGCGCAGCTACCCGGTCACCTACGCCGAGGGCGCGCCGCTGGTGCGCGACTGGCTCGCCCGGGTGCCGGACGGACCGGTGGCCGGCCTGCGCCGGCTGCTGGACATCCCGGTCCTCCCCGCCGATCTCGCCGCACCGGACCGCCCGGAGATCGGGAACGGTTCCGATCCGGCGGCACCCGCGGGACTCCCGGTACCCCGTCCGTAGCACCCCCGGCTGCTCCGTACGGCGGGCGCCCGGCCGTGTTCACGCAGGTCGGGTGACGCCGGACGGTGTCGATCACACGATGAACGGCAGGTTACAACTCTGCCATCGGGGTTCTTTGTAGCTCACCGACCGAGAGTTGCTATTGACCGCACGAGGGTGACCACTAGTAGCGTCCATGTTGACGCGCCGTATCCGATGCGGCTCGTCCGGGAGGCCCTGGACGTGGTGTCGAACGCACCCGAGAGGGCCGGCACCCGGCCCTTGCGGGCGTGCCGGCCGGAGGACCGCCATGGTCCGCCGACGCCGTCACGTCCCGCGTCAGGACCGGCCGGCCCGACGCAGAGCAGGTGTGGTGCCGCGCCTGCGAGGGAGCACCCGTGACCGATCGTCGTCCCGCCCTCACCGATCAGGCTCCGATCTCGGAGACCGTCGGGGACACGCCGGCAGGTTCCACCCGCTGCTACGTGCTCGACACGTCCGTCCTGCTGTCCGACCCGTGGTCGTTGCTCCGCTTCGACGAGCACCAGGTCGTCCTGCCGCTGGTCGTGATCTCCGAGCTCGAAGCCAAGCGTCACCACCCCGAACTCGGCTGGTTCGCCCGGACCGCACTCCGTCAGCTCGACGAGATGCGGGTCAGGTACGGCCGCCTGGACGCGCCGATCCCGATCGGCGACAAGGGCGGAACCCTGCACGTCGAGCTCAACCACTCCGATCCCGCCGTGCTGCCGGCCGGGTTCCGCACCGACTCCAACGACTCGCGGATCCTGGCCTGCGCGCTGAACCTGCGGGCCGATCCCACGTCACCGGCCGAGGTGACGCTGGTCACCAAGGACATGCCGTTGCGGGTCAAGGCCGCGGCCGTCGGGCTGGACGCCGACGAGTACCACGGTCAGGACGTCCTGTTCTCCGGCTGGACCGGGATGACCGATCTGGAGGTGGGTGCCGACGACGTCGACGCGCTGTTCCGGGACGGGGTGATCGACCACGACGCCGCCCGCGACCTGCCCTGCAACACCGGGCTGCGGCTGGTCGGCGTGTCCAACGCGCTCGGCCGGGTCACCGCGGACAAGCGGGTGAAGCTGGTCCGCGGCGACCGGGACGCGTTCGGCCTGCACGGACGGTCCGCCGAGCAGCGGATCGCGCTCGATCTGCTGCTCGACAACGAGGTGGGGATCGTCTCGCTCGGTGGCCGGGCCGGCACCGGGAAGTCGGCGCTCGCCCTCTGCGCCGGCCTGGAGGCGGTGCTGGAGCGCCAGGCGCACCGCAAGATCGTGGTGTTCCGGCCGCTCTACGCCGTCGGCGGGCAGGACCTCGGCTACCTGCCGGGCAGCGAGAGCGAGAAGATGCAGCCCTGGGCGCAGGCGGTCTTCGACACGCTCGGTGCGCTGGTCAGCCAGGACGTCATCGACGAGGTCATCGCCCGCGGGATGCTGGAGGTGCTCCCGCTCACCCACATCCGCGGCCGGTCGCTGCACGACACCTTCGTGATCGTCGACGAGGCGCAGTCGCTGGAACGCAACGTGCTGCTCACCGTGCTGTCCCGGCTCGGGTCGGCGTCCCGGGTGGTGCTCACGCACGACGTCGCGCAGCGGGACAACCTGCGCGTCGGCCGGCACGACGGGGTCAACGCGGTCATCGAGAAGCTCAAGGGGCATCCGCTGTTCGCGCACGTGACCCTGACCCGCAGCGAGCGCTCGCCGATCGCCGCGCTGGTCACCGAGATGCTGGAGGGCCCGGCCTCCTGACCGGCGGACCCGCGGCCCTAGAGCCCGTGCGGGGTGCCCTCGGTGAACCCGGCGGTGGTCTGCACCCCCACCACGGAGCGCTCGTGCAGCTCGTCGACGGTGCGGGCACCGGCGTAGGTGCACGCCGAGCGGACGCCGGAGCAGATCTCGTCCAGCACGTCCTCGACGCCGGGGCGCTCCGGGTCCAGCTGCTGGCGGGACGCCGAGATGCCCTCCTCGAACAGCGACTTGCGGGCCCGGTCGAACGCGTTGTCGCCGCGGGTCCGGGCACTGACGGCGCGCTTGGACGCCATCCCGAAGGACTCCTTGTACGCCCGGCCCCGCTCGTCCCACAGCAGGTCACCGGGGGACTCGTAGGTGCCGGCCAGCCAGGAGCCGATCATCACCGAGGCGGCACCCGCGGCCAGCGCCAGCGCGACGTCGCGGGGATGCCGCACGCCACCGTCGGCCCAGATCACCGCGCCGCGCTCGCGGGCGGCCGCGGCGCACTCGGCGACCGCGGAGAACTGCGGCCGCCCGACGCCGGTCATCATCCGGGTGGTGCACATCGCGCCCGGGCCGACCCCGACCTTGACGATGTCCGCGCCGGCCTCCACCAGGTCGGCCACCCCGTCCGCGGTCACCACGTTCCCGGCCGCGATCGGCACCGTGCTCCCGGCGTCGTCGACGACCCGGCGGACCGCGCCGATCGCGTCCAGCATCTTCTCCTGGTGGCCGTGCGCGGTGTCCACGACCAGGACGTCCACCCCGGCGTCGAGCAGCGCCTTCGCCTTCACCCCGACGTCGCCGTTGATCCCGAGCGCGGCCGCGGTCCGCAGCCGGCCCGCGTCGTCGAGGGCGGGGGTGTAGATCCCGGCCCGGATCGCGCCGAGCGGGGTGAGCAGGCCGGCGAGCCTGCCGTCCGGGTCGAGGCCGAGCGCGACCGTCGCCCGGCGCGCGTCGATCCGCTCGAAGACCTCGCGCGGCGCGGTGTCGACCGGGAGCACCAGCGGGTCCGGCGCCAGGACGTCGGCCAGCCGGGTGAACCGGTCGACGCCGGCGCAGCCGGCCTCGTTGACGGTGCCGACCGGGCGGCCGCCGTCGTCCACCACGACGACGGTGTCGTGCGCCCGCTTCGGCAGCAGGTTCAGCGCGTCGGCGACCGCGTCGCCGGTGCGCAGCACGAGCGGGGTGTCCCACACCGGGTGCCGCGACTTCAGCCAGGACACGATGCCGGCCACGGCGTCGGTGGCGACGTCCTGCGGCAGCACGGTCAGCGCTCCGCGGCGGGCCAGCGTCTCGGCCATCCGGCGGCCCGCGACGGCCGTCATGTTGGCCGCCACCACCGGGACGGTGGCGCCGCTGCGGTCGGGGGCGGTGAGGTCGACGTCGAACCGGGAGGCGACCGAGGACCTGCGCGGGACGAGGAAGACGTCGTCGTAGGTGAGGTCGTGTTCCGGCCGGCGGTCGTCGAGGAAGCGCACGGTATCGGGATCCTACGCGCCGTAGGACCGTCCCGGCGTGTCACGCGGCTGTCATTCGCGGGGAACCGTCGAGCAATGCGTTACCCCTACCGTGGAGTACATGCCGGTGCCGTCGCCGATTCCGCGGGTGCGTGCTTCCGACGCGCGCCGGGTCCGTGACCTGCTGCGGATCGCGATCGCCGGGCGCCCGCGGATCCGCGGCCTGCTGCCCCGCGAGGACGAGCTGATGATCGGCTACGGCGTGCCGCGGTCGTCGGTGCGGGCGGCGCTCGCGCTGCTGTCCGAGGAGGGCCTGCTGCGGCCGGGGCCTGCGGCGCACCGGATCGTGGCGAAGCCGGACTACCCGGGCCGCACCTCGGTCGTCGCGGACCCGGGGGAGCGGCCGCGCCCGCTGGAACGGTCCGGGATCGCCGCACCCGACGTGCTCGCGGCCTGGCTCGGGGTGCCCGCGGGCAGCCCCTGCCTGCGGGTGGAGTGCGTGGCCCGGACCGCGGGCGGCGGGGCGGTCCTGGAGACCCACTACGTGGCCGCGCCCGCAGCGGCCGACCTGCTGACGGTCCCCGACACCGGCCCGTTCGACCGGCTGCTGGCCGAAGCGCACCTGCGGCCGGGGGCGATCCGGGCCCGGTCCGGCCCGGTGCCCGCCGACCCGGACGCGGCGACCCTGCTCGGGGTGCCCGCCGGGACCCCGCTGCTCGGTGTCGAGCGGACGCTCACCGGCCCGGACGGGCGGGTGCTGGCGGCCGGTGTGCTGCGGGCCCGCCCCGGCACTGCGGTGCCGTCCGCCCGCGATCACCCCGAGAGCAGCGCCCGCACCGCGTCCAGCGAGTCGGCCTCGGCGGGGGTCTTGTCCGGGCGGTAGCGCAGCACCCTGGCGAACCGCAGCGCGACCCCGCCCGGGTAGCGGGAGCTGCGCTGCGCCCCGTCCAGCGCGATCTCCACGACCAGCTCGGGCCGCAGGTACAGCACCCCCGGCTCCTCGGCCCGCGCGTACCGCGGGAACGTCCCGGTCTGCCAGGCGAGCAGCTCGTCGGTCATGCCCTTGAAGGTCTTGCCGACCATCACCGGTTCGCCGCCGTCGGGATCGCGGGCCCCGAGGTGGATGTTGGACAGCGATCCGGTACGCCGCCCGTACCCCCATTCCGCGCCGAGCACCACCAGGTCGAGGGTGTGCACCGGCTTCACCTTCTGCCAGGCCTTCCCGCGCCGGCCGGCCGCGTACGGTGCCGCCAGATCCTTCACGACGACGCCCTCGTGCCCGGCCTCGAGCGCCCCGTCCAGCACGGCGGCGGCCTGTTCCGGCGTCGGCCGCCGCACGCCGGGCATCCGCAGCGGGGCCCGGTCCTCCCCGGCGAGCAGCCCGGCGAGCAGGTCGAGCCGGGTCTCCAGCGGCTCGTCGACCAGGTCCCGCCCGTCGAGGTGCAGCAGATCGAAGAAGAACGGGCTGAGCAGCACCGCACCCTCGTCGTCGCCGGAGCCGAACCGGCTCATCGTGTCCTGGAAGGCGCGCGGGCGGCCGTCGTCGTCGAGGGCGAGGGTCTCGCCGTCGAGCACCGCCGCCGAGCAGGGCAGCGCGCGGGTCAGCTCGACCAGCTCCGGCACCGCATCGGTGATCTCGCGCAGCGTGCGGGTCCACACCCGGACCTCGTCGCCGGCGCGGTGCACCTGGATGCGGGCGCCGTCGAGCTTGTGCTCGACGACGACGCCGGTGCCGAGCGCGGCCAGCGCGGCATCCAGCGAGTCGCCGGGCGAGGCCAGCATCGGGCGGACCGGGCGGCCGACCCGCAGGCCGATCTCCGCGAGCGCACCCTCCCCGCCGCCGAGCGCGGTCGCCGCGGTCTCCGGCAGCCGCCCGGACAGCATGAACGCCCGCCGGACCGCCGCCTGCCCGGCGCCGGAGGCGACGGCTACCGCGTCGACCATCAGCCCCTCCAGCGCGCCCTGCCGCAGCTCCCCGGTGAGCAGCCGGTGCAGGAACCGCTGCTCGTCGGCCGTGGCGGCACCGTAGAGCCGGTCCAGCAGCTCGCGCCTGCGCCGGGCCGAGCCCTGACCCGCGGTGCCGGCCAGCTCGTCGAGCAGCTCGTCGACCTCCTGCACGGTCCACGACGGCGTGCCTGCGGGTGGCACGTCGACCGCGGCGAGGGTGCGCCAGCCGGTGCCGATCCGGCCCTGCCGGGGTGTGCCGGACAGCCAGGCCACCACCGGCAGCACCTCGCCCGGCGCGGCGGCCCGCAGCAGGTCGGCGAGCGCGGCGGTCTTCTCCCGGCGCGCCCGGGTCGCCCCGACCGCGGCCGAGGTGGTGACGACGTCGCTGAGCAGCACCCGGTCAGTGAAGCAGCGACCCCCGACAGTCGCGCGCCGTCGTCACACCGCGGTGCGCGACGGCGGGCCCGCCGGTGGCCGGTCGGGGACCGGGCCGGCCCCGTCCGGTGACTGCCCGGCGGCCACGGACGGCGGCCGGGGCGCCGGCGGCGCTGCCGGCACAGTGGGCGCTGCCGGCACAGTGGGCGCTGCCGGCACAGTGGGCGCTGCCGGCGCAGTGGGCCGGATCGTCCGGCGCCACAGCTCGGCGACGGTGACGACCCCGCGGCACACGCCGTCCGGGGTGACGACGACCAGATCGTCGTACGCCCGGGACGGTTCCCCGGCCAGGCTCAGCTCCAGCGCCCGGGGCAGCGGGGCCCGCTCGTCCACCGTGCGCGGCGGGTCGGCGAGCGAGCTCGCGGGCTTGTCCGCCCACAGCGCGTGCCCGAACCGGCCGGTCATGGTGAGCAGGAACCGGCTCCGGTCCAGGTAGCCGACCGGCCGGTGGGCGGCGTCGACGAGCACCACCCCGGCCGAGTCCGGGTGCTCGCGCATCGCCTCGCGGGCGGTGTCCGCGGTGACGTCGGCGGTCAGAGTGACCGCGGGACCGGCCAGCCCGCGGACCGGTGGACCGGCCGGTGCGGCCGGGACCGGCGCACCCGGTGTCGACCGCAGCAGGGTGAGCAGCTCGGGCAGCGTCGCCGGATCGGGATCGGGGGTGGAGCGGGCCCCGCCGAGCAGCGGGCCCTGGGCGAGCGCGACGCCGCTGGCGTACAGCCCGGCCAGTCGCTCCGGGTCCCGCACACCGGTCGCGGCGACCGGGGTCCCGACCGATCGGGCCACCTCCAGCACGGCGCGCACCGCGGCGCCGGAACCGGCGTCGAGCACGCCGTCGGCGAGATCCGGCTCCAGCTTCACCACGTCCGGCCGGACGGCGGCGACCAGTTCCGGGCCGAACGCGCGACCCGCGCCGTCCAGCCCGATCCGGAACCCCCACCGGCGCAGCTCGGCCAGCGCCGGGACGAGGTGTACGGCCGGTGCCGCCGCGGTGATCGGCGGGCCGACCTCCAGCAGCGGGGCGACCGTGCCGAGCATCGGGCGCAGCCGCTCCCGCGCGTACAGCACGGTGTCCGCGGCGACGTCCACCTGCAGGTTGGTGCCGGGTGCGGCGCGGGCCGAGACGACCGCCGACACCGCGGTGCCCGCGTCCAGCTCGGCGACCTGGCGGGCGCCCCAGCCGCGGTCCGCGGCCTGCACGGCGACCGCGTCGTACGGGCGCCGGGGCACCACCTCGACACCGGCGAACCGGCCCGTGCGCAGGTCGTGCACCGGTTCGTACGCGAAACGCTGATCGGTCATCCGGCGGGTCCGTTCGGTCACGATGATCGAGAGGGACCACACGGTGGCACGCGATGGTGGACCGGACGGGGGACAGCAGGTGAACAGCGGATGGACTGACCGGCCGCGTTCGGCCGATCGCGGACCGTTGTGTCGTGCATCCGTGACAGGTCAGGGGCAGATGCCCGATGTGCCCGCCGTTCCGGCGCGCCACGATCCCCGGCCATGACGGACAGCGACAGCTCCCGCCGGCCGGCCACCCGGCCCGGCCGGTCCCCCTCGGTCGTCCTGCTGGCGGTGCTGCTCGCCGCGGCCGCGCTCGCCGGCTGCGACACCGGGCCGCCTCCGCCGCCCCCGGTCCCGCCGCCGACGGGCGCGCCCGCGTCCGGGCACGACCACCACTGAGCGGCCGGTCAGCTCCGCTTCTCGCCGCGGGTCATCGCCAGCACGTCGAGGGCCCGGTCCAGCTGCTCCTCGGTGAGCGCGCCGGACTCCACGTGCCCGCGCTCCACGACGACCTCGCGGATCGTCTTGCGCTCCTTCAGTGCCTGCTTCGCGATGGCCGCCGCCTCCTCGTAGCCGATCACCGAGTTCAGCGGCGTCACGATCGACGGCGACGACTCGGCGTACTCCCGGGTGCGCTCCAGGTCGGCCTGCATGCCGTCGACGACCTTGTCCGCGAGCAGCCGGGCCGCGTTGGCGAGCAGCCGCGCGGACTCCAGCACGTTGCGCGCCATCACCGGCATCATCACGTTCAGCTCCAGGTTGCCCTGGCTGCCGGAGAAGCCGACCGTCGCGTCGTTGCCCATGACCTGCGCGCAGACCATCATCGTCGCCTCGCAGATCACCGGGTTGACCTTGCCCGGCATGATCGAGCTGCCCGGCTGCAGGTCCGGGAGCGCGATCTCGGCGAGCCCGGTGCGCGGGCCGGAGGACAGCCAGCGCAGGTCGTTGGCGATCTTGTAGAGGCTGACGGCGACGGTGCGCAGCGCCCCGGACGCCTCGACCAGCCCGTCCCGCGAGCCCTGCGCCTCGATGTGGTCGGTCGCCTCGGACAGCTGGTCCAGACCGGTCGCCTCGCGCAGCTTCTCGACGGCGGCGGCGCCGAACCCGTCCGGCGCGTTCAGCCCGGTCCCGACGGCGGTCCCGCCGATCGGCAGCACGGCCAGCCGGGGCAGCGCGTCGCGGACCCGGTCGGCGCCGTAACCGGCCTGGCTGGCCCAGCCGCCCGCCTCCTGCCCGAGGGTGATCGGGACGGCGTCCATCAGGTGCGTGCGACCGGCCTTCACGACCCCCGACCAGTCCGACGCGCGCCGCCGCAGCGCCGCCTCCAGGTGCTCCAGGGCCGGGACGACGTCGGTGGCGAGCGCCTCGGTCGCGGCCACGTGGATGGTGGTCGGGAAGACGTCGTTGGACGACTGCGAGGCGTTGACGTGGTCGTTCGGGTGCACCGTGAGGCTGCCGCCGCCGGCCCGCTCGGCCAGCGTCGCGATCACCTCGTTGGCGTTCATGTTCGACGACGTGCCCGAGCCGGTCTGGAACACGTCGACCGGGAAGTGCTCGTCGTGCGCGCCCTGCGCCACCTCGTCGGCGGCGGCGGCGATCGCGGCCGCCCGGTCGGCGTCCAGCACGCCGAGCTCGCCGTTCACCCGGGCCGCAGCCGCCTTGACCAGGCCGAGCGCCCGGATCTGGGCGCGTTCCAGGGGGCGGCCGGAGATCGGGAAGTTCTCGACGGCACGCTGGGTCTGGGCCCGCCACAGCGCGTGTGCCGGGACCCGGACCTCGCCCATGGTGTCGTGCTCGATGCGGTAGTCGGAGCTCATACCGGCAGGTCTACTCCACCCGGACGACCGCCGCTGCCTTAGGTGAGGCTCACCTCAGTGGATCACGGGAGCGGCGGGGCTTCGCCCTCGACGCCGTCGAAGTCGACCGAGGAGAACTCGCGCAGCTTGGTCAGCCGGTGGTAGCCGTCGATCAGCCGGACGGTGCCGGACTTCGACCGCATCACGATCGACTGGGTGGTCGCGCCGCCGCCGCGGTAGTGCACGCCGCGCAGCAGCGGGCCGTCGGTGATGCCGGTGGCGCAGAAGAAGACGTTCTCGCCGCGCACCAGCTCGGCGGTGGTGAGCACGGCGCTCAGGTCGTGCCCGGCGGCGACGGCCCGGTCGCGCTCCGCGTCGTCGGTGGGCCAGAGCCTGCCCTGGATCTCGCCGCCCATGCACTTCATCGCGGCCGCGGTGATGATCCCCTCGGGGGTGCCGCCGACGCCGTAGAGCATGTCGACGCCCGAGCTGGGACGGGCGGCGGCGATCGCACCGGCGACGTCGCCGTCGGAGATGAACGAGATCCGGGCGCCCGCCTCCCGGATCTCCCGGACGATCTGCTCGTGCCGCGGGCGGTCCAGCACGCAGACCGTGACGTCGGCGACGTCGACCTGCTTCGCGCGGGCCACCCGGCGGATGTTCTCGGCGACCGGCGCGGTGATGTCGATGACGTCGGCGGCCTCCGGCCCGACCGCGATCTTCTCCATGTAGAACACGGCGGACGGGTCGAACATCGCGTCCCGCTCGGCGACCGCGAGCACCGCGAGCGCGTTCGGCATGCCCTTGCTCATCAGCGTGGTGCCGTCGATCGGGTCGACGGCGACGTCGCAGAACGGGCCCTCGCCGTTGCCGACCTCCTCGCCGTTGAACAGCATCGGGGCCTCGTCCTTCTCACCCTCCCCGATGACGACCACCCCGCGCATCGACACGCTCGAGATCAGCTGGCGCATCGCGTCGACGGCCGCGCCGTCCCCGCCGTTCTTGTCGCCGCGGCCGACCCAGCGGCCGGCCGCCATCGCTGCGGCCTCGGTGACCCGGACCAGCTCCATCGCCAGGTTGCGGTCGGGCGCCTCACGGCGGCGGGCGGGCTGGCTGGCGGGCTGACTCAACGGACGTCTCCTTCACGGCGGCGTGCTCGGCGGGTCCCCGGTCGGGGGACGCGACCGTCCGATCCTCGCACGTGGGCGGGTCGCGGAGGAGTGATGAGCGACCGACGCCATGCCTGGGAGACGATGGGGGGGTGAGTTCGCGACCGGATCCGAGCACGACCCCGCCGTCCGACGAGTCCTCCGGCGAGCCCTCCGGTGGGGTGACCGGCGAGCCCTCCGGCGGGGTGACGGCCGGTGGCGGGACGGCCGGGCGCGCGGCCCCCCGGGTCGGGCCGCGGGCGCTGCGCAAGCCGGGGCGGGGCGAGACCTCGGTCCGGGACATGATCGGAGCGCTGCTGATCCTGGTGCCGGTCGGGCTGCTGCTGTTCAGCGTCGGGAACTCGTGCTCGTTCGCCCCCGGCATGCCGGTCGAGGACCCGAACTCCGGGCCGACCGTGAACGTGCAGAGCCGGCTCGCGGAGTACGCCGTCGGCTCGGCGTTCCCGCTGCGGGTGCCGGACGTGCCGTTCCGCGCGAACTCGACCGACCGCGGCCCGGTCGAGGGCGGCGGCACCGCCGTCCGGATCGGCTACGTCACGCCGGACGCCGACTTCCTCAGCCTGGTGCAGACCGACGGGACCGCGGAGGGGATCCTCGCGACCGAGTCGGGTGCGGCGGGGCGGGGGGAGGGCCCGCCGCTGATGCGCGGGACCCTCGACGCCGCCGGGCTGGAATGGGAGGTCTACCAGCGCGACGGCGGTGAGCCGTTCCGGATCGCGACGCTCCCCGGGGACCCCGACGTCCGTCTGCTGGTCACCGGCTCGGGCTCCGACGAGCAGTTCCGCACCCTCGCGGACGCGGTGGTGGAGGCGCCCACGGCCGGCGGGGGTTGAGCGTCCGGCGAGGTCGCGCGGGCGCGCGGGCGCTCGGGCCCGCGTTCGCACGGGTTCGTCGCGTTCGCACGGGATCCGATCCCGTGCGGATGAGGTGAACCCATGCGGATCAGGCGAGCCGGTGCGGGGCGAGCCGGTGCGATGGCGTTGCGCGGGCGCCCGCGGGTCAGGGGTGCGGCGTCAGGCGGCGGCGGAGCCGGGACAGGAGGTGTTGCGGCTCCTTGAGGTCCCGCCAGGTCCAGCGCACGACCTCCGGGCCGAGCTCGCGCAGGAGGTCCTCGCGGATCTTCTCCTCCACGACGGCCCGGCCCGGCGTCTGCCCGGGCCGGAGCAACCGGCCGTACTTGCTCTCGCCGTCGAACTCGCCGATCACCGGCGGCGTTCCGTCCCACCAGAAGTCGACGGTCGCCACCCGCTCGCCGTTCCACCCGGTGATCTCGCGCTGCAGCACCGGTTCGGGCAGCCCGGACCGGTGGAACAGCAGCCGGCTGAGCGACTCCCCGGGACTGGCGGAGCGCCCGTCGGCGAACGCGACGACCCGGGCGGCGTTGCGCACCCCGGTGCGTCCGGCGGCGGCGCGGAGCGCCCCGTCGAGGTCCGCCCGGTCGGTGTGCGGGGCGCGCAGCGCCGCGTCGGCGACGATGACGACGAGAGCCTGGGCGAACGGTCGCTCGCGGGCAATGTCGATCGCCGTCCGGGCCGGGGTGGTGACAGCGATGCCGCCGACCCGCGTGACGTCGGCGTCGCTCAACGGGCCCACGTGCAGGTGCAGGTCCCGGCCGCGCCGGGCACCGCTGGCCCGGTTCCGGGTGAGGTGGACGAGATCGAGCGGGAGGTTCCAGACGTCCAACCCGTGCAGGACGGCCGCGGAGGCATGGCTGACCACCGCGGGAGCGCCGAGCCGGGCCAGCACGCCGCGCACCGCCAGGATGTGCCGGGCAGCCTCCTGGTCGTCCGGCCCGCAGCGGCTGCGCGACGCCTGCGGTCCGGGCACGTACATCCCCCGGCACACCCGGCTCAGCCGGCCATCCCGCAGCGCCCTCGCGATCCCGGAGTCCGCCAGGCCCGCGGAGTGCAGATCGGTCCGGCGGTACGGGCCCGCTCCGGCTGCGGCGTCGAGGAACATGCCACCAACCATCCCGCGCGGTGGCGGCCCGCGACCCCACGGATCGCAGCCTGTGGACAACCCGGCGACGTTCGCACGGGTTCGGTGCGTTCGCACGGGATCCGATCCCGTGCGAACGCGACGACCCCGTGCGGATCCGGCCGGTGCAGGGGCTCCGGCGGCCGGGGGTCAGGAATCCGAGGACTCGGCCTCGGAGAGCTTGGTCTCGATGCGTTCGCGGGCCCCGGCGAGCTGCTCGTCGCAGCGCCGGGCGAGCGCCTCGCCGCGTTCCCAGAGCGCGACGGACTCGTCGAGGCCGAGCCCGCCGACCTCGAGCGCACGGACGACCTCGACGAGCTCGTCACGGGCCTGTTCGTAGCCGAGGCCGTCGACCGCGGGCCGCTCGCTCATGGGGTGTCCTCCGGATCGGGATCGGATTCGAGGTCGGTCTCCGCGCCGGTCTCCGCGCCGGTCTCTGCGCCGGTCTCTGTGCCGGTCACCGTCGCGGCGACGGCACCGTCCGCCACCCGGATCCGCAGCGCCGCCCCGGCCGGGGCGTCGGCGACCGACCGCAGCAACGGCGGCACCCCGTCACCGGCACCGGGGAGCTGCACGATCGCGTAACCGCGGGCCAGCGTCGCGGACGGCCCGAGCGCGGTGAGCCGTGCACCCAGGTGCCCCAGCTCCGCCGCGGACCGGTCCAACCGGCGCAGCATCGCCCGGTGCGCCGCGGCGCGGGCGTCGGCGATCTCGTCGACACGGGCCGCGACCAGCCGGAGCGGATCGGCGAGCGCGGGCCGGGAGCGCAGGTCGGCGAGCCGGCGCTGCTCCCGGTCCACCCAGCCGTGCAGCGCCCGGCGGGCCCGGTCGCGCAGACCGGAGATCCGGGCGGTCTCCTCGGCGAGATCGGGCACCAGGCTGCGGCCCGCCTCGGTGGGCGTCGAGCACCGGACGTCGGCGACGTGATCGACCAGCGGGGTGTCCGGCTCGTGGCCGATCGCCGACACCACCGGCGTGCGGCAGGCGGCGACCGCCCGGCACAGCGTCTCGTCGGAGAACGGCAGGAGGTCCTCCACGCTGCCGCCGCCGCGGGCGAGCACGATCACCTGCACGTCCGGGTCGCGATCGAGAACCTGCAGCGCACCGACGATCTGCTCGACGGCCAGCCCGCCCTGCACGGCCACGTTCTCGATCCGGAACCGCACGGCGGGCCAGCGCAGCGTCGCGTTCGTCACGACGTCGTGCTCGGCGGCCGAGTCCCGCCCGGTCACCAGGCCGATGGTGCGCGGCAGCAGCGGCGGCCGGCGTTTGAGCGCCGGATCGAACAGCCCCTCGGCGGCGAGCAGCCGGCGCAGGCGCTCGATCCGGGCGAGCAGCTCGCCGAGCCCGACCGCGCGGATCCGGTCGACGCGCAGGCTCAACGTGCCGCGCCCCAGGTAGAACGACGGCTTGCCGTGCACGATCACCCGGCTGCCCTCGGCGACCGCGCCGCCGGACTCGCGGACCAGCGCGGCCGGCGCGATGAGCTGCAGCGACACGTCCGCCGCCGGGTCACGCAGGGTCAGGAACGCCGTGGAGGACCGGGCGTTCACCTGCGCGAGCTGACCCTCCACCCAGACCGCACCGAGACGGTCCACCCACTCGGCGATCTTGCGGGCGACCGTCCGGACCGGCCACGGGTTCTCCTCCGAGGCCGGGGCGCTCACTTCTCCTGGGACAGCGTCGCGATCCGGTTCGTCAGCATCGTGACGTAGGCCGGGCGGTTCTCGTGCGCCGTCTCCCAGGCGAGCAGGTCCGACAGGTCGTCGACGCTGAGTGTGCGGAGCTTCCCGCGCAGCTGCGGCACGGTCATCGTCGGGTACTCGGGGACGGCGTACGGCGCACCGGTGGTCGCCTCCGCGCGGTTCGACGTGCCGGCGGGCCGCTCGGGCCGCGAGATCGGGATCCCGGAGCGGGCCGGGCGCAGCGACGACACCGTGCCGTTGCGCGGGTCGGTGACCGGCTGCGGCTCGGGCAGGCTCAGGTCCGGGATGTCGTCGTCGAACGTGGCCCAGCTGGGCACCTCGTCGGCCGGCCGCAGCGCGCCCAGCGCGCGGTCGCCCTTGATCGCGAGCTCGGTGACCTTCTGCTGCAGGCGCATCGACACCTGCAGTGCCTGGCTGACCGCGGTCACCGGCAGCTCGACGGCGTGCCGGGGCAGCTCACGGGCCTGCTCGACGGCGGTGACGACGAGGCCCGCGGCGATCCGCACGGGGAACGGCAACGGCGACATGCGAGCCATTGTCCCCTGATCGGCGCGCCGGTGTCGCGCGGGGACGGTCGAGCGTGTCACGTGACGCTGCCCGGGCCGGAGGTGATCCGTACGCTGGAGCCCATGTCCGGTACTGCCAAGCAGGTCCTGCTCGCCAAGCCCCGCGGCTACTGCGCAGGCGTCGACCGCGCCGTCGAGGCGGTGGAACAGGCGCTCGACAAGTACGGCGCCCCGGTGTACGTCCGCAAGGAGATCGTGCACAACAAGCACGTCGTCGAGACCCTGCGCGACCGCGGCGCGATCTTCGTGGAGGAGGCGTCCGAGGTCCCGGAGGGCGCGCACGTCGTGTTCTCCGCGCACGGTGTCTCGCCCGCGGTGCGGGAGGAGGCGAAGGGCAGGCAGCTGCGGACGATCGACGCGACCTGCCCGCTGGTGACCAAGGTGCACCAGGAGGCGAAGCGGTTCGCCCGCGAGGACTACGACATCCTGCTGGTCGGCCACGCCGGGCACGAGGAGGTCGAGGGGACCTCCGGCGAGGCGCCCGAGCACATCCAGCTCGTCGAGTCGGCCGCCGACGTGGACAAGGTCACCGTCCGCGACCCGGACAAGGTCGTGTGGCTGTCCCAGACGACGCTCAGTGTCGACGAGACGATGGAGACCGTCCGCGCCCTGCGGGAGCGGTTCCCGAAGCTGCAGAACCCGCCGTCGGACGACATCTGCTACGCCACCCAGAACCGCCAGGTCGCGGTGAAGACGATGGCCCCGCGCTGTGACCTGGTGCTGGTCGTCGGGTCGCGGAACTCGTCGAACTCGGTCCGGCTGGTGGAGGTCGCGCTCGGCGCCGGCGCCGGCGCGTCGTACCTGATCGACTACGCCAAGGAGATCGACGAGAGTTGGCTGGAGGGCGTCAGCACGGTCGGCGTCACCAGCGGTGCGTCGGTGCCCGAGGTGCTGGTGCGCGGCGTCGTCGAGCACCTCGCGGAGCGCGGCTTCGGCTCGGTCGAGGAGGTCGACACCGCCGAGGAGACGCTGGTGTTCTCGCTGCCGCGGGAGCTGCGCCCGGCGCGTGCCGCGGCCCGCTGACCCCGGTACGACGAACGCCCCGGACCTGGTCGGTCCGGGGCGTTTCTCGTCCGTGCGGTGGATCAGGCGCGGGCGGCGTGCACCGCCTGGGCGGACACCACCTGGACCTGGTCGCCGATCTCCAGGTTGTTGTACCAGGTGATGGCGTTCTCCCGGCTGAGCCGGACGCAGCCGGCCGACGGGGTGTCGGTGCGGCCCTCGTGGAACGCGATGCCGCCGTCCTGGAAGAACACCGACCAGGGCATCGGGGCGGGCTCGCCGTTGGACATCGTGTACTCGCCGCTCTTGTGCAGCTCTTCCTTGCGGTAGACGCGCAGCGAGTGGCCCACCGGCGTCTCCTTGCCCGGGCCGCCGATCGCGACCGGCACCGGGCCGTGCGTGATCTTGCCGTTCTCGAACAGCCAGGACTGCTTCGTGTCGAGGTCGACGCAGGCGCTGGCGGTGATGGTGCACGGGGTGCCCGGCACCAGCGGCTGCTCGCGGAACGCCTGCGCGGCCGGGGTGGCGGCCAGCGCCGTACCGACACCGATCAGCGCGAGTGCCGCGGTGACGAGGGCGACGACGATCGCGGGCCGGGGGGAGCGGGTGCTCCGGGTGGTGGACATCGTTCTCCAGGTCGTCCGGCTGACGTGCAGGGCGCGGCGGGGTCACACCGGCTCCTGGTTGTGTGACGCCCGGGTGGGGCGTCGGGTTGCCTCGATCTTCCGGCCCGTCGTGCCGGATCCGGCCACCGGGGTCCGGTCGTGGTGCTCACCTGTGACAACGCGCGAGAGACGGTCCGGATTCGGGTCGTCACTCAGCGGGATCGTCGGCGTGTCGCCTCCGAGGCGCCACCGCGTGTCGCCGACGACGGCCGGGACGATCCGCGCCCGCCGATCCGCGAGCCGCCGGTGCCGGAGATCCCGCCGGAGGCACCGCGGGCGGAGGCGCCGGTCCCCGAGCCGCGGGGAGTGCTGCCGGACGCGCCGGTGCCGCCGGCCGATCCGCTGCGGGGAGAGCCGCCGGTGGATCCGGCGCCACGGGTGGTGCCGCTGCTGCCCGCGCCGCGGGTGCTGCTGCCGCGGGTGGTGCCGCCGGTGCCTGCTCCACGGCCGGTGCTGCCGGTGCTGCGGGGGGCTCCGGCCGGTCGCGCACCGCGCGCGGAGCCGGTCGCCGCGGCCTCACGGGCGAGGGCGCCCGCGGAACCGTCGGCGGTGCGCCTGCCGCGCCGGTCGGTGTCCGGCCGGGAAGTGCGGGACCCGGCGCGATCCTGCCGCCGCTCGGAGCGGCTGCGCCGCGGACCGTCCGGATCGTGGCCGCCCGGGTCCCGGCCGAGCCGGGCCCGCAGCCGCCCGACCGAGTCGTCGGGGCCGAGCCGCTGGCGGACCAGCCGGAACGCGGCGAGCGCGAGCACCGCCAGGGTGGTCACCGCCATCGCCGGGAACGCGTTGATCAGCGGGGCGCCCGCCATCAGCACGCTCTGTGCGGTGCCGCCGCCGCTCGGTGCCCCGATCAGGATCGCGACCACGGGGACGACCACGGCCAGCAGCAACGGCGGCTGCACCGCGGGCAGGAAGATGCCGCGCCTGCGCACCCAGCAGACCGCGAGGACGCAGCCGAGCAGGTACGCGATCTCGAACACCCGGCCGACCGTGCCGATCCGCAGGAAGTCGACGAGGACGCCGAGTGCGGTCGCCGCCACGGCGAGGCCGATCGCGGCCACCGGCGGGATCCCGAGCACCGGCCGGAGCAGCGAACGCTCCCGGACCGGCCAGCCGCCCCGGCCGGGCGCCGCGGGCCGGGGGGTGGTGGACCCGCCGGGCCGGCGGGCCGAGCTCGAGCGGGTCGTGTTCACCCGGTCAGCCTAACTCGCCGCGCGCGGCCTGCCGGTGCCCCTCGTCCGCCGCGCCGTCCCCGGCGCCGAACGCGTCGCCCCGCGCGCCGTCCGCCCGCGACGACCGGCGATCGGGCCGGTCGGCGAGCTCGGCGGCCCGGCCGAGATCCTCCAGCGACACCAGCGCCTCGCCCGCGGAGGCCACCAGCTCCGGCGCCGACACGGCGCGCGGGGTGCGGTCGACGGTCCCGGGCTCGTCGAGCTCGGTGTCGCTCACCTGGAGCTCGGTGAACTTGCGGGCGCTCACCAGCACCCGGGCCTCCAGCGAGGAGACCGTGCGGTTGTAGCTCTCGACGACCGAGTCGAGGCTGCGGCCGAGCCGGGCGACGTGCGTGCCCATCGTGGCGAGCCGGCCGTGCAGCTCCCGGCCGAGCCGGTGCACCTGGGCGGCATTGCGGGCGAGCGCCTCCTGCCGCCACCCGTAGGCGACCGTGCGCAGCAGGGCGACCAGCGTGGTCGGCGTCGCCAGCACGACGTTGCGCCCGAACGCGTGCTCCAGGAGCCCGGGGTCCGAGCGCAGCGCGGCCTCCAGGAACGGGTCGCCCGGCACGAACAGCACCACGAACTCCGGCGTCGGCTCGAACGCCTCCCAGTACGCCTTGCCGGCCAGCTGGTCGACGTGCGCCCGGAGCTGGCGGGCGTGTGCGGCCAGCTTCTGCGCGTGCACCTGCGGGTCGCCCGTCTCCACGGCCTCCAGGTACGCGGCGAACGGCACCTTCGCGTCGACCACGACCTGCTTGCCGCCGGCCAGCCGGACGATCATGTCCGGCCGGACGCCGCCGTCCTCCCCGTCGGCGCTGACCTGGGTGGAGAAGTCGCAGTGCTCGACCATCCCGGCCATCTCGGCGACCCGCTGCAGCTGCATCTCGCCCCAGCGGCCACGCACCTGCGGCGCGCGCAGCGCGTTGACGAGCGCCTTCGTCTCGGTGCCGAGCTTCTCCGAGCTCGCCGCCATCGCCCGGACCTGCTCGCGCAGCCCCGCGTAGGCGGACTCGCGCTCCTTCTCCACCGACCGCAGCTGCCCCTCGACCCGGCAGAGCGCCGCCGAGACCGGATCGAGCAGCTGCTCCACGGCCTTGGCCCGCGCCGTCTCCTCGCCCTGTGCCCTGGCCGACAGCTCGGCCGTGGCCTCCTTGATCCGGCGCTCGGCGAGGGTGACGAAGGCCTCGTTGTTCCGGGCCAGCGCATCCTGCGAGAGGGCGGCGAACGAGTCCTTCAACCCGGCCTCGGCCTGCGCACGGGCCTCGCGCTCCGCGTGCAGCGCCGCGGTCGCGCCGGCGGCCTCGGACTCGGCCCGCCGGGCCCGCACGGTCGCCTCGTCGAGCGACTCGTGCAGCTCCTCGATGCGCTCCAGCAATCCGGTCCGCTCGGCACGCAGGCCCGCCGCATCCGCCCGGGTGGTCGCGGCCGTGTTCGCCGCGGTGCGGGCCGCCTCGGCGGCCTCGGCCCGGAACCGGGCGGCCGCCAGCAGCCAGGTGACGGCGCAGGCGATCGCGGCGCCGAACAGCGACCCGGCGAGAAGGCTGGTGACATCCACGTCCCGCAGCGTGCACCCGACCCCTGACAGTTCCGGCGAACCGGCACGTCGCGGGCGTGTCCGCGGGCCGATGTTTGCCGATCGGCGCAACGGGGGACGGCCGGACGGCCCAGTGGGTTGCGTCCCGGCGACGGACCTCACCGCGGGCGAACCGTTCCCCGGGTGCGCACGTCGTCCGGAGTGTGAGCACGTCCCGGCCCGCCGGGACGGACCCAGCGAGGAACGAGAGAGGTACCCACGTGAACACCCGACTCGCCCACCCGCACCGCACCGCAGGCACCCTCGGACGCGCCGCGGCCGCGGCGCTCCTCGCCGCAGGGGCCGTGCTGGCCCCGGCCGGCGTCGCGAACGCCGCCCCGGCCGGACCCGGGGAGCCCGCGCCGAGCTCCTGCCGGCCCGACCACGTGAACGCGACCGTCACCCCGGCACCGGCGAGCGCCGGGCACCGGCACTACACGGTGGTGCTGAATGCCGCCCCCGGTACGGCCCCGTGCACGCTCGCCGGATCGCCGTCGAACCCGGTCTTCAGCCTGAACGGCTCGCCGCGGGCGGTGACCGCGCTGCCCCATGGTGAGCAGAGCAGAGCGGTCGTGTTCGGCCCCGCCGATCCGGTGCAGTTCGACGTCCAGGTGCCGGACGGTCCGGGGCCGGCCTCGGCGAACGAGATCACGATGACGCCGTACTCGCCGGACTCGCCGTTCCCCGGACCGGTCACCGCGCACGGTCCGCTCGCCGTCGACGCCGGGACACTGGTCGGGCCGGTGACCGAGCACCGGCCGGGCTGACCGGTACCGGCGCCGGGCTCAGGTCAGCCGCAGGTCCGCCGACTCGTGGTCGAGCAGCCACCGCTTCACGGCGAGCCCGTAGCGGAACCCGCCGAGGGTCCCGTCGCTGCGCAGCACCCGGTGGCAGGGCACGAACAGGGCGGCCGCGTTGTGCGCGCAGGCCCCGGCCGCGGCCCGGACCGCGGCCGGCCGGCCGGTCTTCTCCGCGTACCCGGTGTAGGTGACCGGGGCGCCCGCCGGGACCGTGCGCAGGACGTCCCAGGCGTGCTCGCGGTAGGGCCCGGAGCGCTGCCGGACCGGCACGTCGTCGATCACGGACAGGTCGCCGTCGTGGTAGCGGTCCACGACGTCGCCGACGGTCCCGAGATCACCGCCGGTGATCCCGGACGGGGCCAGTGCCGGGTGGACCAGCGCGAGCAGTTCGTCCACCGACGCGGTCCAGCCCGAGGCGAGCACGTACCCGTCGGTGTCGACGACGGCGGTGAAGGGCCCGGCCGGGGTCTCCCGGGTGGCCCAGACAGCGGTTCCGGTCATGTGTTCCTCCGAACGGACGGGACGGCGGACGCGGCGGCCCGCCACAGATGGGTGGCGGCGTAGGACCGCCAGGGGGCCCAGGCCCGGGCGCGCCCGGCCAGTGCGGACGCCTCCGCCGGCAGGCCGAGCGCCTCGGCGCCGCGCCGGACCGCGAGATCCGACGCCAGCAGCTCGTCGGGATCGCCGAGCACCCGCATCGCCAGGTAACCGGCGCTCCACGGGCCGATCCCGGGCAGCGCGCACAGCTCGGCCCGCAGCGCGGCCGGGTCCCGGCCGGCGTCCAGCACGAGCTCGCCGGACGCCAGGGCGGCGCACAGCCCGCGCAGCGCCTCCGCGCGCCGGGCCGGGCCGCCCGGCGGCGCCGCGGCGAGCCCGTCGGCCAGCGTAGCGGGATCCGGGAACAGCAGGTCCGGGCCGTCACCGGTGTGCAGCTCGGCGGGCAGCGGCGAGCCGAACGCGGCGGCCAGCCGGGCCGCGGCGGTGCGCGCCGCGGCGACCGACACCTGCTGCCCGAGCACGGTGCGCACGGCCGTCTCGGCCGGATCGACGGTGCCCGGCAGCCGGATCCCGGGCGTCGCCGCGACCAGCGGGGCGAGCACCGGATCGGCGCCCAGCACGGCGTCCACCGCCTGCGGGTCGGCGTCGAGATCGAGCAGCCTGCGCAGCCGGGAGACGGCCGGGCCGACGTCGCGCGGGTCGGTCGCGCGCAGCGTCGCGAGCACCGCCCCGGGCCGGGCGGTCAGGTCGAGATCGACGGTCGCCGGGCCGTGCGGCAGCCGCAGCGTGCGGCGGTACCGGCTGCCGTCGACCGTCTCCACCCGGTCGACGGCCCGGACGGCGAGGTGCTCGAGCAGGCCGTGCGGGTCGAACGGTGCCCGGTAGGGCAGTCGCAGGGTCAGCGCGCCGGGTGCCCCGGCGGCGTCGCCGGGCCGGGCCGGCCGTCGCCGGGCGGCCTCGGCCCGCAGCTGCGACGGCGGCACCCCGTAGACGGCGCGGACCGTGTCGTTGAACTGGCGGACGCTGCCGAAACCGGCGGCGAACGCGATGTCGGCCAGCCCCAGCGGGGTCGTCTCGACCAGGATCCGGGCGGTGTGCGCGCGCTGCGCGCGGGCCAGCGCGAGCGGGCCGGCGCCCAGCTCGGCGGACAGGATCCGGCCGAGCTGGCGGGAGGAGTAGCCGAGCCGGCCGGCCAGCCCGGGCACCCCCTCCCGCTCGACGACGCCGTCGGCGATCAGCCGCATCGCCCGCCCGGCGGCGTCCGCCCGCAGGTTCCACTCCGGGGACCCGGGGACGGCGTCGGGCAGGCACCGCCGGCAGGCCCGGTAGCCGGCCGCCTGGGCCGCGGCGGCGGTGCGCAGGAACTCGACGTTGCGCGCCTTCGGCGGCGGCACCGGGCAGGACGGCCTGCAGTAGATCCGGGTGGTCCGCACGGCCGTGACGAACTGGCCGTCGAACCGGGCGTCCCGGGCCGAGACGGCCCGGTAGCAGGTGTCGTGGTCGAGGAGCACGGCACCGACGATGCCACCGAGCGCGGCCCGGGACTCGCGGGAATCGGTCGCCGGTGTCGGCGGGTCCGCTCAGCCGTTGCAGGCGGCGCCGCGGATCCAGCCCTGCTGGCAGGCGAACTCGATCTGCTGCCTGCGCTCGTTCTCGTCGTCGGGCGCGCCGCGCGGCGGGAGACCGTCGCCGGGGCGCGCGGACGGCGGGTCCGCGGGATCGGCCGGGGTCCCGGCGCCACCGTCCCCGGTGCCGCCACCCCCGCCGCCGCCACCGCTGCCACCGCCCGGTGCGGCCGGCGCACCGCCCGGGGCCGGCCCGGTGCCGCCACCCGTGCCACCCGTGCCGCCGGTGCCGCCGCCCGTGCCACCAGTGCCGGTCGGGCCGCCGGTGCCGCCGGTGTCACGGCCGGGCGAGTCGGCGGACCATCCGGCACCGGGCCCGTCGTCGGAGCCGGTCGGCGGGACGGTGAACGGCGACGCCGCCGGTGCCGGTGGCGGGGCGGTGGACGCCGGCGCGGGCGGCGGGAGTGGAGTGTCGTCCGGTCCGGTCGCGCTGAACGACACGGCGGACACGGTGCCGGCGGTGGCGAGCACGGCCACCCCGGTCGTCAGCAGGGCGTGCATCCCCGGCAGGCGCATGGATTCCCCTCGGTGTCGGAACCGCTTTTCCCACCCGCCGGGACCGGTACTGGGCCCAACGGGTGATGCGCCGGCCGCGATGGCGAACGTTGCGTCACGTCCGGGCGCTCGGCGCAGTATGGCGTACGCCGGTCGGAGTAACGACGGCGACGTTGCGTGACATTTCGCAAGGGGGAGTCGCCGATCGCTCCGGCGACCGGTACGCGATCATGATCAGGCAGTGTCCGAGGAGGAGACCACCATCGCGAGCGAACCCGCCGACGCCGGCCGCAGCGGCCGACGCGCGGGCCGGGCGACCGCGGCACGCACCCGCATCGTCGGGTGGGTGCTGCTGCTCGTGCTCAGCTCGCTCGGGGTGGTCACCCTGGTCACCTGGCTGCTGCTGATCGACGAGACGGACCGCCGGATCGAGACCGCACTGACGTCGGAGATCGCCGAGTTCGCCCGGGTCACCGAGACCGGGATCAACCCGACCACCGGGCAGCCGTACGGCTCGGTCGACGAGATCCTCCGCTCGGTGATCGCCGCGAACGTGGCCCGGCCCAACGAGAAGTTCATGGGCTACCTCGACGGCCGGTTCCGGTGGGAGTCCCGGCGCACCAGCCCGCGGGTGCTGCTGCGGGAGGACCCGGCGTTCAACGCGATGGTCTCCTCCGTGCAGCGGCACACCCGCGGCTCCTACCAGAGCATGGCCGGAGAGGTGCGCTGGTCGGCGCTGCCGGTCGGGCTGGCCGGCGACCCCTCGCGCGGGGTCATCGTGATCGGCTACTTCACCGACCAGGAGCACGAGTTCGCGCACGAGGCCGCCCGGCTGATGGTGATCGTCGGCGTCGGCACGGCGCTGCTCGCCGCGGTGGGCGCGTGGCTGGTCGCCGGCCGGATCCTGCGCCCGCTGCGCGACGTCGCGACCACCGCCCGCACGATCACCGGCACCGACCTGTCCCACCGGGTGCCGCAGCGGGCCAGGGCCCGCGACGAGATCGCCGAGCTGGCCCGGACGCTGAACGCCATGCTCGACCGGGTGCAGAGCGGGATGGAGGCGCAGCGCCGGTTCGTCGACGACGCCGGGCACGAGCTGCGCACCCCGATCACGATCGTCCGCGGGCATCTCGGCGTGCTCGATCCGGGCGATCCCGACGACGTCACCGACACCGTCGCCCTGGTCGACGACGAGCTGGAACGGATGAACCGCCTGGTGTCGGAGATGCTCGCGCTCACCCGCGCCGAGCAGCCGTCGCTGCTGCGCCCGGAGCAGGTCGACGTCGCCGAGCTGACCCGTGAGCTGTTCGACAAGCTCACCGGGCTCGCCGACCGGGACTGGGTGCTGCAGTCGGTCGCCCCGGTGCGGGTGCGGATGGATCCGCACCGGATCACCCAGGCGATCGTGGCGCTGGCCGACAACGCGACCCGGTTCACCGGTCCGGGCGACCGGATCGCGCTCGGTTCGGAGACCGTCCGCGGACGGGTGCGGATCTGGGTGTCCGACACCGGGCCCGGCGTCGCGCCGGAGGACCGCACCCGGGTGTTCCGGCGGTTCGCCCGCGGCGAGAACGCCCCGCGTTCGGACGGCGCCGGCCTCGGCCTGTCGATCGTCGAGGCCATTGCGACCACGCACGGCGGGCGGGTGCTGCTGGAGAGCACCCCCGGCCGCGGCGCCACCTTCACCCTGGACCTGCCGGGGGACGCGCGGTGAGCAGCCGGATCCTGGTCGCCGAGGACGAGCCGCGGATCGCGTCGTTCCTCAAGAAGGGGCTGGTCGCCGCCGGTTTCGAGGTGACCGTCGTGCCGGACGGGCCGGGGGTGCACGATCACGTCGTCGGCGGCGGGTTCGACCTCATGGTGCTCGACATCGGGCTGCCCGGCCTGGACGGGTTCGCCGTCCTGCGCCGGATCCGCGCGGCCGGCAGCACCGTCCCGGTGATCATCCTGACGGCGCGGGACAGCGTGGGCGACACCGTCGCCGGCCTCACCGGCGGCGCCGACGACTACATGGCCAAGCCGTTCCAGTTCGAGGAGTTGCTGGCCAGGGTCCGGCTCCGGCTGGAACGCTCCCGCCCGGCGCCGGACCCGGAGGTACTGGCGTTCGGCGGGCTGGAGCTGGACCCGCGGACCCGGCACGTCGCCGTCGACGGGCGGACCGTCGAGCTGTCGGCGCGCGAGTTCGCGCTCGCCGAGGCGTTCCTGCGGCACCCCGGGCAGGTGCTGTCCCGGGACCAGCTGCTGCGGCTGGTGTGGGGCGGCGAGTCCGGCTCCGGATCCAACGTCGTCGACGTCTACGTGCGCTACCTGCGACGCAAGCTCGGCGCCGGCCGGATCGCCACCGTCCGCGGCACCGGCTACCGGCTCGAACCGGGCTGAGAGGGGTCCGCGGAGGGCGACTACCCTGGTCGTCCGTGTCCCTCACCCTCGGCATCGTCGGTCTGCCCAACGTCGGCAAGTCGACCCTGTTCAACGCGCTGACCCGCAACGACGTGCTCGCCGCGAACTACCCGTTCGCGACGATCGAGCCGAACGTCGGGGTGGTCCCGCTCCCGGACCCGCGGCTGGGCGAGCTGGCCCGGATCTTCTCGTCGGAGAAGATCCTGCCCGCCACGGTGTCGTTCGTCGACATCGCCGGGATCGTGAAGGGCGCCTCCGAGGGCGCCGGGCTGGGCAACAAGTTCCTCGCCAACATCCGCGAGTCCGACGCGATCTGCCAGGTCGTGCGGGTCTTCGACGACGCCGACGTGGTGCACGTCGACGGCCGGATCGATCCGGCGAGCGACATCGAGACGATCGCGACCGAGCTGGTGCTGGCCGACCTGCAGACCCTGGAGCGGGCGCTCCCGCGGCTGGAGAAGGAGGCCCGCACGCAGAAGGACCGGCGCCCCGCGCTGGAGGCGGCCCAGGCCGCGGCCGAGGTACTGAACAGCGGCCGGACGCTGTTCCAGGCCGGCGTCGACGCCGCCCCGCTGCGCGAGCTCACCCTGCTCACCACCAAGCCGTTCCTGTACGTGTTCAACGCCGACGAGGCCGTCCTCACCGACGACGCCCGCCGCAAGGAGCTCACCGAGCTCGTCGCCCCGGCGCAGGCCGTCTTCCTCGACGCCAAGGTCGAGGCCGAGCTGCTGGAGCTCGACGACGAGTCCGCCGCCGAGCTGCTGGAGTCGATCGGGCAGGACGAGCCGGGCCTGGCCCAGCTCGCCCGCGCCGGGTTCACCACGCTCGGCCTGCAGACCTACCTGACCGCGGGCCCGAAGGAGTCGCGCGCCTGGACCATCCCGCAGGGCGCCACCGCGCCGCAGGCGGCCGGGGTCATCCACACCGACTTCGAGCGCGGCTTCATCAAGGCCGAGGTGGTGTCGTACGACGATCTCGTTGCCGCCGGATCGATGAACGCCGCGAAGTCCGCCGGGAAGGTGCGGATGGAGGGGAAGGACTACGTCATGCAGGACGGCGACGTGGTCGAGTTCCGCTTCAACGTCTGACCCGGGTCCGCATCGTCACCCTCGCTCCGATCCGCGAGCACGGAGGTCCCGACGGAGTGGTCGAGGCGAGAGCGCATCAGTACTGATGCAGTTATGATGCAGCCATGCGGACCACCGTCGACCTGCCGCCTGCGGTGCACCGGCAGGCCAAGGAGATCGCCGAGCAGCGTGGTCTGTCGCTGTCCGCCGTGATCGCCGAACTCACGGCCCGCGGCCTGATCCAGCTCGGTCAGCAGGCCTTCATCGGCCGCGACGAGCGGTCCGGCTTCCCGGTGGTGAGCATCGGTCACCGGGTCACCTCGTCGGAGGTCGCCACCGTGCTGGACGAGGAGTGACGACCCACCTGCTCGACGCGAACGTCCTCATCGCACTCACCGTGGCCGAGCACGAGCACCACGACCGTGCGTCGAGGTGGGTGGCGGGGATCGAGCGTTTCGCGCTGTGCCCGGTGGTCGAGGGGGCACTCGTCCGATTCCTCGTCAAGGCGGGTGAGACGCCCGCGGTGCCGGTCGAGCTGCTGCGGGCGGTCCATGCGCTTCCCGGGTGTGAGTTCTGGCCCGATGCGGTCTCCTACGCCGACGTGGCTCTCGGCCACGTCCGGGGACACCGCCAGGTGACCGACGCCTACCTGGCGGGCCTCGTCGCGGCCCGTACCGACGCCACGCTCGCCACCATGGACGAGGCGCTGGCGAAGGCGCTTCCCGAGCTGGTCACGCTCGTGCCGCGGGCCGGCCCGGGTGACTGAACCCCGGCGACGGACGATCACGCCGTGCCGGTCCCCGGAACAGGTCGTGGCGCGACCGGCCGCCACCACCGGACGTCGCAGCGCCCGTCCGCCCGCAGCGCGACCGTGTGGTGGCTGCCCGCCGCAACGGCGACGACATCGGTCCAGCTGTCGACGTCGCACTCACCGGCCCGGTCGTCGCCCACGGCGACCACGGTCCCGTCCGACCGGCACCCGACGGAGTGTCGGCGCCCGGCCGCGAGCCCGGTCACCCGGTGCCGGCTCACCCCGCGCCGCGCCCGCTCCATCCCGGCTCCAGCGCCGCCCACTCCGCGCCGATCTCGCGACCGGCCCGCCGTGAGGTGACGATCCGCGCCCGCAGCAGCAGCCCGCCACCGATCAGCAGGACCAGCGCGGCCGCGGTCAGCGCAGGCCCGTTGCCCTCGGTGGGCGGCGCCATCGGGTCGCCCTGCTGGTCGGTCCAGATGCTGCGGGTCTCGCCGGGCGCCGGACGTCCGCCGAGCACCAGCGGCCCGACGTGCGGGCGCCCGTCGGGCCCGGTCCAGTGGGCGCGGACGGTGCTGCGGACCGGACCGCCCGGTTGCGGCGCCGCGGTCACGGCCAGCACCGTCGCGACCGTGCTGTGCGCGTCGGGCACCTCCCGCTGCACGGCCCGGATGCCGGCCAGGTGCCCGATGCAGAGCGCGACGGTCACCAGCACGACGACGAGGACCGGCGTCGCCCGCCGCAGCTGTGCCGCGCGCTGCGTGTCCGAGCGGTCTGAAATGTTCACCATCGAAGCCTGACTCGGGTCGGTGTCGTCTGGAAGAGCGAAGAGTCGGACCCAGCCTTCGGCTTTCACAGAGTCTGTAGCCTCTTGACATGGCGTTCGAGGTGCTCGACCTCCGGTTGTTCCTCGGAGTGGTCCAACGGGGCTCCATCACCCGCGGCGCGGAGCTGGTGCATCTGTCGCTGGCCTCGGCGAGCAGCCGGATCGCGGCGATGGAGGGCGCGGCCGGCCTCCCGCTGTTCGACCGGCACCGCCGCGGCGTCACTCCGACCCGGCAGGGTGAGCTGCTGGCGTCGCACGCCCGGGAGATCGTCGGCCGGCACGACCGGATGCGGCTGGAGCTCGCCGATCTCGCCGGGGGGCACGCGGCGACCGTCACGATCCTGACCAACACCGCGGGCGCGACCCTGCTCACCGGCCCGGTGACCGGGTTCCTGCACGAGCATCCCGACGTCGACGTCGACCTGGTCCAGCAGCCGAGCCACCGGATCGTCGCGGCGCTGGCCGAGGGCCGCGCCGAGCTCGGCGTGCTCGCCGACAACGTGGAGCTCGGCCGGCTGGAGGCGATCTCGCTGGGGCCGGATCCGCTGGTCGTCGTGGTCCATCCCGGGCACCGGTTCGCCGGGCGGGCGGCGGTCGCGTTCGCCGAGGTGCTCGACGACGACGCCCTGGTCGGCTACTCCGAGGGCAGCCCGCTGGAGGAGCACCTGCGGTCGCACGCCGTCCCACTGGGCGGCCATCCGCGGCACCGGGCCCGTTTCCCGGACGCCGGCTCGGTCTGTCACGCGGTGGCGGCGGGCGTCGGCATCGCCGTGCTCCCGGCCCGCGACGTCGCCGACGGCCTGGTCGGGGTCCCGCTGCGCGACGGATGGGCCGCCCGCGAGCTGCTCGTCGCCTGCCGCAGCTGGACCGGCCTGAGCAGCCCGGCCCGGGCGCTCGCCACCCTGCTGCGCGGCCGTTAGCCGGTTACCTCGCAGGTCATCGACGGGTGCCCGTCGACGGCCGCAGGATCGGCACCGTGGATCTCCTGGTGAGCGCGACGTTCCTGCTGGTCGGCCTGGTCAACGCGGCCCCGGTCGCGGGACTGCTCGGTGGCTCCGCGCTGCGCAGGCTCTACGGGACGACGCCGGCCGATCCGGCCACCGCGGTGCTGCTGCGGCACCGGGCGGTGCTGCTCGGCCTGCTCGGCGCGGCGCTGGCGGTGGCGGCGTTCGTCCCGTCCTGGCGGATGCCGGCGGGGATCGCCGGTCTGGTGAGCATGGTCGTCTTCGTGGTCCTGGCGCCGCCGCGGCGCGGCCTGCCCGCCGGCATCACCCGCACCGCGGTGATCGACGTGCTGCTGTCGGTGCTGCTGGCCGGCGCGCTGCTCGCCGGGTGATCAGAAGACCGTCCCCAGGTCGTCGCCGAGGATGCCGTCCAGCGCGTACTCGGCGAGCGCGGCCACCGTCATCGACGGGTTGCAGGCCCCGGTCGATCCGGGGATCAGCGCGCCGTCGACGACGTAGAGGCCGCGCTGGCCGAGGACCCGGCCGGCGGCGTCGCACACGTCGCCGATCGTCGCGCCGCCCAGCGGGTGGTAGGTGGTGGTGTCGAACGCGGTGTTGTCCAGGGTCGGGTTCAGCAGGCCGGTGACCAGGTCGCCGCCGACGATCCGGCGGATCCGGGCGGTGACGTCGCGGGTGAGCTGCGCGTCGTACGCCTGGCTCCAGTGCAGGACGGCGTCGTCGCGCACCGGGTCGTAGCGGAACTCGCCGCGCGGCTCGACGATCCCGTAGCCGATGATGCTGGTGGTGCCGACGTCGACCGGGAACGGCACGCCGGCCTGGATGACGGTGAGTGCGCGCGCCGGGTCCGACCAGTCCCGGACGCCGACGCAGGCCGGCCCGCCCTGCAGGGCGCCGGGGCTCTCGCCGACCGGGGCCCAGGCGAAGATCCGGTCACCGTTGTTGCCCCAGCGGGTGCCGACGCCGTCGGGCAGGTCCGGAACGAGTCCCTTCGCCCGCGCCTTCACCAGCAGCCGGGTGGTGCCGGCCGAGCCCGCGGCGAGGAACAGCGCGTCGGTGACGATCCGGATCCGCTCCAGCACGACGCCGTCGGTGCCGATCCGTTCGGTGTGCACCACCCAGCGTCCGGAGCGGTCCCGCTCGACGTCGGCGGCCCGGTGCAGCGGCGCGACCTCGACCAGCCCGGTCGCCTCCGCCTCGGCGAGCCAGGTCCGGTCGACGGTGTTCTTGCCGCCGTTGTTCGCGCCGTAGAGCACGTCCCCGGTGCTGTAGGACAGCGGGAGCTCGCCGCGCAGCTCGCGCCGCACCACGTCCCAGTCGAGCGGCAGCGGCACCCGGAAGCCGGGGGTCCCCGCCTCCTCGGCCCGCCGCAGGAACTGCCGGGAGCTGCGGTAGCGACCGTGCGCGAGCACGTCGTCCGGGATCGTCGCCGGGGCCAGCACCGCCTCGACCCGGCGGTAGTGGTCGCGGTCGAACCGCTCGAAGTCGAGCTCGGCGGGCATCGACGCGGCGAACGTCTCGGCCGAGGGCTGCATCGTCATCCCGTGGTAGACGAGCGAGCCGCCGCCGACGCCGGCGCCGCAGAGCACGTCCATCCCGATGCCGCGGACCCGGTCGAGGACGCCGGTCCAGGGCTTCCAGACGGCGGGCGGGGATCCGGTGAGCACCGGTCCCGGGGTCAGCCAGGACGCCCGCCGGTCCGGCGAGAACATCAGCGGGAAGGTGTCGCCGCCGGGCCGGACCGGCCAGCGGACACCGCGTTCGAGCACCAGCGCGGGGACGCCGGCCCGGGCCAGCCGGGCCGCGGCGACCGCCCCGCCGAACCCGGTACCGACGACGACCGCGCGCCGCCGTTCCTCCCGCGCCGGGGCCGGCGCCGCGACGGCGGACCGGGTGCCGAGGTGCAGTGCGGCCGCACCGCCGGCGGCCGCTGCGGCGGCCAGCAGGGAGCGCCGGGTGAGAGTCGGCATCGACGGACTCCTCGGGGTGACGCCCGGGCGTGGCCGGGCCGTGAACGGGGGGAGCGTTCGTTCCGTGCCGGGACGACCCTAGCCGAGCTTCTCCGACACATGTCGGATTGGGGTCGCTCCCCGGCCCGCCCGCGGACCGGCCGGGACGCACCGCCGTCCGGCGTAGTCGATCACGTCAGATGGCGTAGTGGCAGGTCAAGGGCCGTCGGGCCGGTGACCGTGGCCGGTGCGCCGGAGTGCGGCGGGGCGCTCTCGCAAGAGGGCCGTTCGGCGATCGATATGCGGCGAGCGGTGCGGTGAAAGGTGGGGAACGGTCCAGTCGTCGTTGCTCCGACCGGGTCACTTCGGCACGTCGTCGGCCAGTCGAGAGGGTGTCGCGCCGGATCGCCGGAAAGTGGTCGGGCCCTAGGACGTGTCGGTCGCGCCGGCGTTGCACCGATGTGATCTGCGCCTCTTGTCGAGGGTCGCCCGTAACGATCTGTGAAGTGTCGAAATCTCACGGAGAGTGCTATCCAACACCTGCTGGATAGCACTATGTGTAGTTGATCAACGGCGAGCGGTAGGACTGTCGTCGGAGAACCGGATGAATGGGGCACCAAGTGAGGGGCGACGTCCTCTTGCGTGGAGGCATTCCGTACGTTCTGCGACACCGGGCCGTGACACAGCGTGAAAGCTGACGGTCGGTTCACACAGATGAGAAGGAGAGCCATGAACGCCCCCGAGACGTCCTCCTCCCGCCGTACCGCGCGGCGGATCGCCACCGTCGGCGCCCTGACCGTCCCGCTCGCCCTCGGCTCCGCCGGGATGGCCCTCGCCGGTGACTACCACGACAGCGGCAAGGGCCACGACAAGAAGCGCGACTGCGCCCCGTCCTTCGCCTCGCAGGAGGGCGGCCTGCTCGGTCTCGACGCGGCCGTCGACCCGGCCCTGAACATCGGCGGCATCGCCAACAGCGGCCCGGTCTCCCAGCACATCGCCGCCGTCGACGAGTCCAACTCGGGCATCGTGCAGTCCGGCTGCGGCGCCGGCCACGCCGTCCAGGTCGACGACCTGGTCGGCCTCGGGCTCGACGTGAGCCCGTCGGTCAACCTCGGCGGCATCCTCAACTCCGGTGCGGTCGAGCAGTCCACCACCACCGTCGACCGCTCCAACAGCGGCGTGCTGCAGTCCGGCTCCGGGCACGGCCCGGGTGGCGGCTACGCCTCCCAGAAGGGCGGCCTGATCGGGATCGACGCGACCGTCAACCCGTCGATCAACATCGGCGGCCTGCTCTCCAGCGGCCCGGTCTCGCAGTCGACCACCTCGGTGGACCAGAGCAACTCCGGGATCGTCCAGGGCTGACAGCCCGCACCGACCCGCACCGACCCGCACCGCGGGCGGCACGTGCCGCCCGGGCCGATGGACCCGGCCCGGGCGGCACGGCCGGTCCGGGACGGCCGAGCAGGCTCAGAAGTCCCGGCGCACCAGCATCCGCCACGCCCACCCGGCGGCCACCTCCGGGGCGGGCAGCGGATCGCGTTCCAGCCAGCTCGCCGCCACCCCGAGCAACGACCAGGTCATCCCGGCCGCGAACACGTCCAGCGGGATCCCGGCGTCGGACTCGGCGAAGCCCATCCGCTGGGCGGTGTCGGCGACGAAGCCCTGCATCCAGCGCCGCATCACCGCGGCCGCGTCCGGTGCGGCCGCACCGCCGAGCGCCTGCCGGTAGAGCGTCGCGTGATCGGACACGTGCGCGAACCAGCGCAGCAGCGCGGCCGGCGGCTGCGCCCCGATCTCGGCCAGGACCAGGTCGGACAGGTCCGCCCCGGCGAGCGTGGCCTGCGCGCTCAGCGCGTCCGCGAGCAGCGACTCCTTGTCGGTGTAGTGCTGGTAGAAGCTGCTGCGGTTCACCCCGGCGCGCTCGGCGACGTCGGCGACGGTGATCGCCTCCAGCAGGCGCTCGCGGGCGAGCGCCAGCAGCGCGTCCTGCAGCCGCCGGCGTGTCCGCACCACCCTGGGATCCACCGCGGCATCCTCGCAGCTCGGCTCCCGGCGCGCCGTCCGTCCGCGCCCGGACCGGCTGTGGATCATCAGGATTGCCGAGGCCCGGCGCGGCCGGCCCCGGCATGCTGGTCCGCGGGGCGCCGCCGGGCGCCGGGACGGAGCGCCGGGTGACGACCGGGTGGACCTGGTGGGACGCGGTTGTGGCGCTGCTGCTCGCGGCCGCGCTCGGCACCGCCGCGGCCGGGTTCCGCGCCGCCCTGCCGGCCGCCGCCCGGCCGCCGGCCGCCGGCGGCACCGGCGCGGCTCTGGTCGCCGCCCTGGTCGTGACGCTGCTGGTGCACGGCGATCCGGTGCTCCAGACGACGGCCGTGGTCGCCTGCGGCTGCCTCGCCGTCACCGGCTCGATGGCACGCCGGTCGCACGACCGCGGACGGACGCAGCGCTGCTAGGTTCGGCGTCCGTCCGTACCCGGGAGGCGCTCGTTGATCACCGTGCGGGCGCTGGGTCCCGACGACTGGCGGACCTGGCGCGACCTGCGGCTGGCCGCGCTGGCCGAGGCGCCGCAGGCGTTCCACAGCCGGCTCGCGGACTGGGTGGGTGCCGGTGAGCACGAGTGGCGGGACCGGCTGCACGCCCCCGGCCGCTACCTGGTCGCCGAGCTGGACGGCCGGCCGTGCGCGCAGGTGGTGGCGGTGCCGCCGGATCCGGACGGCGTCGCCGACCTGGTCGCCCTGTGGGTCGCTCCGCACGCCCGCGGCACCGGGGTGGCCGACGCGCTGATCGCGGCCGTCTCCGAGCACGCCGTCGGGTGGGGTGCGCGGCGGCTGGCCCTGCACGTCGTCGTCGGCAACGAGCGGGCCGCGGCGCTGTACCGCAGGCACGGGTTCGCCGATCTCGGCGTGGTCGAACGGCCGGACGGGATCACCGAGCACCGGATGGAGCGCGCCCTCCCGCTGCCGGTCCCGGACGGGCCCTGACCTGCGGCGGAGCCGGAACTGTCAGGGGTGGGTCCTAGCGTTGCGCCCATGACCACCGCAGCCGGGCCGGTGCCCACCCTGACCGAGGTCGCCGCCGCCGTGCGGTCGTCCTGGGACCGGGACACCTGTGACGACGCGGACCGCGCCGGCTGGAGCCCCCGGCTGCCCTCGCGCGGGCAGTGCGGGGCCACCGCCCTGGTGCTGCACGACCTGTTCGGCGGCGATCTGCTGCTCGCCGAGGTGTGGCATCCGGACGGCCGGCTGCAGGGCTACCACTGGTGGAACCGGTTGCCCGGTGGCGTCGAGATCGACCTGACCGGCGACCAGTTCGCCCCGGGGGAGACGGTGCAGCCGCCCCGGGTGGTGGTCCGACCGCCCGGGCCGCCGCGGCGCTGCGGGGCCCAGTACGCGCTGCTGCGCCGACGGGTGCTGGCCCGGATCGGTGGTCCCGGTGCCGCCCGCTGAGCCGGGCCCGGCCGCCGGACCGGCGGCCGGGGCGGTGCGGTCAGTCGGCGGGGCCGCCCGCCGCGTGCCGGCCGGCCGCCTCGTCCCGGCGTCCCTCGCGCAGCAGGTCGCGGATCTCCACCAGCAGCTCGACCTCCGTCGGATCGGCCGGGCCCTCCTCCTCGCCGCGCTTGCGCCGCTCCTGGACCGTCTTCAGCGGCAGCACCACCAGGAAGTACACGACGGCCGCGGTGATCAGGAAGGTGATCACGGCGTTCACGAACATCGCCCAGTTGAACTCGATGCCGTTCACCACGAAGGTGCCGCCGAGCTCGCCGCCCCCCGACACCAGCCGGATCAGCGGCTCCAGGAACGCCTCGGTGAACGCCGTGACGACCGCGGTGAAGGCCGCGCCGATCACCACGGCCACCGCGAGATCGACGACGTTCCCGCGCATCAGGAAGTCCTTGAAACCCTTGAACATGCCCGTCCCCTCCCGGTCGACCCGGCCGGTGAACCGACCGGCCGGGTCCAGAGCCTGGCACCACCGGGGCCGGCACGGGGGCGCACCACGCCGTGCCGGGGCTCAGCGGCGCCCGTCCCGGACGGCGTCGGCGAGCGTCCCGAGCAGCGCGTCGGTGGTGTCCCAGGACATGCAGGCGTCGGTCACCGACCGGCCGCGCACCATGTCCGGCCCGAGCTCCTGGCGGCCCTCGACGAGGAAGCTCTCCATCATCAGGCCGGTCACCGCGCGCTCCCCGGCGGCGATCCGGCCGGCCAGCTCGCCGACCACGCCGGCCTGCCGCACGTGGTCCTTGCCGCTGTTGCCGTGGCTGGCGTCGACCACCACCCGGTCCGGCAGGCCGGCCTCCCGCAGCCGGGCCGCGACCGCGGCGACGTCGTCGGCGGAGTAGTTGGGCCGGGCGCCGCCGCGCAGGATCACGTGGGTGTCCGGGTTGCCGGTGGTGGTCACCAGGCCGGCGAGCCCGTCGGCGTTGACCCCCATGAACACGTGCGAGGCCGCCGCCGCGCGCATCCCGTCGACCGCGGCGCGGACGTCGCCGTCGGTGGCGTTCTTGATCCCGACCGGCATCGAGAGGCCGCTGACCAGCTGCCGGTGCACCTGGCTCTCCGCGGTGCGGGCGCCGATCGAGCCCCAGCTGACGACGTCGGCGATGAACTGCGGGGTGATCGGGTCGAGGAACTCGCAGCCCACCGGCAGGCCCAGCGCGGAGATGTCGAGCAGCAGCTTGCGGGCGGTGCGCAGGCCCCGGTTCACGTCGAACGTGCCGTCCAGGCCCGGGTCGTTGATCAGGCCCTTCCAGCCGACGGTGGTGCGTGGCTTCTCGAAGTAGGTGCGCATCACGACGCACAGCTCGCCGGACAGCTCCGCGGCCCGGTCGGCCAGCCGCCGCGCGTAGTCCAGCGCGGCGTCCGGATCGTGCACCGAGCAGGGGCCGACGACGACCAGCAACCGGTCGTCGGCGCCGTCGAGGATGCCGGTGACAGCGGCGCGACCGCGGGTGACCGTGTCGGCGACCGCAGGGGTGCACGGCAGGTCGTGGCGCAGCAGCGCGGGGGAGATCAGCGGGCTGATCCGCTCGATGCGCCGGTCGTCCAGCGGGGCGTCCAGCAGCGGAGCGGTGGGGGTACTCATCGGGGACCGCGGTCCTTTCCCGGCGGACCGCCCCGGATCACCTCGCCCGAGCCGGTCCGTGATGCCGGCTCGAGGGATGGAGGGTCAGCGCACTACAGCACCGGCCGACCCATCCCGGGCCGGCTGGCGAAACCAGTAGTAGGCGCTGTGCACGACCCGACCGTACCCCACCCGGCGTCCGGAGATCGAGCGCGTGCCCGGCCCGGCCGCGTGGTACCACCGACGCATGCGGATCGCGCTCGCCCAGATCTCCTCCACCCCGGACCCGGATGCCAACCTCGCCGAGGTCGACCGGCTCACCCGCGAGGCGGTCGCCGCGGGGGCCCGGCTGGTGCTGTTCCCGGAGGCCACGATGTGCCGCTTCGGGGTGCCGCTCGGCCCGGTCGCCGAGCCGCTGGACGGCCCGTGGGCCGGCCGGGTGCGCGCACTCGCCGCCGAGCACGGGGCGACGGTGGCCGCCGGGATGTTCACCCCGTCCGGCGACGGCCGGGTCCGCAACACGCTGCTGGTCACCGGCGGCGGCGTGGACACGCACTACGACAAGATCCACATGTTCGACGCCTTCGGGTTCGCCGAGTCCGACACGGTCGCCGCCGGGACCGAGCCGGTGACCGTGGGCCTCCCGGAGGCGGACGGCGCCGGCACCGATCCGGTCACCGTGGGCCTGTCCACCTGCTACGACGTCCGGTTCCCCGGCCTCTACCAGCGGCTCGCCGACGCCGGCGCCACGGTGCTCGTCGTCCCGGCGTCCTGGGGGGCGGGGGAGGGCAAGCGCGAGCAGTGGGAGCTGCTGGTGCGGGCCCGCGCGCTGGACACCGGCTCGTTCGTGGTCGCCTGCGACCAGGCCGACCCGACCACCGTCGGCGGCGAGCACGGCCGGGCGCCGACCGGGATCGGGTACAGCCTGGTGGCGGGTCCGCGGGGCGAGATCGTCGACGGGCTCGGCGCGGAGCCGGGTCTGCTCGTCGTGGACCTCGACCCGGCCGTGGCCGGGCAGGTGCGCGAGCAGGTCCCGGTGCTGCGCAACCGGCGCTTCTGAGAGGTCCCCGGGGCCGTCCGGCCGGTGTCCGGGGTGCCGCTCAGCCGCCGGCCGCGGTGATCCGGTCCGAGATGTGCCCGGCGAGGTCGGTGTCCTTCGCGGTCAGCCCGCCCTCGGAGTGGGTGGACAGCCGGAAGGTCAGCGTGTTGTAGCGGATGTCGATGTCCGGGTGGTGGTCGGCGGCCTCGGCGTCGTCGGCGACCCGGTCCACCACCGCTATCGCGGCGGCGAAGTCGGGCAGCTTCGCGGTGCGGACGAGCGCGTCGCCGTCCCGCTCCCAGCCCGGGAGCTTCAGCAGCGATGCGGTGATCTCGGCGTCGGACAGCTTGGGGGTGGCCATCGCCCCATCGTGGCGTAACCGCCCCGATCCGGCCCGGCGGCCCGCCGTGCACGGTCCGCGGGCGGTCACGAGCCACGCCCCAGCAGGTACCCGGCGACGCCGGCGCCGGCGACGGCGAACCCGGCCGCGCGCAGCGTCGTCGCCCAGGCCGCTGCGGTGTCCACCGGCGCGCTGAACGTGCCCGCGAGCACCTCGTGCCAGTGCCCGGTCGGCAGCGCCGGTGCCGCAGGCCCCCACAGCACCGCCACCAGCGGCGCGACGACCAGCGCCACCAGCCCGGCCACCACGACGACCGAGGGGCGCCGCGCCGCCGCCGACACGGCGAGCAGCAGGATGCCGAATCCGGTCAGCTGACCGGCCGTCCAGACCGTGAGCAACAGCGCCCTGGCCAGCGTCGGGCCGGTCCCGAACGGTCCCACCCCGAGCGCCGCCCAACCGGCGAGCAGCGAGGTGCCGACCACCACGACCGAGGCCAGCACCGCGGCGGCGGCGACGGCGGACGCCTTCAGCAGCACCAGCCGGCCGGGCCCGACCGGGGACAGCCGCAGCCCGTCCAGGGTGCCGCGGGCCCGCTCGGTGGCGAACGCGTCCGCTGCGACGAGCACCACCGGCATGCCGAGCGAGAACGCGGCGGGCTCGGCCAGCGCGACCATCAGCACGCCGAGGACGTAGGCGTAGCGCTCCGGGCCGCTCGCCGCGAGCGCGGCCGCCCCCAGGATCGGGACGAGCGCGGCGGCCGCCAGGGCGACCGCGGTCCGCGGGCGGGCCAGCGCCAGCTCGATCTCCGAGCGCAGCAGCCGGGACAGCGGCGCCGCCGTCCGGCGCCGGGTACGGGCCGGACGGTCCGCCGGCGGACCGGGCTGCGGGAACCGGCCGGCACCGGGCCGGGCGGGCGCGCTCATCGGTGCAACCCGGCCGGTACCGCCGGGCGCCCCGGCCGGCCGGGACGGACTGACGCGTTCACCCGGTGCAACCCGGCCGGCACCGCCGGGCACCCCGGCCGGCCGGGACGGGCGGGCGGGTTCACCGGTACGCCCCGACCGGCACCGCGGGGGACCCGGGCCCGCCGGTGTCGCCGGTGAGCCGGGCGAACACGTCCTCCAGCCGGACGGTGGGCCGGGTGACCTCGTGCACCGCGACGCCGGCGTGCACCAGCAGCGCCACCACCTCGGGGGCCCGCGCCCCCGGCACGTGCACCCGGCCGTCGGCCGCGGCGACAGCGTCGAACCCGCGCTGCCGCAGGGCCTGCACGGCCCGGCCGCCGCCCGGGGTGGTGATCACGAGCAGGTCCGGGGCGCCGCCCAGCAGCTCGTCCAGCGGCCCGGCGGTGAGCAGCCGGCCGGCCCGGAGCACGGCGACGTGGGTGCAGGTCGCCTCGATCTCGCCGAGCAGGTGCGAGCTGATCACGACGGTCGCCCCGGCCGTGTGCATCTCACCGATCAGCCGCCGGACGTCGCGGGTGCCCGCCGGATCGAGACCGTTGGTCGGCTCGTCGAGCACCACCAGGCGGCGCCGGGTGAGCAGCGGGACCGCCAGGCCGAGCCGCTGGCGCATGCCGAGCGAGTACTCGCGCACCCGGCGGTCGGCGGCCCCGGACAACCCGACCCGGTGCAGCACCGCAGCGACCGCGGACGGGATCCGGGCGGTGTCCAGCAGCGGCTCGGCGGCGGCGTAGCGGAGCAGGTTCTGCCTGCCCGTCCGGTGCGGGTGCACGGCGGGCAGCTCGATCAGCGCGCCGACGTGCGGCAGCACCTCGGCGGCCCGCCCGGGCAACCGCCTGCCGAGCAGCTCGACCGTGCCCTCGGTCGGCGCGAGCAACCCGAGCAGCATCCGCATCAACGTCGTCTTGCCCGCCCCGTTCGGACCGAGCAGGCCGAGGACGGAGCCCATCGGGACGTCGAGATCGACGCGGTCGACGGCCCGGACCCCGCGGAAGCCACGGCCGAGGCCGACGGCGCGGACGGCGGGTGGGCGGCCGGGCGGAAGGGTGACGGTCGGGTGCACCGGGACAGGGTGGCCGTCCGGGACCGTGGGCGGGCCGTTTCGGCAACATCCACCGGTGACGTCCACTCCCGGCACCCACCGGTGCCGCGCACCCGTCCGCACCGCCCTGCGAGGATCGGTGCCGTGCCGGTGATCAGTCTCGACCATCGCGTGGCCGGCCCGCCCGAGCTGGTGGCGGGCGTGCTGCGGGAGACGGCGCCGGCCGCGGCCGCCGTCGCCCGGGCCGGTGCCCGGCTGACCGCGCAGGCGGCGCTGCTCGTCGCGGGCGACGAGGTCCGGGTGACCCTCCCGGGCGGGCTCGTCGGCTGCCGGACCCGGATCACCCGGGCCGGCCGGGACGGCCTGTGGTCCGAGCTCGCGGCCGGCCCGGCGGCCGCGCTGCGGCACGCGACCCGGATCGTCGCGGACGGCACCGGCGGGACCCTGGTGCGGGACGAGCTCGCCTGGACGGCGCCGCTCGGCGGGCTCGGCCGGCTCACCGACCCGGTACTGCGACGCTACGGACACCGGCTGCTCGACGCCCGCCGCGACGCGCTGGCCGAGCGGGCCGGCGAGCTGAGCGTGGCACCGGTCGTCGTCGGTGCGGCGATCGTGCGGGACGGGAGGCTGCTGGCCGCCCAGCGGTCCTACCCGGCCGCGCTGGCCGGCCGCTGGGAGCTCCCGGGCGGCGGGGTGGAGCCGGCGGAGTCCGAGGCCGGAGCGCTGGTCCGGGAGTGCGCCGAGGAGCTGGACGCCCGGGTGGAGATCGGCGAGCGGCTGGGTACCGATCTGCCGATCGGCCGTCGCGTGCTGCGGATCCACACCGCCCGGCTGCTGCCCGGATCGCCGGAGCCGCAGCCGCGGGAGCACCGGGCGCTGCGCTGGGTCGGGGTGCGTGAGATCGCGGCGCTGGGCTGGCTGGACGCCGATCGCGCGGTCGTCGCGGAGCTGCTCGGGCTGCTGCGGCCCTGATCCGGCGCTGGTCCGGCGCTGGTCCGGCGCTGGTCCGGTGCTGATTCGGTGCTGATCCAGCGCCGGACCGGTGCCGGCCCGGCGCGGTCGCCGGTGCCGAAGTGGAGATCATCCGGGACGGGCCGGAACCGCGAGGGCCCCGGCGTCGTCCAAGCCACATGAACCGGAATCCCGTCACCAGAGTCCCGACCCCGACCCCGACCCCGACGAACGCCGCCCGGCCGCTCCCGGCGCCGCTCGCCCGGCTCGTCACCGCGCAGGACGGACTGGTGACCCGGGCCCAGGCCCTCGCGCACGGCCTGTCCCGCGACGTCGTCGACCGGCGGCTCGCGGCCCGGCGCTGGGAGCCGGTCCATCCCCGGGTCTACCGCGATCCCGCGGGCCCCACCTCGGAGCGGGCCCGGATCCGCGCCGCGGTGCTGTGGGCGGGCGACGACGCGGTGCTGACCGGGGCGGCGGCCGCCTGGTGCTGGGGCCTGCTCGCGACCGCACCCGCCGAGGTCACCGTGACGGTCCCGCGCTGCCGGGCACCCCGGTCGCGCGCCGGGATCCGGGTTCGCAGACGCGATCTCGACCCGGCCGACGTCGCCGGGCACACCGGCATGGCCGTCGCCGCTCCGGCGCTCGCCGTGCTGGAGACCGTGCTCGATCCCGGGGTGCCCGGCGCCGAACTCCTGGAACACGTCCTGTGCGGGGCCGGCCCGGATCTGGCGGCGCTCACCGCCGCGCACTCACGCAACCTGGGCGCACACGGGTCGGCGGAGAGCGGCAGGCTGCTGGCCGAGACGTCGCGGCGGGCGGCCGACCGGGCGGTGCACCGGCTGCGCGTCCTGCTGCTGCGGGACCGGATCCGCGGCTGGCGGTGCGCGCATCCGGTGGCCGGGATCGTGCTGCCGCTGGCGTTCCCCGGCGCCGGGCTCGCCGTGGAGATCGACGGGCACGCCGGGGCGCGCGCGGGCAGCGGCTGGCGGCAGGCCGTGCTGCGACGGCACGGCTGGCGGGTGTTCGTGCTCGATCCGGCCGAACCGTGGCTGCGTCCGGCGGCCACGCTGACGGCGCTGCGGCTCGCGCTGACCCGCCGCCCCGGCGGCCCCGGCGGCGGCGCGGCCGGGCGCGCAGCATGAACAGCGGCGGCCTGGGCGGCGGTGTGAACACCGGACGGACGGGATGTGCCGGACCGGTGCACGGCAGCCGGCCGGGACCCGGACGGGCGGTGCCGCCGGGCAGGAGTGACCGGGACGACGATGTGATTCCGGCCATGGCCGGACGGGACTCGCAGAGCCCGGCCGGCGGCCCCGTCGAGGACGTTCGCGGCGGATCTGCGGGTCGCCCGGGCGGGCGCCCACGCGCCCGCGCAGGCGCCGCGGCCGGACCGTTCCGCGGCGCACTGCGGTGCCCGCGCGAACGGTGTCGTGGCCGGTCAGCGCCCTGACGGACGTGTCAGTAGATGCGCGCGATCTTCAGTGCGCGCTCGAAGGCCTTGCCGCTCAGATCGTCCGCACCTGCCTTGCGCAACCGCATCGCGACGACCGGACAGCTCTTGCAGCGCTTCGGCTTGGACCGGCAGCACTTCTTCTTCACCTTGCCCATGAGGAGGCCAGGCTAACCTGCGCCCGGCGCAGGGACCAGGGGTTGCCCCGGATACCGTGGAGGTGTGACCATCCCTCGTTCCGCCTCGGCCCTCGATGCTCGCTCCGCGCTCGAGAGCGACGCCGTGCCCGATCAGGCCGGCCGTCCCGAGCTGCGTAACGTCGCGATCGTCGCGCACGTCGACCATGGCAAGACCACCCTCGTCGATGCGATGCTGCGCCAGTCCGGCGCCTTCGGCGAGCGCGCCGAGCTCGTCGACCGCGTGATGGACTCCGGCGACCTGGAGCGCGAGAAGGGGATCACGATCCTCGCCAAGCACACCGCGGTGAGCTGGCAGGGCTACACGATCAACGTCGTCGACACCCCGGGCCACGCCGACTTCGGCGGCGAGGTCGAGCGCGGCCTGTCCATGGTCGACGGCGTGGTGCTGCTCGTCGACGCCTCCGAGGGCCCGCTGCCGCAGACCCGGTTCGTGCTCCGCAAGACCCTCACCGCCGGCCTGCCGGTGATGCTCGTCGTCAACAAGACCGACCGCGGCGACGCCCGGATCGCCGAGGTCGTCGACGAGTCCCTGGAGCTGCTGCTCGAGCTGGCCGACGAGCTGGACCTGGACGAGTCCGTCACCGGCCACCTGCTCGACCTCCCGGTCGTCTACGCCTCCGGCCGCGCCGGCAAGGCGTCCCGGATCCGTCCCGGCGACGGCGAGCTGCCCGACGCCGAGGACCTCACCGCGCTGTTCGAGACGCTGCTGGCGACCGTGCCGCCGCCGTCCGACGACCCGGACGCCCCGCTGCAGATGCACGTCACCAACCTCGACGCGTCCAGCTTCCTGGGCCGGATCGCGCTCTGCCGGGTCCGCGCGGGCGTGGTGCGCCGCGGCCAGCAGGTCGCCTGGTGCCGGGAGGACGGCAGCACGCCGCGGGTCAAGATCACCGAGCTGATGATGACCGAGGCGCTCACCCGCGTCCCGGCCGACGAGGCCCGCGCCGGTGACCTGGTCGCCGTCGCCGGCATCGCCGAGGTGACCATCGGCGACACCCTCGCCGACCCGGAGCGGCCGGTCGCGCTGCCCCGGATCGACGTCGACGAGCCCGCGATCTCGATGACGATCGGCACCAACACCTCGCCGCTGGCCGGCCGCGACCCGGTCCCCGGCAAGAAGCTCACCGCGCGGCTGGTGAAGAACCGGCTCGACGCCGAGCTCGTCGGCAACGTGTCGGTCCGGGTGCTGCCCACCGAGCGCCCGGACACCTGGGAGGTCCAGGGCCGCGGCGAGCTGGCGCTGGCCGTGCTGGTCGAGACGATGCGCCGGGAGGGCTTCGAGCTCACCGTCGGCAAGCCGCAGGTGGTCACGAAGACCATCGACGGCAAGCTGCACGAGCCGTTCGAGCAGCTGTCGGTGGACGTCCCGGAGGACGCCCTCGGCGCGGTGACCCAGCTGCTCGCCGCCCGCAAGGGCGAGATGGGCGACATGGTGCACGGCGAGGGCCGGGTGCGGATGGAGTTCCGGGTCCCGTCGCGGGGCCTGATCGGCTTCCGCACCGAGTTCCTCACGATCACCCGCGGCGCCGGCATCGCCAGTCACGTCTTCGACGGCTACGGCCCCTGGGTCGGCGAGATCCGCACCCGCAACAAGGGCTCGCTGATCTCCGACCGGTCCGGGCCGGTCACGCCGTACGCGATCGACCAGCTCGCTGACCGCGGCACCCTGTTCGTCGGGCCGACCACCCTCGTCTACGGCGGCATGGTCGTCGGCGAGTACACGCGCAACGAGGACCTCGAGGTGAACATCACCCGGGAGAAGAAGCTGACCAACATCCGCTCCTCGACGAGCGACGTGCTGGTCAAGCTGATTCCGCCGACGATCCTCTCGCTCGAGCAGTCGCTCGAGTTCTGCGCGACCGACGAGTGCGTCGAGGTCACGCCGGAGAACGTGCGGATCCGCAAGACCGAGCTGGACCCGAACCTGCGGGCCCGCGCCCGGTCCCGGGCCAAGGCGGCGGCGAACGCCGCCAAGTGAGCCCGGCGGTCGGCCGCGGGCGGGGTGACCGCCGGCGTGCCCAGGTGAGCAGAGCAGAGTGCCCCGCCGACCCACCCCGTCCGGTGGGCCGGCGGAGCCCGGCGGGGATACTGCGGACGTGAGAGCACGGCGACCGTTCCGAGCGCTCCCCGCGCTGCTGCTGGCCGGCCTGCTGGCGCTGACCGCGTGCAGCGCCGATCCCCAGCCCGCCCCGCCGCCGGACATCGACGCACCCACCGAGCCGATCACCACCCCGACCCGGGTGGTGGCCGGCGTCGACGAGCTGGGGCCCGGGTTCAACCCGCACCTGCGCTCCGACCAGTCGCCGGTGACGACGGCGATCGCCACGATGGCGCTGCCGTCGGTGTTCCGCCCGGACGCCGACGGGAACCTGCAGCTGGACCGGACCGTCGCGACCGACGCGAAGGTCACCTCGCAGGAGCCGTTCACGGTCAGCTACGAGCTGAACGTGGAGGCAGGCTGGTCGACCGGCGCGCCGATCGCCGCGGAGGACTTCGTCTACCTCTGGCAGCAGATGCGCACCCAGCCGAACACGATCGGCGCCGCCGGCTACCGGGAGATCACCGACGTCCGGTCGCGGGCCGCCGGCAAGGCCGTCGACGTCGTCTTCGACCGGCCCTACCCGCACTGGCAGGAGCTGTTCGACAACCTGCTCCCCGCGCACCTGCTCAAGGATGCGCCCGGCGGCTGGACGGCTCCGTTCGCGAACGGCGTGCCCGCCTCGGGCGGCCCGTTCCGGCTGATGCAGGTCGACCGGCTGCGCGGCGAGGTGCTGCTGGTCCGCAACGACCCGTACTGGGACACCTCCGCGGTGATCGACGAGATCGTGCTGCGCCGGATCCCGCCGAACACACTGCCGACCGCGCTGGAGAGCCAGGGCATCGACCTGGCGCTGCCGGACGCCCGGCCGGAGATCGGGCAGGCGCTCGACGTGCTCGCCGGGTCCCCGGAGCCACCGACCGTGCAGCGCGGCCCGCGCCCGGCCGTGCAGCAGCTGGAGTTCCGCACCCAGGACGGCCCGCTGGCCGATCCGCGGGTCCGCGAGGGCATCGCGGCGACGCTGGACCGGGCCGCGATCCGCGAGCGGGTCAGCCCGGAGGCCGTCCCCGCCGACGCGTTCGGCGCCGCCCCCTCCGATCCCGGCTACCAGCCGACCGCACCGCCCGGGGCGCCCGGCCGGCCGGACCCGGCCGTCGCCGAGGCGGCCTTCACCGAGGCCGGGTACGTGCGCGGCGGGAACGGGCGCTGGACGCTCGGCGGACGGCCGCTCGGCGTCGTCATCGGGGCCGGCGCCGAACGGAGCGAGGACGTCGAGGTCGCCCGGATCGTGGCCGAGCAGCTGACGGCGGGCGGCATCCAGGCGACGATCGTCGCGCCGTCCGCACCGGAGCTGCTGACCAGCGCCAGCGTCGCCCCGACGACGCCGAGCCCGACCACCACCCCGGCGCCCGGGGCGGGCCCCGCCCCCGGCGACGGGGCAGGCACACCACCGCCGGCCGCCGGGCCGACGGACCCCGCCGAGCCGACGAGTCCGCCGACCACGGCCCCGACCACCGCCGCGGGCGGCGGCGCACCGGTCGCGGTGGACGTGCTCGTCGCGCCCCGGCCGGCCTACGGAGCGATCGGGCCGCGGCTGGACTCGGTGTACGGCTGCCCGCCGGACGACGTCGGCGAGGACCTGCCCGGCACGTCCTGCTTCCCGGTCCTGCAGCCGCTGCTGGACGAGCTGACCGGCTCGGTGGCCGATCCGGCGGTCGTCGCCGAGGCCGAGCGGGTGCTGTGGCGCCAGCTGCCCGCGCTGCCGCTCTACCAGGCGCAGGGGCTCGTGATCAGCAACCGGGAGACCGACGCGTCGACCGGCGTCACTCCCGGCCCGATCGCGACCGGGCCGATGACCGGCGCGCAGACCTGGTCCGAGCCGGAGGGCTCGCGGGAGGACGACACCGGCACCGAGGAGCCGGACGCCGACAACTGATCCGGCATCCGGCCCACCGCGGTGGCCGCGCCGCACGGCACGGCCACCGCGGGCGGATCAGCCGGGCAGCAGGTTCTCCTCGTGCGCATGGTGGCAGGCGCTGAGATGATGCCCGCCCGAGCGGACGGTCAGCTCCGGCTCCTCGGTCGAGCAGATCTCGGTGGCCTTCCAGCAGCGCGTCCGGAACCGGCAGCCGCTCGGCGGGTCCACCGGGCTGGGGACGTCGCCGGTCAGCCGGATCCGCGACCGTCCCTCGCGCACCGACGGGTCGGGCACCGGCACCGCGGACAGCAGCGCCTGGGTGTACGGGTGCGCGGCCCGGGTGTAGATCTCGGCCTCGGTGCCGAGCTCCACCATCTTGCCCAGGTACATGACGCCGACCCGGTCCGACAGGTGCCGCACCACCGACAGGTCGTGCGCGATGAAGATGTAGGACAGCCCGAACTCGCGCTGCAGCTCGCCCAGCAGGTTCATCACCTGCGCCTGGATCGACACGTCCAGCGCGGACACCGGCTCGTCGCAGATGATCACCTCGGGGCGCAGCGCGAGCGCCCTGGCGATCCCGATCCGCTGCCGCTGCCCGCCGGAGAACTGGTGCGGGTAGCGGTTCACGAAGTCCGGGTTCAGCCCGACGACGTCGAGCAGCTCCTGTACCTTCCGCCGCCGGTCGCCCTTCGGGGCCACCTCCGGATGGATCTCGAAGGGCTCCCCGACGATGTCGGCGACCGTCATCCGCGGGTTCAGCGAGGTGTACGGGTCCTGCAGCACAATCTGGACCTGCCGGCGCAGCGCCTTCAGCGCGGCGCCGCGCTTGGTGAAGATGTCCTCACCGTGGAAGCGCACGGCGCCCGCGGTCGGCGGTTCCAGCCGCATCAGCACCTGGGCCAGCGTCGACTTGCCGCAGCCCGACTCGCCGACGATGCCGAGCGTCTCGCCCTTGTTCAGGGTGAACGACACCCCGTCGACGGCGCGGACGTGGCCGACCGTCCGTTTGATCACCGCGCCGATCTTGACCGGGAAGTGCTTGACGAGGCCGTCGACCTCGAGGATCTGTTCGGATGTGCTCATGACTGCGCCAGCTCCTCGGCGAACAGGCACGCCGAGGCACGCCCGCCGGGCAGTGCCAGCAGCGGCGGGTCGGTCTCCCGGCAGACGTCCCTGACCCGCGGGCAGCGCGGGTGGAACGGGCAGCCGGACGGGATCCGGGTCAGCGTCGGCGGCAGCCCGCGGATCGCCTGCAGCTCGGTGCCCTTGCTGTCCAGCCGCGGGATCGACGCCAGCAGGGCCTCGGTGTACGGGTGGCGGGGCTCGGCGAACAGCTGGTGCACGTCGCCCTGCTCCACGATCCGGCCCGCGTACATCACCGCGATCCGGTCCGCGACCTCGGCGACGACGCCGAGATCGTGGGTGATCAGGATCAGGCCCATCTCCCGCTCGCGCTGGATGTCGGCGAGCAGGTCCATGATCTGGGCCTGCACCGTGACGTCCAGTGCGGTGGTCGGCTCGTCGGCGATCAACACGTCCGGATCGAGCGCCAGCGACATCGCGATCATCGCGCGCTGCCGCATCCCGCCGGAGAACTCGTGCGGGAAGCTGGTGACGCGCTGCTTCGCGCCCGGGATGCCGACCATGTCGAGCAGCTCGACGGCCCGGGCCCGGGCGTCCCGGCGGCTCATCCCGCGCCGGGTGCGCAGCTGCTCGCCGATCTGGAACCCAACGGTGAACACCGGGTTCAGCGCGGACAGCGCGTCCTGGAAGATCATCGCGACGTGCTCGCCGCGCAGCTCCCGGCGCCGCTCCTCGTCGGCGGTCAGCAGCTCCTCGCCGCGGTAGCGGATCGCGCCGCCGGTGATCCGGGCCGGCGGCACCGGCAGGATGCCCATCACCGTGTTCGCGGTGACCGACTTGCCGGAGCCGGACTCGCCCAGCACGGCGAGGGTCTCGCCGGCCCGGACGTGGTAGCTGACGCCGTTGAGCACCGAGGCCACGCCGTCCCGGGTGTGGAACTCGACGCGCAGGTCCTCGACCTCCAGCAGCGGTGCGTCGGCGAGGCCGGTGGGCCCGGGCGCCGCACTCGTCTCGGTGTGGACGAGCGGCCCTGCGGGTGGGGTGCTCATGAGCGGCCCTTCGGGTCGAACGCGTCACGGACGGCGTCACCGAGCAGCACGAAGGCGAGCACGGTGACGACCAGGAAGCCGCCCGGGAACAGCAGCAGGTGCGGCGAGGTCCGCAGATAGCTCTGCGCCTCGCTGATCATCACGCCCCAGGAGACGACGGGATCGCGCAGGCCGACACCCAGGAACGACAGCGTCGCCTCGGCGCCGATGAAGGCGCCGAGCGCGATGGTGGCGTAGACCATCACCGGCGCGATCGTGTTCGGCAGCATGTGCCGCACGATGATCCGCCACGGCCCGGCGCCCAGCGCGCGGGCCGCCTTCACGTAGTCCTGGCTGCGGGCCGCGATCGCCGCCGACCGCATGATCCGCATGGTGACCGGCCAGGACAGCAGGCCGATCGTGCCGATCACCAGGCCGCTGATCCCGATCACGCTCTGCCCGACGGACTGGCGGAACGTGGAGAGCACCACGATGGCGCCGAGCACGAACGGGACGCCGAAGAACACGTCCGCGATCCGGGCCAGCAGCGAGTCGAGCCAGCCGCCGACGAAGCCGGCGATCAGACCCATGACGGCGCCGAGCAGCACCACGAAGCTGGTCGCCAGCACGCCGACGACGATCGAGACCCGGGTGCCGTAGATGGTGCGGGCGAACACGTCGCGGCCGAGGTTGTCGTAGCCGAACCAGGCCTCCGCCGACGGCCCCTGCCGGGCCCGCGAGAGGTCGCCGACGGTCGGATCGACCGAGGTGAACAGCTGCGGGAACGCGGCCAGCACGAGCAGCGCCCCGATCAGCGTCGCGGCGACGATGAACAGCGGCCTGCGCCGCAGGTCGTACCAGGCGTCGGCGCCGAGGCTCCGGGAGCGGGTGACGGCGGCCTCCGCGGCCGCCGGCGACGCGACCGGCTTGTCCGAGGTGACGGAGGTGGGGTCAGTCAAGGCGGATCCTCGGGTCGAGCAGCGCGTAGGTGACGTCCACGAGCAGGTTCGCGAGGAGGTAGACCATCACCAGGAGCACGACCACCCCGGTGACGACCACCCCGTCGAGCCGCTGGATCGACTCGAAGATGAGCCCGCCGATCCCGCGGATGTTGAAGATGCCCTCGGTGACGATCGCGCCGCCCATCAGGCTGCCGAAGTCCGCGCCGAGGAAGGTGATCACCGGGATCGCCGAGTTGCGGGTCAGGTGCACCCCGACGACGCGATTACGGCTCAGGCCCTTCGCGGTCGCCGTCCGCACGTAGTCGGCCCGCGAGTTCTCCGCGATCGAGGTCCGGGTCAGTCGGGCCACGTAGGCCAGGGACAGACTGCCGAGCACGTAGCCGGGCACGATCAGGTCGAGGAAGCCCGGGTTCGCCGGGACGGTCGGCGGGATCAGCCCCAGCCGCAGCCCCAGGACGGCCTGCAGCACGTAGCCGGTGACGAACACCGGGACGGCGACCAGGAACAGCGTCGCGGTGAGCACGACGTTGTCCAGGAAGCCGCCGGGCCGCAGTCCGGTCAGGACGCCCGCGGTGAGACCGATGACCGCCTGGATGAGCAGCGCGACCACGGCCAGCTTGATCGTCACCGGGTAGGTGTTCGCGATCAGCGTGCCGACGTCCTGGCCGCGGAAGTTCTGCCCGAAGTCGCCCTGCAGCAGTCCGCCGAGGTACGAGAAGTACTGGACCAGGATCGGCTGGTCGAGGCCGTACTCCACGCGCATGCGTTCGATGAAGGCGGGAGGACAGGCCTGGTCGCCGCACTTGCCGGCCAGCGGGTCGCCGGGCAGCGCCCAGACCATGAAGTAGATGAGGAAGGTGGTGCCGATGAAGACCGGCACCAGCTGCAGGAGTCGTCGCAGGACATAGCGCCCCACGGGTCACCTCCGGGTTCGGGACACGCCCGGCGGACCGCGCCGGACACGTGCGCCGACGGCCGGGGATCACCCGGCCGTCGGCGGCTGTGCGTGTGGTGGTGGCGTGCGTGGTGGTGCGGACTACTCCTGGACGGTGACCGACATCAGGTCGAGCTCACGGTCGTAGGTCATCGACACGTTGTCCAGCCGCTCGGACCAGCCGAACTGCGCGGACTGGTCGTTGATCGGCACGGCCGGCATGTCCTGGATCAGCACCCGCTCGGCCTCGGCCCACAGCTCCTGCGCCTCCTCGATCGAGGCGGCGCTGCTGCCCTGCGCGACCAGCGCGTCGAAGGCCGGGTTGGTGTACTGGCCGTCGTTGTTCTCGGCGCCGGTGACGTACTGCGGCTGCAGGACGTACTCCATTGTCGGCTGCGCGGCGATCCAGCCGGAGCGCCAGATCCCGGTCAGCTCCTGCGCCTGGCGCTGGGTGAGGAACTCGGCGAAGGTCGGCACCGGCACGAAGTTGCACTCCACGCCGAGGGTGTTGGAGATGCTGATGCAGGCGGCCTGCATCCACTCGCGGTTGATCGCCGAGTCGACGTTGGAGATCAGCTCGATGGTGCCCTCGAAGCCGGACGCGGCGAAGAGCTCCTGGGCCCGCTCGGGCTGGAAGGTGCACAGCTCGCCGCACTGGTCGGCGACGTAGCCGGGCACGCCCTCGGGGATGAAGCCGGTGGCCGGCCGGACCAGGCCGTTGTAGACGTTGTCGATGATCGCCTGGCGGTCGACCGCCATCGAGATGGCCTGGCGGACCTGCGGGTCGGCGTAGCGCTCCTCGTAGATCGGGAACGCCATCGTGTTGATGCCGGCGTAGGGCTGGTTCCCGTTCCGCTCCGGCAGGTCCTGCTGGTACAGGTTGTCGATCAGGAACGAGCCGGGGATCGACTCGAGGAAGTCGAGGTTGCCGCTGACGACGTCCTGGTAGGCGGCCTCGCTGTCGGCGTAGAACCGGAACTCGACGCCGCCGACGTTGGCCGGGGCGGCCCCGCCGTACTCGTCGTAGCGGGTGACGGTCACGTTCTGGTCCGGCACCCGGGACTCGAAGCGGAACGGGCCGTTGCCGATCGGGTTCTCCTCGAACGCCTGCGGGTCGGCGAAGAACGACTCGGGCATCGGGAAGAACGAGATGTCACCGAGGGTGGTCTCGAAGACCGGCGACGGCGAGGTGAGGGCGACCGTGAAGGTGCGGTCGTCGACGACCTGCAGGCCGGACATGGTCTCGGCGGTCGGCTCGCCCTCGGCCGGCGCGACGTCGTCGTACCCGGTGATCGGGGCGAAGAACCCGGTGCTGGACTGCCCGTTGGGCGCGTAGGCCACGTAGTTCCAGGCGTCCACGAAGCTCTGCGCGGTGACCGGCGTGCCGTCGTGGAAGGTCCAGCCCTCGCCGATGGTGATCGTGTAGTTCTGCGAGTCGGTGGACTCGATCGACTCGGCGACGATGTTCTCGGTCTCGCCCTCCGGGGTGTAGCCGACGAGGCCGACCCAGAGCGAGTCGATGATCTTGCTGCCGCCGGTCTCGCGGGTGTTTCCGGGGAGCAGCGGGTTCTGCGGCTCGGTGCCGAAGACCGAGATCGTCGGTGCGTCGGCCTGGGCGTCACCGGTGGCGTCCCCGCCTCCGCCGCAGGCGCTGAGTACCAGTGTGGTGGAGAGGGAGAGCGCGAGGAGCGCAGCAGCTCGGCGTGATCGCATCGGGTTCCGGTTTCTGTGCAGTGGGCCGGGCGGGGGTGGGGGCACGGCCGTACGGGCGATTGTGGCTTGGGACAGTAACCGCCGCGAACCGTCGAGTAGGTTACAAATCGGTTGCACGGGACGGGCGGCATCATCAGGATGTTCCGGGCGGTCAGCCGCGACAACCAACGTGCCTGACGATGAGTGGTACATGTGTACCAAACGGTCCTCGGTGTGTGGTAGATGCCGAGTGGCGAGGATCTCCCGTTATGAGCGGTCGACGCCGCCCCTGACCTCGCTATCCCTTTTCACGGTCTCTGTTTGGTCACGATCCACCGCGCCCATCGCGAGCGGGGGACGGGATTTTCGCGTCCTTCCCGGCGGTACATCCGGTGCCCTGCCATCCCGGATCGGGCGCCGCACCGGCGTGCGCCCGCTGATCTCGAGAGGCACATTCGACCAGGCGGATGAAGGCGGCGGCTGCGGTCGCGGTGGCGGGCGTGGGGGCCCTGCTGCTGAGCGCGTGCGGCGTGGGGGAGGCGGTGGCGATGCCACCGCCAGCGCAGCAGGAGGAGTACACCGACAACCTCGCGGGCACCGACCTCGGCAGCGGCAACGTCGAGCGGGCCCGGGCAGATCCTCACCGAGGCCGGCTACACCGGCGTCGGCCAGGACCTGGTCGCGCCGGACGGCCAGGCCGTCCCGGACCTGCGGATCCGCTACACCGTCGGCGCGATCCGGCAGAGCCAGTCCGAGCTGTTCGCGCAGTACATGCAGCAGCTGGGTATCGGGATCACGGTCGAGCCGACCGACGACCTCGGCACCACGCTCACCGCCGGTGAGTACGACATCATGGTGTTCGCCTGGGTGCAGTCACCGTTCCCGTTCGGCGGCGCGCAGCAGCTGTGGCTGTCGGACTCCGGATCGAACTTCGGCCAGTACAAGAACCCGAGGACCGACGAGCTGATCAACGCCGCCGCGTCCAGCACCGACAAGGCGGCCGCCGCAGAGCAGCTCAACGAGGCCGACAAGATCATCCTCGGGGGACGCCTACGTGCTGCCGATCTACCAGAAGCCGACCCTGCTGGCGACCCGCGACAACGTCGCCAACGTGCGGCAACGCCACCCTGGACGGTCCGATGTACAACGTCGCCGAGTGGGCACCGCGCGCCGAGGGCTGATCCGTACCCGCGGGCCACACCGACGACCGCTCCCACCACGGCGGAGAGACACCTTCATGCTCATGTACGCAGTGCGCCGGGTCGTGATCTCGATCCCGATCCTGCTCGTCTCGTCGTTCATCGTCTTCTGGCTGGGCACGCTGTCCGGCAACCCGCTCACCCCGCTGCTACTGCGCAACCCACCACCAGCGCAGAACGTGCTCGACGCCGAGGCGGCCAGGCTCAACCTGGACCAGCCGCTGCTCCCGCGCTACCTGTCCTGGCTGGGCGGGGTGCTGCGCGGTGACTTCGGGCCGTCGGTCGTCTCCACCCAGGTGGTCGGCGACGAGCTCGCCGCCCGGTTCTGGGTGACCATGCGGCTGGTCATCCTGGCGATGCCGTCGTTCTGGCTGGCCATCCTGCTCAAACAGCGCGGCATCGACGTCAACAACATCCTCGGCGTCCAGCTGATCTCCACGATCGGCGCCGAGTCGATCCCGCCCGAGCAGGGGTCCACCCGGGCCTCGATGCTGAGATCCTGAACTCGGACTACGTCCGGCTGGCCCGGGCGAAGGGGCTGCCCCGGCGCACGGTGATGGTCCGGCACGCGCTGCGCACCGCGCTGATCCCGCTGACGACGATGACGGCGCTGGACATGGCGGCCATCCTCGGCGGCGCCGTGGTCACCGAGCGGGTCTTCCAGTGGCGCGGCCTCGGCGACTTCCTGCTCGAGTCGATCAAGCTCTACGACACCTACGCGGTCGCGTCCTGGCTGCTCGTCACCGCGGTGATCGTCATCGCCTTCAACCTGGTCGCCGATCTGCTCTACGGCGTCCTCGACCCCAGGATCCGTTATGCCTGACGCGACCGGAACGAAGCCGGACGCCGTGACCGAGCGCGAGTTCACCATTGCCGAGCGCAGCCAGGCGCAGCTGGTGCTGCGCCGCTTCGTCCGGCACCGGGCCGCGATGGTCAGCCTGGTCGTGCTCGTCGCACTGGTGCTGCTGGCCTACGTCGGCGGCTGGCTGTGGCGCTACGACGTCGGCGAGATCACGCCGTCGAACTCGCAGCCGCCGTCGCTGCAACACCGAGCATCGCGGCGACCGCGACCAGCGGGAGGGTGAGCACCAGGTCGGCGATCCGCATCATGAGGCTGTCCACCCAGCCGCCGAAGTAGCCGGCGACCGACCCCCACAGGGTGCCGACGAACGTCGCGACGAGCGCGACCAGGACCGACACCTGCAGCGAGATGCGGGTGCCGCCCGAGTTCGTCGAGGCCGCCCGGGCGCTCGGCGCGTCCGACACCCGGATCATCCTGCGCCATCTCGTGCCGAACGCACTCGGCTCGATCCTGGTCAACCTGACCATCCTGGTGGCGCTCGCCATCCTGCTCGAGACGGCGCTGTCCTACCTGGGTTTCGGCGTGCAGACGCCGGACACCTCGCTCGGGCTGCTCGTCTCCGAGGCGCAGACGGCACTCACCACCCGCCCGTGGTTGTTCTACTTCCCGGGAATCTTCATCATCGTCATCGCGCTCACGATCAACTTCATCGGCGACGGCCTGCGTGACGCGTTCGACCCGCAACAGACGAAGGTGCGTCAGTGAGCAAGGTGCATCAGTGAGCAGAGCAACGGACCCGGCGGTGCTGGACGTCTCGGGTTTGACCGTCACCTTCCCCAGCGCCGACGGCCCGGTCCGCGCCGTCCGCGGGGTCGACTACCGGCTGCGCCGCGGCGAGGTACTCGGCATCGTCGGCGAGTCCGGCTCGGGCAAGTCGGTCACCTCGCTCGCCGTGATGGGCCTGCTGCCGCGCACCGCGCAGGTGACCGGCTCGATCGTCTTCGACGGCCGGGACCTGCTCACGCTGTCGGAGAACGAGCTCAACGGGATCCGCGGCGAGCGCGTCGCGATGATCTTCCAGGACCCGATGACCTCGCTGAACCCGGTCTACACGGTCGGCTACCAGGTCGAGGAGGCGGTGCTCGCGCATCGCGACGTGAGCAGAGCGCAGGCCCGGGAACGGGCCGTCGAGCTGCTCGGCCTGGTCCGGATCCCGAACCCGGAGCAGCGCGTCTCGTCGTACCCGCACGAGCTCTCCGGCGGGATGCGGCAGCGGGTGGTGATCGCGATCGCGATGGCCAACGACCCGGACGTGATCATCGCCGACGAGCCGACCACCGCCCTCGACGTGACCGTCCAGGCCCAGGTGATGCAGGCGTTGCAGGCCGCGCAGCAGGCGACCGGCGCCGCGATGGTGCTGATCACCCACGATCTCGGCGTGATCGCCGGGCAGGCCGACCGGGTGATGGTGATGTACGCGGGCAAGCTGGTCGAGGTCGGCGACGTCGAGCCGATCTTCTACGAGCCGCGGATGCCCTACACGCTGGGCCTGCTCGGGAGCCTGCCCCGGCTGGACCGGCCCACCGAGCGATTGACCCCGATCCCCGGGGCGCCGCCGTCGGTGGTGAACATGCCGCCCGGCTGCCCGTTCTCGCCGCGCTGCCCGCTGTCCACCGACGTGTGCCGGGACAGCGAGCCGGAGCTGGTGGCGGTGGGCGACGGCTCGGCCGACCACCACGCCGCCTGCCACCACTCGTCGCAGGTGTCCGGGGTGGCGGCGGAGGACGTGTTCGACCCGGCCGCGGTCGCCGACGGCGACCTCGCCGTCGGCCCGGTCGGCCCCGCCGACCTGCTCGACCCGGAGAGCCCGGCGACCACGGAGGGGGCCCGATGAGCGACACGGTGACCACTCCGGCGCTGCTGTCGGCGCGCAACCTGGTCAAGAACTTCCCGATCCGTTCCGGCGGCCTGTTCCGCAGGCAGGTCGGGGCGGTGCAGGCGGTCAGCGACGTGTCGTTCGACATCGCCGGCGGCGAGACGCTCGGCCTGGTCGGCGAGTCCGGCTGCGGGAAGTCGACGCTGGCCCGGGTCGCGCTGAACCTGATCCCGGCGACGTCCGGCGAGGTCCGGTTCGACGACCGGGAGATCACCGGGCTGTCCGGCGGGCGGATGCGGGCGCTGCGCCGCGAGATGCAGCTCGTCTTCCAGGACCCGTACGCCTCGCTCGACCCGCGGATGCCGGTCAACGAGCTGATCGCCGAGCCGCTGCGCATCCACGGCCGTTACGGCGACGACGGCCGCCGCCAGGTTCGCGACCTGATGAGCACGGTCGGGCTGCGCCCCGAGCACGGCAACCGGTACCCGCACGAGTTCTCCGGCGGCCAGCGGCAGCGGATCGGGATCGCCCGCGCGCTCGCGCTGCAGCCCCGGCTGATCGTGCTCGACGAGCCGGTCTCCGCGCTCGACGTGTCCATCCAGGCCGGCGTGCTCAACCTGCTGCAGGAGCTGCAGGCCGAGCGCGGGCTGTCCTACCTGTTCGTCTCGCACGACCTGTCGGTGGTGCGGCACATCGCCGACCGGATCGCCGTCATGTACCTGGGGAAGATCGTCGAGACCGGGCCGGCGGCGTCGCTGTTCGAGGCGCCGGCGCACCCGTACACGCACGCGCTGATCTCGGCGATCCCGCTGCCCGATCCGCGCCGCGAGCGGGCCCGGGAGCGGATCACCGTGGTCGGGGACCTGCCCAGCCCGGCCGATCCGCCGTCCGGCTGCCGGTTCCGCACCCGCTGCCCGACCTTCGCCGACGCGCTCACCGAAGGTGAGCAGAGCAGGTGCGTCGAGGAGGAGCCCGCGCTCGTCGACCGGGGCAGCGGGCACCCGGTGGCGTGCCACTACGCGCAGGCCCGCGCGCTGCTGTAGGCCGGGGCGCCGCCGGCGACACGCTGCCCGGTGCGAGACTGGACGGCGTGTCGCTGGTGCTGGGAATCGAGACGTCCTGCGACGAGACCGGCGCCGGGCTCGTCCGGGACGGGGCGCTGCTGGGCGAGGGATTGGCGTCGTCCGCCGACGAGCACGCCCGGTTCGGCGGCGTGGTGCCCGAGGTCGCCGCCCGCGCGCACGTGAGCGCGGTGGTGCCGACGGTGCGGGCCGCCGTCGCCGCGGCCGGGGTGTCGCTGTCCGACGTGGACGCCGTCGCGGTCACCGCGGGCCCCGGGCTGTCCCCGGCGCTGCACGTCGGGGTGGCGGCGGCGAAGGCGTACGCGACGGCGCTGGACGTCCCGCTGTACGGCGTGCACCATCTCGCCGGGCACGCCGCCGTCGACGTCCTGGAGCACGGCCCGCTGCCGGCCCGCTGCATCTGCCTGATCGTGTCCGGCGGGCACACCTCGCTGCTCTCGCTCGGCGACCTGGCCCGCGACCCGGTCGAGCACCTCGGCGACACCGTCGACGACGCGGCGGGGGAGGCGTTCGACAAGGTCGCCCGGCTGCTCGGGCTGCCCTACCCGGGCGGGCCGTCGGTGTCGGCGGCCGCGCTCGACGGCGATCCGGCCGCCGTCGCGTTCCCGCGGCCGATGACCGGGCCGCGCGACGCCGCGTTCGGCTTCTCCTTCTCCGGCCTGAAGACCGCCGTCGCCCGGCACGTCGAGGCGGCCCAGGACGCCGGCCGGCCGGTGCCGGTGACGGACGTGGCGGCCTCGTTCCAGATGGCCGTGGTCGACGTGCTGGTGCGCAAGGCGCTGCGGGCGTGCGCCGAGCGCGGGGCGGACACCCTGCTGATGGTCGGCGGGGTCGCCGCCAACCGGGTGCTGCGCGCGGAGATGGAGCGGGCCTGCGCCGCCGCCGGGATCACCCTGCGGGTGCCCGCGCCCCGGCTGTGCACCGACAACGGCGCGATGATCGCCGCACTGGGCGACCTGCTGGTGCGGTCCGGGATCGGACCGGCCGGGCTGGCGACGACGGCGGTGCCGACCGTGCCGCTGACCGGTGCGTCGGTCCCGGTCCCGCCCACGGAGGGGGAGGCCGCGGCGCACCCGCTGCCCACCACCGCGACGGCGGGACGGATCATCGCCTCGTAAGCTCCACGGGTGTCTCCCGACCGCCGCCTGCTGCTCGTCCACGCCCATCCGGACGACGAGACCCTGACCACCGGCGGCACCATCGCCCGCTACGCCGCCGAGCCCGGCACCGGGGTCACCGTGGTGACCTGCACGCTCGGCGAGGAGGGCGAGGTGATCGGGCCGGAGCTGGCCGAGCTCGCCCCCGACCGGGGCGACCAACTGGGCGGTTACCGGATCCGCGAGCTGGAGACGGCGCTGGCCGCGCTCGGCGGGCCGGAGCACCGCTTCCTGGGCGGGGCCGGGCGCTGGCGGGACACCGGCATGGTGCTGGCCGGGCACGGCACCCGGGCCGCGCTGCCGCCGCAGCTGCACCCGCGGGCGTTCGCCGCCGCCGATCCGTTCGGCGCCCAGCTCGCCCAGCTGCTGGAGATCGTCGACGAGGTGCGGCCGCAGGTCCTGGTGTCCTACGCCGCCGACGGGACCTACGGCCATCCCGATCACGTCCGCGCGCACGAGCTGACGGTGGCCGCCGCGGCCGCCCGCCCGGACGTCGTCGCCAAGCTGTACTTCGCCGTCCGGTCCGGGGCGCTGCTGGAGGACGGCCTGGACCGGCTGCTGGCGGCCTGCGGTGCCACCGGCGGGACCGGGCTGCGCTGGCCGGAACCCGACGAGCACCCCGGCCACGACGCCGGTGCCGTGACCACCCGGATCGACGTCGGCAAGTACGACGCCGAGCGGATCGCCGCGATGCGCGCGCACGCCACCCAGATCGACGTCCGCACCGGGCCCGGCTGGACGGCGTTCGCGATGAGCAACGGGATCGTGCAGCCGCTGCTCGGGGTGGAGGAGTTCGTGCTGGCCGGGGCCGAACCCGGATGCGCGGAGACCGACCTGTTCGAGGGGGTGGACCCGTGACCGTCCTGGCCCGGGCACCGCTCGCGGCGCTGCTGTTCGTCATCTCGGTGCTGCTGGTCGCGTTCCAGCTGATGTTCCAGATGCTCTACATCGGACCGGTCCCGGTGCCGATCGGCACCGTGATCGTGCTGGTGTCGCTGCCGTGGCTGGTGCACGCCACGGTGACCGAGATCTCCCCGACGACGGCCGGGGCCGCGGCCCCGGTCCTGGTGTGGTTCGCCTCCGTCCTGGTGCTGGGCATGTTCGGTCCCGGCGGCGACATCCTGCTCCCGGCGACCTGGCAGTCCCTGCTGCTGCTGCTGGCCGGGGCGGCGGCCGGGCTGATCGCGTTCCGCAGGGCCGTGGAGAACATCGCGGCAGCCGACTCCGGAAGGACCCTGCGATGAGCGGGATGACCGACCATCACCTGGTGACCGTGCTGCGCCCGTTCGTCCGGGCCACCCGGCCGGTGCTCGACGGGCTGCGGGAGTCGGACCCGTTCGGGCTGCGCTCCCGGGCGACGCCCGGCGCCACCGGTGCGGCGCCGGAGGAGCGGCGGCTGTCCGAGAAGATCCTGGACACGCTCGCGTCGGTACAGGTCCCGGGCACGGCGGCCTGGGCCCGGATGGACGTCGACGGTCGCGCGCACTGGTGGATCTACCGGGTTGGCCGGTTCACCACGCTGATCGCGGCGATCCCCGGCCTCGGCGGTGCGCTGGCGCGGACGCTGCCGGTGTCCGACGCCGTCGGCGCCGCCGGCGAGGGCCTGCTGCTGGTCGCCATCGCCGGCGAGCACGGCGTCCGCGACGAGGACCGGCTGGTGGAGCTGCTCGCCTCGGTGCTGTTCCAGCGGGAGCTGACGGTCGCGGACCTGGCGCTCACCGCCGAGGAGGACGCGGCGGCCGACGCCCGGGCCCGCGAGCTCACCGGCGAGCTGGCCGGCTCCGGCACCCGGGCCACCCTGAAGAAGGTCGGCGGCGCGGTCTGGCGGCTCGGCCGCGCCCTCTGGTCGGTCGAGGACGAGCTGGACAAGCGCCCGCACGGGCGCTTCTACCACCAGTGGCTGGGGCTGCTGCCGGTCGTCGGGGCGGTCGGGAAGTACCTCGGGGAGTGGTCCGGGCTGAAGCGGGCGGCCAAGCAGGGCCGCAGCTGGCTGGACCGGCACGGCCTCGCCGCGACCGGCTGAGCGGCGGGCCGCCGCCGGATCAGCCCGATCCGGGCACCAGGTAGTGGTACCGATGGTGCTCGGTCCACCCTTCGCGGGCGTACAGCGCGCGGCCTGCCGGGTTGTCGACCGCGACGTCGAGCAGCGTGAACCGCGCGCCCCGCGCCGCGCCCCAGGCGAGCGCGTCCCGGGTGAGCCGGGTGGCGAGGCCGCGCCGGCGGAAGGGCTCGGCGACCTGCAGCCGCGCGACGTACACATGATCCTCGACGACGGCGGCGCGGATCGCCGCCGCCGGCACCCCGTCGTCGGTCTCGGCCACGCCGAACCCCACCTGCGGTGTCGCTCTGCTCTGCTCACCATGCGGCGGCGGGCCGGTCTGCCCGGTCTGCCCGGCCGGCCCGCCCTCCTTGCTCTGCTCACCTCCTCCGCGCACCGGCCCGCCCGCGCCGGTCAGCACCGCCCAGGCCGGTGAGCCGGGGGACGGCGGCTCCTCACCGGACGCGGCCCACCACGCCGCCGACGGGATCGCCGGCCAGCCCGGTGCGCCGTCGGCGGCCCCGGCGGGTGCGACCAGCACCAGGCATTCCCCGCCCCATTCGGGCAGCACCCGCCATCCGGCGTCGAGCACCCGGTTCGACCAGGGTGAACCGGCCGGGGCCTGCACGACGGGGGCGATGCCGTGCCGGGTCGCGAACTCCCGGACCCGGTCCAGGGCCTGCTCCACCGGCACACCCGGGTCCGCCGGCGCGAGCGCGGAGTTCGCCCGTTTCGTGTACCCGCCCGCGGCGCGCAGCAGCCAGCCGCCGAGCTGTTCCCGCACCGGCGCGGGCCAGGCGTCGGCGCGGAGCCGTTCCAGGCGGGCCACGGCGGCGCGGGACGCCCGGCGCGGCGGGGTGGGCGGCACGGCCCGGATCGCGACGACGGCGTCCCGCTCCACCCGGACCGGTCCGCCGCGGGTGTGCACGATCACCGCGTCCGGCCCGTCGGGGGCGAGCTCGCCGACCGCGTCGGTGAAGCGGGGGCCCTCCGCCCCGTCGTCGGCGATCCGGTGGCGCAGCGCCACCCGGCGTCCGAGGAACTTCTCCGGCATGGCGCCGACCACCTCACTCCTGCCCCTGCCGGGGTCGCGGGTTAACCTGCGGGAGTCCCAGTTTGACCGGGCCCCCCGCCACCACACGATCTCCGGGGGCCCGCGCCCCGAGTGGAGGACCACCGAAGTGACCTACGTGATCGCCGAGCCCTGCGTCGACCTGCTCGACAAGGCGTGTATCGAGGAATGCCCGGTGGACTGCATCTACGAGGGCGGCCGGATGCTCTACATCCACCCCGACGAGTGCGTCGACTGCGGTGCGTGCGAGCCGGTCTGCCCCGTGGAGGCCATCTACTACGAGGACGACGTGCCCGAGCAGTGGGCCGCCTACACCAAGGCGAACGTCGACTTCTTCGACGAGCTGGGCTCGCCCGGCGGTGCCTCCAAGGTCGGCAAGGTCGACCACGACGTGGAGCCCGCGAAGAGCCTGCCCCCGCAGGAACACGACGAGTGACCAGGCTGGACCTTCCCGACTTCCCGTGGGACTCGCTGGTCCCCGCGCGTGAGCGGGCCGGCGGGCACCCCGGCGGCATCGTCGACCTGTCCGTCGGCACCCCGGTCGACGGCGTCCCCGGCCTGCTGCGCGATGCGCTGGCCGGCCCGGCCGCCGCGGAGCCGGGCTACCCGACGACGCACGGCCCGGCTCCGCTGCGCGAGGCGATCGCGGCCTCGCTGCAGCGGCGCTTCGGGGTGACCGGCGTCGATCCGGCCGCCGTCCTGCCGACCATCGGTTCCAAGGAGCTGGTGGCCTGGCTGCCGACGCTGCTCGGGCTCGGGTCCGGCGACACCGTCGTCATCCCGGAGCTGGCGTACCCGACCTACGAGGTCGGGGCCCGGCTGGCGGGGGCCGAGCACATCCGGTCGGACGGGCTGACCGCGGCCGGTCCGGCGCGGGTGCGGCTGGTGTGGCTGAACTCGCCGTCCAACCCGACCGGACGGGTGCTGCCCGTCGAGCACCTGCGCAAGGTGGTTGCCTGGGCACGCGAGCGCGGCGCCGTCGTCGCGTCCGACGAGTGCTACCTCGGACTGCCCGGCGACGCCGATCCCGCGCCACGGTCGGTGCTGCATCCCGACGTCTCGGACGGCGACCACACCGGCCTGCTGGCGGTGCACTCGCTGTCGAAGGTGTCGAACCTCGCCGGCTACCGGGCCGGGTTCGTGACCGGTGACCCGGCGCTCGTCTCGGGCCTGCTGGAGGTGCGCAAGCACGCCGGCATGATCGTGCCGCGGCCGGTGCAGGCGGCACTGCAGGCCGCCGTGTCCGACGACGCCCACGTTGCCGAGCAGGCCGCCCGCTACGACGCCCGCCGGACCCGCCTGCGGGCCGGTCTGGAGAAGGCCGGCCTGCAGATCGAGCACTCCCAGGCCGGGCTGTACCTGTGGGCCACCGATGGTGAGCAGTGCAGGACGACCGTCGACCGGCTCGCCGGGCTCGGGATCCTGGTCGCGCCGGGCGAGTTCTACGGACCGGCCGGAGCGCGTCACGTCCGGGTCGCGCTGACCGCGCCGGACGAGCGGATCGACGCCGCCGTGGAGCGGCTCGGCGGCACCTGAGCCCGTCCACCGGTGTCCGCACGTCCCCGCTGGGGGGCTGCTGCGGGCCGGTGCGCCGGGTCCTGGTCCAGCGAGGCGAAGGAGCCTGATGTCGTCCCCGGCGAGCCCGTCGCCCGCGCTGCGAACGGTCCGGCCCGCGCTGGTCCTGCTCGGGGTGCTGGCGGTGGCGGTGAACCTGCGTGCCGCGCTGGCCGGCTATCCGCCGCTGCTGGAGACGATCCGGGCCGATCTCGGCGTCGGCTCCGGTGTGGCCGGCCTGGTCCAGGCCGGTTCGGTGCTGATGATGTCGGCCGGATCGTTCGGTGCGGCGGCGCTGACCGCCCGCATCGGGCGGGAGCGGCTGCTCGGGATCGCCGTGGCGACGATCGCGCTCGGCAGCGCGCTGCGGTCGGTCGCCGCGTTGCCCGCCCTCGTCGGCGGCAGCGTGCTGGTCGGGCTGGGGATCGGCATCGCCGGTGCCCAGCTGACCGGGGTGGTGAAGGAGCACCTCGCCGACCGGGCCGGTGCGGTGACCGGCGCCTACGTCGTCGCGATGATGGTGGGGGCGACGGTCGCGTCCGCGGTCGCGGTCCCGTTGGCGGTGCTGCTCGGCGGCTGGTCGCTCTCGCTGGCCCTGTGGACCGTCCCGGCGCTGCTGGCCCTCACCGTGTGGCTGCCGGTCGCCGCCCGGATCGGCCGGTCCCGGCCCGTGACCCCCGGTTCCGTGACCGCCGGTTCGGCGACTGCCGGTTCGGTGACCGCCGGTTCCGGGCCGGCTGGTGCCGGGACGCCGGAGGTGCGCACCTGGCGGGACCCGTTTGCCCGCTGGACCGCCTGTTACCTCGCCGGTTCGTCGACCGCGTTCTACGGCTGGCTGACCTGGCTGTCGCCGTACTACGAGTCGCAGGGCTGGAGCCCGCAGGCGGCGGGTCTGCTCCTGGCGGTCTGGAGCGTCGCGCAGATCCCGGTCGCGCTGCTGGTGCCCGCGGCGGCGGAACGACGGCGGCGCTGGCGGTTCTGGGCCTCGTTGTCCGTGCTGAGCACCGTCGCCGGGACTGCCGGGGCCCTGCTGGCGCCGGCGCCGGAGACGGCCCTGCCGTGGCTGTGGACGGTGCTGATCGGCTTCGGTGTCGGGTCCGGTCTCCCGCTGGGGCTGACCGTGATCGCCTGGCGGACCCCGACCCCGGCCCGGAGCGCGGGGATCAGCGGGTTCGCGATGGGGATCGGCTACCTCGCGGCCGGCCTCGGCCCCCTGGTGATGGGCCTGCTCATCGACGTGGGCGGCTTCGGACCGGCCATCGGCCTGCTCGTCGCGGCCGGGCTGGTCCAGGGGATCGCCGTCGCCCGGATCGGCGATCGCCCGGCGTAGCGGGAACGGCGCAGCTCAGAGCCGGTCGGCCCGCGCGGAGAGCGACTCCCACGCCTCCCACCAGCAGCCGCGGAGCTGCTCGGCGCGCGCCCGCTCACGTTCCACGAGCCGGCCACCGACGAAGACCTCGTGGGCGTCCGGGGAGTCGCCCAGCTCGTCGAGCAGCGCACGGATGCGGTGCTCGGCGACGCAGGCGTCCTGATGGTCGCCGAGGACCTCCTGCAGGCCCTCCGCGGCCTTGAGCATCTTCCGGACCCGCTTGGCGTCCGAGGTGCGCTTGCCCTTCGACGTGCGCATCGCCGGTTCGACGAGCTCGCCGGTGTAGCGCAGCCGCTTCGTCCGGATCCGCAGGTCGTGCAGGATCATCTCCGGCGGGTTCGGCCCGGCCCGGCGCACCGCCCTGGTCAGCTTGCGGGTCTCGGTCCGGACCAGGTCGATCAGCGCCGGTCGCGACCCGTCGTCGGGCGGCTCCGGCAGCGGCGCCGACACCGCCTCGACGAGACGGCGGCGCAGCGCGGCGTGCCGGTCGGCGTCGAGCTCGTCGAGCATCTCCGACCGCGCTCCGATCCGGTCGGCCTCCAGCACCGACACCAGGCGTTGCCCGGCGGCCTGCTCGGCGGGCGGCAGCGTCGCCACCGCACCGCGCAGCCGTTCGATCATCACGTCGAGATCGCGGACGGGGCCCAGCGCCCGGCCGAGCCTGCCCAGCTCTGCACGCAGCTCGTCGGCCCAGGCGCCGTCGAGGAGCGGCCGCGCGGACTTCAGCGCGGCGCGTATCCGCCGGACGGCGACCCGCATCTGGTGCAGCTCCTCGGGATCGGAACCGTCCCGGACGCCCGGTTCGTGGTGCAGCATCGCGCGCAGTCGCTTGTCCAGCAGCGCCCGCACGTGGTTCACCGCCGGCTCCCCGGGGCCGGCCGCCAACGGCTCACCGAGATCCGCGGCGCCGTACAGGTTCGAGGGAGGCTGCGGGGCCCCGTCCATGCTCACGGCCTAGTTGGCGTGCAGCGCGGCGTTGAGGGCGATGCCGTCGCCGGTGCGCGGCAGCGCCTCGACCGCACCGGTCACGGAGTTCCGGCGGAACAGCACCCCGTCCCGCCCGGACAGGGTGTGCGCGGCGGCCGTCGTCCCGTCGGGAAGCGTCACCTTCGTTCCGGCGGTGACGTAGAGGCCGGCCTCGACCACGCAGTAGTCGCCCAGCGAGATCCCGAGGCCCGCGTTGGCGCCGAGCAGGCAGCGCCGCCCGATCGAGATGACCTCCTTGCCGCCGCCGGACAGGGTGCCCATGACCGAGGCGGACCCGCCGAGGTCGGATCCGTCGCCGACGACGACGCCGGCCGAGATCCGCCCCTCCACCATCGAGGTGCCCAGGGTGCCGGCGTTGAAGTTGACGAACCCCTCGTGCATCACGGTCGTGCCCTCGGCCAGGTGCGCTCCCAGCCGGACGCGGTCGGCGTCACCGATGCGGACACCGGAGGGCACCACGTAGTCGACCATCCGCGGGAACTTGTCGACGTGGCTGACGGTCACCGGGCCGCGTGCCCGCAGCTTCGCGCGGGTCAGCTCGAAACCGGCGACCGGGCACGGTCCGTGGTTGGTCCAGACGACGTTGGCGAGGAGGCCGAACTGGCCCTCCAGGTTCACCTGGTGCGGCTGGACGAGACGGTGGCTGAGCAGGTGCAGGCGCAGGTAGACGTCGGCGGCGTCGGCGGGAGCGTCGGCCAGTGACGCGATCTCGGTGCGGACGACCTCGGAGCGCACCCCGCGCAGCTCGTCGGAGGTGACGAGCGCGGCGAGATCGTCAGCGGGATCGGTCACCTCGGTCCCGGCGAGCGCCGGGGCCGGGTACCACACGTCCAGGACGGTGCCATCGGTCGTGACGGTGGCCAGGCCGGTGCCGGAAGCGCCTTCGCGGCGGTACTCGGTACTCACGGACCACGAACCTACCGGTCCGGTGACGGTCGCGGCGCGCCGCCGTGGGTGCGCCCGGCCACCCTCGTGCCCGCCACCTGAGCGCTCGCGATGCGGGCGGCCGCGTCGAGGTAGCGATGGACCCGCTCGACGGTGAACGGCGGCGGAACCGGCGGTGGGATCCGCCCGCACTGTTCGCACCGAGCCTGCAGCTGGATCCACCGCTCGATCGTGGGCGGCGGATCCGCCCACTGGTAGTCCTTCACCCGGACCTCCCAGACGCTGCGACGGCGCATCACGTCGCGCATCGTCCGATCCCGCCGGAACGTCTCCGGTGGCCGGGCGAAGCCGTAGCGGTCGGCCCACCACTCGCCGGGCTCCGGATCGAGGATGACGTCGAGATGGGACGGGAAACGCCGGCCTGCGCCGTCGCGGAGCTCGTCGCCGGGCGGATCCTCCATCGGCGTGACCCGCCGGTTCTCCTCGTCGACCGCGACCAGCCGAATGCCGCCGACGGCGAGAATGGCCGCGAGCGTGGTGAGGGCGGGGACCAGCGACCGGCTCTCGATCCGGCCGATCGTGGCCGGTGACAGGCCCGTGCGCTCCGCCAGCTCCCGCTGGGAGAGATCGGCCCGGCGCCGCACCGCGCGCACGATCCCGGAGACGTCGGGCACCGGCCCGACCGGGGTGGGGGGTCGCGGATCCTCGGGTGGACGATCGTCGTCCGCCGGCCTGTTCATGCCTCGATCGTGAGCGGGATCCGGCCCGACGGACCGGCGATCTCCGTGCCTGTGGATCGTTCGACCCCCTGTGGGCAACTGCCTGCCCGGCCGCCGGTACGGGCGCGCCCTGCCGGGCGGCACAGGACGGGAGGTGGGTGGGGGGGTGTGTCCCGCTTTGCTCTGCTCACCCGGCCGGGGTCGGTGCGCGAGCGGAGCGGTGGCGCCCGGCCACCACCGAGCCGACCGGCCGAGCCGGGAGGCAGGCGCCGGCCCGTATCCGGGGCAGGTGGCGATGGGGCCGCGGCCTACGGCGGTGGCCCGCGGTACGCGGCACCGCGACGCGCACAGGCGGTAGCCCCCGGCAGGGCTCCGGGCCGGTGTGGAGCCGGCGGAGAGCCGAGGTGAGCAGAGCAAAGCGACACAGAGGGTCCCCACCCCTGGGCCCCGGCCGCCGGTCCGGCCCCGCTCCACGGACGCCTTCGGGTCCGGAGCGCGGTCGGCGGCGGGAGACCTCCGCGGGGTCGGTACCGTCGTCGCGGTGACGAGCACGATCCCCGCCCTGGACCTGACCGCCGATCCGGTCGCGCTGACCGCGGCGATGGTCGACGTCGCGAGCGTGTCCGGCGAGGAACAGCAGCTCGCCGACCTGCTCGAGCGGGCCCTGCGGGACCAGGCCCCGCATCTGGAGGTGCTGCGGTCCGGGAACGCGGTCCTGGCGCGCACCCGGCTCGGCCGGCCGCACCGGGTGCTGCTCGCGGGCCACCTCGACACGGTGCCGATCGCGGACAACGTGCCGTCCCGGCGGTCCGGCGGGATCGTGCACGGCTGCGGCACCTCGGACATGAAGGCAGGCGACGCCGTCTTCGCCCATGTCGCGGCGACGTTGCCCGAGCCGCGGCACGACGTCACCTACGTCTTCTACGACTGCGAGGAGATCGAGGCCGAGCGCAACGGGCTCGGCCGGATCGAGCGGGAGCACCGCGAGTGGCTCGACGCCGATCTCGCGATCCTCGGCGAGCCGACCGACGGCGCGCTGGAGGCCGGATGCCAGGGCACACTGCGGGTCGAGCTCCGCACCGGCGGCCGGCGCGCACATTCGGCGCGCTCCTGGCTCGGTGACAACGCGATCCATCGGGCCGGGGAGATCCTCTCCCGGCTGGCGTCGTACCAGGCCCGCGACGTCGACATCGACGGCTGCCGGTACCGCGAGGGCCTGCAGGCCGTCCGGATCTCCGGCGGGGTCGCGGGCAACGTCGTCCCCGACGAGTGCACCGTCACCGTGAACTTCCGGTTCGCGCCCGACCGGTCCGCGGACCAGGCCGTCGAGCACGTCCGTGAGGTGTTCGACGGCTTCCCGCTGACCGTCACCGATCTCTCGCCGGGTGCACTGCCGGGACTGTCGGCGCCGGCCGCAGCCGAGTTCGTCGAGGTCAGTGGCGCCGTGCCGCGTGCGAAGTACGGCTGGACCGACGTGTCGCGCTTCGCCGCGCTGGGGATCCCGGCCGTCAACTACGGCCCGGGCGACCCGAACCTCGCGCACACCCGCGACGAGCACGTCGCCGAGGCCGCGATCACGGCCTGCACGGCCGTGCTGCGGCGGTATCTCGCGCCCTGAGCCATCCGGCCGATCGGCCGTCCGGACCCCGGAATACCGTGCTCCGCATGGCCGACCAGAACGCCGACCCCCAGAGGCTGCCGGAGAAGCAGCGCGGCCCCGTGGTGCTCCGCCGCAGCCGCAGCATCGAGCCCACGACCACCGACCAGCGGCTGCTCGACTCGCGGGGCCCGGCGGACTGGGTGCACACCGACCCGTGGCGGGTGCTGCGGATCCAGGCCGAGTTCGTCGAGGGCTTCGGCATGCTCGCCGAGCTGCCGCGCGCCGCGACCGTGTTCGGTTCGGCGCGGACGCCGCCCGGTTCGGCCGAGTACGAGCTGGGACGTGAGCTCGGCGCCCGGCTCGCAGGAGCCGGGTTCGCGGTGATCACCGGGGGCGGACCGGGTGCGATGGAGGCCGCCAACCGCGGGGCCTCCGAGGCCGGCGGGCTGTCGGTCGGCCTGGGGATCGAGCTGCCTTTCGAGCAGGGCCTCAACCCCTGGGTCGATCTCGGGATCAACTTCCGGTACTTCTTCGCGCGCAAGACGATGTTCGTGAAGTACTCGCAGGCGTTCGTCTGCCTGCCCGGCGGGTTCGGCACCCTGGACGAGCTGTTCGAGGCCCTCGTGCTGGTCCAGACGAAGAAGGTCACGAAGTTCCCGGTCGTCCTGCTCGGCACCGAGTACTGGGGCGGCCTCTACGACTGGATCGCGACGACCGTCCAGCGTGACGGCAAGATCTCGCCGCGGGATCTCGACCTGCTGCACGTCACCGACGACATCGACGACGCCGTCGACGTGGTGAACGAGGCGTACCACGCCTGGGAGGAGACGCACTGATGGACGGCGGCGAACGGGGTTTCGCGGTCTGCGTCTACTGCGCCAGCTCGGACGGCGTCGCCGCGCAGCACCTCGATCTCGCCGAGGCCGTCGGCCGCGGCATCGCGGCGCGGGGGTGGACGCTGGTCTCCGGGGGCGGCCGGAAGTCGATGATGGGCGCGGTCGCGGCCGGTGCGCGCGCCGCGGGCGGTCGCACCGTCGGGATCATCCCGCGGTCGATGGTCGAGCGGGAGTGGGCCGACCACGACAGCGACGAGCTCGTCATCACCGGCAGCATGCGGGAACGCAAGCAGCTGATGGAGGAACGATCCGACGCATTCCTCGCACTGCCCGGCGGCATCGGCACCTGTGAGGAGCTGTTCGAGGTGTGGTCCTCGGCGGTGCTCGGACTGCACGGGAAGCCCGTCGTGCTGCTCGATCCGGGTGGGCACTGGGACGGACTGCTCACCTGGGTCGCCAGTCTCGCCGCGGGCGGCTTCACCTCGTCGGCGCCGATGGAGCGGTTGCGGGTCGTGCGTGGTGGCGGCGGATCCGGCGCGGACCCGGGCTCGGCGGCCGTCGCGGTGTCCGTGGCCGACCCGGTCGAGGAGGCGCTCGCGGCCTGCGCCCGTCCCGTCAGCTAGGGCGTGTCTCCTAAAGCGCGGAGCCAGGTGACGATCGCCTTCAGGACGGCGCCGCCGCGGAAGGTCAGCGCGAGCTTGTCGTAACGGGTGGCCAGCCCGCGCCACTGCTTGACGTGGCAGAACCCGCGTTCGACGACGTTGCGATTGCGGTAATCGGCGCGGTCGAACGCGGGCGGGCGGCCGCCGCGTGCCCCTCGCCGTTTGCGGTGTCCTTGCTGGTCGGCGGGCTCGGGAATGACGGCGACGATCCGCCGCTCGCGTAGATGGCGGCGGATCGCGCGCGAGGAGTAGGCCTTGTCAGCGCGCAGTCGTTCCGGCCGTGTTCGGGGACGTCCCGGGCCCGCTCGCGCGATGCTCAGATGCGCCATCAGGTGCGGGAACATCGGCGAGTCCCCGCCTTGGCCCGGTCCGAGCAGGACCACCAGCGGCCGGCCGTGACCATCGACGAGCTGGTGGATCTTCGTCGACAGCCCGCCGCGAGACCGACCCAAGGCGTGATCGCCGGGCTCGGCGAGCAGATTCGTGTAATTCGATCCTGCCCCCTGTGTCGCGGGCCAGGGTCGCGGCGTGTTGGTGGGCGCGGAGGATCGTGGAGTCCACACTGACCGCCCAGTCCACGATCCCGGCGGTGTCGGCGTCGGTCAGCAGAGCCGCGAGAACGTGGTCCCAGGTGCCATCGCCGGAGTAGCGGCGGTGCCGCTTCCACAACGTCTGCCACGGCCCGAACTCGGACGGGACATCCCGCCAGGCCAGGCCGCACCGGTATCGGTAGATGATGCCCTCGAGTACTCGACGGTTGTCTCGAAACGGGCGCCCGCGACGACCCTCCGACGAGGGCAGGAGCGGGGCCAGCCGGGCCCACTGAACGTCGGTCAGGACCGCAGTGCGCGACACCGCTACAGCATCGCGCACCCCGACCCACCTATTTCGGAGACACGCCCTAGTCGTTCGGCCGCCCGGCGCGCGGTGGCGAACGGCCCAGCGGGGCGGGATGTCGGTATCGCCGGCACGTGATGAGATGGCGCCATGGGGACCGCGCTGGTGTACGTGCTCGTCCTCGCGGTCGTGGCGGGGCTGGTGTTCGTGCTGGCCGCCGCGGTGTTCGGCCGTGGCGAGGAGCTCGCCCCGCTCGCCCCGGACGCGACGCCGACGAGATTGCCCGCCCGCGAGGTGTCCGGCGCCGACGTGCGTGACCTGCGGTTCCAGCAGGTCCTGCGCGGGTACCGGATGGCCGAGGTCGACTGGGCGCTGGACCGGCTGGCGGGGGAGCTGGACCGGATCCGGGTCGAGCGGCACGAGCTGGCCGAGCGGGTCGTCCGGCTGGAGGCGACGATCGCGCGGATGCGCGCCGAGGAGGGTCCGGATGACGGGAACCGGCCGGAACAGTGAGCAGAGCAGTACCGGTGAGCAGAGCAGAGCGGCGGAGCTGACCGTCACCGTCGACGTGAACGTCCCCGCCGACCTGCTCTGGGAGGTCGTCTCCGATCTCGAGGGCCAGTCCGACTGGATGCTCGCCACCACCGTCGAGGTCGTCGCCGGCGACGGCCGCTCGGTGGGCACCGAGCTGCGCGCCGTCACCGGGTTCGGCCCGCTGGGCGTCGCCGACACGATGCGCGTCACCGGGTGGACCGAGCCACCGGCGGGCGAACCGGGTGTCCGGCGGATCGTCGTCACCCACACCGGCAGGCTGATCCGTGGCGACGGGATCTTCGCCGTCGAGGAGCTCGGTCCGCGGCGCAGCCGGTTCCTGTGGACCGAGCTGCTCGACCTGCCGCTGGGGGCGCTCGGCCGGACCGGCTGGCCGGTGGTGCGCCCGGCACTGCGGGCCGGCGTCGCCCGGTCGCTGCGCACGATGGCCGAACGCACCGAGGACCGCTACCGGGCGGGCCGGTGACCGGGCCGACGACCGGGCCGACGACCGGGCCGGACGGTCGCGGCCGCTGCGACTGGGCGCTCTCCGCGCCCGACTACGTCGCCTACCACGACGACGAGTGGGGCAAGCCGGTGCACGGCACCGCCGCGTGGTTCGAGCGGATGACGCTGGAGGGCTTCCAGTCCGGGCTGTCCTGGATCGTCATCCTGCGCAAGCGTCCGGCGTTCCGCGAGGTGTTCGCCGGGTTCGACCCGGAGCGGGTGGCGCGCTTCGGCGACGACGACGTGGCCCGGCTGCTCACCGACGCCCGGATCGTCCGGAACCGGCAGAAGATCGAGGCGACGGTGTCGAACGCCCGCGCGGTGCTCGACCTGATCGACGCCGGTGACGATCTCGGCGGGTTCCTGGCGTCGTTCGCACCCGATCCGGCGACCCGGCCCCGGCCGGCGACCCTCGCCGACGTCCCGGCGAGCACGCCCGGATCCACCGCGCTGTCGCGGGCGCTGAAGAAGCGCGGGTTCCGGTTCGTCGGGCCGACCACCTGCTACGCACTCATGCAGGCGACCGGACTGGTCGACGATCACGTGGCGTACTGCTGGCGGGCCGGCGGCGGCGCGGAGCCCTCCGGGCGGCCCGGATGAGCTGACCGGAACGTCGCCGGGCCGTTGCGCTGCGTCGATGCCGGATCGGCTCCGGACGGCCGCCGCCGCGCCGTGATCGCCTCGGTTGCACCCCGGCACCGGTGATGAGGGACAATGGTGTTCCCGCCGCGGCGCGTGCCCCGAACGCGTCGACGCGGGACGACAGTGTGTGTGGACCTTGACGGAGGACGGACGAATGGCCGCGATGAAGCCCCGCACCGGCGACGGGCCCCTGGAAGTGACCAAGGAGGGCCGGGGCATCGTGATGCGCGTCCCGCTCGAGGGTGGTGGCCGCCTGGTGGTCGAGATGACCCCCGACGAGGCCGCCGACCTCAGCGAGGCGCTGAAGGCGACCGTCGGCTGACCCCCTCCGGGTGGCGGCACCGTGCGCGGTGCCGCCACCCGCCCGTCACACCACGCTCTCGTAGACGTCCAGCGTCTGCCGGGCCATCTCGGCCCAGGCGAAGTCGCCGACCGCGCGCTCCCGCCCGCGCTCTCCCATCCGGGCCGCCCGTTCCGGGTCCGCGACGAGCTCGTTCACCCGGTCCGCGACCGCGGTCTCGAAGGCCGCGGTGTCGCCCGCGTCGTAGTGCGCCAGCAGTCCCGTCTCGCCGTCCGCGACGACCTCCGGGATGCCCCCGACGTCCGAGGCGACCACGGCCGTCCCGCAGGCCATCGCCTCCAGGTTGACGATGCCGAGCGGCTCGTACACCGACGGGCACACGAACACCGTTGCGGCGGACAGCAGCTGGCGGACCTCGGTGGTGCGCAGCATCCGCTGGATCCACACCACCCCGGACCGGGACGCCGACAGCTCGGCCACCGCCCGTTCGGTCTCGGCGGCGATCTCCGGCGTGTCCGGTGCGCCGGCGCACAGCACGACCTGGGCCGACGGGTCGAACCGGTGCGCGGCGGCGATCAGGTGGGCGAGCCCCTTCTGCCGGGTGATCCGCCCGACGAACACCACGCTCGGCCGGTCCGGGTCGATCCCGTTCTCGACGAGCGCGTCGCGGGCCGGGTCGGGCCGGTAGAACTCGGTGTCGATCCCGTTGTGCACCACATGCACCAGCTCGGGGTCGATCGCCGGGTAGGCGGCCAGCACGTCGCGGCGCATGCCGTGCGAGACGGCGATGACGGCGTCCGCGGCCTCGTAGGCGGTCCGCTCGACCCAGGACGACAGCCGGTACCCGCCGCCCAGCTGCTCGGCCTTCCACGGCCGCAGCGGCTCCAGCGAGTGCGCCGTGACCACGTGCGGGCGGCCGTGCAGCAGCCCGCCGAGGTGCCCGGCCATGTTCGCGTACCAGGTGTGCGAGTGCAGGATGTCGCAGCGTTCCAGCTCGGCCGCCATCGACAGGTCCACCCCGAGCGTGGACAGCGCCGCGTTCGCCCCGTCCGGCAGCGGCGGCGCGGAGTGGGTGCGGGCGTCCGGCGGGGCGTCGCTCCCCGGCTCGGCGAAGCAGTGCACGTCGACGTCGACGAGCTCCCGCAGGGCGGGTACGAGGTGTCCGACATGGACCCCGGCACCGCCGTAGACGGCAGGGGGGTACTCACGGGTGAGGAGGCCGACGCGCACGGCGGCTGACCGTACGGGATCCGGGCCGGGCGTCGCGAGCAGTGATCGAGTGCTCCCCGGCCCGCGGCCGCAGGGCGCGCCGGACGTATGGCCCCTTCACCGTGCGGGCACTAGGGTTCACCCCATGCGACCGACGTCGTCCGGACGGCTGCCCGGCAGGGTCTTGGGAATCGTGCTGGCGGGTGGCGAGGGCAAGCGTCTGTGGCCGCTCACCGCGGACCGTGCGAAGCCGGCCGTCCCGTTCGGCGGGAACTACCGGCTGATCGACTTCGTGCTGTCGAACCTGGTCAACGCCGGTATGGACCGGCTGTGCGTGCTGACCCAGTACAAGTCGCACTCGCTGGACCGGCACATCTCGACGACCTGGCGGCTGTCCAGCGTCCTCGACCAGTACATCACCACCGTCCCGGCCCAGCAGCGGCTCGGCCGCCGCTGGTACACCGGCAGCGCCGACGCGATCTTCCAGAGCCTCAATCTCGTCTACGACGACGAGCCCGAGTACATCGCGGTGTTCGGCGCGGACCACGTCTACCGGATGGACCCGGCGCAGATGATCGCCGAGCACGCCGAGTCCGGTGCCGGGGTCACGGTCGCCGGGATCCGGGTGCCGCGGGCCGAGGCGAAGGCGTTCGGCTGCATCGCCTCCGACGAGACCGGGCGGATCACCGAGTTCCTGGAGAAGCCGTCCGACCCGCCGCACGTGCCGGACGACCCGGACGTGACGTTCGCCTCGATGGGAAACTACGTCTTCACCACCCAGGCCCTGCTCGACGCGCTGCGGGCCGATGCCTCGAACGCGGACTCCGACCACGACATGGGCGGCGACATCATCCCGGCGCTGGTCGAGCGCGGCGAGGCGAACGTCTACGACTTCGCCGACAACATCGTCCCGGGCGCGACCGACCGGGACGCCGGCTACTGGCGCGACGTCGGGACGATCGACGCGTACTACGACGCGCACACCGATCTCGTCTCGGTGCACCCGATCTTCAACCTGTACAACGCGCGCTGGCCGATCCGCAGCGCGACGCCGGCGCTGCCGCCCGCGAAGTTCGTCGAGGGCGGGATCGCCCAGGACTCGGTGGTCGGCGCCGGGACGATCATCTCGGGGGCGATCGTCCGGCGGTCGGTGATCAGCCCGAACGTGAGCGTCCAGGGCGGCGCCGAGGTCTCGGACTCGGTGGTGCTCCCGGGGGCCCGGATCGGCCGCGGCGCGGTGGTGCGCCGGGCGATCCTGGACAAGAACGTCGTCGTCCCGGACGGTGCGCTGATCGGCGTCGACATGAACCTGGACCGCAGCCGCTACACGGTCTCCAACGGCGGCGTGGTCGTGCTCGGCAAGGGCGTCACCGCCCACTAGGCGCGGGGCCTTCCGCAGGGCGGACCGGGCTCAGCGCCGGACCGCGCACAGCATGCCGTCGGCGACCGGCAGGAGCGCCGAGAGCAGCCGCTCGTCGTCGCGGACCAGCCCGGCGGTCTCGCGCAGCGCCGCCGTGCCCGGCCCGTCGCCGCTGCCGTCGCCGGCGACCCGGCCGCCGTCGAGCACCCCCTCCAGGATGAGCACGCCACCGGGCCGCAGCAGCCGGATCGCCTCCGCGAGGTAGCCCGGGTACTCACCGGGGACGGCGTCGGCGACGACCAGGTCGTACCCGCCGTCGGTGAGCCGGGGGAGCACGTCCAGCGCCATCCCGTTGATCAGCCGCAGCCGGCCCGGCCCGTACCCGGCGTCCAGGAACGTGCGGCGGGCCGATCGTTGCAGTTCCGGATCGACGTCGATGGTGGTCAGCACGCCGTCGCCGGCCATGCCGCGCAGCAGGTACAGCCCGCTGACCCCGGCCCCGGTCCCGACCTCGACGACCGCCCGCGCGGAGATCGTCGCGGCCAGCACGGACAGCGCCGCACCGCCGGCCGGGCTGATCGGGTGCGCCCCGGCGGTGGCGCCGAGCGAGCGCGCGGCGCCGAGCGCGTCGTCCTCGGCGAGGTAGCCCTCGGCGTACGCGGTCGCGCCCGCGGGTGTGCTCATGGCGCAAGATTATCGGTGCGACCCCGCGGGCGAGATTTCACAGACTTCTCTCAGACGGGTTTCACATCTTCCTCATCGGGCGAGGGCACTCTGTATCGCAACGAACGACACCGCGCTGGTCGCACGCATCCGTCGCACGGACACGGACGGGATCGTGTGAGCTCGCCACACCGGAGGTGCCCCGCCCCGATGCCCGCTCCTCGTGATCACGACGACGCCCCGGTCCGGGACGCCGCCGACGGCACCCGCCCCGGCGAGGGTGCCGACTGGACCCCGCCCAGCTGGGACGAGGTCGTCCGGGAGCACGCCGACCGTGTCTACCGTCTCGCCTACCGGCTGTCCGGCAACCAGCACGACGCCGAGGACCTCACCCAGGAGACGTTCATCCGGGTGTTCCGGTCGCTGGCGTCCTACAAGCCGGGGACGTTCGAGGGGTGGCTGCACCGCATCACCACGAACCTCTTCCTCGACATGGTCCGCCGCCGCGCCCGGCTGCGGATGGAGGGGCTGCCCGACGACACCGACCGGCTCCCCGGTGGCGGCCCCGAGCCGGAGACGGTGTTCGCGATCAATCACCTGGACCCGCACCTGCAGGCCGCGCTCGACGAGCTGCCGCCGGACTTCCGGGTCGCGGTCGTCCTGTGCGACGTCGAGGGACTGTCCTACGAGGAGATCGGCGCGACGCTCGGGGTGAAGCTCGGCACCGTCCGCAGCCGGATCCACCGTGGGCGGACGGCGCTGCGGGCGTCGCTGGAGCGCCACCGGGCAGCCGACGCGGAGCCTGCGGAGCGGCGCACCGGAACCGACATGCAGGAGGCGGTGGCACCCGACCGCGGCCCGGTGGCAGAGTTGGTGCCGTGACCGATCGGCGGCGTTTCCAGGTCGTCCCCCCGAACTGGGGGGAGGCCCACCTGACGCTGGAGGCCGTCGTCGCCTACGTGGACGACGAGCTGGCCTCCGGTCCGCACGAGCGGGCCACCCGGCATCTGCAGCGGTGCGCCGACTGTGCGGCCGAGGTCGCGGAGCAGCGGCGGGCCCGGTCCGCGCTGCGCGGTGCGGACGCGCCGACCCTGCCGCCGTCGTTGATGAGTGCGTTGCGGTCGATCCCGCAGGACACCGAGCTGCCCCCGCCGCCGGCCGGGCTGTCGCTCACCCCCGAGGGCGAGCTGGTGGCGGTCCTGCGTCCGGCGCCGCTGGCCGAGCCGCCGCGCCGGTCCAGCCGTTCCCGGCGGGTGAAGCTGGGTACCGGCGCCGCCGTCTCCGGGATCGCGCTCGGCGCGCTGGCCTTCGGGATGCCCGCGACGACGACCTCGGCGCCGGCCCCCGGCCAGGGTGGACAGGGCCCGGCGACGGCCGCGGTGGCCCGGTTCGCGACCACCCCCACGCAGGCGCCGCGGCAGCGTTCGGCGTCGGCGAAGCCCGCTCCGGGCGGCTCCGGCGCGCCGGAGGTGACCGGTGTCACGCGTGCTCCGGATCCCGGGGCGCCGATGCGGAACGCGGGCCTGCCCCCGTCCGGCTGAGGCCGGACCCGGGCAGGTACCCGAAACAGGAACTTCACCGGCTGACCGGCAGGCTGGTCCGGTGCCGACCGTGATGGACCGCCGATGAGCGAGACCCCGGACCCCGGTCCGTCCGGAGGCCCCGGGGCGCCGGTCGGCGACGGGTCGGCCCCGCCACGGCTGGAGCCGAGGCCGCTGGAGCGGCCGGACCCCGATCCGGCGGACCGCGCGGCGTTCGGCAGACCGGACGGTGTCGGGTCGTCGTTCGCGCCGCCTGCGCACGCCGTCCCGAACGGGTCGGTCCCGGTCGCGCCGCCGCCGACCGCGGCCGTCGCCCGCGCGTTCGGCAGGCCGGACGGTGGTGGGACCGGTCTGCAGCGGCCGCCGTCGGGTGCGGCGCCCGGCACGCCCGGCGGCGATGGTGAGCAGAGCAAGGACGCGTTCTGGCCCGGTGGCTCCGCCGACGACCCGTGGCGCAACCCCGGTGCGCCGGTGGTCGCCGCGCCCCCGCACGGCGACGCCGATCCGGAACCGGCCCCGGACCACCCGGACGGGCCCCGGCTGAGTGTGCGCGAGGTGCTGTTCGGCGACCGCGTCCAGCCGCGGGCGCTGGCGCTGCTCGGCGTGCTGGCGCTCGGCATCGGTGCGATCGGGGGGCTCGCCGGGCACTGGACGGCGTCCGGGGCGAGCGCGCTGACCAGCCCGGGCGCGGTGCTCGCGACCGCCGAGGAGGCGAAGGAGCGCCCGCCCGGCTCGGTGCCGGACGTCGCGGCCCGGGTGCTGCCGTCGGTCGTCTCGCTGGAGGTGACGGTCGGCAACCAGGCGGGCAACGGTTCCGGGGTGGTCATCGACCCGGACGGCTACGTGCTCACCAACGACCACGTCGTCGCCCCTGCCACCGGGCCCGGCGAGGGCTCGATCGAGGCGGTCTTCTCCGACGGGTCCCGGGTCCCGGCGGCCGTCGTCGGCACCGACCCGCTGACCGACCTGGCGGTGCTCCGGGTCCCGGTCGCGAACCCGACGGTGGCCGCGATCGGCCGTTCGTCGGAGCTCGCGGTCGGTGACGCGGTGATCGCGATCGGCTCGCCGTTCGGGCTGGCGGGCACCGTCACCACCGGCATCGTGTCGGCGGTGGACCGGCCGCTGCGGCTCGATCCGGAGGGCAGCGCCGGGGACGCGGTGATCGACGCCGTGCAGACCGACGCCGCGATCAACCCGGGCAACTCGGGCGGCCCGCTGGTCGACGCGACCGGCGCCGTCGTCGGGATCAACACCGCGATCCGCAGTGCCGGGACCGAGGCCGGCGGACAGGGCGGGTCGATCGGGCTGGGTTTCGCGGTGCCGATCGACGACGCCCGGACGATCGCCGAGGAGCTGATCCGCACCGGCCGGGTCGCGCACGCCGATCTGGGGGTGAACGCGCGCTCGGTCACCGACGGCGCCACCGACGGCGCCCAGGTCCAGAACGTCACCGCCGGCGGACCGGCGTCGGCGGCCGGACTGCTCGAGGGGGACGTCGTCGTGCGGGTGGGTGGACGCTCGATCGCCGGGGCCGACGAGCTCGTCGTCGCGGTGCGGGAGCACGCGCCGGGGGAGCAGGTGCCGATCGAGCTGGTGCGTCAGGGCAGGCCGCTCACGGTGACGGCGACGCTCGGCGAGCGCTGATCCCGGGCGACGTCCCGGCGCTGATCACCGGCCTGCGCACCCGGCACACAGCCGGTGTCCGTACCCTGGTGGGGTGTTCGAGAACATCGGCATGTGGGAGATCCTCATCCTGGTGGTCGCGGGGTTGTTCATCCTCGGCCCGGAGCGGCTCCCCGAGGCTGCCCGCTGGCTGGGCAGCGCCGTGCGCCAGGTCAAGGAGTACGCCACCGGTGCCCAGGACCATCTGAAGCGTGAGCTCGGCCCGGAGTTCGACAAGATCCAGCAGCCGCTGAACGACCTGCGCAGCCTGCGGTCGTTCAACCCGCGGACCGCGATCACCCGCAGCCTGTTCTCCGACGACGAGCCGGTGAAGCGCAACGGGCACAGCCCCGGCGCCCGCGGCACGGCCGGCGGGCTCGGCGCCGCCGCCGCGGGTGGTGCGGCGGCCGCCGCGGCGGGAGGCGCCGCGACGTCCGGGAGCACCGCACCCGGCAGCACGTCCGGTGCCAGCACGTCCGGTGGCACGGCGTCCCAGAGTTCTGCGTCCGGCGGCACGACCGCGGCCGGCACCCCGCAGACCGGCACGACGGCCACCGCACCGGCCGGACCGGTCCCGCAGCAGCCACTCGCGGCGGACGAGCGTCCCCCGGTCGATCCCGACGCCACCTAGGCACGCCGCTCCGCCGACCAGCACGGCCGACCAGCACGGCCGACCAGTTCGGCCGACCCCGCACGGCCGACCGGCACGTGACCCGGTGCGCGGACCCGCGGGCCCGCACACCGGGTGCCGGATCAGCCCAGCAGCGGCGGGCGCCGGAGGTGGTGGTCGGTCGCCTGCTGGTACGCGTGCGCGGCGGCGAGCACCGTCGCGTCGGCGTGCCGCGGCCCGACCACCTGCAGCCCGACCGGCAGCCCGGCCGAGGTGAACCCGCACGGCACGCTGGTCGCCGGCTGCTGGGTCATGTTGAACGGGTAGGTGAACGGCGTCCAGGACGTCCAGCGCGGGTCCGGCCAGCCCTCCGGGACCTCCCGGCCGCCCTCGAACGCGGTGATCGGCAGCGTCGGGGTGAGCAGCAGGTCGTACTCGTCGTGGAAGGCGCTCATCAGGGTGCCGAGCTCGTTGCGGACGGCCATCGCACCCAGGTAGTCGAGCGCCGTCACCGACGTGCCCTGCTCGGCGATCTCGACCAGCGCCGGGTCCATCCGTTCGCGGGCCCGGGCGTCGATCGGCTCGAGGGACTTCGCCGCCGCCGCGAACCACAGGGTGTGGAACGGCTCGACCGGATCGGCGAACCCGGGATCGGCGCTCTGCACGGTCGCCCCCAGCGAGCTGAAGACCTCGACCGCGGCGGCGACCAGTGCGGCGACCTCGGGATCGACGTCGACGAACCCGAGGGTCGGGGAGAAGGCGATCCGCAGTCCCTGCGCGCCGCCGGCGAGCCGGTCGACGGCGGACTCGCGGGGCACGTCGAGCACCCACGGGTCGCGGGTGTCGGGACGGGCGACGACGTCGAACAGCAGGGCCGCGTCGGCGACGGTGCGGGTCATCGGGCCGACGTTGGCGAGCGTGCCGAACGCCGAGCCGGGGTAGTGCGCGATCCGGCCGTAGGTGGGCTTGTGCGCGACGGTCCCGGTGAACGCGGCCGGGATGCGGACCGAGCCGCCGGCGTCGGTGCCCAGCGACAGCGGGCCCATGCCCAGCCCGACCGCGGAGGCGCTCCCGCCGGACGAGCCGCCCGCGGTGCGCGACGGGTCCCACGGGTTGGTGGTGACGCCGGTCAGCGGCGAGTCGGTCACGCCCTTCCAGGCCAGCTCCGGGGTGGTGTTCTTGCCGAGCAACACCGCCCCGGCCTCCCGGACCCTGGCCACCGGCGGGCCGTCCACCTCGGACGGCCCCTCGGACGGGGTGGTGGTCGAGCCGCGCCGGGTCGGCCAGCCGATGGTGAGCAGCATGTCCTTGATCGAGGTGGGGACGCCGTCGAGCGGGCCGATCGGCTCGCCGGCCTGCCAGCGCGCCTCGGAGTCCTTCGCCGCCGCCAGCGCCGAGTCGGCGTCGACGAGGCAGAACGCGTTCACCGCGCCGTCGTGCTCCTCGATCCGCTCCAGCGCGTCCCGGGTCGCCTGCACCGGGGAGATCTCCCCGCTGCGGTAACCGGCCAGCAGCTCGGTCGCGCTGAGGTCCGCCGTGCCGGTCGTGTCCCCGGTGGTGGCCCTGTCCCTGCTCACTGACGTCACGCCCTTCCCCCGGAGGAGCTCACGTACCCACGTTCCTTGTCCACCACGTTGCGCAGCTCCCGGCCCGTCCGGTAGCGCTCCAGATTGTCCACGAACAGCTCGACGAGCATGTCCTTCCAGCCGACGACGTCGCCGGACATGTGCGGGGAGATCAGCACGTTCTCCATCGTCCACAGCGGCGAGTCGGCGGGCAGCGGCTCGACCTCGAACACGTCCAGCGCGGCCCCGGCGATCCGGCCCGATGCGAGCGCGGCGGTGAGGTCGTCCTGCACCACGAGCGGCCCCCGGCCGATGTTGATCACGCGGGCGCGCTCCGGGAGCAGCGCGATCGTCCCGCTGTGCAGCATGCCGCGGGTCGCGCCGGTGAGCGGCGCCGCCAGCACCAGGAAGTCGGAGTCCGGGAGCAGGCCGGGGAGCTCGTCGAAGGCGTGCACGCCGTCCGCGGCCCGCCGGCCGACCAGCCGCACGTCGAGCCCGGCGGCGGCGAGCAGCTGCGCGATCGCCTGCCCGATCGGCCCGCTGCCGACGACGGTGGCGATCCGGCCCGCGATCGTCTCGGTCTCCCGGTGCCGCCAGGTCCGGTCCCGCTGCAGGGCGAGCGACCGGGCGGTGTCCTTCGCGAACGCCAGCACGGCGCCGAGCACGAACTCGGCGATCGGCCGGTCGAAGACGCCACGCGAGTTGGTGAGGGTGAGCGGGGCCGCGAGCAGCTCCGGGAAGGCGACCCGGTCGACGCCGGCGCTGGCGGTGTGCACCCAGCGCAGGGACCGTGCCAGGTCGTCGTGCCACACCTCCTTGACGGCATCGGAGGTGAAGTCCCAGGTCAGCAGCACGTCGCTGCCGGGGAGGGCGCCGGCCAGCTCGTCGGCGTCGGCGGCGAACCGGAGACGTGCGTCACCCGCGCGGGCCTCCAGCCCGGGCGGGGTCTCGCCGGCGTGCAGCACGGCAACGGTAATGGGGTCCTGACCAGCGGAAACCGGCAAAGCAAGATCCTGTCGGTGGTGAGGTCGGGCGGCGTTGACACGCTAGGAAGCGCACCTACGATTGTCAACAATCCGCCGATTCGGTGGAGGTCTCCCCGCACCCACGATCGTTCCTGGGGGAACCGTGACCAAGCTGATCAGGATCGAGCTCGCGAAGCGCGGCGTCGCCTGCACCGCGGAGCTGCTGGAGAAGGACGCGCCGCGGACGGCGGCCGCCGTCTGGGAGTCGCTCGCCGGCGGCCCGGTGGGTGGCGACGCGCAGCACGCCAAGTACGCGCGCAACGAGGTCTACACGATCGTCCCGCGGTTCGGGCCGCGGATCGGGCAGGAGAACCCGACGGTCACCCCGATCCCGGGTGACGTGTGCTACTTCGACTTCCACGGCGGCATGCTCGACGCGTCGTTCAAGGACGACCAGGGCATCGACGCCGAGGCGGGCGGCATCGATCTCGCGATCTTCTACGGACGCAACAACCTGCTGCTCAACGGCGACGTCGGCTGGGTCCCGGGCAACGTCTTCGCCACCATCGTGGACGGCCTGGACGCGATGGCGACGGCCTGCCACGACGTGTGGCGCTCGGGCAGCGTCGGTGAGCGGCTCGTCTACTCGCGGATCGGGTGACCCTTGCGGGCCCCGGGGCCTCTGTAGGATTGTCGACAACATGAGCACGGTCGGAATCCTGTATCCCGGTCACTCGGCCGAGGACGACTACCCGCGCGCCGAGAAGCGGCTGGACGACGGCAGCCTGCTCCCGCTGGTGCACACCGAGATGAAGGTCGACGCGCACCGGCCGGACGCGCTGCTCGACATCGGCGGTGACGAGGTGCTGGCCGACGGCGCCCGGCGGGTCGCGGCCGAGGCGGGGCCGTTGGACGCGATCGTCTGGGCCTGCACGTCGGGCAGCTTCATCTTCGGTCCGGAGGGTGCCGCGCGTCAGGTCGCGGCGCTGGAGGGTGTCGCCGGGGTGCCGGCGTCGAGCACGTCGTTCGCGTTCGTGGACGCCTGCCGACGGCTCGGGATCTCGACCGTCGCGCTCGGCGCGACCTACCCGCCCGACGTGGCGGACGCGTTCGTCGCCTTCCTCGCCCATCACGGCATCACGGTGCTGACCGTCTCGGCGCGCGACATCATCACCGCCGCCGAGGTCGGGACGCTGCCCGCGCAGACCGTGCTGGACTTCGTCTCGGCGGTCTCGGCGGACGCCCTGGAGGCCGACGCGGTGCTGCTGCCCGACACCGCGCTGCACACCGTCGAGCTGCTCGACGCGCTCGACACCCGGGTGGGCAAGCCGGTGCTGACGGCGAACCAGGTCAGCATCTGGCAGGGCCTGCGCCTGGCCGGTGCCGACATCGTCCGCCCCGGCCTGGGGACGCTGTTCCGGAAGGGATGACACGGTGAGCATCGAGGTCCCGGAACTGGAGCCGGTCAGCAGGCGGTCCACCGCGGAGATCGTCGCGGACCGGATCCGCACGGCGATCATGCGCGGCACCTTCGCGCCCGGGGCCCAGCTCGGCGAGGTGGACCTCGCCGGGCGGCTCGGGGTGAGCCGCGGCCCGCTGCGCGAGGCGATGCAACGCCTGGTCGCGGAGGGACTGCTGCGCAGCGAGCGGCATCGCGGGCTGTTCGTGCGCGAGCTCGGCCCGGACGACGTGCGGGACGTCTACCTGGCCCGGACCGCCGTCGAGCGGGCGGCCGCGCTGCAGGTGCTGGCCGCGGACCGGGCCGCCGCCGTCGTCGCGCTGGAGATCCCGCTGGGCGCGATGCGGGCGGCCGCGGCTGCCGGGGACGCGGTGGGGCTGGCCGACGCCGACCACGACTTCCATGCCGCGCTGGTCGCCGCGTCCGGCAGTCCCCGGCTGCGCCGGATGACCGACGGGCTCCTGGTGGAGACCCGGATGTGCCTGGCCGCGTTCCAGCAGACTGCGCCGCCGGCCCCCGATCTCGTCGCCGAGCACGAGCTGCTGCGGGACGCGCTGCGCGACGGCCGGACCGAGCTGCTGCTCGACCGGCTGGCCGCACACATGGACGACGCCGTCGCACGGATCCTGGCCGCGATGCCCGGCGCCGCCTGACCGGCGTGTTCTGCGTGTGAGCCCGCGCGCTCGGCACGCCGCAGGAGCGTTGTCCTACGTAAGGTGACGGCGTGTGACGGGTGTGTTCGAGGGGTTCCTGGTCATCGGCGTGGTCGTCGGTGTCGGATACGTCCTCGGGCGCTACCACCTGCTCGGCGACCAGGGTTCCCGGGTGCTGGCCCGCGCCGCGTTCTTCGTCGGGACGCCCGCGCTGCTGTTCACCACGCTGGCCCGGGCCGACATCGCCGCGGTCTTCTCGTCGGGCCTCCTGGTGACGGCGGTGACCAGCTCGCTGGCCTGCTTGCTCTTCGTGCCGGTGGCGCTGCTGCGCCGCCGGCCGGCCGGCGAGACCGTCGTCGGGTCGATGGCGTCGGGCTATGTCAACGCCGGCAACCTCGGCATCCCGATCGCGACCTACGTGCTCGGCGATCCCGCGGCCGTCGCACCGGTGCTGCTGTTTCAGCTCGCGGTGCTGACGCCGCTGTTCACGACGCTGCTCGACGTCCTGCCCGGCGACGGCCGGGGCGAGCGGCCGGGCCCGCTCCGCGTCGCACTCGCGCCGCTGCGGAACCCGATCGCGATCGCCACCGCCGCCGGCCTCACGGTCTCCGGGACCGGGGTGCAGCTGCCGGAGCCGGTGATGGCGCCGGTGGAGCTGCTGGCCGCGCTCGCGGTCCCGGCGATGCTGCTGGCCTTCGGGCTGTCCCTGCACGGCGCCCGCCGCCCCGGCGTGGGCGACACCGCGCTCTCGGTGTGGACCGCCGTGCTGATCAAGAACGTGGTGCATCCGGCGATCGCCTGGGCGTTCGCCGCCGGCGTGCTCGGCCTGACCGGCCCGGCCCTGCTGGCGGTCGTCGTGCTGGCCGCGCTGCCGACCGCGCAGAACGTCTTCGGCTACGCGGTGCGCTACGAGCGCGGCATCACCCTGGCCCGGGACACCGCGCTGGCCACGACCGTCGTCGCGGTGCCGGTGCTGCTCGTCGTGGCCGCCCTGCTGAGCTGAGCGCTCCGCCGGCCCGCCCGGCCGCCCGGCCGCCCGGCGGCCTGCCCGCCGGCCGCCCGGTGCGTCGCGAGCCTGCGGCGCCGCCGGCGGGGGAGGGGTGTCTCCGGGTGTCGCTCTGCTCTGCTCACCATGGCGGGCGGGGGTGGTCCGTACCTCGCTTTGCTCTGCTTACCCCCGGAGCGGCCCGCGCCCGGCCCCGCACCCGGCCCGGCCCGCATCCGGCCCGGCCCGCACCCGGCCCGCGCCGCGCTCGCGCCGGTGCCGGCGCCGGAAGGGGCTCCCGGAAGCGACCGGCCGGCCCCGCCCGCCACCGGGCGGGACGGGTCCGATGGACCCGGTCCGGGCGGTCCGGGGGCGGAGCCCCGGATGGTGAGCAGAGCAAAGCGAGGAACAGGCGGCCCCTTGCCCGAGCCGCCCGGGCATGATTCCCTGAGATTGTCGACAACTCGACAACCTCGATCGATGCCTCCGGTCGACCCCGGAGCCGGACGCACGACTCTCGACGCATCAGGAGTTGCGAACCCATGGCACAGCTGTCCCCGCTGCTGAAGCAGGCCACCCCGGTCCAGGCCGCCCGCGGTGAGGGCGTCTATCTCTTCGACACCGACGGGCGACGCCACCTGGACTTCACCGCAGGCATCGGCGTCACCTCGACCGGGCACTGCCACCCGGCGGTGGTCAAGGCCGCGCAGGACCAGGTCGCGACGCTGATCCACGGCCAGTACACGACCGTCATGCACCAGCCGTTGCTGAAGCTGGCCGAGCGGCTCGGTGACGTGCTGCCCGAGGGGATCGACTCGGTCTTCTTCTCCAACTCCGGTTCGGAGGCCGTCGAGGCGTCGGTGCGGCTCGCCCGCCAGGCCACCGGCCGGCAGCTGGTCGTCGCCTTCGACGGCGGGTTCCACGGCCGGACGATGGGTGCGGCGGCGCTCACCACCTCCGGCGCGAAGATCCGCGCCGGGATCGGCCCGATGATGGGCGGCGTCGCGTTCGCGCCGTTCCCGTACGCGTACCGGTACGGCTGGACCGAGGAGCAGACGGTCGAGTTCGCGCTGAACGAGCTCGACCGGCAGCTGGCGAGCACCGCGCCGGTCTCCGACGTCGCGGCGTTCATCGTGGAGCCGGTGCTCGGTGAGGGCGGCTACGTGCCGACCCCGGCCGCGTTCCTGCAGGGCCTGCGCGAGCGGGCCGACCGGCACGGCATCCTGCTGATCGCCGACGAGGTGCAGACCGGGTTCGGCCGCACCGGGCGGTTCTGGGGCCACCAGCACGCCGAGGGCGTCGTCCCGGACGTCATCGTCACCGCCAAGGGCCTGGCGTCGGGCTTCCCGCTGTCCGCCATCGCCGCGCCGAAGGCGATCATGGAGAAGGCGTGGCCCGGCTCGCAGGGCGGCACCTACGGCGGCAACGCGGTCGCCTGCGCCGCCGCGCTGGCCACCCTGGACGTGGTGCTCGGCGAGAACCTGGTGGAGAACGCCCGGGTGCAGGGCGAGCGGCTGGTCGCCGGCGTCCGGGACGCCGCGCAGGGCATCGCCGCGATCGGCGACATCCGCGGCCGCGGCCTGATGGTCGGCATCGAGTTCGTCGACGCCCAGGGCAAGCCGGACGGCGCGACCGCCGCGAAGGTGCACGCCGCCGCCGCCGAGCACGGGCTGCTGCTGCTGACCTGCGGCGTGCACGGCAACGTCGTGCGGATGATCCCCCCGCTGGTGGTCACCGCCGAGCAGGTCGACGAGGGCCTGGCGCTCTGGACCAAGGCGCTGACCGACGCGCTCTCCTGAGTGCACGTCCCGCAGCACGCGAACGGCCCCGTCCACCGGATCCGGTGAACGGGGCCGTTCGCGTACGGCCGGGGTGCCGGCAGGAGGTCAGCGACCGGCCGGGGAGATGTTGAGGCTCATCCCGGCCAGGCCGCGCGACTTCACCACGAGCTGCTGGGCGACGCTCTCCAGCGCCTGTGCGGCCGCCGTCTCGGGCTTGCCCAGGACGATCGGGGTGCCGGCGTCGCCGCCCTCGCGCAGCGCCACGTCCAGCGGGATCTGGCCGAGCAGCGGCACCGTGGTGCCGACGACCCGGCTCAGCGAGTCGGCGACGGTCTGCCCGCCACCGGAGCCGAAGATCTCGGCCCGGGAGCCGTCGGGCATCTCCATCCAGGACATGTTCTCCACCACGCCGGCGAGCCGCTGCCGGGTCTGTGTGGAGATCGCCCCGGCCCGCTCGGCGACCTCGGCGGCCGCCTGCTGCGGCGTCGTCACGACCAGCAGCTCGGCGTTCGGGACCAGCTGCGCCGTCGAGATCGCGACGTCGCCGGTGCCCGGCGGGAGATCGAGCAGCAGCACGTCCAGGTCGCCCCAGAACACGTCGGCCAGGAACTGCTGCAGCGCCCGGTGCAGCATCGGTCCGCGCCAGACGACCGGGGTGTTCCCGTCGGTGAACATGCCGATCGAGATGACCTTCACGCCGTGCGACTGCGGCGGCATGATCATGTTGTCGACCTTGGTCGGCCGGTCGTCGGCGCCGATCATGCGCGGCACCGAGTGGCCGTAGATGTCGGCGTCGACCACGCCGACCTTCAGGCCGCGGCGGGCCATCGCGGCCGCCAGGTTGACGGTGACCGAGGACTTGCCGACGCCGCCCTTGCCGGAGGCCACGCAGTACACCCTGGTCAGCGACCCGGGCTGGGCGAACGGGATGACCGGCTCGTCGGAGTCGCCGCGCAGCGAGCGGCGCAGCTCGGTGCGCTGCTCGTCGCTCATCACGTCGAGCTCGACCTCGGCGCGCTCGACGCCGGGGACCTTCGTGACGGCCTCGGTGACCCGGGCGGTGATCGTCTCCCGCATCGGACAGCCGGCGACGGTCAGGTAGACCCCGATGCGGGCCGTGCCGTCGTCGGTGACGTCGACGCTCTTGACCATCCCCAACTCGGTGATCGGCTTGTGGATCTCCGGGTCCTCGACGGTCCCGAGGGCGGCGTGCACGGCCTCGGAGACGGTGCTGGTGCTGCCGGTGACGGACATGAGCTTCAACGACCTCTTTCCTCTCGCGACACCGCCATGCTACGTGGGTGTCCGGAGCGTCCCGCTCGTCTCCTAGCATCACTGTGGTGGACGAGACGGCGGGCGGCGCCCCGGGGCGCGGGAACCCGGGACGGCGGCGGGTGGTCCCGACCCGCGACGAGCTCGAGTCGTGGCGCAGCTTCCTGCGCGCCCACGCCGGGATCACCAAGCTGCTGGAGACCGAGCTGGAGGCCGAGCAGCGGTTGTCCCTGGCCGCCTACGACGTCCTGGTCCAGCTGTCCGAGGCGCCGGACCACCGGCTGCGGATGACCGAGCTGGCCGACGCGGTCCTGCTGTCCCGGTCCGGGGTGACCCGGCTGGTGGACCGGCTGGAGAAGGCCGGCCTGGTCGAGCGGGCCAGGGTCGCCGACGACGGGCGCGGCGTCACCGCCCGGATGACCGACGCCGGCTACGAGCGGCTGCGGATCGCCGCGATCACCCACATGCGCGGGGTCCGGGAGCACTTCGCCGACCGGCTCGACGCCACCGACCTCGCCGACCTGGAGCGGGTCACCCGCAAGCTGATCCCCTGATCAGTCCCGCCGGCGGCCCCGCCTGCGCTCGCCGCGCCCGGTGTCCGGGCCGGCGCCCGCCGCGGCCCGGTGCACCGCGTCGTCGAGCTGCCCGGACAGCTTCTCCAGCTCCCCGCGCAGGTAGTCGCGGCTGACCGTCTCGCCGACCGCGAGCCGCAGTGCCGCCAGCTCGCGGGCCAGGAACTCGGTGTCGGCCTTGGTCCGCTCGGCCCGTCGGCGGTCCTCCTCGAGCGCGATCCGGTCCCGGTCGTCCTGCCGGTTCTGGGCCAGCAGGATCAGCGGCGCGGCGTACGCGGCCTGGGTGGAGAACGCCAGGTTCAGCAGGATGAACGGGTACGGGTCCCAGCGGATCTGCCAGGCGACCAGGTTCAGTGCGATCCACACGACGACGATCACGCTCTGGATGGCCAGGAACCGGCCGGTCCCGAGGAACCGGGCGACCCGCTCGGAGAGCCGGGCGAAGCCGTCCGGATCGACCTCGAACCGCCTGCGGCCGATCCGGGGCTGGTCCAGCCGGCGGCCGGTGGTGATCTCAGGCATGGTGCGCCCCCGGTCGTCCGTTCGCCGATCCGCGGCCCACCTCGGCCGGTCCGAGATCGCGGTCCCGCCAGCCCTGCGGCAGCAGGTGGTCCAGCACGTCGTCGACGGTGACGGCGCCGAGCAGGTGGTTCTGCGCGTCGACGACCGGGCCGGCGACCAGGTTGTAGGTGGCGAACCAGCGGGTCACCCCGCCGAGCCCGGTCTCCGGCCCGATCTGCGACAGCTCGGTGTCCACCATTCCCGCGACCAGCTCGAACGGCGCCGCGCGCAGCAGCTGCTGGGCGTGCACGCAACCGAGGTAGCGGCCGGTCGGGGTGGCGGTGGGCGGCCGCACCACGAACACCATCGACGCCAGTGCGGGCGGCACCTCCGGGTTGCGGATCCGGGCCAGCGCCTCGGCGACCGTCGCGTCCGGCCCGAGCGTGATCGGCTCCGGCGTCATCAACCCGCCTGCGGTGTCCCACTCGTAGCGCATCAGCCGGCGCACCGGCTCCGACTCGCCCGGCTCCATCAGTCCCAGCAGCCGGCCGGCCTCGTCGTCGGGCAGCTCGCCGAGCAGGTCGGCGGCGTCGTCCGGGCTCATCGCCTCCAGCACGTCGGCGGCCCGGTCGTCGTCGAGGTAGGCCAGCAGCTCGCGCTGGTCGGACTCGGAGAGCTCCTCGAACACGTCGGCCAACCGCTCGTCGTCGAGCGCGTCGACGACCTGGTGCTGGCGCTCGTCGGGCAGCCGGGACAGCGCCGCCGCCACGTCGGCCGGGCGCATCGAGTCGAACACCGCGAGCAGCCGGTCCGCGCCCTGCGCCGCGGCCACGTCGAGCCCGGACACGTTCTCCCAGCCGTGCACGTCGACCCGGGCGCGGCGGGCCAGCCGGGTGCGGCGGAACCGCACCGCCACCCGGGTGATCGCCCAGTCCCGGGTGCGCGTCGGCTCGATCGCGACGTCCACCACGACCCCGTCCTCGCCGGAGTCGCGCACGGTGACCGGCGAGTTCAGCAGCTCGCCCAGCACCAGCGTCTCGTTCGCCCGCTGGTCGAACGAGCGCAGGTTGACCGAGCCGCTGGCCAGGGTGACCGCCGATCCGGCGATGTCGGAGACCCGCAGCATCGGCACGAAGATGCTGCGCCGCGCGGACAGGTCCACCACCAGGCCGAGCACCCGCGGCGGATGGCTGTCGACCCGCAACGACACCACGACGTCGCGGACCTTCCCGATCCGCTCGCCGTCCGGGCCGAACACGGCCAGCCCGGCCAGCCGCGCGACGAACACCCGTGCCGAGGCCATGGCGTCGAGAGTAGAGCGGCCGCTCCGGGCGGTGCCCGCGGCGGCGCCGGCGCGGCATGCGGTGATTAGGCTCGCGCGACGTGAACGAGCCGCATCCCGAACCCGTGCACCGGCCCGGCCCGGACCCGCTGCGCTACGACCTCGTCGACGTCTTCACCGACCGGCCCTACGCCGGCAACCAGCTCGCCGTGGTGCACGGCGCCGAAGCGCTCTCCACGGCCCGGATGCAGGCGATCGCCGCGGAGTTCAACCTGTCCGAGACCGCCTTCCCGCTGCCGCCGACCGGCGACGCCGACGCGGGCGCCGACTACCGGGTGCGGATCTTCACCCCGCGCCGCGAGCTGCCCTTCGCCGGGCACCCGAGCGTCGGCACCGCCTGGGTGCTTGCCCGGGACGGCGTGATCGGGCACGGCGAGCGGATCCAGGAGTGCGGCGCCGGACTGCTCCCGGTCCTGGTGGACGGCAGCGGCGCCCGGGTCGAGGGCGGCCCGCCGTCGGTCGGCGACGAGCTGGACGCGGCCGCGCTCGCCGCCGCGGTCGGGCTCGGGCCCGACGACGTCGACGGCGCGGCCTCCCCGGGGCTGGCCGGCGCCGGCGTCGAGTACGCGATCCTGCTCGTGCACCCGGGTGCGGTCGCCAGGGCCCGCCCGGACGCCGCCGCGATCGCCGCGCTGCCCGGCGACGTGATCGGGGTGCTCGTCGCCGCGGTCGACGCGACCGCCGAGCGGGTGCACGCGCGGATGTTCGCGCCCGCCTCGGGGGTCCCGGAGGACCCGGCGACCGGGTCCGCGGCCGTCGCGCTCGGGGTGTTCCTGGCCGATCGCGGACTGGTGCCCGACGACGGCGAGCACGCGTTCGTCGTCTCCCAGGGCGCGGAGATGGGGCGGCCCTCGACGCTGCACGCGGGCGTGCGCACGGCGGGCGGACGGCCGGTCGGGACCTGGGTGGGCGGCACCGTCGCCGCCGTGGCGAGCGGATCCCTGACCCCACCTCCCGAACAGGACTGACTCGCGGGTAACCCCTCGTGACCACCTGCGGGTGAGAAACCAATCACCTGGGCGGGGCGTCCGGCGGGTCGCCGTGCCAGCATCACCCAGCAGCCCGACTGCCCGCCGCGCCGTCCCCGGTGCGCGGGCGAGGACGAACTCGACGAGGAGCCAGCCTGTGAGCACCACCCTCCGCGCCCGCCGGTCCTGCCTGGCCGTGCCCGGGTCGAGCCAGAAGTTCATCGACAAGGCGCGCACGCTGAACTCGGACCAGGTGTTCCTGGACCTGGAGGACGCCTGCGCCCCGCTGGCGAAGCCGGGAGCCCGCAAGACGATCGTCGAGGCGCTGAACGAGGGCGGCTGGGGCGAGAAGATCCGGGTGGTCCGGGTCAACGACTGGACCACCGAGTGGACCTACCGCGACGTCACCGAGGTCGTCGAGGGCGCAGGCGCCAATCTCGACGCGATCATGCTGCCGAAGGTGCAGACCCCGGAGCAGGTCGTCGCGCTGGACCTGCTGCTCACCCAGATCGAGAAGACGATCGGCTACGAGGTCGGGAAGATCGGCATCGAGGCCCAGATCGAGAACGCGCTCGGCCTGACCAACGTGAACGCGATCGCCACCGCCTCGCCGCGGGTCGAGACGATCATCTTCGGCCCGGCCGACTTCATGGCCTCGATCAACATGAAGTCCCTGGTGGTGGGGGAGCAGCCGCCCGGCTACGACGTCGGCGACGCCTACCACCACATCCTCATGTCGATCCTGATGGCCGCCCGCGCGCACGACAAGCAGGCCATCGACGGCCCGTTCCTGCAGATCAAGGACGTCGACGCGTTCCGCAGGGTGGCCGGCCGCTCGGCCGCGCTGGGCTTCGACGGCAAGTGGGTGCTGCACCCCGGCCAGATCGACGCGGCGAACGAGACCTTCTCGCCGGCGCAGAGCGACTACGACCACGCCGAGAACATCCTCGACGCCTACGAGTACTTCACCTCCGAGGCGGGCGGCAAGCGGGGCGCCGCGATGATCGGCGACGAGATGATCGACGAGGCCAGCCGCAAGATGGCCCTGGTCATCTCGGGCAAGGGCCGCGCCGCGGGGATGACCCGCACCGACAAGTGGACCCCGCCGGAGGCGTGAGCACGCCGCGGCAGCTGACCAGAGACGCTCAGGAGGAACACAGATGGCGCGGCTCGCGCAGACCGCCGGTCTGACCGACATCCAGACCGAGATCCTGTCCACCGTCCGCAGCTTCGTGGACAAGGAGATCATCCCGCACGCGACCGCGCTCGAGCACGAGGACGCGTACCCCACCGACATCGTCGAGGGCATGAAGGAGATGGGGCTGTTCGGCCTCATGATCCCGGAGGAGTACGGCGGGCTCGGCGAGTCGCTGCTCACCTACGCCCTGGTGGTCGAGGAGATCGCGCGCGGCTGGATGAGCGTCTCCGGTGTGATCAACACCCACTTCATCGTGGCCTACATGCTCCGCCAGCACGGCACCGAGGAGCAGAAGCAGCGCTATCTGCCGGCGATGGCGACCGGTGAGACCCGCGGCTCGTTCTCGATGTCCGAGCCCGATCTCGGCTCGGACGTCGCGGCGATCAAGACGAAGGCGGTCGAGGCCGGCGACGGCAGCGGTGACTACGTGATCGACGGCGCCAAGATGTGGCTGACCAACGGCGGCACGTCGAACCTGACCGCGGTGCTGGTCCGGACCGACGAGGGCGCCGAGAAGGCGCACCAGAACCTGACGACGTTCCTGGTCGAGAAGCCCACCGGCTACGGCGAGGTCGCGCCCGGCCTGATCGTCCCCGGCAAGATCGACAAGATGGGCTACAAGGGCGTCGACACCACCGAGCTGGTGTTCAAGGGCCACCGGGTCCCCGGTGGGCAGATCCTCGGCGGGGAGCGCGGCAAGGGCTTCGCGCACATGATGGACGGCGTCGAGGTCGGCCGGGTGAACGTGGCGGCCCGCGCCTGCGGCATCGCGATCCGGGCGTTCGAGCTGGGCGTGGAGTACGCGCAGCAGCGCTCCACCTTCGGCAAGCCGATCGTCAACCACCAGGCGATCGCGTTCAAGATCGCCGAGATGGCGACCAAGGTCGAGGCCGCGCACCTGATGATGGTCAACGCCGCGCGCCTGAAGGACCGCGGCGAGCGCAACGACGTCGAGGCCGGGATGGCCAAGATGCTCGCCTCGGAGTACTGCAAGGAGGTCACCGAGGACTCGTTCCGGATCCACGGCGGCTACGGCTACTCCAAGGAGTACGAGATCGAGCGGCTCATGCGCGAGGCGCCGTTCCTGCTGATCGGCGAGGGCACCTCGGAGATCCAGAAGACGATCATCTCCCGCGGCCTGCTGCGCGACTACAAGCTGCGCTGAGGTTACGCCGCACGTCACGTGCGCGTCGTGCGCGCACGTGACGTGCGAGACGTCGCTAGTCTCCTCGGGCACACCGGACGGCCGTCGACCGTTGCCCGGTAGCAGAAGCGGAACACCACCTGCGAGGAGAATCGCCATGACCAACCCCTTCGGCGGCCAGGCACGCCCGGCACCGGGCCTGCCGCAGCTGCCCACCCCGCCGACCGGGTGGCCGGTGGGCTCCTACGCCACCTACGAGGAGGCGCAGCGGGCCGTCGACCACCTGGCCGACTCGGACTTCCCGGTCCGCGACGTGACGATCGTCGGCGTCGACCTGATGCTGGTCGAGCGGGTGATCGGCCGGCTCACCTGGGGCCGGGTGCTGGGCTCGGGCGCCGCGTCCGGTGCCTGGCTGGGTCTGTTCGTCGGTCTGCTGCTGTCGCTGTTCTCGCCGGACGGCAGCTTCTGGCCGATCGTCGTCGGCCTGGCGTCCGGCGCCGTGTTCGGCATGGTGTTCGCGGCCGTCGGCTACGGCGCGAGCCGCGGGCGCCGGGACTTCCAGTCGGCCAGCCAGATGGTCGCCGGCCGGTATGACGTGCTGTGCGAGCCGCGCAACGCCGAGCAGGCCCGCGAGATGCTCGCCCGGCTCGCGATGGGCAGCCCCGGCGGAGGTTTCTGAGCCGGTAGCGCGATCACGGCCGCCGTCACCCGCCGGGGTGACGACGGTCTCGTTCCTCAAGATCTCCACAAGGCCCTTTCATTCCGCACCGAACTGCTTATAGTCCGCCTCGGACATACCGGGAGGGACGCGCTATGACACAGGTGTCAGGCGGCGGTGCGGCGGGGCAGGAACTCCCGCCGGCCGCGGTGGACGAGGACGTGTTCCTCGCCGAGCGGCGCACATGGACGCCGCTCAAGATCGCGATCTGGACGACGATCGCGCTGCTGGGTGGCCTCGGGTGGGTGATGCTGGCCCTGGTCCGCGGCGAGACGGTGAACGCGATCTGGTTCGTGTTCGCGGCGGTCAGCACCTACCTGATCGCCTACCGCTTCTACTCGACCTACATCGAGCGGAAGCTGCTCAAGCCGGACGACCGGCGGGCCACCCCCGCCGAGTACGCCGAGAACGGCCAGGACTTCGTCCCGACCGACCGGCGGGTGCTCTACGGCCACCACTTCGCCGCGATCGCCGGCGCCGGTCCGCTGGTCGGCCCGGTCCTCGCCGCGCAGATGGGGTACCTGCCCGGCACGATCTGGATCATCGTCGGCGTCATCGTGGCCGGTGCGGTGCAGGACTACCTGGTCCTGTTCTTCTCGATGCGTCGCGGCGGGCGCTCGCTGGGTCAGATGGCCCGCGAGGAGCTCGGCCGGGTCGGCGGCACGGCCGCGCTGGTCGCCACCCTCTCGATCATGATCATCCTGATCGCGGTGCTCACGCTGGTCGTGGTCAACGCGCTCGGCGAGAGCCCGTGGGGCGTCTTCTCGGTGGCGCTGACCATCCCGATCGCCCTGTTCATGGGCGTCTACCTGCGTTTCCTGCGGCCCGGGAAGGTCTCCGAGGTCTCCTGGATCGGCTTCGCGATGCTGATCGCCGCGATCGTCGCCGGCGGCTGGGTCGCCGAGACCGAGTGGGGCCAGGCGCTGTTCACCCTGGACCGGGTGACGATCGCCTGGGGCATCATCATCTACGGCTTCGTCGCCGCGGTGCTCCCGGTGTGGCTGCTGCTGGCGCCGCGCGACTACCTGTCGACCTTCATGAAGATCGGCACCATCGTGCTGCTCGCGGTGGCGATCATCGTCGTCCGGCCGGAGCTGGCGGCGCCCGCGTTCAGCGAGTTCGCCGGGCGGGACGACGGCCCGGTCGTCGCCGGGTCGCTGTTCCCGTTCCTGTTCGTCACGATCGCCTGCGGTGCCCTCTCCGGGTTCCACGCGCTGATCTCCTCGGGCACCACCCCGAAGCTGGTCGAGAAGGAGCGGCAGACCCGCTTCATCGGCTACGGCGGCATGCTCATGGAGTCGTTCGTGGCGATCATGGCGCTGGTCGCGGCGCTGTCGATCGACCGCGGGCTGTACTTCGCGATGAACGTCCCCGCCTCGCTCACCGAGGGCACCGTCGAGGGCGCGGCCGCGTTCGTGAACTCGCTGGGCCTGATGAACGTCAACGTCACGCCGGACCAGCTCGCGTCGACCGCGGCGCTGGTCGGCGAGGAGTCGATCGTCTCCCGCACCGGCGGCGCCCCGACCCTGGCGGTCGGGCTGGCGAACATCATGCAGCAGTTCATCGGCGGCCCGTCGATGATGAGCTTCTGGTACCACTTCGCGATCATGTTCGAGGCGCTGTTCATCCTCACCGCGGTGGACGCGGGCACCCGGGTGGCGCGCTTCATGCTGCAGGATGCGATCGGCACCGTCGTCCCGCGGTTCAGGGACACGTCGTGGCGGGTCGGCGCCTGGATCTGCACCGCGCTGATGGTCGGCGGCTGGGGCGCGATCCTGGTGATGGGCGTGACCGACCCGCTCGGCGGGATCAACACGCTGTTCCCGCTGTTCGGCATCGCCAACCAGCTGCTCGCCGCGATCGCGCTGGCCGTCTGCCTGGCCCTGGTGGCCCGGCGCGGGCAGGTGCGGTATCTGTGGATCATCGGGGTGCCGCTGGCGTTCGCCGCGGTCGTCACGATCACCGCGTCGATGTTCAAGATCTTCTCGCTGAAGCCGGCGATCGGCTACTGGGCGCAGCACTTCGCGTTCCGGGAGGCCATCGCGGCCGGTGAGACGAGCTTCGGCAACGCGGCCACCCCGGAGGCGATGGCCGCGGTCGTCCGCAACACCTTCATCCAGGGCTCGCTGTCCATCCTGTTCGTGACGCTGGCGATCATCGTGATCGTCACCGCGGTGCTCTCGGCCTGGCGGTCGATCGCCATCGGCGGCCGTCCCGAGCTGGAGGACCCGCCGGTGCCGTCGCAGATCTACGCGCCGTCCGGGCTGATCGCCTCGCCGGCCGAGAAGGAGCTGGAGAAGCGCTGGACCGAGGCGGTCGGCGACCGCGTGCGGGCCGGGCACTGATGGCCGGCGCCGGGCGGGCGGAGGCGGTGCGGGACGGCCTGCGCGGCCTCGCCTGGTGGTGGCGGGGCGTGATCGGGGCAGACCGCTACGAGCGCTACCTCGACCACCACCGCCGCGCCGGGCACGACCACCCGCCGATGACCGAGCGGGAGTACTGGCGGGCCCGGACCGAGCACCAGGAGAACAACCCGCAGGGCCGGTGCTGCTGAGCGAGCGTGCGGAACGGTCCCGGGCGCCGACCGGCCCCGGGAACCGCTGCGCCGCACGGGTGGTGTGACGGCTCCCGAACGGGGGATCGGGCCCGGTCGGGTGGGTGGTGAGCCCACCCCGACCGGGCCCGTACCGGTATCGCCCGGGCGCGTCGGGTTCCGGGGAGGGTGCCCGCCGGGGCAGGATCACGCCCGTGAACGGCGAGGCGCGGCAGACCGACGAGATCCGCCCGTCCACGGTGCACCGCGCCTACGGGCGCGGCGCGGGCGGGTACGACGGGTTCGTCGGCTCCATCCCCAGCTACAAGGCGCACCTGCGGGTCTCGGCGTCCCGGATGGGTCTGGGTGACGGGCCCGGCCTGCGGCTGCTCGACATCGGCTGCGGCACCGGGGTGTCCACCGAGGCGCTGCTGACGACGGTGAAGGGCGCCGAGGTCGTCGCCGTCGACGCCTCCGCGGAGATGCTCGCGGTCGCCAGGAAGAAGAACTGGTCGCCCCGGGTCACCTTCGTGCACGCCAAGCTGGAGACCCTCGCCGAGGCCGGGATCGAGGGCCCGTTCGACGGCATCCTCGCCTCCTACCTGGTGTCGAACCTGCCCGACGCCGAGCACGGCCTGCGCCGCCTGCTCGCCCTGCTCGCGCCCGGCGCGCCGCTGGCGGTGCACGACTACGCGGTCGGCGGGACCCGCGGCCGGATGCGCTGGGCCACCGCCGCCTGGACCTACCTGGTCCCGATGGCCGCGATGCGCTGGGGCGTCGCCGATCTCGCGCGCTACCGGGCGAAGCGGATCAGCGGCGCGGGCGGCCCGGAGCAGATGGTGCACCGGATGGAGCGGGCCGGGTTCTCCGACGTCCGGGTGCAGACCGTCGGCGGCCTGCAGCAGCACCTGGTGCACACCTTCCTCGGCAGGCGGCCGGACGAGCCGGACGTGGTGGGGGAGCGGATCGCCCGCTCGTCCGCGCTGGCCGCGGCCGGCTGGCGGCCGGCGCCGTCCGAGCCCGGACCGCCCGCCGACCCGGACGGCCCGGTGGACCCGGACGACCGGGACGGCCCGGCGGACCCGGACGACCGGGCGGACCCGACCGGCCCGGACGAGGCCGAGCCGGTCGACGAGGGCGGCCCGGACGACCCGGGCTATGCCGACGAGCTGCCGCCGGAGGCCACCGGGGACGCCGGCGGCCCCGGGTACTCCGACGACGTCACCGTGGGCGACGCGGAAACCGCCGCCGGCCCGGGCGGTACCCCCGGGGACGACGACGAGCCGCCCACCCCACCGGCCGGCGCCCCACGGGTCTGAGCCCCGGCCGGCAGAACCTGCTACAGCCAGCCGTTGCGGCGGAAGTTGCGGTACAGCAGCGTGCAGATCGTCGCGATGATCAGCAGCACCATCGGGTACCCGAAGCTCCAGTGCAGCTCGGGCATGTAGTCGAAGTTCATCCCGTAGACGCCGGCGATCATCGTCGGCACCGAGATCAGGCCGGCGTAGGCGGTGATCTTCCGCATGTCGTTGTTCTGCCGCATGCTGATCTTCGCGAGGACGGCGTCGACCAGCGTGGTGAGCAGCTCGTTGAACCCGGCGACCTGCTCGGCGACACCGCCGAGGTGGTCGTCGACGTCGCGGAAGTAGGACCGCACGTCGTGCGGCACCAGCGCGCTGTAGCCCTCGGACAGCTTGCGCATCGGCCCGACCAGCGGCATCACGCAGCGCCGCAGGTCGAGGATCTCCCGCTTCATCACGTAGATCTGCTCCGGGTTCATCGTCGAGCCCGGCGAGAACACCTCGGCCTCGACAGCGTCCAGGTCGTTCTCGATCTGCCGGACGACCTCGATGTAGGAGTCCACGACGTGATCGGCGATGGCGTGCAGCACCGCGGCCGGGCCCAGCCGCAGCCGCTCCGGATCGTCCTCCAGCCGCCGCCGCACCTCGCCCAGCCCGGTGTGCCTGCCGTGCCGGACCGTCACCACGAAGTCCCGGCCCAGGAACGCCATCACCTCGCCGGTCTCGACGATCTCGTTCGCCGTCGTCGGGTCCGCGTGCCCCACGTAGCGGACCGTCTTGAGCACCATGAACAGCGTCTCGTCGTAGCGCTCCAGCTTCGGCCGGTTGTGCGCGTGCACCGCGTCCTCGACGGCCAGCTCGTGCAGCCCGTAGGTCTCGGCGACACCGGAGATCTGCTCGGCGTCCGGCTCGTGCAGCCCGATCCACACGAACCCGGCGCCGCGCTCGCGGACCTCGGCGATCGCCTCGTCGTGCGTCCAGCGGCCGGGGAGCCGCTCGCCGTCGACGTACACGCCGCAGTCGACGACGTAGGCCGACAGCGGCACGCGCAGCCGGGCCGGGCGCTCCGCCTCGGCGCGGGCCGCGATCCGGTCGGCGCGCCGGGTGCGGCCTGCGGCGGAGCGGATGGAGGGGCGGAGCTGGGAGAGCGAGGGCATCACGGGGACCTCCGGGCGGCGGGCCGGCTCGCCGGGCGAGCACGGCTCGTGGACGTGCGACCGCCGCGGCGGCCGCCGGACACGGGTCACGCCTCCCGCCGGGATCAGCCGGGGTGCACCGTCCGGGTGACGGGCGGCGGGAGGCGGCACGTACTGCTCACCGGTGCCTGGGGTTCGGACGACTGTTCGGGCGACACCGCGCTCACCTCCCCGCTCCCACTCGGATCGTTGCTCCGTGCATCGAACATCGCGCGCGGAACGTGTCGGGAATGTGAGATGCCCGACCGTGCGCGTGTGAGTTGGACCGCCGCTGCCCGCGCGGGTCGCCCGATAGATTACCCCCGCAACGGATCAAGAACGTGATGGGAGCGTGAACGGTGCAGTTCGGGCGCTACTACGAGGAGTTCGAGGTCGGTGCGGTCTACAAGCACTGGCCCGGCAAGACGGTCACCGAGTACGACGACCACCTGTTCTGCCTCCTCACGATGAACCACCATCCGCTGCACATGGATGCGCACTACGCGGGGGAGACCACCGACTTCGGCAAGAACGTGGTCGTCGGCAACTACATCTACTCGCTGCTGCTGGGCATGTCGGTGCCCGACGTCTCCGGCAAGGCGATCGCCAACCTCGAGGTCGAGTCGCTCAAGCACACGAAGCCGACCTTCCACGGCGACACCATCTACGGCGAGACCGAGGTCCTGGACAAGACCCCGTCGAAGTCGAAGGACGACCGCGGCGTCGTGTACGTCGAGACCCGCGGCTACAAGCAGGACGGCACCGTCGTCTGCACCTTCCGGCGCAAGGTGATGGTGCCGAAGCAGTCCTACGGCGACGCCCGCGGCGGCGAGCAGCCCGGCCGCCCCACGCCGCAGGGCTGAGCCCGGCCGGACGGGTCAGATCCGGGGCAGCGCGCCCCACCCGCGCAGGACCCCGGTGAGCCCGTCCACCACCGGCAGCGCGTCGTAGCCGGCGAGATCGACGAACCGGGCGTCGTCGGCGTCGTCCCCGGCAGTGGGCCGGACGGGTGAACCGGGGGCGAGGTCGCACCGGTAGTCCGCGATCCGGTACGGCCCGCGGACGACGACGCCGGCGAGCTCGCCGGGCCGGACCGACAGGCCGGTCTCCTCGGCGAGCTCGCGGACGACGGCGGACCGCTCGTCCTCACCCGGCTCGACCCGCCCGCCGGGGACCGACCACAGTCCCCGACCGGGCTCGTTCGCCCTGCGCACCAGCAGCAGTCGGCCGTCCGGGTCATGGACGATTCCACCCACGCAGGCGATGTGTCGGCTACTGTCGGTCATCCGGAATGACGGTACGCTGCTCGGGTGCCGGTACCCGTGCCTTGGCGGGTTCGGGTACCAATGTCGAGGTTGTCCCAACGGGCCGGAACGGGTGACGGGTAACGTGCGCAAGATTCTCATCTTGGTCGCTGTGGCGCTGGGTATCTTCCTGGTCGTGACCGCGCCGCAGGCGGCGGCGAACTCGGTGACGAACGTGGGCAACATCCTCTACGACGCGGCGCAGTCGGTGTCGACGTTCGTCACGTCGCTGCTCTGAGTCGTGCTCGCGCCCCGGGAGATCGACGAGTACCTGCTCCCCACGGAGCGGCGGGTCATCCGCGTGCGCCAGCACTGGGCCGTCATGGCGAGGCACATGACGCAGACGACGCTGTTCATCGCCGTCGTGGTCGGCTTCGAGCTGCTGATGAACCGGGCCGGGAACAGCCCCGCGGTTGAGGTCGTCGTCGACAACCTGACGTTCTACCTGGTGTTGGTCGCGGTGCTGCGGTTCACGGCGCTGACGATCCTGTGGTGGATCGAACGGATCGTCATCACCGACAAGCGGGTGATGATCGCCCAGGGCATCATCGTGCACAACGTGGGCATGATGCCGCTGGGCAAGGTCACCGACCTGACGTTCCAGCGCACGCTGTCCGGGCGGATGCTCGGCTACGGCACGATGGTCGTCGAGTCGGCGGGCCAGATCCAGGCGCTCAACCGGATCGACTACATGCCCCGCCCCGAGGAGATCTACGAGGCGCTCTCCGAGCTGGTGTTCGGCGAGAAGGGCAAGACCCGCGCCACCGGGATGCTGGCGAAGCCGCGCTGGCGGCGCTGATCCCGGCCGCCGGTTAGGGTCGGGACGTGTCCCGGCCCGTGATCGACCTGCACGCCCACTCCACCGCGTCCGACGGCACGGACAGCCCCGCCGGGCTGGTCCGCGCGGCGGCCGCCGCCGGGCTGGACGTCGTCGCGATCACCGACCACGACACCACCATCGGGTGGGACGACGCCGTCGCGGCGCTCCCGCCCGGTCTGACCCTGGTCCGCGGCGCCGAGTTCTCCTGCCTGAGCCCGACCGGCCGCGACGGCGAGCCGCGCTGCTCGGTGCACCTGCTCGGCTACCTGTTCGACCCGCAGCACCCGGCGATCGTCGCCGAGCAGGAGCGGCTGCAGGTGGAGCGGGTGCAGCGGCTGCACACGATGATCGGCCGGATGGCGGCCGACGGGTACCCGGTGGACGTCGACGGCGTCTTCGCGCACCTGCCCGAGGGCGCCAGCGCCGGGCGGCCGCACCTGGCCCGCGCGCTGGTCGCGGCCGGCGTCGTCGGGTCGGTGAGCGAGGCGTTCGCCGAGCTGCTGCACAACGACAGCCCCTACTACGTCCCGCGGGCCGACACGCTCGTCGAGACGGCCGTCGAGATGATCTCCGCGGCCGGCGGGGTCGCGGTGTTCGCGCACCCGCTGGCCCGGGTCCGCGGGACCGTGATCGAACCGTCGGTGCTGGTCGACCTGGCGGGCCGCGGGCTGGCCGGGATCGAGGTGGACCATCCCAACCACGTGCCCGACGACCGCGGGCTGCTGCGCGCACTCGCCGCCGAGCACGGTCTGCTCGTCACCGGATCGAGCGACTACCACGGCACGAACAAGCCGACCCCGCTCGCCGAGGAGACCACCGATCCCGAGGTGTACGCCGCGATCGTGGACCGCACGACCGGGGTGAAGCCCGTCGGCGGCTGATCAGCACGGCGCCGGTCGGGCGGGCTCCCGGCCGCTGTACCGTTGCCGGATGGCCCCTCCCGCCACCGGGTCCCCGGACGGCCAGCTCGGACTGGACCTGCTGGATCCCGACTTCGGGGCGACCGCACTGCACCGGGTGACCCCGGCCCGCCTGGACACCTGGGACGCCTGCCCGCGGCGCTACCGGATGCTGCACGTCGACCGGCCCGCCCCGGCCCGCGGCGGCGCGTTCGCGCACACCACGCTGGGCGCGGTCGTGCATCTCGCGCTGCGCTCCCTGGCGTCGCTGCCGGCGCACCGGCGCACCCCGGCGCAGGCCGCCGCGCTGGTCGGGAAGCACTGGAACGGGGAGGGCTTCCGGGACGACGCGCAGGCCGCGCGCTACCGGGACCGGGCCGCCGACTGGCTGGCCGCGGCCGCCGAGGGCCCGGCCGGCACCGCCGAGCCGGTCGCCGTCGAACGGTGGGTGAGCGCGCCGGTCGGGTCGTTGCTGGTGGAGGGCCGGATCGACCGGCTGGACGCGGGACCCGACGGCGGGCTGCGGGTGGTGGACTTCAAGACCGGCCGCCGGGTCCCCACCGACACCGACGCCCGCGACTCCCGCCAGCTCGCGCTCTACGCCGTCGCCGCGGGGGAGGTGTTCCACCGCCGGTGCCGGCAGGTGGAGCTGCACCACGTGCCGACCGGCACGGTCGCCGTCTGGGAGCACGACGACAGCTCGCTGGCCGGGCACGTGTCCGCCGCCGAGGCGACCGCGGTCCGGGCGGCCGACGCCGTCGCGGCGCTGGCCGCGGGCGCCGGGCCGGACGAGGCGTTCCCGCCGCGCACCGGTGAGCAGTGCGGCACCTGCCCGGTGCGCAGGCACTGCGCCGACGGCCGGGCCGCGGTGCCCGAGCCGCGGCCGTGGGATCTGCTCGTCCCGTGACGCGCGTGCCGGACCACCACGACCGGGCCGGGCATCCCGCGCCGGACGCCCGCCGCCCGCCCGCATCCGGGCCCGCGCCGGGGGGCCCGCCCGCCCGGGGCGCCGCCGGCCCGGGCCGGCCGCAGCCGCCCGCACCGGGCGTCGAGCCACCGACCCGGCCGACCGGTCACCCGGCCCCGCCGCGCCGTCCCGCGCCGCCGCAGGCCCGCGGCCGCGGTGCGGCGCCGCCCGCCGGCGGTGCACCGGGCCGGATCGGGCCGCCCGACAACCGGGGCCGCCCCGGCGCCCCGGACGGTGCGCGCGGGGCCGGAACCCCGGACCGTGGGCGCGGTGCCGGTGCCCCGGACGGTGGGCGCGGTGCCGGTGCCCCGGACGGTGGGCGCGGTGCCGGTGCCCCGGACGGTGCGCGCCGCGCCGGTGCCCGCGACGGTGGGCGCGGAGCCCCGGACAGTGGCCGCCGGACCGACGGCCCCGTCGACCCGCCCACGGTGCGCCGCGGCGCGCTCGGTGCCCGCGGGGGAGCCGGTTCCCGGCGCGGGATCGGCGGCGGGGCCGCCGACCCGGGACCGGACGACCATCCCGCATCGCGCCCGCCCGCCCGCCGCCGCGGCGGCGCCGGCCGGGCCGATCCGGGCGACGCCGGCCGGGACGGTGCCGGCCGGGACCGGGAATCCCGGCCGGTCGACCCGCCGGTCCGGGTGTCCGGTCCCGGCCGCCTCCTGCGCGGCCTGGCCGGGGTGCTCGCCGGCGGGCTCGTCGTGCTGGCGGCCGGACTCGTCGTCGTGGAGTGGCTGGCCGGGCGCAACGGCGTGCCGGGCCCCGGCACCGGGGCGATCGCCGCCCACCTGGTCGCCGCGGTGGTCGCGGTGACCGGGCAGGTGGTCGCGGACCGGCGCGCCGACCGGACCGGCACGCTCGCCGCGCTCGGGGTGATCGGCACCGTCGCGCTGGTGCTGGGCCTGGGCTGGTTCCTCTAGGAGCGGGCCGCCGGCCCGAGCACCACGATCTCGGTCCCGCGCAGCTCCACCAGCAGCCCGCCCTGCGCGGCGACCTGCACCGGTCCGGTCCGGTCCCCGCGGTCGACCGGCAGGGTGCGGCGGACCGCGCCGTCGGCCGGATCGACGTCGGCCAGCCCGCCCGGCACCGGCACCAGCAGCCGGTCGCCGTACCGGGTGCCCGGGCCGAGCGTGCCGGGCACCGACCAGCGCGGCTGCAGGGTGCCCGCGTCCAGCGCGACGGTGGCGCCACCGGTCCACCAGTAGCGGGTGGGATCGTCCGGCCCGCCGGTGCGGGTTCGCGCGACGCCGTCGGCGGGCACCGACATGGTCGCGCCGGCGGCGACCGGGAACTCGCCGATCCGGCGGCCACCGCGGTCGAACAGGGCGAGCCGCGGCACGCCGGGCAGCAGCACGGCGGCCCGCTCCGGGGACAGCGCGATCAGCTGCGCCCCGTCGGTGCCGATCTCGGCGGAGGAGTCGAACGCGGGGCGGTCGCCGTCGGTGCTGCTCGGGCGGAGCACGGACAGCCGCTCGGTCGTCTCACCGGGGCAGCGTTCCAGCACCCCGGCCCGGTCCTGGGCGGCGGCGAACGACCGGAAGGTGCAGCCGCTGCGCGGTTGCGTGCCGGGCTCGGCGGGCGCCCGGACGGTGCCGTACTCCGCGGTCCGCACCAGGTCCGAGCGGAACGTCTCCAGGTAGTCCTCGCCGGTCGCGAGCACCGGGTCCTGGCCGATCAGCCGGGTCCCCGGGCGGGCGTCCAGGGTCCGGTTCGGGCCGCGCCCGCCGGTACCGGGATCGAGCGTGGTCAGCTCGGAGCAGTACTCGTCGTTGCGGTAGAGGGCCATCACGCGGCCGTCGGCGAACCCGGTCGTGCACAGGGCGAGATCGCGGGAGTACGACCAGCGCTCCGCACCGGTGACGGCGTCGCGCCCGGAGAGCCGGGTCCCCTCGGCGACGACGACGCCGTCCCCGGCGACCAGCGGGACCGGGGTGGCCGGGCTGGCCGCCCGCCACAGCTCGTCGAAGGACGCGGGGACCGGGCCGGCCGGCGGCGGCGGGGTGGCGGCGGTCGTCGCCGGGACCGACTCGGTGTTGGCCGCGGGGCTCTGCACGCCGTAGAGCAGTGCCACGCCGCCGAGCAGCAGCACGAGCACCGCGGCGACCATGCGGTCGCCGCGGTGTCGTCGTTCGGCGGGCACCTGCGGCCACGGTGCGCGGCGCAGGTTCCGCGGGCGCAACACGCGGTACGGGCCCGTCAGCTGGCGGCGGCGTCGGCCCCGTCGGCGGACTCGCCACCGGACCGCCGCCGGGACCCGCCGCGGCGCCGCCTGCGGCGCGGCTTCGTGCCCTCGCCGTCGGCGGAGCCGGACGCCTCGGGGCCGGTGGCGGGTGCGGCGGAGCCGGACGACTCCTGGGGGGCCTCGCCGGCCGTGGAACCGGCGTCGACGGTCACCCCGCCCCGGGTCCGGGTGCGGGCGCGCCGCTTGCGGGCGGGACGACGGCCGTCGTCGTCACCCGGCTGGGCGGACGGCCCGGAGTCCCGGCCGGTGCGGCCGCCGCCGCGCTGCTTGCGCGATCCTTGGTGGTCGCCCTCGGAGTCGATGTACTCGGCGCCGAGCCCGGCCCGGGTGCGCGCGGACAGCGGCAGCCGCCCGGTCGCGCTGGTCGGGATGTCCAGGTCGGTGAACAGGTGGTCCGACGTCGAGTACGTCTCCACCGGCTCGTCGATGCCCAGCGACAGGTCGTCGGAGATCATCTTCCAGCGCGGCATCTCGTCCCAGTCGACGAGCGTGACGGCGACGCCCTCGCGCCCGGCGCGCCCGGTCCGGCCGATCCGGTGCACGTAGGTCTTGGAGTCCTCGGGGCACTGGTAGTTGATCACGTGGGTGACCCCGGTGACGTCGATGCCGCGGGCCGCGACGTCCGTCGCGACCAGCACGTCGACCTTCTCCGAGCGGAACGCGCGCAGCGCCTGCTCGCGGGCACCCTGACCCAGGTCGCCGTGCACCGCGGCCGCGGCGAACCCGCGCTCGGCCAGGTCGTCGGCGACCCGCTGGGCGGTCCGCTTGGTCCGGGTGAAGATCATGGTCAGGCCGCGCTCACGGGCCTGCAGGACCCGGGTGACCAGCTCGACCTTGTCCATCGCGTGCGCCCGGTAGACGAGCTGCTTGGTGCGCTCGTGGATGGAGCCCTGGTCGGCCTCCTCGGCGCGGATGTGCGTCGGGCGGGTGAGGAACGCCCGGGACAGCTGCACGATCGGGCCCGGCATGGTCGCCGAGAACAGCATCGTGTGCCGCTCCTCGGGGAGCATCCGCAGGATCCGCTCGACGTCGGGCAGGAAGCCCAGGTCGAGCATCTCGTCGGCCTCGTCGAGGACGAGCGCCTTGACCCGTCCGAGGACCAGGTGCCGCTGCTCGGCGAGGTCCAGCAGCCGGCCGGGGGTGCCGACGATGACGTCGACGCCCTTGCGCAGGGCCTCCAGCTGCGGCTCGTAGGCGCGGCCGCCGTAGATGGCGACGACCCGCACGCCCAGGTTCTTGCCCGCCGCGGCGATGTCCCGCGCGACCTGCACGCAGAGCTCGCGGGTCGGGACGACGACGAGCGCCTGCGGGACGTCCTTCGTGCGGTCCGCGGCCTCGCCCTCGGCGGTGGCGGCGGCCCGCTCGCCGGGCGGGGTGATCCGCTGCAGCAGCGGCACGCCGAAGCCCAGCGTCTTGCCGGTGCCGGTACGGGCCTGGCCGATCACGTCCTCACCGGCCAGCGCCAGCGGGAGCGTCAGCTCCTGGATCGCGAAGGTGCGGACGATGTCGTTCTCCGCGAGCGCGGAGACGATCTCCTCGCGGACGCCGAGCTCGGCGAAGGTCGGGGGCAGCTTCTCGCCGCCGGGATTGGTGACGCCGAGCGGGGCCTCGGCGGGGGTGATGCCGGTGGACAGGAAGCCCGGGTCGGCCTCGGTACCGGTGGTCTCCGTGGCGGGACCGGCACCGGTTTCTGCGCTGTCTTCGGGAACGGACAGGATGATCGCCTCTCTCCGCGCACAGGAGCCGTGGCGTGGCTCGTCGACCGCCGCTCGCCCGCGTCGGGGTCGGGGCAGGAGAGCCGCCGAGGCGCTGCGCGCACCATGTCGGGTGCGGGTCCGGTGAGATGTGGCCGGCCGAGGTACGGCCCGCCCGCCCCGTTTCCCGGTCCCGCGCGTGTGCACGTCGTCCGCATGTCGGCAACGCGCTGTCCGCATGATACCCCTCGACGTCCCATTGCACGACGAGGACGCCTCGCGCCGGACGAGTGAGATACCTCGCGCACCCGCAGGTGATCATCCGGGGTGCCGCCCACCATCCGGTTAGGGTGGCCGCCATGACCACCGATGCCGGTTCGCCGGCCGCCGGACCCACCCCGGTGACCGTCGAGCTGCTCGGCGTGCTCGGCTACGGCGAACTGTCCGCGTTCGACCGGCTCGCCGAGGACGCGCGGGCCGCGCCGACCCTCGCGGGCCGGGCCCAGCTGTCCACCATGGCGGCCGCGGAGATCGGTCACTTCCGGCTGATCGAGGAGCACCTCGGCGGGGCAGGCGTGGCGATCGCCGACGCGATGGCGCCGTTCGTCACCCTGATCGACAGCTACCACGCCTCGACCGCCCCGCGGAGCTGGCTGGAGTCGCTGGTGAAGGCCTACCTGGGGGACGGCCTGGGCGCCGACTTCTACCGCGAGGTCGCCGGCTGGGTGGATCCGGCCACCGGTGACCTGGTCCGCCGGGTGCTGGCCGACACCGGCCACTCGGCGTTCGCCGAGCGCGAGGTGCGCGCCGCCTGCGAGGCGAACCCGCACCAGCGCGACCGGCTCGCCCTGTGGGGCAGGCGGCTGCTCGGCGAGGCCGTCACGCACGCCCAGCGGGTGGTGGCCGAGCGGGACGAGCTGGCCGAGTTCATCGTGCTCGGGTCGGGGGAGAAGGGCGGCGTCGCGGGCCTGATCAAGACCGTCCAGGTGGCCCACGGCAGGCGGATGAGCAGGCTCGGGCTGTCCTGAGCCCGTTCTGGACTAGCCTGGCGCCGGCAAGGGCAGGACGTGAACGGATCGGGAGGCCAACCGGTGAAGGTCAAGATCGGCATCGCGGAGACCCCGCGCGAGCTCGTGGTGTCCAGCGACCGCACGCCGGACGAGGTGGCCCAGCTCGTGAGCGGGGCGATGAAGTCCGACGACGGTCTGCTGGACCTGACCGACGATCAGGGCAACCGCTTCGTCGTCCCGGTGGGGCGGATCTCCTACGTGGAGATCGGCCCGGGCGAGGAGCGCAAGGTCGGGTTCGGTCTGGCTGCCAAGCCCTGAGCGGCGTGCGCCACCGGCGCGACTGACCGGTGGCCGCGGGCCCGGTCCCTGCGGGGGCCGGGCCCGTTTCCGTGTGCTGCCGCCGGGGCCGCTCAGTCGGTCTCCGGCGGCGGCGGGTCGTCCAGCGCGAACGGCGGACGCCCGGTCCCGGCGATCCGGAACCGGTCCCACAGATCCGGCTCGGACAGCGTCCCGGCGGCGGCGTGCCCCGGGGTCCGGATCTCGGCGTCGGCGCCCCGGGCGCCCAGCAGTTCGCTCAGCCGCGGATGCGCGAGCACCCGGCCGGACCAGTGCAGGCGGCCGTCGAACGGCTCGTGCCGGGCGTCCAGCAGCACCTCCACCGGGATCTCCTCGCCGTCGACGACCAGCGTCGCCGGGCCCCGGTACCCCTCGTCACCGTGCTCGTGCTCGTCCATGCCGGTCAGTCCTCCGGGCCGGTGCCGGTCGCGGTGTGCGGGTTCGGCACCAGCCGCAGGATGTCGGCGTTCGCGGTCGGCGCGTCCAGCCCGGCGACGCCGGCGATCCCGCCCCAGATCAGCGCGGACAGGTAGTTGGTCAGCGCGTCCCGGCTCATCGTGCGGCGGTCCAGCCACCACTCGCCGGCGGCCTGGACGAGCCCGATGAGTCCGATCGCCCAGACCTCGGCGCCGCCGGAGTCACGTCCGTCGGCGCGCAGGCGCTCACCGATCAGGGTGGCCAGCAGGGCACCGATCCGGCCACGGACGTCCTCGACGATCTCGGCGCCGGGGGCCGGCTCCGCCGGGTTGGCGACGACGAACCGGTAGAGCTGCGGCTCGTCCTCGACACCGCCGAGGAACGCGTCGATCACCGCGGCGACGTGCTCGATCGGCTCGGCCTCCACCGCGAGCACCGGGTAGATGCGCTCCATCAGCATCTCCGCGGCCCGCTCGCCGACGGCGCGTTGCAGGTCGGCCCGGTCGGTGAAGTGCCGGTAGAGCACCGGCTTGGTGATCCCGGCGGCCGCGGCGATCTGCGCGACGGACACGCCGGGGCCGTGTTCGCGGACGGCCTCGACGGCCGCATCGACCATCTCCGACCGGCGTTGCTCGCGGCGCTGGGTGCGGGCGTCCGGCTTGACATCCCTCTGTTCCTGGGGCACGTTACCAGTGGTAGCCGTTACCGCCGGTAACAGCAAGTCGCCTGCGGTGTCCGGAACAGCACATCGCCCACGGATCCGGCCCCCGGCCGGACCGGCGTCAGACAGGAAGGCGTGCCCGATGAGCGCTCCCGCCCGCACCGGCAGCAAGGCCCGGGTGGCCGACCGCGAGGACACCGCGCGGCGGCTGCTGCGCAGCTCGGTCGACCGGTCCTACGACCCGTCGATCGACATCGACTGGGAGGCGCCGCTGGTCGAGGGCCGCTACGGCGTCGTCCCCGAGCGGGTCTCGCTGTACGGCACCCCGCTGTGGGACGGGCTGTCCGAGGAGCAGCGGGTCACGCTGTCGGTGCACGAGTTCTGCAGCGTCGCCCGGATCGGGCTGTGGTTCGAGATGATCCTCATGCAGATGCTGCTGCGCTACGCCTACGACCGCGACCCGCGCCGCGCGCACATCCAGTACGCGCTGGTGGAGATCGCCGACGAGTGCCGGCACTCGATGATGTTCGCCAAGGCCACCGAGCGCTACGGGGTCCCGGACTACGCGCCGGACCGGATCACCCACGAGCTGGGCCGGGTGATGAAGACGATCGGGACCGGTCCGGCGATGTTCGCCGGGACGCTCTACGTCGAGGAGATCCTCGACCAGCTGCAGCGCGAGGGGATGCGCGACGAGCGCGTCCAGCCGCTCTCCCGGATGATCAACAAGATCCACGTGACGGAGGAGGCGCGACACGTCCGCTACGCCCGCGAGGAGCTGCAGCGGCTCATGCCGCGGACGAACGCGGCGCAGCGCATGCTGGCCCGGAACGAGACCGCGGCGATCGCCTACGTCGTCGCCCGGAACCTGATCCATCCCGAGGTGTACCGCAGCGTCGGCATCGAGCCCTCGGTCGGCCGGCGGGCCGCGCGGTCCAATCCGCACCATCGCGAGATGCTGCGCTGGTCGGCCCGCAAGCTCGTGCCGTTCCTGCGGGAGCAGGGCGTCATCGGCGGCCCGTCGGAGCTGCTGTGGAAGCGCGCCCACCTGATCTGAGACCCAGCCAGAACCGAGAGGAGCCGGACGTGAGCAGGCGGATCGTGACCCGTGACGGGACCGGGCTGTACGTGCGGGTGTCCGGGCCGGAGTCGGCACCGGTGACGGTGCTCCTGGCGCACGGCTGGACCCTCGACGAGCGCTGCTGGGCGCCGGTCGCGGACGTGCTGGCCGGCGGCGCGCAGTCCGCACCGCCGGCCCGGGTGGTCCGCTACGACCACCGCGGCCACGGCCGGTCCGACGACACCCCCGACGAGCACAAGACCCTCGAGCGGCTGGCCGACGACATGGCCGAGGTGATCACCCAGGTCGTCCCGGCCGGGCCGGTGGTGATCGCCGGGCACTCGATGGGCGGGATGACCGCGATGTCGCTCGCCCAGCGGCATCCGGACCTGGTCGCGGCCCGGGTCGCCGGGGTGGCGCTGGTCGCCACCGCCAGCGGCGGGCTCGGCGCGGCGGCGACGCTCGGCATGAGCGGCCGTCCGGCGGAGCTGTTCCTGGCCGGCAAGGAGAAGGTCACCGTCAGTCCGCTGTGGACCGACCGGCGGGCGCTGAGCACGCATCCGGCGCTGCTGCGGGCCGCCGTCCGGCCGTTGCTGCTCGGGCGGCACCCGGACCGCGACGCGGTCCGGCTCACCTGCGACGCGATCGCCGCCTGCCGTCCGACGACGATCTCCGGGTTCACCCCGACGCTGACCGCGCACGAGCGGGACGCGGCGCTGGCCGCGTTCGCCGAGCTCCCGGTCGAGGTGCTGGTCGGGTCCCGGGACCGGCTGACCCCGCCCCGCTACTCGCGCCGGATCCGGGACCGGCTGCCCCGGGCCGGGCTGACCGTGTTCCCGGACGCCGGGCACATGCTGCCCGTCGAGCGGGTCGCCGGCGTGGCGGCCCGGATCGGCGCGCTGGTGTGCGGGACGGCCGGGCTCGACCGGGCGGCGTGACCGCCCGGCCCGGTCGGTGCAGGTGCAGGTGCGGTCAGTGCAGGTCGGTGCGCTGCTGCTCGGGTCGCTGGTCCGGGCTGTCGGTGAGCTTGGGGAATCCGCCGATGCCCCGCCAGGCCAGCGACGTCATCAGCGCCACCGCCTCGTCGCGCGGGACCCGCTGGTCGGAGTCCAGCCAGAACTGGGCGCCGACCTGGCTGAGCCCGACCAGCCCGACGGCGAGCAGCCGGGCCCGGTCCTGGTCCAGCCCGGCGTCGGTGGTGACCGCACCGGCGACCGCGTCGATGCACCGGTCGAGCGCGCTCTCCACCACGGAGGCGGCCTCCGGGTCGCCCCGCAGGTCGGACTCGAACACCAGCCGGTACGCCTTGCCCTCACCGGCGACGAAGTCGAAGTAGGCGGCGACGGCGGCCTGCACGCGTTCCTTGTTGTCGCCGGTCCGCTCGATCGCCCCGGAGACGCGCTCGACGAGCTCCTCGGCGTAGGTCGTCAGCAGCGCCTGGTACAGCTCGAGCTTGCCGGGGAAATGCTGGTAGAGGACCGGCTTGCTGACCCCGGCCCGCTCGGCGATGTCGTCCATCGCCGCCGCGTGGTAGCCCTGCTCGGCGAACACGTCGCGGGCGGCCAGCAGCAGCTGTGCGCGGCGCGCTCCACGGGACAGGCGCGCGCCCCGAGGCGTGGCGGTTCCGGTCATCGGCCCCCTACCTTTCACCCGGTGTGGGGTCACCCTACCCGCTGGTAACCGGGATTACGAACGCTGCGTCATCGGCCTTCCGGAGGTGCGCCGGACGGTGCCCGGACACCCGTCCGGATCCGCCGGGCGCGCACCGCGAGCGCCCCCAGGACCGGCAGCGCGGCGACCGCGGAGCCGGGTGCTCCGGCGACCGCGAGGGCCGTCCCGACGGCCGCCAGCACCGCCGCGGCGACGACCGCGCGACGGGTGTGCGCGCGGGCCCGCCGGGCCAGCACGAGGGCTGCGGCCACCTCGGCGGGGCCGCCCCGGGCGGCGATCCTCGCGGATCCCGTCGCGGGGGCGGGAACCGGGTCCGGCTCGCCGGGACCGGGGGTGGTCACGCCGTCCCCGGCGGGCCAGGGGAACAGCGCGACGGCGAGATCGGCGCCGGCCAGCGCGTCCGGGTCGGTCCCGGGATCGGCCGCGACGGCGACGGTGCGGCCGCGGGCACGCAGTCCCGCGACGGCGGCCGCCCGGGCCGCGGGACCCAGCCCGGCGCGGACGGCGTCCGCGTCCGCCGGGTCCAGTCCGGCGGCCCGGGCGAGGGCGTGCGCGGCACCGTCGTCGTCGGGGGTGAGCAGAGCAGGCGCGGCGCCGGCGGCCCGCAGCGCCGCCGTCCCGGCGGCCACCGACGGGTGCGCGACCCGCTCCAGGGTGCAGACCGCCCGGGCCGCGCCGTCCCAGGCGACGGCGACCACGGAGGCCCCCGCGGCGACGGCGCGCTCGCGCTCCGCCCGCAGGCCGGGCGGGAGCCGGACGCCGTGCTCCCGGAGCCACTCCGCGGAGCCCGCGAGCACCGCGTGCGCCACCACCGTCGCGGCCGGGCCGGGCACGGGACCAGCGGAGCCAGCAGGAGCGGCGGGGCCGGTGGGACCGGCGGGACGAGCGGGACCGGCGGCGTGGTCGGGACCGGCGGGGGCAGCAGGCCCAGCGGGGCCGGCGGCGCGGTCGGGACCGGCAGGACCGACGGGACGAGCAGGACCGGCGGCGCGGTCGGGACCGGTGGCGGGACGAGCGGGATCAGCCGTGCGCGCGGGACCGGCGGGGTGTTCGGCGAGGGCGACCACCGGCTGCCCGGCGACTGTGCCCGCGACTGTGCCCGCCGTCGTACCCGCCGCTGTCCCTGCCGCTGTGCCCGCCGCTGTGCCCGGGCCGATGCCGTTGGCAGGCCGGTTCCCGGCCCCGCCGCGCAGCCGGCCGGTGGCCACCCCCGGCCGCAGTCCGTCGACCGGGACCAGCTCGGCGACCAGCCCGGACACCCCGAGGCCCGGCTGCTCGTCGGCCTCGGCGACGTCCGGCACCGGCCCGCCGTGGGCGGCGGCCAGTGCCCGGGCGACCGGCGCGAGATCGGATCCGGGCCGGCAGCCCGCCGTCACCGACGCGGCCAGCCGCAGCACCGTGGCCGGATCCTCGCCGGGCGCCGGGTGCACGACGACCGCGCCGGGACCGGCCCCGGTGAGCACGTCCGGCCCGGCGAGCACGACGGTGTCGATCCGCGCGACGACGCCGTGCGCGCCGAACGGCCGGGTCCACCCGACCGGGTCCTGGCGGGGCCCGCGGCCGGGCAGCGGCAGCCGCACGTCCGGCCCGCCGGCCCGGTCGGCGGCCCGCACGGCGGCCGGGACCGCGGCGAGCAGCGCGACCGGGCAGGCGGCCAGCAGCACCGCGAGACCGGCCTGGCCCGCCTCCGGCCACGGCTGCCCGGCACCCACCCGGAACCCGGTCACGGCCAGCGCGAGCAGCACCACTGCCGGGACCGCGCGGGCGCACCAGCGGTCCGCCACCGCGCGCAGCGCGTCCCGCGGGCCCGGCGCGGCGCCCGCCGGGCCGGCCCCTCGCGCCGGCCGGCCCGTGCCGGCGGTCGCCGAGCCGTTCCGGCCGGTGCGCTGCACGAGGACCGCGAGCACGGTCAGCACGGCCGCCGTGCCGGGCAGCAGGGCCGGGCCGCCCAGCAGCCCGAGCAGCTCCGCCGGCCCGGCCCCGGCACCCCACCCGCCGAGCACGGCCTGTGGTCCCGCCGGGGAGACGGCCGCGGCGAGCACCGCCGGTGCCGCCCACGCCGACGCGCCGAGCGTCGCGACCGAGACGCCCACGTCGGCGGTGACGGTCCCGGTCCGCAGCGCGGCGGCCGCCGCCCGGTGCCCGGCCCGGCCGGCGACCAGGACGACGCCCGTCGCGAGCAGCACGCTCACCGCGAGCAATCCCGGCAGGGCGGGCGGCGGCGCGAGCGGCGGTCCGGCCACCGGCAGCAGCAGCGCCGTCACAGCGGCGGTGACGGCGACCGGGAACGGCTGCGGGGAGCGCACGGCTCAGCTCCCCGGCGCCGTCGGCAGGGTGAACTCGCAGGAGCGGAGCTCCCCGTCGGACCGGTAGTCGAGGAACAGCCGGTGGTCCCCGGCCGCCGGGACCGATGCGGAGAACGCGATGCCGGGCCCGGCCCGGTCGTCGGCGTCCGCCCCGGTCACCTCCGGCCGCACCGGGAACCGGGCCAGGTCGCCCTGCCGGACCACGGTCAGCGAGCCGAACGCACCGCCGTCGACCGGTTCGAGATCGGTGACCGGGACGCCGTCGCGGGCGACCGTGGCGAACAGCCGCGAGGTGCCGCCGGGCAGCAGCGCGCCGTCCAGCCGGACCTGCTGGTCACTGGGACCGCACAGGCCGGACCGGTCCTCGTGGTCGAACCGGAACGCGCCGTACGGGCCGGGGACGTGCACGTCCACACCGAGATCGAGGGCCGGCCCGCCGGTCGGGGTGAACGCCGCGTAGAGCCGCCACACGCCCTCGCCGGGGAATGTCATCGGGGCCCGCCACACGCCGTCCGGGCCGGCCTCGGCGCGCAGCCGGGTGTACCCGGCGACGTCCCGGCGGATGACGGCGACGTCCATCACCGGCGAGCCGTCACCGGGGGTGTCGAACCGGGTCACCGGCTCGCCGTCCGAACCGGTGACGGTGAAGGTGATCTCGGTGGCCTCCCGCCACGGGTACATCAGCCGGGTCGGGGTGAGCGTGTAGCCGGCCGCGGTGCTGGTCACGCCGCCGGGCTGCGGGACATCCGGCCCGGCGGCCGGGAGCACCCGCCCGTCGCCGAGCTCGGCGGTCTCCCCGCTCTCCGCCGCGGCGATCGCGTCCAGCGCGCCACCGGCCGTCCACGCGCCGGTGAAGACGAGCACGGACGCCGCGCCGAAGCCGGCGAGCCGGGCCGCAGCCGATCCGGCGATCCGCCCCATGCGCGTCCTCCCGTGTCCGGCGTCCCCCCGGTACAACGCGTGGACCGCCCGGTCGTTGCGCTCGGTGTGCGCCGGAGAACGCGGAGTGACGAAGACCGGTGCCGGTGACGAGACGGCCGTCACCCGTGATCGGCGTGGCCGGGCGCGGCACGTCATCCTGGTCGGATGGCCGCCGGTACGTCGCTCCCCGTTCACCCGTCCGTCACCGCGCCCCGGCCCGCCCGCACGCAGGTCCCGCAGCCGCGCACCGCCGATCCGGCGACGCTCGCCACGCTGCCCGACGAGATCCCGCCGTGGCCCGGCGCGACGATCACCGCGGGTGGCGTGTCGCTGCACGTCCGGGCGACCCCGGGGACCGGTGCGGCGTGTGCGCCGGACGCGTCGGAGGCCGTCTACGTGCACGGTCTCGCCGGGTCGGCGACGAACTGGACCGATCTGGCCGGGCTGCTGGCGCCGCGTGCGGCCGGGCTGTCGGTCGACCTGCCCGGGTTCGGCCTGTCCGAGCCGACCGCGGCCCGCGACTACACCCCGGACGGCATGGCGGACGCGCTGCTCTGCTGGCTGGCCGGGCGGCGCGAGCAGCGGGCCCGGGCCGGGGAACGCCACGACGGCCGGTTCCACCTGGTGGGGAACTCGCTCGGCGGGCTGATCGCGATGACCGTCGCCGCCCGGCGTCCCGAGCTGGTGCGGTCGCTGACGCTGGTGTCGCCCGCGATGCCCGACCTGCGCCCCGATCCGCGGCGGCTCTCCGACCCGCGGATGGCGCTGGCCATGGTCCCGGTGCTGGGCCGGGGTGCGCGCCGGGCGCTGGCCGTCGAGCCGGTGCGCGACCGGGCCGAGCGGATCGTGCGGATCTGCTTCGCCGACCCGCAGCGCGGGTCCGAGCGCAGGCTCGACGAGCTGATCGCCGAGCACGAGCACCGCGCGACGCTGCCGTGGGCGGCCGAGGCGACCGACGGCGCCACCCGCGGCCTGCTCGCCACCTGGGCGGGCCGGTCGGCCTGGCAGCGGGCGTCGAAGGTGCGGGCGCCGTCGCTGGTCCTGTGGGGCGGCGCGGACCGGATCGTGTCGCCGCGGCTGGCCCGCCGGACCGCCGCCGCACTGCCGGACGCGCGGATGCTGGTGCTGCCCCGCACCGGGCACGTCGCGCAGATCGAGGACCCCGAGCGGGTGGCGCTCGCCGTCGCCGGGCTGTGGGACGAGACCTGATTGCCCGGTCGGGGAAGATGGAGCGGCCCCGGTGCGTTGAGACGCCCTGAGACCCGCACGTGAACTTCGGAGGAGTGGACGAGATGGCGCTACCGCCGCTGGTGGAGCCGGCTGCCGAGCTCACCAAGGAGGAGGTCGAGCGGTACAGCCGCCACCTCATCATCCCGGACGTCGGGATGGACGGGCAGAAGCGGCTGAAGAACGCCAAGGTCCTGGTCGTCGGAGCGGGCGGCCTCGGTTCGCCCGCGCTGCTGTACCTGGCGGCCGCGGGGGTGGGCACGCTGGGGATCGTCGAGTTCGACGTGGTCGACGAGTCGAACCTGCAGCGTCAGATCATCCACGGCCAGTCCGACGTCGACCGGCCCAAGGCCGAGTCGGCCCGCGACTCGATCCGCGAGGTCAATCCCTACGTCGACGTCCGCCTGCACAACGAGCGGCTGACCAGCGAGAACGTCCTGGACGTGTTCCGGGACTACGACCTGATCCTGGACGGCACCGACAACTTCGCCACCCGCTACCTGGTGAACGACGCGGCGGTGCTGCTCGGCAAGCCCTACGTCTGGGGCTCGATCTTCCGCTTCGAGGGGCAGGCGTCGGTCTTCTGGGAGGACGCGCCGAACGGGCAGGGCCTCAACTACCGCGACCTCTACCCGGAGCCCCCGCCGCCCGGGATGGTGCCCTCGTGCGCCGAGGGCGGCGTGCTCGGCGTGCTCTGCGCGTCGATCGGCTCGATCATGGTGAACGAGGCGGTCAAGCTGATCACCGGGATCGGTGAGCCGCTGCTCGGCCGTCTGGTGATCTACGACGCGCTGGAGACGACCTGGCGCCAGGTGAAGATCCGCAAGGACCCGGAGACGCCGAAGATCACCGAGCTGATCGACTACGAGGCGTTCTGCGGCACCGTCACCCAGGACGCGCAGGACGCGGCCGCCGGGAACACGATCACCGTCGGCGAGCTCAAGCAGATGATCGACGCGGGCAAGGACTTCCAGCTGATCGACGTACGGGAGCCGCACGAGTACGAGATCGTCTCGATCCCGGGGGCGACGCTCATCCCCAAGGACCGGATCCTGTCCGGGGAGGCGCTGTCCGAGATCGCGCAGGACCGGCCGGTGGTGCTGCACTGCAAGTCCGGTGGCCGTTCCGCCGAGGCGCTGGCGGCCCTGCACCGGGCCGGTTTCGCCGACGCCGTGCACGTCGGTGGCGGCGTGCTGTCCTGGGTGAAGCAGATCGACCCCTCGCAGCCGACGTACTGACCGTCGCGCTCACTGCACCGACACGGCCGCCGTCCCGCACACGCGGGACGGCGGCCGTTCTGGTAACCGGTGAGTAACCGTCCAACTACTTGATACGCGGTCCGATTTCACTCCGCCGAACGGGTGAAGATCGGGGATTCGGCTCCGAAGTGGACCGTTTCGCCGAAACATCACGCCGGGTCACCGCGACAAGCCGGTGCGCGCCGGTGACCGGCGTGACGACGGCGGGGGAGGACACTGTGGACGGACCGGTGCGACGGTGTGCGCTGGACGGTTGCGACGTGGTGATCGAGCCGGACGACGGTCCGCCGGTGGCGCGGCCGCAGCGCCGGTACTGCTCCGCTGCGCACCGGGTCCGGGCCCGGCAGGCGCGCCGGGCCGCGGCCCAGGCGGCGGGTGACGAGCGGCTCGCCGGGACGCTCCCGTGGCTGCGCGAACCCGAGCCCGAGCCCGAACCCCGGCCCGCGCCCGAGACCCGGCCCCGGCCTCAGACCGGTCCCCGGTCCGGGACCCGGCCCGGCTCCGGGGCCGGACGCGTCGGGGAGGAACCGCGCCCGGATCGTGCGGCCGCGGCGCCCGGGGGCCGCGACCGTCCGCTGCGGTCCGATGCCCCGGCCCGGCAGCGCGCGCCGCGCGGGCCGCTGCGGCACCGCCGGACGTTCGCCCTGATCGGGGCCACCGCGACCCTGCTCGCCGGATACGCCCTGATCACGACGCCGCCGGTACCGCCGGTCGGCGGACCCGGCGCCGACGGCGGCCGTACCGCGGACGAGTGGGCGGGCGACGCGCGGATCGCACTGGCGGCGCTGGACGAGCAGCTGGTGACCCTGGAGGAGGCCGAGCAGACCTGGCGCAGCTCCCCGCACGCCGGGCAACGCACCCCGGCCCCGGTGGCCCGGCTGCAGCAGCGGCGGGACGTCCTGCGCCAGCAGCAGGCCGCGCTGCGGTCGCAGCTGGACGTGTACGCCTCACGGGGGAAGGTCGGGGACTCGCTGGCGCTCGCCGAGCAGGAGCTCGCCGAGATGGAGCAGATCGTCGCGGAGCTGCCCCCGCCTACCCGGCGGATGGGTGAGCAGGTGGCGGCGGCGGCGTCGCTGGAGGAGCAGCGGGACCTGCGGGCCCGCCGCCGCGACACCACGGCCGAGGAGCTGAGGGCCCTGGAGGAGGGGCTGCGGCGGGCGACGGCGGCGCCGCTGCCGGGTGACCGGACGGGCACCGACCAGGTGTCCGGGGACGTGCTCGCGCTGGCCCGCGGCGAGCGCCCCGTGTCGCCGGAGCCGATCGGCCGCCGCCGGGACCTGCAGATCGTGGCGGGCGGCCGGGAGACCGCGGGAGACCGGGGACGGGACGACGTGAGCACCAGCGGGCCGCCGCTGGATCCGCGCGGGCCGCGGGACGGCGGCACGGCGTCGGCGGAGCCGGAGCCGGAACCGCGGGGGACCGGCGATCGCGCCCCGCAGCAGCCCGCCGGGCCGGGACAGGCGCTCGGCGGCGTGGTCTCGGAGGCCGCCGACGGGATCGACACCCTGGTCGGTGGCCCGTCCGGCGGGCGTGCCGCGCGGACCGGCGGATCGGAGGGAGCCGGACGTCCGGCCCGGGACGCCGGACCGGACGGCCCGGTCGCCGACGCCGGCTCGCGGGTCGGTCTCGTCGCACCGCCGGGCCGGGGCGGGGCGGACCGCCCGTCGCCGGTCCCGCGGAACCGCCCCGCACCGGAGGCGGCCGGGCCGGACCGCTCCGGGCAGTCCCCCTCGGCGACCTCCCGTGCGGAGCCGTCCCGACCGGGCCGGACCGCCCGTCGCCGTTCCCACGGAACCGCCCGGCCCCGGACGGCCCGGTCGAGCGGATCGGCGAGGGGGCCGGCCGGGTGACCGAGGGTGTGGGCGACACCGTGCAGGACGCCGGCCGGGCGCTGGGCGAGGTCACCGGCGGTCCGGGCCGTCGCACCGGCACGACGCAGCCGGACAACGAGCCGGGCGGGGTGCGTCCCGGCCGGTCCGGGGAGGACCGGTCGGGTGGGTCGGCCGACTCCGGGGCGGCGGAGCGCGGGCCCGGCGCGGGAGCGCGGCCGGCCGATCGGGATGCGGCCCGGGAGACGCCTGCGGGATCCGGCTCGGGTCCCGTGGCGCCCCGGGATGCGAACCCACCGGCGGAGCGGTCCCGCGCGGCCGAGCCGTCCCGCCCCGCGGTCCTCGACCGCGCCGCGGACGAGTCCCGCTCGGAGCAGTCGGACCGGTCGGATCAGCCGGGCCGGTCGGATCAGTCGGACCGGTCCGGGCAGCCGGAGCGTTCGCGCTCCGGGGCGGCCGCGGGTGCGATCGAGCGGGTCGCCGCGGTGCGCTCGGAGGTACTGGGCGGCGCGGACCGGTCGGGCGGCGCGGACCGGTCGGGCAGCGCGGATCGGTCGGGTGGCGCGGATCGGTCGGGCGGTGCAGCGGGCTCGGTCAGCCCCGAGCGGTCCGGCAACTCCGAGCGTTCCGGCAGCTCCGAGAGCTCCCAGGGGTCCGGTGGCCAGGAGCGATCCGGTGACGCGGACCGGTCGAGGAGCACAGAGCGGTCCGGTGACACAGAGCGGTCCGGTGACGGCACCCCGTCCGGCGGCCCGGAGCGTTCCGCGGAACGCTCCGCGGCCCCGGAGCAGTCCCGCGGGCCGGGCCGCTCGGACGCATCCGGCTCCGCCGGCGGGATCGCCTCCGCGGTCGCCGGCTCCTACGTCGAGGCGGTGATGGGCAAGGAGGCCGCCGCGCCGGTGCTCGCCGAGGCCGACCGGCAGGCCGAGGAGCAGATGGCGGAACGGGTGAACGAGTGGGCGGCGAGCCGTTCGACCGATGGTGCCCGGGACGGTTCCGCGGAACGGTCCTCGGCCCGGGACACCGATCGCGACGGCGGCACGGGCAGCAGTGGCCGGGACTCCGGCGGGGATTCGGCAGGGAGTTCCGGCGACGATTCCGGCGGGGGCTCGGGAGGGAGCTCCGGTGGGGATTCCGGCGGGGGCTGGGACGGCGGCTCCGGCGGCGCCGGCCGGTGGACCTCCGGCGGTGCGCAGGACTGAGCACCGCCCGGGACGCGGCCGGGCTGGTGTACGGCGCCCCCGTGCAGCGGGGCGCCGAGCCCCGGCGGCGGCGCGGCCGGACCGGTCCGGCCGCGCTCGTCCACCGAACGTGGTGACGCGTTGCGGCTGTTCGGGCGTGGCGCGGTCCGGAGTATCCGGTGGCGCGGGTACCGTCGCGACCGTGACCGCTGCCCGCCCGCTCGCCACCGCGCCGGCCGCGAGCGCCCTGCCCGAGCACGTGCGCGTCGCCTTCGGCGTGCGTGACACCGCCCCACGTCCCGTCGTGTGGGCCGGCCAGCGGGCCTGGCAGTGCGGCGACACGCTGCTCCGCCCGGTCTCCGACCACGTCGTCGCCGCCTGGTCGGCGACCGTCCTGGAGAACCTGGAGGTCGAGGGCGTCCGGCTGGCCCGCCCGGTGCGGTCCAGCGACGGCCGCTGGGTGGTCGGCGGCTGGGCCGCGTCTCGCTACGTCCCCGGCGCGCCGGAGCCCCGGCACGACGAGGTCGTCGCCGCGTCCCTGCGGCTGCACGCCGCGACGTCCACGGTGCTGCGGCCCCGGCTGCTCGACGACCGCGACGACCTGCTGTCCCGATCGGCCGCCGCCGCGTTCGGCGAGCGCAGGCTGGACCTGCATCCGGAGACCGGTGGCCGGCTGTTCGCCGAGCTCGCCGCGCACCGGCGCACGATCCGGCTCACCCCGCAGGTCGTGCACGGCGAGCTGTTCGGCGCGATGCTGTTCGACCCGACCGGCCGCCCCGCCGTGCTCGATCTGGTTCCGTTCTGGCGCCCGGCCGAGTGGGCCGCCGCCGTCGTCGTGGTCGACGCCGTCGCCTGGGGCGGGGCCGACGAGGACCTGATCGAGCGCTGGTCGGAGCTGCAGGAGTGGCCGCAGTCGCTGCTGCGGGCCGTGCTCTACCGGCTCGCCCTGCACGCCCAGCACCCGGAGGCCACCGCCGAATCGCTGTCCGGGATCGAGCGGGTCGCCGGGCTGATCAGCCGCAGGCTCTGAGCCGGGTGACGACGGTGTCGCTCGTGCTGACCGGTGCCGCCGGCAACATGGGGACGCTGCTGCGGCCCCGGCTCGCCCGCGACGGCCGGGTGCTGCGCCTGCTCGACAGCGCGCCGCTCACCGCCGGACCGGGGGAGCAGGTGCACGCCGGATCGGTCACCGATCCCGCGGTGGTCGCCGCCGCCGTCGACGGGACCGACGCCGTCGTCCATCTGGCCGGCATCAGCGGCGAGGCCGGCTGGGACGAGATCGTCGAGGCGAACCTGACCGGCACCCGCACGGTGCTCGACGCCGCGGTCGCCGCCGGTGTCCGGACCGTCGTCCTGGCGTCCAGCAACCATGCCGCCGGGTTCCGCACCCGCGACGACGGCGTTCCGCTGCCCGCGACCACCGGGCACGCCCCGGACACGTTCTACGGCTGGAGCAAGGCCGCCGTCGAGGCGCTGGGCAGGCTGTACCACGAGCGCTACGGCCTGACCGTCGTCAGCCTGCGGATCGGGACGTGCTTCGACGAGCCGCGCAACGCCCGCGCGCTCGCCACCTGGCTGTCGCCGGACGACGCGGCCCGGCTGGTCGAGGCCGCCGTCGATCCCGGCACCCGCGGCCACCACGTGGTGTGGGGCGTGTCGGCGAACACCCGCCGCTGGTGGTCGCTGGAGGAGGGCGCGGCGATCGGCTTCCACCCGCGCGACGACGCCGAGGTGTTCGCCACCGCGATCCTGGCCGGCGGCCCGGAGCCGGATCCGGCCGCGCCCGAGCACCACCGCGTCGGGGGCGGGTTCTGCGAGCTCCCGCTCGGCGTCCGGATGCGCTGACCTACCGCACTTCTCACAGGCGTGACAACGTGCATGTGAGATAAGCGTTTCCGGCGTGTCACAGGGGGCCACCCGTCGGAAACTGGGGCTCCTTAGCGTCGTCGACGACGTGAACGCCGGCGATCAGGAGTGCCATCCGTGACGACCTCAGCTTCCCCCGGCCGCCGTTTCGGCGGACGCTGGATCGAGCACTGGGACCCCGAGGACGAGGGGTTCTGGGAACGCACCGGTAAGAAGATCGCCTCCCGCAACCTCTGGCAGTCGATCTTCTCCGAGCACATCGGGTTCTCGGTGTGGACGATGTGGTCGGTCCTGGTGCTCTTCATGGGGCCGGAGTACGGCATCGACGCGGCCCAGAAGTTCTTCCTGGTCGCGGTGCCGACCCTGGTCGGGGCGATCCTGCGGCTGCCCTACACGTTCGCGGTGGCCCGTTTCGGCGGCCGGAACTGGACGATCTTCTCCGCGGCCCTGCTGATCGTGCCGCTGCTGCTGGCGCTGATCGTGATCGAGCCGGGCGTCTCGTACACGACGCTGCTGCTGGTCGCCGCGGTCGCCGGTGTCGGCGGCGGGAACTTCGCCTCGTCGATGGCGAACATCAACGCGTTCTACCCGGAGCGGAGCAAGGGCTGGGCGCTGGGCCTGAACGCGGGCGGCGGCAACCTGGGCGTGCCGGTGGTGCAGCTGCTCGGGCTGCTGGTCATCGCGACCATCGGGGCCGGGCAGCCCCGGGTGCTGATCGCGATCTACATCCCGCTGGTGATCGTGTCCGCGGTGCTGGCGTGGCTGCGGATGGACAACATCGCCGCCATGTCGAACGACACCGGCGCCTTCGCCGAGGCCTGCCGGGACCGGCAGACCTGGATCATGTCGTTCCTCTACATCGGCACCTTCGGCTCGTTCATCGGCTACTCGTTCGCCTTCGGCCTGGTGCTGCAGAACCAGTTCGACCGCACCCCGCTGCAGGCGGCGGCGGTCACCTTCATCGGGCCGCTGATCGGCTCGCTGATCCGCCCGATCGGCGGCCGGCTGGCCGACCGGTACGGCGGCGCCAACGTGACACTGTGGAACTTCGCCGGGATGGCGGTCGCCACGCTGATCATCATCGCCGCGTCCGGTGCGCAGTCCCTCGCGGTGTTCACGCTCGGCTTCATCCTGCTGTTCACGCTGTCCGGCATCGGGAACGGCTCCACCTACAAGATGATCCCGGCGATCTTCACCGGGCGCGCCCGGGTCGCGATCGCCGCGGGTGGCGACCGGGAGACCGAGCTCGGCACCGCGCGCAGGCTGTCCGGTGCGGTGATCGGCATTGCCGGGGCGGTCGGGGCGCTCGGCGGCCTGTTCATCAACCTGGCGTTCCGGCAGTCGTTCCTGACCGTCGAGTCGGGTACGCCCGCGTTCTGGAGCTTCCTCGCGTTCTACGTGGTGTGCATCGGCGTCACCTGGGCGGTGTACCTGCGACCGAAGCAGGCGTCCGTGCCGGGCGGCGCCGAGCTCGCCCGGGTCTGACCGGTGGGTCCCGGCGAGAACCGGACCGCCACCCACTGCCCGTACTGCGCGCTGCAGTGCGGGCAGTGGGTCGGGCCGTCCGGCGAGGTCGACGCCCGCGACTTCCCGACCAACGCGGGCGGGATGTGCCAGAAGGGCTGGACCTCCTCTGCTCTGCTCACCCACCCGCAGCGGCTGACGAGGCCGCTGGTCAGGGACTCGCGGACGGCCGGTTTCCGGGAGACCGGCTGGGACGACGCGCTCGGCGGGATCGCCGGGCGGCTGGCCGCGCTGCGCGCCGAGCACGGGCCCGACTCGGTCGCCGTGTTCGGCGCCGGCGGCCTCACCAACGAGAAGGCGTACCTGCTCGGCAAGTTCGCCCGGGTCGCGCTGGGCACCTCCCAGATCGACTACAACGGCCGATTCTGCATGTCGTCGGCGGCCGCCGCGGGCAACCGCGCGTTCGGGATCGACCGCGGACTGCCGTTCCCAGTGACCGATCTCGACGACGCCGAGCTCGTCGTGCTGGCCGGTGCGAACGTCGCCGAGACGATGCCGCCGCTGATGTCGCACCTGGGCACGGCACGGCTGGTCGTGATCGATCCCCGGCGCACGCCGACCGCCGAGCGGGCGATAGCGTCCGGCGGCCTGCACCTGGCGCCGCGCCCGGGCACCGACCTGGTGCTGGCGCTCGGGATGCTGCACGCCGCCGTCGTCGACGGGCACCTGGATCTCGGCTACGTCGACGACCGGACCAGCGGGTTCGACGACGTCTGGCTGATCGCGTCGCAGTGGTGGCCGGAACGGGCCGAGCGGATCTGCGGGGTCGCCGCCGCCGACATGCGCACCGTCGTCCGGTGGCTGGCGACGACGTCGCGCCGGTACGTGCTGACCGCCCGCGGTGCCGAGCAGCACGCGCACGGCGTCGACACGGTCACCGCGTGGATCAACCTGTCGCTCGCGCTCGGTCTGCCCGGCCGGCCCGGATCCGGGTTCGGGACGATCACCGGCCAGGGCAACGGCCAGGGTGGCCGCGAGCACGGCCAGAAGTCCGACCAGCTGCCCGGCTACCGGCGGATCGACGATCCGGCCGCCCGCGCGCACGTCGCGTCGGTGTGGGGTGTCGATCCGGCCTCGCTGCCCGGTCCCGGCCGCAGCGCCGTCGAGCTGCTGGACTCGCTCGGACGGCCCGGCGGACCGAAGGCGCTGCTGGTGTTCGGTTCGAACGTGCTGGTGTCCGCACCGGACGCCCGCGCCGTCGCCGACCGGCTGGACGCGCTGGACCTGCTGGTCGTCGCCGACGTCGTGCCCGGGGAGACGGCGATGCGCGCCGACGTGCTCCTCCCGGTGGCCCAGTGGGCCGAGGAGGAGGGCACCATGACCAACCTGGAGGGCCGGGTGCTGCGCCGCCGGCGGGCACTCGCCCCGCCGTCGGACGTCCGCACCGACCTGGAGGTGATCTCCGGGCTGGCCGCCGCGCTGGACGCGCCGGGGGCGTTCCCGGCGGACCCGGAGACGGTGTTCGACGAGCTGCGGCGCGCGTCGTCCGGCGGGATCGCCGACTACGCGGGTGTCTCGTACGCGCGGCTGGACGCGGGGGAGGCGCTGCACTGGCCGTGCCCCGCCGAGGACCATCCGGGGACGCCGCGGCTGTTCGCGGACCGGTTCGCGCACGCCGACGGCCGGGCCCGGATGGTGCCGGTCGAGCACGTCGAGCCGGACGAGGACGTCGACACCGGATACCCGCTGCGGGCCACCACCGGGCGGGTGCTCGTGCACTACCAGTCCGGTGCGCAGACCCGGCGGGTCGACGAGCTCGCCGTGATCGATCCGGAGGTGTTCGTCGAGGTGCACCCGGACACCGCCGCCCGGCACGGGCTCGCCGACGGCGACCTCGCCGACGTGACCTCCCGGCGCGGCACCACGACGGCCCGGGTGCGCTGCGTGCCGACGCTGCGGCCGGACACCGTGTTCCTGCCGTTCCACTACGGCGGGGCGGGCGCGGCGAACAACGTCACGAACCCGGCGCTGGACCCGGTGAGCCGGATGCCGGAGTTCAAGGTCGCCGCGGTGCGGCTGGAGCCGGCCCGGCTCACCGTGGACGGGGGTACGCCGGTCGAGGCCGCCGCCCGGGCCTGAGCGGCTCATCGGCCGCCGATCCCGGCGGCCAGATCGTCGACATCGACCGACCGGATCCGGGGCGCGCCCAGGGGAGGACGTGGTGGACCTCGCACCAGGCGGGTGGCCGGTCGCAGCCGGGGTGGGCGCAACCGCGGTCGCGGGCGATCAGCGCGCGGCGCTGAGGGCCGGTGAAGGTGCGCCTGGCCCGCCCGACGTCGACCGGTCGACCGTCACCGCCGAACACCACCGGCAGCACGCGGCATCACAGGCGAGCATCCGCAGCGCTGCCGGACCCAGCTGCCCGCCGAACTCCAGGGTCGCCGCCCGCGCGCGCCGTTCGAGGTCGTCGAGCTGCACGGTCACCACGAGCTGCGGGCGGCGCCCGCCGGACTCGGGCAGCACCCGTCCCGGGGCATGGGCGAGGGCGAGAACCCGCAGAGCTCGGCCAGGGCTTCGGCGGCGCGTTCCGGGTTGTCCCGCGTGTCGTCGGCGTCGGCGGGCCCGGACAGTGTGTCGAGGGCGGCGGCGATCCGGTCGAACATCGCGGCGTATTGAGTCCATGTTCGACAGTCCGTTGTCGCAGCTCAGCGACCGTTCGTCGGTTTGCGATCGCGAACCTGGGATCGGGTCAGCCGATCCGTGGATGCACCGCCCAGCGTCCCGGCAGGTCGTAGAACCGCCCGGCGCGGACGGCGACCAGGCCTCGGTACAGCGCGAGCGACAGCGCCACCGCCACCGCCGTGACCAGCGCGACGATCCCGTACTGCGCGGCGGCCGGCGGGTCGATGCCGGCCAGCAGCGCGGTGAGCAGGGCGACCAGCGGCACGTTCGCCAGGTAGATCGGCAGCGTCCGCCTGCCCAGCGCGGCGACGCCCCGCCCGATCCGCCACCGGGCGAGCTGCGCGGACGCCAGTACGCCGCCGTCACCACCCACAGCGGCGACGACCGGGCGGCGACCCACTCGACGGGCCGGCGGCCGTGCCAGCCGAGTACGAAGAAGAACGCGTAGCGGGCGGTGAGCTCCCAGGCGTGCCAGCCGAACTCGACGATCCCGGCGCCGACCAGTGTGCTCAGCACGCCGGTCGCGGCGAGCAGCACCCAGCCCGGGACGCGGCGCAGCAGCCCGGGCCGCGACCGAGTAGAGCGCCAGCGCGTAGAGGAACCACATCGACGGGTCCGGGTACAGCAGGACCAGCGGTAGTTCGGCGGCGTCGAGCACGGCGAAGTCGGGTGCGCTGCCCGCGGGCAGCGGGGTGACCACGGCGAACTGCACGAGCGTCCAGAGCAGGTAGAGCCAGCCGAACAGGGCGACCCGCCGGTGCAGCAGGGTCCGCCAGCCGCGTTCCAGGACCGGCAGGAACATCACCGCGTGGTGCAGCACCACCAGGACGATGCTGATGCCCTTCGTGACGTCGACCCAGCCGAGCCGTCCGCCGGCGGGCTGCCGGGTCGTCGTGGCCCTGTGCCTCCCGGTTCGCGTGCGAGTCAATCGACCCTCCGGGCGCCGTCGCGGGTGTGTACGTCACCCCGCGTGGCGGTTCGGGGCAGTGGGACGATGTCGCTGCGCAACTGCATAGCCCGTTCGGGGCAGCACGGCCGGGCCCCCGTGGCTGATCTCACGCTCTGCGGTCGACGTCGTCAGGCCGGCCCACCCGGTACGACGACGCCGGTCTCGTAGGCGTGCACCACCAGTCCGACCCGGGGCGTCGTGTCCAGCTTGGTCAGCAGACGGCTCACGTAGGACTTCACGGTGGCGACGCCGATGTGCAGGTCGCGGGCGATGTCGGCGTTGGACCGGCCGCGGGCGACCAGCACGAGCACGTCCCGCTCCCGGGCGGTGAGCGCCGGGCCGGTGCCCTGCGGCACCGGCGGCGGGGCGGCCGCGAACGCCTCGACCAGCCGGCGGGTGATCACCGGGGAGAGCAGCGCGTCGCCGTCGGCGGCGACCCGGACGGCGCGCAGCAGCTCCTCCGGCGAGGTGTCCTTCACCAGGAACCCGACGGCGCCGGCCCGGAGCGCGCCGAACACGTACTCGTCGAGCCCGAACGTGGTGAGGATGACGACGCGGACCCCGCCGAGCGCGGGATCCGCGGTGATCGTGCGGGTGGCGCCGATCCCGTCGCCGCCCGGCATCCGGACGTCCATCAGGACGACGTCGGGGCGGGTCGCCCGCACCGCCCGCACGGCGTCGTCACCCCGGCCGGCCTCGCCGACGACGGTGAAGCCGTCGGTCCCGCTGAGCAGCGCGACGAAGCCGGCGCGGACCAGGTCCTGGTCGTCGGCCACGACCACCCGCAGCGTCATCCCGGCCCCGTACCGGTCCGCAGCGGGAGGGTGGCGTGCACCCGGAAGCCGCCGTCCGGCCGTCGTCCGGCCCGCAGGTCGCCGCCGAAGATCGTGACCCGCTCGCGCATGCCCAGCAGGCCCAGCCCGCCGTCGCCGCGGGGCGCCGCCGGGGCACCGCGGTCGTTGTCCACCCGCAGCGTCAGCAGCCGGCCCGTACAGCCGATCCGGACGTGCACCGCCGCACCCGGTGCATGCACCGTCGCGTTCGTGACGGCCTCCTGGACCAGCCGGTACAGGGTGTGCCGGATGCTGCCGGGGAGCCCGTCGACGTCGGTGCCGGCGTCGACGTCGAGACGTCCCCGGGTCGCCCGGTCGAGCAGCGCGGCGAGCTCGGCCCGCCCCGGCGCCGGGCCGGGCGCGGCGGGTTCGCCGCCGGGGGCGAGCACGGAGAGCAGGTCGCGCAGGTCGTCCGACGCGGATCGGCCCACCTGTTCGATCACCGCCAGGGCCGGTGCGGCCTGCGCCGGCTGCGATCCGGCGAGGAACCGTGCGACACCGGACCGGACGGTGATCACCGACAGGGAGTGCCCGACGACGTCGTGCAGCTCGCGGGCGATCCGCAGCCGCTCGGCCAGCGCGGCACGCTCGGCGTCGTCGTCCCGCTGACGTTCGGCGGCCAGCGCGGCCCGCCCGGCCAGCCGGGACGCGTGCCTGCGGCGCCGCGCGAGACGGCCGAGCGCCCACGCGGTGGTCAGCGCGAGGACGCTCACGAGCGCCAGTGGATGGTCGAAGTACGGGGCGCGCAGCAGCGCCAGGACGCCGAGCAGGGCGTACACCCCGAACAGGGCGGCCGTCGCGGGGAGCGTGCCGCGCCAGGCGCCGGCCGAGTAGAGCGCGACCGCCAGGCACAGCGGGAGCTCCGCGGCGTTCCCGCCGAGCAGGACGACGGCGGCGGTCGCCGACGCCGTCACGGCCAGCGCCGGGACCGGGCAGGTCCGGCGGCCGGCGAGAGCCAGCGCACCGGCCGCGGTGAGCCCGAGCAACAGCGGGCCCGGCTCGCGGTAGACGTAGGCGTCGGTCGATCCGGCGAGCGCGCCGCTCACCGCGAGGACGGCCGCGATCACGCCGATCCCCAGATCGACCAGGCGGTCGCGGGGGCCGGGACGGTCGTCGGCGGTGTCCGGCCCGGCGGTGTCCGGCACGGTGGTGGCCGGCACGGTGGTGGCCGGCACGCTGGTGTCCGGCACGGCGGGGCCGGCCGGTGGCGCGGGCCGGGCGCGCAGTGCGCCGAGCATCCGGCGCAGGTCCTCCAGCGCGGTGCGGCCCAGTCGCTCGATGTCGCCGAGCACGGCGGCCGGGGCGCCGGGGCCGGTCGTGCCGCTCCGGGCGTCCGCGGCCAGTCCGGTGATCGTGGTGAGCGTCCGGCTCACGACCTCGTGCAGCTCTCGGGCGATCCGCAGCCGTTCCGCGGTGACCGCCCGGTCGGCGGCCTCGGCCCGGGTCCGCTCGGCGGTGGTGATCCTGAGCTGCGCTTTGCTCTGCTCACCTGTCCAGCGACGGACCAGCGCGCCGACCCCCCAGGCCCCCGCGACGACGAGATGTTCGGGCAGCGACGCGCCGTCGTACCAGGGCGGGTTCTGTACCGCCCAGACGACCGCGCCCGCGGCGTAGACGGCCGCCAGGCACGGCACCGAGACCACCGGTGGCCGATGGACCGCGACGGTGAACAGGGCGACCAGCATGCAGACCGCGATGAGATCCGGTTCCCAGCCCAGCCACTCGGCGGTGGTGCTCGCGGCCGCCGTGACGGCGAGGACGGCGACCGGGGCCCGGCGCCGGAACGCCAGGGCGGCTCCCGCGACGAGTGCGGCGGCGACCAGCCGCGCGTCCGGGGATGGTTCCACGTGGCCGAGCGACGGGTCCTCGGTCAGCGCGCTCGCCACGCTGACCGCGGTCAGGGCCAGCGCGAGCGCCGCGTCCAGCGCGGTCGTCCGGGAGCGGCCCGGGTCCGCCCCGGCGGGGTCCGGCGGGGCGCCCGGTCCACCGGGCGGCGGCGGCGCGGCGGCGGGGGCACCGGGCGGTCCGGCACCGGCACCGGCACCGGCACCGGCACCGGCACCGGCACCGGCACCGGCACCGGCACTGCCACCGGCACCGGCACTGGCACCGGCACCGGCACTGCCACCGGCACCGGCACCGGCACCGGCACCGGCACCGGCACCGGCACTGCCACCGGCACCGGCACCGGCACCGGCACCGGCACTGCCACCGGCACCGGCACCGGCACTGGCACCGGTGGCCGGCGGGATGGCGCGACTGGGCGGCGGTTCGGTGTGGCTGCCGCGGGGCGGTTCGGTGTGGCTGCCGCGGGGCGGTTCGGTGTGGCTGCCGCGGGGCGGCCCGGCGGCACGGTGCGGCGCCGCCACGGGGGACCGGTCCGCGTCCACGGCGAGCAGGGTACGGCGGATCGGCCGCCACCGGACCGGCCCACGGGGGGACCCCGCGAGCCCGTCCCGGGACGGAATCGCCGGGCCGGGACGTCCCGGTGACGGTTGCCGCGATGGGCCCCGCCGGCCGCAGCGGCCGGTCCGCGGCGCGGCGCAGGCTGGCGCCGTCACCGAACACCGGGAGGAAACGATGACCGCTGTGAACCCGGGCCGGGCGCAGGCACCGGATCCCGCACCGTCCGGGCGCCGTCCGTCGTGGCCGGACACCGCCGTCGCCGCCGGGGGGCTGGTGACCGCGGTCGGGGCTGCGGCCTACGTCTCCTCCCACGTCCTGCTGACCGGGATGAGCGGCCGGGAGGCGGTGGGCAGCCCGCTGTGCGTGACGGCGAACCTCGTCATGACGGCCGGTCTGGTCACCCTGGTGCTCGGGCTGCCGTCGTTCGGCGCGCGATCGGGACTGCCGCGGGTCGCGGTGGCCGTCGCGGTGGCGGCGTGCGTGTTCGCGGCCGCCAACGCGTGGTCGATGGGCACCGAGCTGGCGGGGCTCACCGGGCTCGTGACCGACGCCCAGTGGGAGGCGATGGACAACCCGATGGTGCTGCTGAGCCGGGTGCCGAAGATGGTGCTCGGGCTGGTCGGCTTCGGCGCACTGGCGGTGGCCGGCTGGCGGCGGCGCGCGTTCTCCCGCGGCGCGTGCGTGCTGCTGGCGCTGGGGGCCGTGGTCGGACTGCTGCCGCCGCACCAGCCGGGGGCGCTGGTGGCCGGGGTGGCACTGGGCTGGGCGGCCCTGACCGTCCGGCGCTGAGCATCCGGCGGGCCGGGCACCCACCCGACGGTCGCCGACCGTCCGGCGGCGGGCGCGCGCGGCGGGCCGGGCACCCCGCCGACGGTCCGGCGGTGGGCACCCGGTGGAAACGGGCTGCCCGTCGAGCACTGTCAGGGTTACCCTGACAACTATGACCATCAGCCTGGAGCACGTGCTCACCACCGACGTCGGCCCCGCCGCCCGGGCGGTCACCGCCGTCGCGGTCGCCGAGCTCGACCGGCACGCCGACGCCGTCGCCGGTGTCCCGCCGCTGCCCGGCACCCCCGAGTGGGAGGCGGAGCAGGGCACCGACCTCCCGGCCCGCCGGGAGACCGCCTGGCAGCTCGCCGCGTTCCGGATCGCGCTCGCGGCCGGCCTCGATCCGCTGCCGAACCTGCTGGGGCTGCGGGTGGCCGGGGTCAGCTGGGCGACGATCGGCCGGGCGGCCGGGATCACCCGGCAGTCCGCGCACGAGCGCTGGGCCGGCCGGGTGGCCGCCGTCCACCAGGGGCAGTGGACCGGGATGTGACGCACCGCCGATCCCGCCCGGCCGCGGCCATCGGCCGCACCGTCGGGCGGGCCCCCGGCGCGGCCATCCGCCTCACGGTCCCCACCTGCGGAGAATGAGGACCTCGTAACTCCCGTGTCATCCCGGGCCGCCTGCGTGTAACCCCGCGTTCCTAACGTCGTGGCCATGAGCAGGCGCGTGGTGGTGGTCGGGCACGGGATGGTCGGTGCCCGGTTCGCCGAGGAGGTCCGCCGGCGCGACCCGGACGGCGAGCGGGTGTCGCTGACCGTCCTCGGCGCCGAGGCCCACCCCGCCTACAACCGGGTGCTGCTGTCCACCGTGCTCGCCGGCGGATTGACCGCGCCGATGGTGGCGCTCCCGGCCGCGGAGGGGGTGACCGTGCACCCCGGCGTCGCCGCGACCGCGCTGGACCGGTCGGCGCGCGTCGTGCACGACACCGCGGGCGCCGAGCACCCTTACGACGAGCTGGTCCTGGCCACCGGCTGCCGGGCCTGGCTGCCCCCGGTCGACGGCCTGGCCGGTGCCGACGGCGCCCCGGCGCCCGGGGTCAGCCTGTTCCGCGATCTCGACGATTGCGCGCGGATCCTCGACGTGGCCGAGCCGGGGGCGCGGATCGCCGTCGTCGGCGGCGGGCTGCTCGGCGTGGAGGCGGCCCGCGGGCTCGCCGGCCGCGGCGTCGCCGTCACCCTGGTGCATCCGCGCACCCACCTGATGGAACGCCAGCTCGACGCCGGCGCCGGTGAGGTGCTCGCCGGGGCGCTGCGCGGGCTCGGCGTCGACGTGCGCTGCGGGGTCGGCGCCAAGGCGTGGGCCCCGGAGACCGGCCTGGACTGCGACGACGGCACCCGGATCGCCGCGGACGCGGTCGTCGTCGCCGCCGGGGTGCGGGCCGAGACCGGGCTCGCCGCCGGCGCCGGGCTCGCCGTCGACCGGGGGATCCTGGTGAACGACCGGCTCGCCACCGACGACGGCCGGGTGCACGCCATCGGCGACTGCGCCCAGCATCCCGCGGCCGCCGCCGGGCTGGTGCAGTCCGGCTGGGAGCAGGCCGCGGTGCTCGCCGACCTGCTCACCGGGGCCGACCCGGCCGCCCGCTACCGCGGCACCCGCCCGGTCGCCAGGCTGAAGGCGGCCGGGATCGATCTCGCCGCGCTCGGTGACGTCGCCGACGGCGACGAGCAGCTGCACGTCTCCGATCCGCGCCGCGGCCGGTACGGGCTGCTGGCGCTGCGCGACGACCGGGTGGTCGGCGCGATCATGATGGGCCTCCCGGACGCCGCCGCGGCCGTGATCGGGCTCTTCGACTCCGGCGCGCCCGCCCCGTCCGACCGGCTCGCGCTGCTGCTCGGGCGCGCGCTGCCCGGTGAGCCGGCCGCCGCGGGGGACCCGGGCCGGCTGCCGGGCACCGCCGTCGTCTGCCGTTGCAACACCGTCACCAAGAACGCGCTGGTCGCCGCGTGGCGCGAGGGCGCCCGCGAGCTGGACGCGCTGTCCCGCCGGACCCGTGCCGCGACCGGCTGCGGCAGCTGCCGGGACGCCGTCTGCGGGATCCGCGAATGGCTGGAACACGCCGATCCGTCGCGGGAGAGCGCGGCATGAAGGGGGAACGCACCGTGAGTCGTCTGGTGGTCGTCGGGAACGGCATGGTCGGGCATCGGCTCGTCGCCGCGATGCGCGACCGGGACACCGCGGGGGACTGGGAGGTCACCGTCCTCGGCGAGGAGTCCCGCCGCGCCTACGACCGGGTCGCGCTGTCGTCCTACGTGGACGGGAGCTCCGAGGAGGATCTCCGGCTCGACGACGACGCCCTGCGCGGTGATCCGCTCGTCACCTACCACCTGGGTGACGCCGTCACGACCATCGACCGGGACGCCCGCCGGGTCACCACCGCCTCCGGCCGGGTCCTCGGCTACGACGCGCTGGTGCTGGCCACCGGCTCGTACCCGTTCGTCCCGCCGGTGCCCGGCCGGGACCTGCCCGGCTGCTTCGTCTACCGCACCCTCGACGACCTGGACGCGATCACCGAGGCCGCCGCGGCCGCCTCGGCAGATCCGGAGCGGAAGGGCCGGCCGTCGGCGATCGTCGTCGGCGGTGGGCTGCTCGGGCTGGAGGCGGCCCGCGCGATGCGGCTGCTCGGGCTGTCCCCGCAGGTCGTGGAGATCGCGCCGCGGCTGATGCCGGTGCAGGTCGACGAGGGCGGGGGAGCGCTACTGCGCTCGCTGGTCGAGTCGCAGGGCATCGCGGTCCGCACCGGGGTGTCGCTGACCGGGATCGCCGCCGACCGCGGCCGGCTGGTCGGGACGCTGTCCGACGGCGTCGAGCTGGACGCCGACCTGGTCGTCTTCTCCGCCGGGATCCGGGCGTCCGACCAGCTGGCCCGCGACTGCGACCTGCCGGTCGGGGAGCGCGGCGGGGTGCTGGTCGACGACCGCTGCCGCACCGGCGACGACGCCGTGTGGGCGATCGGCGAGTGTGCCGCCCTGGACGGCCGGACCTACGGCCTGGTCGCGCCCGGGTACGCGATGGCCGAGGTGGTCGCCGACCGGCTGCTCGGCGGCGGCGCCCGGATGACGCCCGAGGAGCTGGACATGTCCACCCAGCTCAAGCTGCTGGGCGTCGACGTGGCCAGCTTCGGCGACGCGCACGCCGAGACCGACGGCGCGCTGGAGATCGTCGTCAACGACCCGGTCGCCGGAACGTACTCGAAGCTGGTGGTGTCCGACGACGCGTCCACCCTGCTCGGCGGGGTGCTGGTCGGCGACGCGTCCCGCTACGGCTCGCTGCGGCCGCTGGTCGGCTCGGCGCTGCCGGACGATCCGGTCACGCTGATCTCGAAGGGCGGGGCCGAGCCGGACGCGTCCGCGCTGCCGGACTCGGCGCAGATCTGCTCCTGCAACGCCGTGACCAAGGGCGCGCTGTGCGCGGCGATCGACGACGGCGCGCACGACGTGCCGGCGCTCAAGGCGTGTACGCGGGCCGGCACCACCTGCGGGTCCTGCGTGCCGACGCTCAAGAAGATCCTGGAGCAGCAGGGCGTCGAGGTGTCGAAGGCGCTGTGCGAGCACTTCGACCGGTCGCGGGCCGAGCTGTTCCAGATCGTCGCCGGGGCCGGGATCACCTCGTTCTCCGAGCTGATCGCGACGCACGGCCGCGGCGCCGGCTGCGACATCTGCAAGCCGGTCGTCGCGTCGATTCTGGCGACCCTCTACAACGAGCACGTCCTCGACGGCGAGCGGGCCACCCTGCAGGACACCAACGACCACTTCCTGGCGAACATGCAGCGCAACGGGACCTACTCGGTGGTGCCGCGGATCGCCGGCGGCGAGGTGACCCCGGAGGGGCTGATCGTGATCGGTGAGGTGGCCCGCGACTTCGGGCTCTACACCAAGATCACCGGCGGGCAGCGGATCGACATGTTCGGCGCCCGGGTCGACGACCTGCCGGCCATCTGGCGTCGGCTGGTCGACGCCGGGTTCGAGTCCGGGCACGCCTACGGCAAGTCGCTGCGGACGGTGAAGTCCTGCGTCGGCACCACCTGGTGCCGCTACGGCGTGCAGGACTCGGTCGGGATGGCCGTCGAGCTGGAGCTGCGCTACCGCGGGCTGCGGTCCCCGCACAAGATCAAGTCCGGGGTCTCGGGCTGTGCCCGGGAGTGCGCCGAGGCGCGCTCCAAGGACTTCGGGGTGATCGCCACCGAGGCCGGCTGGAACCTCTACGTCGGCGGCAACGGCGGGTTCACCCCGCGGCACGCCGAGCTGCTCGTCTCCGACGTCGACTCGGCGACCCTGATCCGGACCATCGACCGGTTCCTGATGTTCTACGTCCGCACCGCGGACCGGTTGCAGCGCACCGCACCGTGGATCGAGTCGATGGAGGGCGGGCTCGACCACCTGCGGTCGGTGATCGTCGACGACTCGCTGGGCATCTGCGCGGAGCTCGACGCCGCGATGGCCCGGCACGTCGACTCCTACGCCGACGAGTGGGCCGGCGTGCTCGACGACCCGGAGAAGCTGGCCCGCTTCGTGTCCTTCGTCAACGCGCCCGATGCGCCCGACCCGACCATCCGGTTCGTGCAGGAGCGGGGCCAGAACGTGCCCGCTCCCGGGCGGCCGGACGAACCCGTCCTGATCGGCCTCCCGGAGGTGTCCCCGCGATGACGGCCGTGCACACGTCCCCGGTCCCCGCAGGTGTCGACGACGAGCCGTCCGGCTGGGTCGAGGTCTGCGCCGTGCACCGGCTGCTCCCCGGCCGCGGGGTCGCGGCGCTGGTCGGCGACGTCCAGGTGGCGTTGTTCCGGCTCGCCGACGGCGCGCTGTACGCGGTCGGCAACGTCGACCCGTTCAGCGGGGCCGGGGTGATGTCCCGGGGCATCACCGGCGACCGGGCGGGCGAGCCGACCGTCGCCTCACCGATCCTGAAGCAGGTCTTCGCGCTGCGCGACGGCCGCTGCCTGGACGACGACACTGTGAGCCTGCCCGCCTTCGCCGCGCGCGTCGTGGGCGGCTCGGTACAGGTCGGGATACGGTGAGACTTCCGACCCGAGCAGCCGCGACCACCACCACCCGCGACATTCCCGGGGTCCCCGCCGCACGTCGGCCGTTGGCGACCGGCCGGAGGAACGGAGGACCGGTGACCCGATCCGCCGCACGAGACACCGCACCCGCGCCCGACGCGGGGCCGGTGCCGCCGCTCGCCGGGTTCACCGTCGGGATCACCGCGGCCCGGCGGGCCGAGGAGCTCGCCACGATGCTGGAACGGCGCGGGGCGACCATCCAGCACGGCCCGGCGCTGCGGATCGTCGCGCTCGCCGACGACGACCGGCTGGAGCACCGCACCCGGGAGCTGGTCGCCGCGCCGCCGGACATCACGGTGGCGACCACCGGGATCGGCTACCGCGGCTGGATCGAGGCGGCCGACGGCTGGGGCATCGGCGAGGACCTGCTCGCCGCGCTCGGCCGCTCCGAGATGCTGGCCCGTGGCCCGAAGGCGCGCGGCGCGATCCGGGCGTCCGGGCTGGTCGACGCCTGGTCGCCGGAGTCCGAGTCGACCGCCGAGGTCCTGGAGCACCTGCTCGAACGCGGTGTGGAGGGCTGCCGGATCGCCGTCCAGCTGCACGGCGAGCCGCTGCCCGACGTCGTCGACGCCCTGGAGATGGCCGGCGCCGACGTGGTGACCGTCCCGGTGTACCGGTGGGCGCCGCCGCTGGACATCGGCCCGCTGGACCGGCTGATCGACAGCACCCTCTCCGGCGCGATCGACGTGCTGGCCTTCACCAGCGCACCGGCCGCTGCCGGGATCCTGGCCCGGGCCGGGGAACGCGGCCTGCGCGAGGAGCTGCTGACCGCACTGCGCGGCCCGGTGCTGGCGCTGTGCGTCGGCCCGGTCACGGCGGCGCCGCTGGAGGCGCTCGACGTGCCCACCGCGCAGCCGCAGCGGTCCCGGCTCGGCGCGATGGTGCGGACCTGCGAGTCGGTCGCACCCGGCCGGGCCCGCACGCTGCCGGTCGCCGGGCACCTGCTGGAGCTGCGCGGGCACGCGGTCCTGGTGGACGGGCGGCTGTGCCCGCTGCCGCCGACCCCGATGGCGCTGCTGCGGCTGCTCGCCCGCCGGCCGGGCCGGGTGGTGTCGCGTGCCGACCTGCTCGCCGCCCAGCCCGGCGGGGCCGGTGACGAGCACGCCGTGGAGAACGCGATCGCCCGGCTGCGCGCCGCGCTCGGCGTCCCCGGTCTGGTGCAGACCGTGGTCCGCCGCGGCTACCGGCTGGCGCTCGAGCCCGGGCACGGCGGGCACTGCGCGGACGTCCCGGGGGTCGAGCGGTGAACGGGCCGCCGCTGCTGCTGGTCGCGCACGGTTCGCGGTCCGACGCCGCCGACGCGGTGATCCGCTCGCTGGCCGACGCCGTCGCCGCACGGGGTCCGCGGGTGGAGATCTGCTACGTCGACGTCCGCGGGCCGAAGGTGGTCGACGCGGTGATCGCGCTGCGCGACGCCGGTGAACCGGGTGCGGTGGTGGTGCCGGCGTTCCTGGCCGCCGGGTACCACGTGCGGATCGACCTGCCCGCCCAGCTCGCCGACGCCGGGGCCGATCCGGCCCGGTTCCGCACGACGCCGTCGATGGGCCCGGATCCGCTGCTCGCGGCCGCCGCGCTGGACCGGCTGCGGGCCGCCGGGTACCGCGACGGCGACGCCGTCGTGCTGGCCGCGGCGGGATCGTCGGACCCGGCGGCCGTCGCCCAGGTCCGGCTGGCGGCCGGGATGCTGTCCCGGCTGGTCGGGCGGCGGGTCCGGGTCGGGTTCGCCGCGACCGGGACGCCGACGGTGTCCGCGCTGGTCGAGGGCCTGCGGCAGGCGGGGGAGCGGCGGGTCGCGGTGGCGTCCTGGCTGCTGGCGCCCGGGGTGTTCCAGGACCGGCTGCTCGGCTCCGGCGCGGACGTCGTCGCCGATCCGCTGGGCGTGCACGACGACGTGGTCCGCGCGGTGCTCGACCGCTACACGGCCGGCGCAGCCGAGATCGGGCGCGCCGCCTGATCCGGGCCGGATGAGCGCGCCACTGACCGCCCGGCTGCGGGCCGCCGGCTGCGTGTTCGCGGAGGAGGAGGCGGCACTGCTGGAGGCCGCCGCGTCCGGCGCGGAGCTCGAGCGGCTGGTCCGGCGCCGGATCGCCGGGGAACCGCTGGAACCGCTGCTCGGACACGTCCGGTTCGACGGCGGGCGGATCCGGGTGGTGCCCGGCGTGTTCGTCCCGCGCCGCCGGTCCGAGGCGCTGGTGCACGCCGCCGTCCGCGGGCTCCGGCCCGGCGCCGTCGTCGTCGACCTGTGCTGCGGGTGCGGTGCGATCGGGCTGGCCATCGCCCGCCGGGTCCCGGTCGAGCTGCACGCCGCCGACGTCGACCCGGTCGCGACCGCCTGCGCCGCGGACAATCTCGCCGGTGCCGGGACGGTGCACATCGGGGACCTGTTCGACGCGCTGCCGCAGACGCTGCGCGGCCGGGTCGACGTCGTGGTGGCGAACACCCCCTACGTGCCGGCCGCCGGGATCGCCGGGATGCCGCCGGAGGCCCGTGAGCACGAGCCCCGCATCGCGCTGGACGGCGGCACCGACGGTCTCGATCCGGCTCGCCGGGTGGCCGCGGAGGTGACCCGCTGGCTCGCCCCCGGCGGCCGGGTGCTGATCGAGACCTCGGCGGCCCAGGCCCCGGCCCTGGCGGTGTCGTTCGAGCAGGCCGGCCTGGCCCCGCACCCCGGCCGCGACCCCGCCCGCGACGCCACCTGGGTCGAGGGCACCCTCCTCCCTCGAGACGCCCCCTGACGTGCGCCTTTGCTCTGCTCACCTACCGGGGCCGCCCGCCGGGCGTTGCAAGATGGCGCCCACGGGCGCCATCTCGCAACGCTCGAACAGCGTCGGCACGATGGCGGTGTCAGTTCACCCAGGTCAGATTCTCCGACCCGAACAGCCCACCCTCGTAGACGACGGTCCAGGTGCCTTGCTGCTGATCCTTCGCGTCGAAACAGACCTGCCCGCTCACCGTTCCGCCAGGAGCCAGTTCGCCGGAGCTCAGATCGTTGTCGCTGCCGATGCTGATCCGGCGGATGGCGCCGTCGGGGTCCTGCAGCTTCCAGTCCCAGATGTTGAAGCTCTCGTTGCCCGGGCTGCCGTTGCGATAGGTGACGTCCGTGCACTTCACGGCTCCGACGAAGGCCTTCCGGTCCTGCAGCGGACTGGTGCCGACCTCCATGCCGTCGTCCGTCGTGAGAACAGTCCCGGGTGGCCCGCTCGTGACCGGTGCCGGAGCGGAAGACGTACGGTCGGCGCTCCGAATGCCGTCGACGGCCGTGGTCGTCGTAGCATCCGCCGCCGTCGTGGAGGAGATGCCTGAGAACGCTGCGGCGAAGGCCATCGTGTAGAGGACGCAGACCACCAACCCGAATGCGGACAGGATCGTTCCGGAGATCGCGACCCCCCGGTTGTCGGCCTTGCCCGCCTGCGCCCGCACGATGCCCAGCGCACCAAGCACCAGGCCGGTGATCACCATGGGCCAGGCGATAATGCCGATGATCGGAATCAGCGAGAACAGGACACCGAGGATCCCGAGCACGAGCGCTGCAGTACCGAGACCGTTGCTGGGCCGCTGAGGAGTCCAACCGTGCGGAGGCTGGGGCGGACAGGGCGGCTGCGGCGGGTACGGGGGCTGCGCGGACGTCACGACGGTCATGTCGTCCGGGGTGGCCGCCCAGTTGCCGGAACATCCCGGGAGTCATCAGAACTGACGATCCGGCGCCGCTCAGCGGCTCTGCTCACCTCGCCGCTCAGCGGCTCTGCTCACCTCGCCGCTCAGCGGCTCTGCTCACCTCGCCGCTCAGCGGCTCTGCTCACCTCGCCGCTCAGCGGCGGCGGTGCTCGCGGGGCAGCCGGCCGTCCACCATGAGCACGCCCTCGGCGCGGAGCCGGGCCGCCTGCTCGACGGCGAGGTGCGGGGCCGCCCGGCCGTCCGAGCGCAGCACCCGGTGCCAGGGCAGGTCGGCGCCGTCCTCGGCGAGGATCCGGCCGACCAGCCGGGCCGAGCGCAGCCCGGCCAGCTCGGCGACCTCGCCGTAGCTCAGCGTCCGGCCGGCCGGGATCGCCGCGACGACGTCCCGGACCCGCTCCACGGTCTGCTCGTCCACACCGGGATCCTCCCCGGTCGCCGGGCCCGGGTGCCACCGGCGTCGCCCGGGCCGCCCGCGGGCCCTGCCGCCCGCGGGCCCTGTCGTCGGTGTCGGTGCGGCGTGGTCGAATCGGCGCATGACCCGAGCGACCGCGGAGCAGGCGTCCCCCCGCCTGGTGCGCTTCGGGCCGATCGCCGAGCCGGTCCGGGAGTGGTCCGGCGCCGCGGCCCGGGTGCTCGAGCACGACCGCGGCCCGCTGCGGGTGCTCGGCGGGCCCGGCACCGGGAAGACCAGCCTGCTGCTGGACGCGGTGGTCCGGCGGATCCGCGCGGGTGCACCGCCCGGCTCGGTGCTGCTGCTGGTCGGCAGCCGGCGGGCCGCGGAGGAGCTGCGGGGGCGGCTGACCGCGCTGCTCACCGCCGGTGCGGGCGGACCGGCCGGTGACTTCGGCGCCCGCACCACCCGGGAGCTGCTGGTGCGGACGGTGCACTCCTACGCGTTCGGCGTGCTGCGGCTGCACGCCGCGCGGCACGAGGACCCGCCGCCCCGGCTGCTGGCGTCCGCCGAACAGGATGTCGTGGTCCGCGAGCTGCTCGCCGGGGAGATCGAGAACTGGAACGGCAGCGTCCCCGGCTCCGGCTGGCCGGAGCGCCTCGATCCGGCGCTGGGGCTGCCCGGGTTCGCCGCGGAGCTGCGCGAGCTGCTGCTGCGGGCCGCCGAGCGCGGGCTCGGCCCGCAGGAGCTGGCCGAGCTGGGCCGGGCGTACGGCCGCGACGAGTGGGTGGCGGCCGCCCGGTTCTTCCGCACCTACGAGGAGGTCACCCTGCTCCGCGGCGCCGCGGGCCGGGGCGCCCCGCAGGCCACCGCCCCCGCGCTGGACTCCGCCGAGCTGGTCGCCGCCGTGCTGGACGCGCTGGCCGCCGATCCGGGACTGCGCGAGCAGGAGCGGCAGCGGATCCGGCACCTGCTGGTCGACGACGCGCAGGATCTGGACCCGCAGCAGATGGAGCTCGTCGCGACCCTCGCCGCGGACGCCGGGTCCACCCTGGTCGCCGGCGACCCGGACCAGGCGGTGCTGACCTTCCGGGGCGCCGACGCCCGCGGGCTGGACGCGATCGCCGCCCCGACCGAGCTGCTCACCGCCGACCACCGGCAGACCGCGGAGGTACGGGCCGCCGGGCTCCGGCTGGCCGAGAAGCTGCCGGGTGCAGGCCGCACCAGGACCCGGCGCGGGCCGGCCGCCCCGCCGGGCGACCCCGGTGAGTCCGCGACCCGGCCCGGCGACCCCGCCACCCCGCCTGGCGCGCCCGCCACCCGGCCCGGCGATCCCGCGACCCGGCCCGGTGAGCCCGCGATCCGGCCCGGCGAGCCCGGCCCGGTGGGCGCCGGGGCGGGCGAGGCGGTGCAGGTGCGGGTCTTCGGCTCCCCGTCGGCGGAGGCCGGCTGGATCGCCGACCGGCTCCGCCGCGCACACCTGGTCGACGGCGTGCCCTGGTCGGAGATGGCGGTGCTGTCCCGGTCAGCGCGCCGCACCCTGCCCGCGCTGCGCCGTGCGCTCGCCGCGGCGGGCGTCCCGATCGTCGCGCCGCCGGACGAGGTGCCGCTGCCCCGCCAGCCCGCCGTCGTCCCGTTGCTGCTGGTGCTGCGCGCGGCGGTGCGGCCCGCGTCGATCGACGCCGACCTGGCGATCTCGCTGCTGACCTCGCCGTTCGGCGGCGGCGACCCGATGCGGATGCGGCGGTTGCGGCGCGGGCTGCTGCGGCTGCACGCCGCCGCGGGCAACGACGTGCGGCTGTTCCCCGACGACGAGGATCCCGAGCCCGGCCAGACCGACCCGGCCACCGCGAGCAGCGATCCGCTGCTGGTCGCGATGCTCCGCGAGGCGGTCGGGGGCCGCCCCGATCCGCTGGCGATGCTGTCCCCGGCGGAGGCGGCGCCGATGCGCGACGTCGGCCGCCTGCTCGACACCGCCGCCCGGTCCATCGCCGCGGGCGACCCGGTCGAGGAGACCCTGTGGCGGGTGTGGCGCCGGACCGGGCTGGCCCGCCGCTGGAGCGAGGCGAGCGCCCGCGGCGGCCCCGGTGGTGCCGCCGCCGATCGCGATCTCGACGCCGTGCTGGCGCTGTTCGACGCGGCCGCCCGCTACACCGACCGGCTGCCCGGCGCCGACGTCGGCGGCTTCCTGGAGTACCTGGCCGACCAGCAGCTGCCCGGGGAGACGCTGGCCCCGCAGGCGCCGCGCGGCGACGCCGTCGAGCTGCTCACCGCGCACGCGGCGCGCGGCCGGGAGTGGAGGGTCGTCGCCGTCCCCGGCGTGCAGGAGGGCCTGTGGCCGGACCTGCGGCTGCGCGGCAGCCTGCTCGGGCACGAGCAGCTCGTCGACCTGGTCGCCGGGGCCGCCGAGCCGGGCGCCGCGGTCTCCCGGACGGCGCCACTGCTCGCCGAGGAACGCAGGCTGTTCTACGTCGCCTGCACCCGGGCCCGCTCGATGCTGCTGGTCAGCGCGGTGCAGGGGGAGGACGAGCAGCCGTCCCGGTTCCTCGACGAGCTCGATCCGCGCCCCGCCGACGCCGCCGAGGCCCGGCCGGTGCACCGCCCGGGCCGCTCCCTGGTGCTGCCCGAGCTGGTCGGTGAGCTGCGCCGCGCGGTGACCGCGCCGGACCGCGGCGACCCGGCCCGCGCGGCCCGCAGGCGCCGGGCGGCGACCCAGCTCGCCCGGCTCGCCGCGGACGGCGTCCCCGGCGCGCACCCGGACGACTGGTACGGCCTGGCCGACCTGTCCGATCTCGCCCCGCTGCGCGCCGACGGCGAGCTGGTGCCGATCTCGCCGTCCGACGTGGAGACGATCGCCGGCTGCCCGCTGCGCTGGGTGCTGTCCCGGCACGGCGGCGACGAGTCCGGTGCGCTGTCCGCGGTCACCGGTTCCCTGGTGCACGCGCTGGTGCAGGCCCGGGCGGCCGGGGCCGACCCGGCCGAGCTGGAGCAGGCCCTGCAGTCGGCGTGGCGGCGGCTCGACGCGGGCGCCCCCTGGTTCGGCCGGCGCGAGCTGACCCGGGTCCGGGAGATGCTGGCCGCGTTCGACGACTGGGTCCGGCGCAGCCGGGCCGAGGGGCTGGAGCTGGTCGCCGTCGAGCAGTCGATGCAGCTCGATCTCGAGGGCGAGCCGCCGCCGACGGGCCCCGGGACCGAGGGTGAGCCGCCGCCGGCCGCGGATCCGGTGCTCGACGAGGAACCGGCCGCGGGCGGGGGAGCGGCGCGGGCCGCGCGCCGGGTGCGGCTGCGCGGCCGGGTGGACCGGCTCGAACGCGACGACCGGGGCCGTCCGGTGGTGGTCGACGTGAAGACCGGGAAGACGGCCACCTCGGCCCGGGCCACCGCCGAGCACCACCAGCTGGCCGTCTACCAGCTCGCGGCGTCGCTCGGCGCGTTCGACGAGGTCGTCGGCCGCGGCGCCGAACCGGGTGGGGCGCGGTTGCTGTTCCTCGCCGACCGGAAGGCGAGCGGGGAGGCGAAGGAGCCCCGGCAGGACCCGCTCCGGCCCGAGGAGATGGGGCACTGGCGGGACGTGCTGATGCGCTGCGCCGACGACTCGGCGGGCGCGGTGTTCGTGGCCAGGGCGGGACCGGACTGCGACCGCTGCCCGGTGCGGACCAGCTGCCCGGCGGTCGAGACCGGGCGGACCGTCGTCGACGGCTGACCGGCACCCGCCCCGAGCTGCCGCCGCCGCTGCCGTGCCGCCACAGCCGTGCCGCCGCCGGGGCGGCAGGCGGGTCCGGGCTACGGGGCCGGCCCGGTGCCGCCGATCCGCCGGTCGGCGATCCGGTCGATCGCCATCGCGGCACCGAGCCCGAGCGCGAGCGCCGCGCAGAAGCCGCCGATCGTGTCGGTCGCGTAGTGCGCGCCGATCCGCACCATCCCGGCTCCGACGACGCCGCCGGCGAGCAGCACGGTCCCGGCGAGCACGGACAGCGCCGCCACCGGCCGGACCACGGGCACCGCACCGATCAGCAGCACCGCCGCGACCAGGCCGATCGAGACCGCGCCTCCGGTGTGGCCGCTGGGGAACGCGAAGCCGTCGCCGTCGATGGTCCGGCCGATCAGCGGTTTCAGGGCGGTCGTCGCGACACCGGTCAGTCCCGGCCCGACGACCGCGAGCACCGCCACCCGGCGCCTGCGCAGCAGCAGTGCGAGCCCGGCCAGCGATGCCGCCGCGACCACCACGAAGCCGGGCGAACCCAGGCCGATCGCCCGCGCGAGCCCGGCCCGGGGCAGGGCGTCGACCGCGGACCAGGCACCCTCGTCGACCCGGCCGGCGACCGCGTCACCGGCGTATCGCCAGGTCAGGACCAGGAACACGATCGCCGCCGCGGCGGTGACCGGCGGCGCGGCGCGGTGCAGGGGACCGAGCAGGGAGGTGGTCCTGCCCGCGGTGTCACGCACCGGATCGACAGTAGCGGCCCGGCCGGGCGCGCCGGGACGCCGGACGACGGTGACCCGGCCCGCGGTCCCGGCCCGCGGTCCCGGCTCAGCCGATCCCGAGCGCCGACGCGAGCCGGCCCAGGTCCGGCTCCGGGTCGCGCATCCCGCGGGTGAGCACCTGCGCGCACACGTGATCGGCCCCGGCGGCGAGGTGCTCGTCCAGCCGGGCCGCGACCTGCTCGGGGGTGCCGTGCGCGACCAGCGCGTCGATCAGCGCGTCGGTGCCGCCGTCGTCGAGATCGGACTCGGCCCAGCCGAGCCGCAGCAGGTTGGCCCGGTAGTTGCGCAGTCCGAGGTAGGGCCGCTGGACGACGGGCCTGCCGAGCGCGCGGGCGGACTCCGGGTCGTCGTCGAGGACGACCTTGTGCTCCGGTGCCAGCAGCACCCCGTCGCCGAGCCGCTCGCGTGCGGACCGGGTGTGCTCGGGCGTCGTCAGATAGGGGTGGGCTCCCGCGGTCCGGTCCCGGGACACGTCGAGCACCTTCGGGCCGAGCGCGGCGAGCGCGCGGCCCGCGACCGGGACGTCCAGCGCGTCCAGCCGGTCCAGGTACTCCACGATCGTCGCGTACGGGCGGCTGTAGTCGCCGGTCGCCTCCGGGTGCCCGATCCCGACGCCGAGCAGGAACCGGTCCGGATGCCGCTCGGCGATCCGGTGGTAGGACGGCGTGACCTCGTCCGCCGGCGTCGTCCACATGTTGACGATCCCGGTCGCGACCACCAGCGAGGTGGTGGCGTCGAGCAGGTCCTCGGCGAGCTTCAGGTCCCCGGGCGGGGAGCCGCCGATCCAGACCGCGCCGAACCCGAGGGACTCGATCTCGCGGGCGAGCTGCGGTGAGAGACCCGTCGCGTGCCGCCATACGCCGTACCGGCCGGGGGAGACTGTCATGTCCCAGGTCTACCACCGCGCGGGCCCGACCATTCCCCGCTCTACGATGGCGACTCCCCACTCGAGAGGCTGGACGTGCAGTGATCGACCTGAAGGCGGCCCGACAGGACCCGGACCGGTTCCGCGCGGCACTGTCCCGTCGCGGTGCGTCCGCGGACTTCGACGCCCTCATCGCGGTCGACGTCCGATGGCGGGAGCTGACCGACCACGTCGGCGGCCTGCGTGCCGCCCAGAAGCAGCGGCCGAAGGGGAAGCCGACCCCGGAGCAGGTCGAGCAGTTCAAGAAGGAGAAGGAGGAGCTGCGCGGCGCCGAGGAGGACCTCGCCGCGGCCGACGCGGAGCGCTCCGCGCTGCTCGCCCGGATCCCGAACCTGCCGGACCCGACGGCCGCCGACGGGATGGCCGAGGAGGACGCGGTCACCGTCCGCACCTGGGGCGAGCCGCCGTCGTTCGACTTCGAGCCGCGCGACCACCTCGACCTGGCCTCGACGACCGGCCGGGTCGACATGGCCCGCGGCGCCCGGCTGTCCGGCTCCCGCTTCGCCTACCGGTTCGGTGACGTCGCCCGGCTGGAGATGGCGCTGTTCCGGTACGTCATGGACAAGATCGTCGGCGAGGGCTTCGTGCCGGTGCTCGGCCCGGTGCTGGCGAACGAGCGGGCGATGTACGGCACCGGGTTCCTGCCCACCGAGGAGTCGAACCTCTACCGGCTGGAGCGCGACGACCTCTACCTGACCGGCACCTCCGAGGTGGCGCTGGCCGGCATCCACATGGACGAGATCGTCGATCTCGACGAGCTGCCGGCCCGCTACGTCGCGTTCTCGACGAACTTCCGGCGCGAGGCGGGCGCCGCGGGCAAGGACACCAAGGGCATGTTCCGGGTGCACCAGTTCGACAAGGTCGAGATGTACGTCTACTGCCTGCCCGAGCAGTCCCAGGACGTCCACGAGCAGCTCCTCGCGCACGAGGAGTCGATCGTGCAGGAGCTGGGCCTGCCCTACCGGGTGCAGAACATCTCGGTCGGCGACCTCGGCAACCCGGCCGCCAAGAAGTACGACATCGAGGCGTGGTTCCCGGTGCAGCAGCGCTACCGGGAGATCACGTCCTGCTCGAACACCACCGACTACCAGGCACGACGGCTGAACGTCCGGTTCCGCCGCGAGCCCGGTGCGCCGACCGAGACGCTGCACACCCTCAACGGCACCGGGGCGACCGCCCGGGCGATGCTGGCGATCATGGAGAACTTCCAGGACGCGAACGGCACCGTCGCCGTCCCGGAGGTGCTGCAGCGGCACGGCGCACCCGCCACCGTCGGGACGCCGGCCGGCTGATCCGGGCCGCCCGCAGGACTTCCCCGCGGAACCGTCGGAGGTGGCGGGTAGAACACCGGTATGGATCCGTCACCGGCCGAGCTGGCCGCCGCGCTCGGTCTGCACCCGCCGACCGGGGAGCAGGCCGCGGTGATCGCCGCCCCGGCCGGGCCGGCGCTGGTGGTGGCCGGCGCGGGCGCCGGGAAGACCGAGACGATGGCGGCCCGGGTGGTGTGGCTGGTCGCCACCGGCCGGGTGCTGCCCGAGCAGGTGCTGGGGCTCACCTTCACCCGCAAGGCGGCGCAGCAGCTGGGCACCCGGGTCCGGTCCCGGCTGCGCCGGCTCGCCGGCTCCCGCCTGCTCGACGACCTGGATCCGGGTGGCTCCCGGCGGGCCGCGCTGCTGGCCGGCGAGCCGACCGTCTCCACCTACCACGCCTACGCCGGGCGGCTGGTCGGCGAGCACGCCCTGCGGTTGCCGGCCGAACCGGCGAACCGGCTGCTCGGCCCGACCGCGACCTGGCAGCTCGCGCACCGGGTCGTCTCCACCTGGGCGGCCGACCTGGAGATCGACCGGGTCCCGGCGACCGTCACCGGCTACCTGCTCGCGCTGGCCGGCGAGCTCGGCGAGCACCTCGTCGAGCCGGCCGAGGTGGAGCGGCTCGCCCGGCGGATCCTGCCGGTGCTGGAGCACGCCCCGCCCGGCAAGCGGCAGCGCGCCGAGCCGTCCGCCGGGTACAAGGCACGGATCGCCGGTCAGCGGATGCGCTGCGAGCTGCTGCCGCTGGTCGAGGAGTTCGCCCGCCGCAAGCAGGCCGAGCAGGCGATGGACTTCTCCGACCAGATGGCGCTCGCCGCGCGGATCGCCGAGGCGGACCCGGAGGTCGGCCGGATCGAGCGCGACCAGTTCCGGGCCGTCCTGCTCGACGAGTACCAGGACACCGGGCACGCCCAGCGGGTGCTGCTGCGGGCCCTGTTCGGCGTGCCGCCCGGGCTCGCCCCGGATCCGGTCGCCGACCGGCACCGGTCGGTCACCGCCGTCGGCGACCCCTGCCAGTCGATCTACGGCTGGCGCGGGGCCAGCGCCGGCAACCTCAACCGGTTCCGCACCGACTTCCCGGCCGCCGGCGGCGATCCGGCGCCGGTGCACGGCCTGCTCACCAGCTTCCGCAACCCGGCCGAGGTGCTGGTGCTGGCGAACCGGGTCTCCGAGCCGCTCCGCGGGGCGCCGGGCGCCGTCCGGGTCGGCGAGCTGCGCCCGCTCGACGGCGCCGGCCCCGGCGACGTGCGGGCCGCGCTGCTGCCCGACGTCGCCGCCGAGATCGCCTGGGTCGCCGACGGCGTGGCCACGCGCTGGCACGCCGCGGCCGGGGAGGAGGGCACCGGCACCCCGCCGACCGCGGCGGTGCTGGTCCGCCGCCGCTCCGACATGGACGCGCTCGCCGCCGCGCTGCGCGACCGGCGGGTCCCGGTCGAGGTCGTCGGCCTCGGCGGGCTGCTGTCCACCCCGGAGGTGCGGGACCTGGTCTCCGCGCTGCGGGTGGTCTCCGATCCGCTGGCCGGCCCGTCGGCGGTCCGGCTGCTCACCGGTCCGCGCTGGCGGCTGGGCATCGCCGACCTGGCCGCGCTGTGGCAGCGCGCCCGCGAGCTCGTCCCCGGCCGCCCGGGCCGTCCCGGTCCGCTCAGCGCGGCCGAGCTGGCCCTCGGGGCGCTGCCCGGCGACCAGGCCGAGCAGGCCGGCCTGGTCGACGCGCTCGACGACCCGGGCGGGCCGGAGCGCTACTCGCCCGCCGGGTTCGACCGGATCCGCCGGATCGGCCGCGAGCTGTCGCACCTGCGGGCGCGGGCCGCCGCCCCGCTCACCGATCTGGTCGCCGACGTCGAGCGGACCCTGCTGCTGGACGTGGAGACGACGTCGCGGCCGGGGCCGACCGGCCGGGCCCATCTCGACGCGTTCGCCGACGTGGTCGCCGACTTCGCGGCCGGCGCCGACGTGCCGTCGCTGGACGCGCTGCTCGACTATCTCGACACCGCCGAGCAGGCCGAGGAGGGGCTGACCCCCGGTGAGGTCGAGGTGGCGCCGGACCGGGTGCAGATCCTCACCGTGCACGCCGCGAAGGGCCTGGAGTGGGAGATCGTCGCCGTCCCGCACCTGGTGGCGCAGGTCTTCCCCGGCCGCAAGATGTCCGGCAGCTGGCTGAAGGACCCGTCCGACCTGCCGGTCCCGCTGCGCGGCGACGCCGACGACCTGCCCGGCTTCGAGCTGCCCCCGCCGGGCGCCGACCGCAAGCAGGTCGAGCAGGCGCTCGACGCGCACGACGCGGCGCTCGACGACCGGCGGCTCGCCGAGGAGCGCCGGCTGTTCTACGTCGCGCTGACCCGCGCCGAGCGCACCCTGCTCGTCTCCGGGCACCGCTGGCCGGCCGCCGGGGAGCGGCCCAAGGAGCCGTCGGTGTTCCTCACCGAGGTGGCCGAGATCCTGGAGGGGCCCGGCGGGTCCGAGGTCGGTGTGCTGGAGAGCTGGGCGCCGCCGCCGGAGGCCGACACCGGCAATCCGGCGCTCGGTGTGGAGCGGACCGCGCAGTGGCCGCCGGACCCGTTCGGGGACCGCAGCGACGACGTCCGGTCCGGCGCGGACCTCGTGCGGGAGGCGCTGCGGGCCCGCTCCCGCCGGGCCCGGCGGCCCCGCCGCACCCCCGCCGACCAGCTCACCCTGCTCGACCTGCCGCCCGCGGAGGAGGCCGTGCCGGATCCCGGTCCGGCGGTCGCCGACGCCGAGGGCGATCCGGAGGGCTGGGCCGCCGACGTCGACGTGCTGCTCGCCGAGCGCGCCGCGGCCGCCGACCGGCCCTCGGTCGCGCTGCCCGGGCGGCTCTCGGTGAGCCGGCTGGTCGAGCTGGCCGACGACCCGGATGCGCTCGCCGTCCGGCTGCGCCGCCCCGTCCCGCTGCCGCCCAACCCGTACGCCCGGCGCGGGACCGCGTTCCACGCCTGGCTGGAGCAGCGGTTCGGCGCGGAGCGGCTGCTCGACATCGACGAGCTGCCCGGCGCCGCCGACGAGAGCGCCGGCTCCGAGACCGACGCGGCGGAGCTGGAGGAGCTGCAGGCCGCGTTCGAGGCGTCCGAGTGGGCCGACCGCAAGCCGGTCGACGTCGAGGTGGCCTTCGAGACGGTGCTGGCCGGGGTCGCGGTGCGCGGCCGGATGGACGCGGTGTTCGCCGACCCGGACGGCGGCTGGACGGTCGTCGACTGGAAGACCGGCAGCCCGCCCGGGCCGGACCGGGAGCACGCGGTCGGGGTGCAGCTGGCCGCGTACCGGCTGGCCTGGGCGGCGCTGCAGGGCGTGCCGGCGGACCGGGTGCGGGCGGCCTTCCACTACGTCCGGGACGGGGTGACGCTGCGCCCCGCCGACCTGCTCGACGCCGAGCGCCTGCACGCACTGGTGGCCGGGGTGCCCGCGGCCTGACCAGCCGGGAGCCGGCCGGACCGGCCGGGAACGGCGGCGAGCCCGCGCCCCGGGGATGCCGGGACGCGGGCTCGCGTGCTGCGCGCGGGGGGATCGTCCCGCTAGTGCGCGCTCGCCTTCGCGATGCCGACACCGGTCAGCGACCGGACCTCCATCTCGGCGTACTTGCTGCCGTCGTGCCGCTTCTGCCCGACGTAGGTACCGATGGCACCCAGCAGGAACGACGCCGGGATCGACACCAGGCCCGGGTTGGACAGCGGGAACAGCATGAAGTCCGCGTTCGGGAAGATGGACGGGGTCGGTGCGTCCGGCCCGCGGCCGGAGACCACCGGCGAGAACACGATCAGCAGCAGCGTCACGGACAGACCGCCGTAGATCGAGAACAGCGCACCGGTGGTGTTGAAGCGCTTCCAGAACAGCGAGTAGAGGATCGTCGGCAGGTTCGCCGACGCCGCCACCGCGAACGCCAGCGCCACCAGGAACGCCACGTTCTGGTTGCGGGCGAGGATGCCGCCCAGGATCGCGACGACACCGATCACCATCGCGGTCCGGCGGGCCACCTTGACCTGGGTGGCCTCGGTGTCCTCGACATTGCCGCGCTTGATGACGTTGATGTACACGTCGTGCGCGAACGACGCCGACGCGGTGATCGTCAGCCCGGCGACGACCGCGAGGATCGTCGCGAAGGCGACGGCCGCGATCACGCCCAGCAGGATCGGGCCACCGAGCTCGAACGCCAGCAGCGGGGCGGCGGAGTTGACCCGGCCCGGTGCCTCGAGGATCGTCTGCGGGCCCACCAGCGCACCGGCGGCGTAGCCGATGACCAGGGTGAACAGGTAGAACAGGCCGATCAGCCAGATCGCCCACTCGACCGACTTGCGGGCCTCCTTGGCCGTCGGCACCGTGTAGAAGCGCATCAGCACGTGCGGCAGACCCGCGGTGCCGAGCACCAGGGCGAGGCCGAGCGAGATGAAGTCGATCTTCGACAGGGTGGTCGCGCCGTACTGCAGGCCCGGCGAGAGCAGGCCGGCGCCGTCCTCGGGGTTGGCCTCGACGGCCGCGCCGAGCAGGGCGGAGAAGTTGAAGCCGAACAGGGCCAGCGCCCAGATCGTCATCACCAGGGTGCCTGCGATCAGCAGCACGGCCTTGATCATCTGGACCCAGGTGGTGCCGCGCATGCCGCCGATGAGCACGTAGGCGATCATCACGACGCCGACGACAGCGATCACCGCGCCCTGCGCGAACGCACCGGACACGCCGAGCAGCAGCGAGACCAGCGCACCGGCACCGGCCATCTGCGCCAGCAGGTAGAAGAACGACACGGCCAGCGTCGAGGTGGCGGCGGCCGCGCGGACCGGGCGCTGACGCATCCGGAACGCCAGCACGTCACCCATCGTGAACCGGCCGGTGTTGCGCAGCAGCTCGGCGACCAGCAGCAGCGCCACCAGCCAGGCGACCAGGAAGCCGACCGAGTAGAGGAACCCGTCGTAACCGTTGATGGCGATCGCGCCCGCGATGCCGAGGAACGACGCCGCGGACAGGTAGTCACCCGCGATCGCGAAGCCGTTCTGGGTTCCGGAGAACCCGCCACCGGCGGTGTAGAAGTCGGCCGCCGTCTTCTTGGCGTGCCGGCTGTTGACGTAGAAGACGATCGCCAGCGTCCCCACCACGAAGACGAGGAAGATGGAGATGTTGAGGATCGGGCTGGCCGCGGCCCCCGCGTCCTGTGCCAGTACCGCGTTCACGCCGCTCACTTCGCCCCCTCGATCTCGTCACGGATCTTCGACGACAGCGGGTCGAGCTTGCGGTCCGCGAAGCGGATGTAGACCACGGTGATCGCGAACGTCGACACGAACTGCAGCAGGCCGAGGATCAGGCCCAGGTTGATGTTTCCGGCCACCGGAATCGCCATGAAGTCGGGCGCGAAGCTGGCCAGCAGGACGTACAGCAGGTACCAGGCCAGGAACCCGGCGGTGACCGGGAAGACGAAGCCTCGGAGCCGCTTGCGCAGCTCCTGGAAGTCGGGGCTGGCCTGCACGGCCGCCCAGTCGGGAGTCGGCGGTGGTGTCCCGCCGGACTGCTCGTCGGACTCGGTCGTACTCACGTATGCCTCCTTGCATAAATCCGCGCGCGGCCACGGACTGCGCACCAGGAAAGGGCTTTGCGGGCGGGGGCGGAACCCCGGATGTCGCTCTCACCCGGACCGTGATGCAAACGGCCGACGACCGGACGATCGGGCGCGGGAGAACTCGACCAGCGGTCTTGACAGTGATGGGGAGGTTGTGTGGTCGGCCTACTCGCGATCGGCCAGATGGAGCCGCAACATCGTATCCTCCGCCCACGCGGGGACAGCGTTCGTCCACGAAATCGTGATCATGACGACGAACGCGAGCGGTACCGAGAGCAGCGCGGGCTGGGCGAGCAGCATGCCCACCGTGCCGTCCAGGCCGAGCAGGGCGCCGAGTGCCATCGCGCCCACCGACGACGCCAGCCCGGTGACCATTCCGGCGTACGCCCCGCGCGCCGTCAACCCCTTCCACCACAGCCCGAGCACGAGCAGCGGGCAGAAGGTGGACGCGGCGACGGTGAAGGCCGAGGTCACGGCGGCGCTGACGTCGATCCGGACCATCAGCAGCGCGGCCGGGACGACAGCTGCCGAAGCGGCCAGGGCGGTCAGCCGCAGCCGGCGCAGCCCGGACGGCATGAGGTCGTGGGCGAGCGCGCCGGACAGGGCGAGCAGCAGCCCCAGCGAGGTGGCCAGGAAGGCGGCGAACGCGCCGGCGGTGAGCAGTGCGGTGAGCACCGCGGCGGTGCCGCCGTCGGTGACCCGGCCGGGCAGCGTGACGATCGCGGTGTCGGTGCCCTGGGAGAGGTACAGCTCCGGGGTGAGGACCGTCCCGAGCAGGCCGTAGACGATCGGGAACAGGTAGAACGCGCCCAGCATGGCGACCGTGATGGCGGCCGTCCGGCGGGCACCGCGGCCGTCCGGGCTGGTGTGGAAACGGACGATGATGTGCGGCAGCCCCATCGTCCCGAGCGCGGTGGCGACCAGCACCGACCAGGTCGCGAGCAGCGGCGCCGCGTCCCCGGTGCCGAGCAGCGGCAGCGCCCAGTCCTCCCCGCCGGGCACCGGCAGCGACGCCCTGTCGCCGCCGAGCTCGGGCACCGCCGCGCCGGCCGGGAAGGTCCAGACCTGGTCGGCGAGCGCCTCGTGCGGCCCGGGGGCGAGCGGGGTGGGCACGCCGTCCACGGTGACCGTCGTCGGTTCGGTGACGACGAGATCGGTGTCCAGCCGGAAGTCGACCGGCGTCTGCTGGGTGAAGTGGGTGAACTCGGGCGGCGCGGCCATGTCGGCGCGCAGCTGCGGTCCGGCGAGCAGCAGCAGCCAGATCGCCGGACCGGCGAAGAGCAGCAGCTTCAGCGCGAACTGGAACGCCTGCACGTAGGTGGCGGCCCGCATCCCGCCCAGCGCGAGCGTGACGCCCACCGCCAGGCCGGACACCACGACGCCGACCCAGTAGTCGACGCCGGACACCAGCGTGAGCAGCTGGCCCGCGGCGACGATCTGCGGGACGAGGTACAGCACCCCGATCACCACGACGACGACCGCGCAGAACCGGCGCAGCGACCGCGAGCCCAGCCGGGCCTCGGCGAACCCGGGCACGGTGAGCGCCCCGGTCCGCCGCATCGGGGCCGCGACGAGGGCGAGCATCAGCAGGTAGCCGGCGGTGAACCCGACCGGGTACCAGAGCGCGCCGGTGCCCTCCTTGATGACGAGCCCGGCGACCCCGAGGAACGACGCCGCCGACAGGTACTCGCCGGACACGGCGGCCGCGTTGAGCATCGGCGAGGTGCGCCGGGAGGCGACCAGGAAGTCCGACGTGGTCCGCATCGCGGCGACCCCGCGGGCGCCGATCAGGACCGTGACGAGCAGCAGCGTGACGACGGCGGCGACGGTCACGGGGAGGGGGCCCGATGGTCGGCGGTGGGCTGGGGCGCGGCGCCGGGGGAGCCCGCGGGGGCGCTGTCCGGGTCGCTGTCCGGCAGCGTGCCGCCGGGAGCTGCGCTGCCGCGGGCCGTGCCGCCGGTGCCGGTCCGGCCCACGACCGAGCCGTCGGCAATCGTGCGGCCGGAGCCGGAGTCACCTGCGACGGCGTCACCGGCGGGCTCCGTCCCGTCCGTCTCGTCCGGCCCGGCCCGCTCGGCCCGCTCGGCGCCGCGCAGGTGCCACCACGCGAGCAGCGCCAGCAGCGGATAGGGCAGCCAGGCGACGACGATCCAGCCGAGCGGCAGCCCGGCCACCCGCCACTCCGACAGGCCGGGGGCGACCCGCAGCAGCACCGGAACGCCGAGCAGCAGCAGCGCGCCGCACACCAGCGTCAGCGCGGCCCGCCCGACCTGGGCGCGGCGGGTGCGCCGGGCCAGCTCGGCGCGGGCCGGATCGAGGAGCGTCTCCGGCACCGGCCGGGACGGCACCGGGCGGGACCGCACGCCGGGTTCCGGCGGCGCGGTCACGGCGATCCGGCGCGGGCGGTTCATCGCGGTCCCCGGCCCTCGCCGCCGTCGTCCGCGGCACCGGTGGCGTGCGGGTCGAGCGCCCCGGAGGTGGCCGCCGCCATCAGCTGGTCGCGCAGCTCGCGGGCGTGCCGGCGGCTGACCGGCACGTCCCCGGCGTCGGTGTGCGCGAGCAGCCCGCCGCCGGCGTCGCTGCGCAGCTCCAGCACCGCCGGCAGGTAGAGCAGGAAGCTGCGGTGCACGCGGACGAAGCGGTGCGCGTCCCAGTGCTCCTCCAGCCGGGACAGCGGGATCCGGACCAGGTGCGAGCCGCCGGGGGTGTGCAGCCGCACGTAGTCGCCGTGCGCCTCGGCGAACCGGACGTCCTCACGGCGCACGTACCGGGTGCGCCCGGCCAGCTCGACCGGGAGCACGGCCAGCTCGTCGACCCGAGGGAGCGGCGGCCCGGCCGCGCCGTCCGGCGGTGCGGGCGCCGAGCTGCTCGCGGTCCGCCCGGCGCGGGCCCGGTGCACCCGTTCCAGCGCGTCCGCGAGCCGGTCCGCGCCGACCGGCTTGAGCAGGTAGTCCACCGCGCCGAGGCCGTAGGCGGCGACCGCGTGCTCCTCGAACGCCGTCACGAACACGATCTCCGGCGGGTTCGCCATCGCGGCCAGCACACCGCCCAGCTCCAGGCCGTCCATCCCGGGCATCGTGATGTCCAGCAGCACCGCGTCGAACGACCCGGTCGGGATCATGCGCAGCGCCTCGACGGCGTCCCCGGCCCGGGCGACGTGCCCGACGTCCGGGGCGTCGGCCAGCAGCGCGCAGATCTCGTCGAGAGCCGGGGCCACGTCGTCGACGGCGAGTACCCGGAGCCGGTCGGTCACGCGACCACCCCCGGCTGGAACCGCGGGACGCGCAGCACGATCCGGGTGCCCGCGCCGGGCGCGGTCTCGATCACCAGCCCGTGCTCCGGCCCGTACACGGCGCGCAGCCGCCGGTCGACGTTGACCAGCGCGAGCCCGGCCCCCTCGGCGGTGCCGGCGAGCACCGCGCGGGCGTGCTCCGGGTTCATGCCCGGGCCGTCGTCCTCGACCGCGATCACGCAGACATCGCCCTCCGCCTCGCCGCTGACCTGCACCAGTCCTCCGTCCGGGGTCCGCTCGACGCCGTGCTGCACGGCGTTCTCCACCAGCGGCTGCAGCGCCAGTACCGGGATCGGCACCGGCAGCACCTCCGGTGCCACGCGTACCTGTACCCGCAGGCGTTCACCGAGCACCGCGCGGGCCAGCGTCAGGTACGCCTCGACGGAACGGAACTCGTCGGCCAGCGGCGTGTAGTCGCCGCGTGCGGCGAGCGAGTGCCGGATGAACTCGGCGAAGGTCTCCAGCAGGTCACGGGCCCGGGACGGGTCCGAGCGGACGAACGACGCGATCGTGGTCAGCGCGTTGTAGACGAAGTGCGGCGAGATCTGCGCGCGCAGCTCCCGCAGCCGGGCGGCCTCGGCGTCGGCGGCGCCCGCCTCCAGCGCCGCGCGCTCCAGGGCGTCGGCGACGAAGCCTGCCGCGCGCCGGGCGGCCGGCAGCCCGACGGCGCCACCGAGCACCAGCACCGGGTCCAGGGCGGCCGGGTCCGGGTCGACCGGCACCGGTAGCGCGAGCAGGTCGCCCTCGGAGAGCCGCCGGCCGCCGGTGCGCGCCCGCAGGCCGAGCGCGAGACCGTCGTCGCGGCCCGGGCCCCACCAGGACTCGCCGCGGCCGGGCACCAGCAGCCCGGCGGCGTCGGCACCGCAGAGCACGGCGAGCCGGCGCAGCGCATCGACAGCGGCCGGGGAACCGGCTGGCGCGCGCAGCCCGGTGGCGACGGTGACGCCGGTCTCCAGCACCTCGGTGAGGTCCGGCTGCGCGGTCTCGCGGGGCGGCGCGGTGCGGAACCGGTCGGCGAACCGGGGCCGCAGACCGGTGCGGCCGCCGGACGCGCGTCCGCCGCGTTCGGAGTCCCCCTCGGCCGGCACCCGGTCAGAATAGGGTGCGGCGCGCCCCCGCGCGGCGCCCGTCACCGCCCCCGGGCGCTAGCCTGCGCCACGTGATCGGCTCATCCCGCCTCGCCACCCTCGATCCGCAGGTCGAGGGTGCGCTGCGGATGCCGGACGCCCGGTCGAGCCCGGTCCGCTCGCTGGTCACCCGGCTGCTGATCGCGCTGTTCGCGCTCGGTGCGACGACACTGAGCGTGTACTTCGGGCGGGACGGGTACCTGGACAACAACGGCGCCGGTGACATCTCGCTGATGGACGCGCTGTACTACGCCACGGTGTCGCTGTCGACGACCGGCTACGGCGACATCGTCCCGGTCACCCCGAGCGCCCGCGCCGTGAACATCGCGGTGATCACCCCGCTGCGGGTGCTGTTCCTGATCGTCCTCGTCGGGACGACCGTCGAGCTGCTCACCGAGCGGTCCCGGCAGTCCTTCCGGATCCAGCGCTGGAGGTCCCGCGTGCGCGACCACACCGTCGTCGTCGGCTACGGAACGAAGGGCCGGGCCGCGGTCGAGACGCTGCTGGGCGACGGCGTCGAGCCGGAGAAGATCGTGGTGGTGGACACCGACCGGGCCCGGCTCGACGTCGCGTCCGGGCTGGGCCTGGTGACCGTGTCGGGCAACGCGACCCGGTCGGCGGTGCTGCGGATCGCCGGGGTGCAGCTGGCGACGACGCTGGTGGTCGCGCTGGACCGGGACGACACCGCGGTGCTGGTCACGCTGACCGCCCGCGAGCTGTCCCGGTCGATCTCGATCGTGGCGGCCGTCCGGGAGGCGGAGAACGTGCACCTGCTGCGCCAGTCCGGGGCCAGCTCGGTGATCGTGTCGGACGAGACGGCGGGCCGGCTGCTGGGCGTCGCGACCCGGTCCCCGGCCGTCGTCGAGGTGGTCGAGGACCTGCTGACCCCGGACGCCGGGTTCGCCATCACCCAGCGCCAGGTGGAGCCGGCCGAGGTCGGCGGCTCGCCGCGGCACCTGCCCGACATCGTGCTGGGCGTCGTGCGCGGCGAGCAGCTCTACCGGGTCGACGCGCCAGCCGTCGACGCCCTGGAACGCGGCGACCAGCTGCTCTACGTGCGCAAGGCGACGCTCCCGGACGACTGACCGGGGAAGCTTGACCTGAACTGAACTTCAGATAGCACGGTGGTCGGCATGAGCCCTCCACTGACCACTCCCACCGCGTTCCGCTACGACGACCTGCCCGGGCTGCTGGCCCGGATGACCGGCGACGAGAAACACGATCCCGCCGCCCTGTCCACCCTCGACGTGCTGTGGGTGCTGTACGACCGGGTGCTGCGCGTCGGGCCCGGCCGCGCCGACGACCCGGGCCGCGACCGGTTCCTGCTGTCGAAGGGGCACGGACCGATGGCGCTGTACGCCGTCCTCGCCGCGCAGGGCTTCCTGGACCCGGACGAGCTGTCCGGTTTCGCCCGGTTCGGCTCCCCGCTCGGGCACCATCCCGACCGCACCCTGGTGCCGGGGGTCGAGATCTCCTCCGGCTCGCTCGGCCACGGCCTCGGCCTGGCGGTCGGGACGGCGCTCGGGCTGCGGCTGTCCGGCCGCGCCGCGCGCACCGTCGTGCTGGTCGGCGACGCCGAGCTCGACGAGGGCTCGAACGCCGAGGCCGTCCAGTACGCCGGCCGGGCCGGTCTGGACGGGCTGACCACGGTCGTCGTCGACAACTCGTCGGCGACCCACGGCTGGCCGGGCGGGATCGCCGCCAGGTTCGCCGTCGAGGGCTGGGCGACCGTCGACGTCGACGGCCGCGACCACGACGCGCTGCACCGCGCCCTCACCGTCCCGCACGCCGGCCGGCCGCTGGCCGTCGTCGCCCACGTCGAACCGAAGGAGGCCCGCTGATGGCCGCCCCTGTGCCCACCCCTGCCCCCGCCCCTGTGCCCACCCCTGCCCCCGCCGCTGTGCCCGCCCCTGTACCTGTCCCTGTTCCGTCCTTTGCTCTGCTTACCGGCCCGCAGCGGTCCGCCGACCAGCGGGAACGCTTTTACCACCTGCTGCCCGAGCTGCTCGCCGCCGATCCGCGGGCGGTCGCCCTGCTCGCCGACATCGGCGCCGGATACGTCGACCTGCCGCCGTCGGTCGCGGACCGGATGGTGAACCTCGGGATCCGCGAGCAGCTGCTCGTCTCGGCCGCCGGCGGGCTCGCCCTGACCGGGATGCGGCCGATCGTGCACACCTTCGCGCCGTTCCTCGTCGAGCGCCCCTACGAGCAGCTCAAGCTGGACCTCGGGCACCAGGGGGTCGGCGCGCTGCTGGTCTCGGCCGGCGCGTCCTACGACATGGCGGGTGCCGGCGAGACCCACTTCGGGTCCCGGGACGTGCCGCTGCTCGACACCCTGGACGACTGGACGGTGCACGTCCCCGGGCACGCCGACGAGGCCGAGACGCTGATCCGGGCCGCGCTGCCCGGCGACGACCGGGTCTACGTCCGGCTCGCCGGCACGTCGAACGCGCGCCCGCTGGGCGCCGGTCCGGTCCCGTCGGTGCTGCGCCGGGGGAGCCGGGGCACGGTGGTCGCGGTCGGGCCGCTCGCCGACCGGACCCTGGCCGCCGTCGCCGATCTCGACGTCACGGTGCTGTACGCGGCGACCGTCCGCCCGTTCGACGCCGGCCCGCTGGTCGCGACCCTGTCCGAGCCGGACGTCGTGCTCGTCGAGCCCTACCTGGCCGGCACCTCGGTCCGGCAGGTGTCCGGCGCGCTGGCCGGGATCCGGCACCGGGTGCTCGGGCTCGGCGTCGGGCCCGCCGAGCTGCGCCGCTACGGCACCCCGGCCGAGCACGACGCCGCGCACGGGCTGGACGTCGCGGGCATCCGCCGGTCGGTCACCGCGTTCCTCTCGTAGGGTCGCGGGGTGCGCCTCGCCACCTGGAACGTGAACTCGGCGAAGTCCCGGCTGCCCCGCCTGCTGCCCTGGCTGGACGAGCGGCAGCCGGACGTCGTCTGCCTGCAGGAGACCAAGCTGTCCGACGACGACTTCGCCGCCACCTTCGACGACGAGCTCGCCGCCCGCGGCTACGCCGTCGCCCACCACGGCGAGGGCCGGTGGAACGGGGTGGCGGTGCTGTCCCGGGCCGGGCTCGACGACGTCGTGCGCGGCCTGCCCGACGAGCCGGTGTTCGCCGAGGGCGGGCGCACCGGGCCGGACGCCCGGGCCGTCACCGCGACCTGCGGCGGGCTGCGGGTGACCTCGGTGTACGTCCCGAACGGGCGCACCCCGGACGACCCGCACTACGCCTACAAGCTGCGCTGGCTGGACGCGCTGCGGGCGCTGGTCGCGGCCGGCGACCCGGCGACGACGGTGGTCGCCGGGGACATGAACATCGCCCCCACCGACGACGACGTGTGGGACCGCCCGGCGTTCGACGGCGCCACCCACGTCACCCCGGACGAGCGGGCCGCGCTGGCCGCGCTGACCGCCACCGGGCTGCACGACGTGGTGCGGGACCGCTGGCCCGCCGAGCGCGTCTTCAGCTACTGGGACTACCGGGCCGGCCGGTTCCACCAGGACCAGGGCATGCGGATCGACCTGGTGCTGGCCGGCGACGGTCCGGCGGCCCGCCGCGCGGCGGCCTGGGTGGACCGCAAGGCCCGCAAGGGCAAGCTGCCCAGCGACCACGCGCCGGTGCTGCTCGACCTCGACGAGGCCCCGGACGGCGACATCGGCCCGATGGTGCCGCCGCCGTCGTCCCCGGTACCACTGGTCCGGAAGAAGTAGCCACTCACCGAGCCCCCTTGCGAGAGGGTGTGATTCGTGTTGCAACGTTCGGAGCAACGCTGGTAGCCCACCGCATGTGGATCGCTACTCTCGGGGGAAGACCATGAACCAGAACCGCATCGGCCGCACCGTCGGGGCGTCCGTCGCCGCGTTCGCGCTCGTCGGACTCACCGCCTGTGGCGGCGAGACCCCGTCGATCCCGACCGACCTGCCGGAGGTGCCCGGCATCGGGGACCCGCGGCAGGCGTTCGGCGACGCGCACCAGAAGGCACTCGGGCTCGCCGCGCTCGGCGGCATCGGCCTGGAGCAGGGCGTCGGCGAGCAGGTGCAGAACCTCGCGCCGCAGGTGCAGCAGGAGGGCCAGCAGCTCACCGAGCGGCTGCGCGGGCTCGCGTCCGGCATCGGTGTCTCGCTGCCGGACCAGGTCTCGCCCGAGGTCCAGGCCCAGGTGGACGACCTGGCGGCCCGGACCGGCGAGCAGTTCGACCAGGGCTGGCTGCAGGCCGCGCAGGAGCAGGTCGGGCAGCTGAACGAGCAGGCGCAGGGGCTGCTGAACGTGCCCGGCCTGCCGCAGGAGCAGATCGACCAGGCCCGCGCCCAGCTGACCAACCTGGGTGAGCTGAAGACGCAGCTGGACGAGGCCGCGGCGGCCGCGGGCGCGGCGACCCCCGGCGGCGACGGCGCGGGCGCTGACGGTTCGGGCGGCACTGACGGTTCCGGTGGCACTGACGGTTCCGGTGGCACTGATGGTTCGGGTGGCACTGACGGTTCCGGTGGCGCCGACGGCGGCTCCGGCTCCGGCGGGGCCGGCCAGGCCGCCGGGCCGGACGCCGGTGGGCAGGCCGGTGACGGTTCCGGTTCCGGTTCCGCCGGTGCCCCCGCGGTCGACGCGGGCACCGGTGGCCAGGCCGCGTCGCCGTCCGACGTCGCGCTGCCGGTGGCGCTCGGCGGCGCCGGGCTCGCACTGCTGGTCGCCGGCGCGGTCCGGCTGCGCCGCTCGCGCGCGTGAGCCCGCGGCGCCGGCGCCCGCGCGAGGGTGCCCGGGGGGCGGCGGTCCTGCTGCTCCTGGGCACCGCGCTGCTGGGCACCGGCGCCGGGCTCGCCGCGGGCGGTGACGGCCCGCGGATCACCGCCGAGGCACTCGGCGAGGTGCCCGCCGGTGCGGCGGCGCCGCTGCGGCCGGTCCCGGCCGCCGCGGCCCTGCCGGTGCTCGCCCCGCCGCCCCCGCCGCCCGCATCCCCGGCGCCGCCGCCGTGGCTGGTCTCGGCGGTGCACCCGCTTCCCGCGTCGGCCACGTCCCGCCCGGTGCTGCCGGCGACCCTGGAGCTCCCGGACCGCGGGATCACCGCCCCCGTCGAACCGGTCGGCACCGGGCCGGACGGCGGGATGGTCGTCCCCGAACAGGTCCGGCACGTCGGCTGGTGGGCGCCGGGCGTCCTGCCCGGCGGCGCGGCCGGCAGCGCGGTCCTCGCCGGACACGTCGACTCACGCACCCAGGGCGTCGGAGTGCTGGCGGTGCTGCCCGAGCTCGCCGACGGCGAGCCGGTCGTCGTCCGCGGCCCGGACGGCCGGTCCGCGACGTTCCGGGTCGTCGCCCGCCGCGAGTACGGCAAGTACGACCTGCCCCGCGACGTGTTCCGCCGCGACGGCGCCCCGCAGCTCGTCCTGATCACCTGTGGCGGGACGTTCGATCCGGTGGCCGGCGGCTACGACTCGAACATCGTGGTCTACGCCGTCCCCGCGTGACCGGGTGTCCGGGTCCGGGGCCCGGCCGGGAGCGCCTACCCTGACCTGCGTGAGCACCTCCACCGCGACCGACACCGCCCTGTCCGGAGACTCCGAGGCCCCGGAGCTCGCCGCCGTCCGGGACGCCGCGCAGCGCGCCCGGGCCGCCGCCCCGGCGGTGCGGGCCGCGGGGGAGGGCCGGATCGACGACGCGCTGCGGGCGGCCGCCGCGCTGATCCGCGGCCGAGCCGTCGAGCTGCTCGACGTCAACGCCGCCGAGGTCACCGCCGCGGGGCGCAACGGGATGGCGGCCGGGCTGCTCGACCGGCTCCGGCTGGACGAGGAGCGCCTCGCCGGCATCGCCACCCAGCTGGAGGTGCTCGCCGCGACCCCCGAGCCGCCGACCGAGTGGCCGGTCCGCACCCTGGAGACCGGGGAGCGGGTGTTCGAGCGGCGAATCCCGGTCGGCGTCATCGGCGCCGTCTTCGAGGCCCGCCCGAACGTCACCGTCGACGTCGCCTCGCAGGTGCTCAAGGCGCGCAGCGCCGCCGTGCTGCGGACCGGCTCGGCCGCGCTGGCCAGTGCCACCGCGCTCGTCGAGCAGGTGCTGCGCCCCGCGCTGACCGAGGCCGGACTGCCCGCCGAGGCGGTCCAGCTCGTCCCGCTGCCCGGGCACGCCGGCGCCGAGGCGCTGGTCGGGCTGCCCGACCTGGTCCCGCTGGTCGTCGTGCGCGGCTCCGGCGAGGTCACCCGCAGGCTGACGCTGCTCGGCGCGACCGCGGGCACCCGCGTCCTCGCGCACGCCGACGGCGGCGGCGTGCTCTACCTGGACTCGTCCGCGACCCCGGACGACGTCACCCGGCTGGTCACCGACTCGACCGACCGGCTCGGCGTCTGCAACCGGCTGAACCTGCTGCTGGTCGACCGGCCCGTCTACGACACCCTGCTGCCGGTCGCGAGGGCCGCCCTGGACGCCCGCGGCATCACGCTGTCCGAGCCGCCGCACGGCCACCGGCTCGGCCACGAGTGGGCGCTGGACTCCGGCGCCGAGGCGCACGTGACCGTCGCCGCCGTCGACGGCCCGGACGACGCCGCCGACACCGCCGCCCGGGAGACCTCCGGGCTGGCGGCGACGATCTGCGCGTCCGACGCCGACGTCGCGCAGCGGTTCATCGACCGCTACACCGGCACCGGGGTGTTCTGGAACACCACCTCCCGGCTGCTCGACGGCTACAAGCTGCTCGGCCTGCCGGAGACCGGGATCAACGTCGACCACACCCCCGGCCCGCGCGGCCCGGTCACCTACCGTGACCTTGGGCTGCGCCAGTTCGTGGTGCTGCCGCCCGCCTGAGCGCGGCACTCTGTCGGTGCCGCGGGTTAGCCTCGCCGTGTGTCCGTGACTGATCAGCCCGCTGCCACGCTCCCGCTGCACCGGGCGACGCTTCCGAACGGTCTGCGCGTGCTCGTCGTGCCGGACCCGGCGACCCCGGCGGTCGGCGTCGCGGTGCACGTCGACGTCGGGTTCCGCTCCGAGCCGGAGGGGCGCACCGGCTTCGCGCACCTGTTCGAGCACCTGATGTTCCAGGGCAGCGAGAGCCTGGAGAAGCTGGAGCACTTCCGCCAGGTGCAGTCCGCGGGCGGCATCTTCAACGGCTCCACCCACCAGGACTACACCGACTACTTCGAGGTGCTGCCCGGCGCCGCGCTGGACCGGGCGCTGTTCCTGGAGGCCGACCGGCTGCGCGCGCCGAAGCTGACCGAGGAGAACCTGCACAACCAGGTCGACGTCGTCAAGGAGGAGATCCGGCTCAACGTCCACAACCGCCCCTACGGCGGCTTCCCGTGGATCCTGCTGCCGCCGGTCCTCTACGACTCCTTCCCCAACGCGCACAACGGCTACGGCGACTTCTCCGAGCTCGAACAGGCGAGCCTGGACGACGCGGCGGCCTTCTTCGACACCTTCTACGCCCCGGGGAACGCGCTGGTCACCGTGCACGGTGACCTCGGCGGGCACGGGGTGGACGGCACGCTCGCACTCGTCGAGCGGCACTTCGGCGACATCCCGGCCCGCCCGGTGCCGCAGCGGCCGTCGTTCGCCGAGCCGGTGCCGGGCACCGAGCGGCGGCAGAGCGTGACCGACGCGCACGCCCCGCTGCCCGCGCTCGCCCTCGGCTACCGGGTGCCGGATCCGACCACCGATCCCGACGGCTACCTCGCGCACGCGATGCTGGCCTCCGTCCTGACCGACGGCGAGGCCGCCCGGCTGCAGCGCCGCCTGGTGCACCGGGACGGCTCGGTGACCGACGTGTCGGCGTCCAACGGGCTGATGGGCGGCCCGTTCGACGCCCGCGACCCGGACACGTTCACGATCACCGCGGTGCACCCGGCCGAGGTCACCCCGGACCGGGTGACGGCCGCCGTCGACGAGGAGCTCGACCGGCTCGCCGAGCAGGGCCCGGACATCGCCGAGCTGGCCCGCCAGTCCGCCCGCTGGACGGCGGCGCTGCACCGGGAGGACGACCGGGTGATGTACCGGATGCTCGGGCTCGGCTCCCGGGAGCTGCTCTACGGCCGGGCCGAGCTCGCCCTGGAGCTGCCCGCCCGGCTGGCCGCGCTCGGCACCGCCGACGTCGCGGCCGCGGCCGCGCGGCTGCGCAGCGCGGGCCGTGCGGTGCTGACCGTCGAACCGGCCTCGCCCGGGGTCGCCGAGTGAACCGGGCGAGGCACCGCGCCGCCGCCCGGCCGCCCCGGCGAGCCCGCGCCGTCCACCGCACCCGTCCACCCGGCGCCGCCCGCCCCGCCGGGGGCCACGGCACCGCCCACCACCGAGAGGGAGCCGCCGCGTGACCGCCGTCCGCACCCACCGCAGTGCCGAGGAGATCGGCCGCACCGAGCGGGGCCCGCGCGAGCTGCCCGCGCTGGGCCGCACCAGGCCGGTGCCGCTGCCCGAGGTCGTGACCGGGACACTCCCGAACGGGCTGACCGTGATCGCCGCCCGCCGGCCGGGGGTGCCGCTGGTCGAGACCGTGCTGCGGATCCCGGCGGCGTCCCCCGCCGACTCGGCGGACGCCGGATGGACCGCCGGGATGGAGCTCGTCGCCGAGACGATGCTGAACGGCACCGCCTCCCGGGACCGGGTCGGTATCGACGACGAGCTGGCCGGCGTGGGCGGCGAGCTGGGCGTCGGCGTCGATCCGGAGTGGCTGCAGATCGGCGGCTCCGCGCTGGCGTCCGGGCTGCCGGTCGTGCTCGACGTGCTGGCCGACGTGCTCACCGGCGCCACCCACCCCGACGACGAGGTGCTCCGCGAGCGTTCCCGGCTCGCCGAGCGGATCGCGGTGGCCCGGGCGCAGCCGCGCACGGTCGCCCGCGAGGCGCTGATGCGCAAGCGCTTCGGCGACCATCCGATCGTCTCCGAGATGCCCACCGCGGCCGCGGTCGCCGAGATCACGCCGGACCGGGTGCGGGAGCTGCACGCCGGCACCGTCGTGCCCGGCGGGGCCCGGCTGGTGCTGGTCGGCGACATCGACCCGGAGGCCGCGATCGCCGAGGTCACCGCCCGCCTCGGCGGCTGGTCCGGCGCGCACCCGGCCCGCCGGCTGTCGCCGCCGCCCGCGCCCGCCGCCGGCGATCTCGAGCTGGTGCACCGGCCCGGGTCGGTGCAGTCCCAGATCCGGCTCACCGCGCCCGGCCTGGACCGCACCGACCAGCGCTACACCGCGTTCCAGCTCGCCAACCTGGTGTTCGGCGGCTACTTCTCCTCGCGCTGGATGGAGAACGTGCGCGAGGACAAGGGCTACACCTACGGCGCGCACTCCGGCCAGGAGTTCGTGCCCGGCGGGGCGGTGCTGGGGCTCGACGTCGACGTCGCGTCCGACGTCACCGCGGCCGCGCTCCTCGAGACCCGCTACGAGCTGGGCCGGATGATCGCCGTCCCGCCCACCGAGCAGGAGGTCGAGTCGGCCCGCCGGTACGCGATCGGGTCGCTGCTGATCTCGCTGGACAGCCAGTCCGCGCTGGCCGGGACGCTGTCCGCACTCGACGCCGTCGGGCTCGGTGTCGAGTGGCTCCGGGACCGCCCGCAACGACTGGAGGCGGTCACCGTCGACGAGGTCGCCGAGGCGGCCGCGCAGCTGTTCGCGCCGGCCCGGTTCACCGGTGTGGTCGTCGGCGACGCCGAGGCGATCGGCTCCCGGCTCGCGGCGCTCGGCGGGGTGAGCCTCCGGTGAGCGGCGCCGCCTCCCGCCGGGGTGACTTCACCCTGCTCGAGCAGCCCGTGCTCTCCCGCAACGCGCTGGTCCGCGACGAGAACCTGCGGCTCGACCCGGACTACGTGCGCGACTCCTGGCCGAAGGCCCGGGTGGTCGTCATCGACGAGTCCGGGCGCACCCCGGTCGACTGGCAGGTCGACCCGGCCCGCGAGTTCCGCGAGGGCGACGCCGCCGCCTGGGACGCCGCCGCCGGCCGCAACGGCCGGGTCCGCACCCGCACCGGCTCCGACATCGCCCCGGAGCCCCCCGAGGAGGCCGTCCTGCTCGGGGAGGCCGACGGCGTCCCGTACTGGGCGGTGCGGATCGGCTCCGCGAAGACCGCCGACAGCGACGTGTTCGCGGGCGGGCCGGGGGAGTGGACCGACCTGCGGGCGGCCGGGGCGTTCCTCGACCCGCTCGGCTCCGGGCTCCTCACCGGCGCGGTCGCCACCCTGAACTGGCACGACCGGTCCCGGTTCTGCGCCGTCGACGGCACCCGCACCCGTCCGCAGAGCGCCGGCTGGGCCCGCCGCTGCGAGAACGGGCACGAGGAGTACCCGCGCACCGACCCGGCGATCATCTGCCTGGTGCACGACGGCGCCGACCGGGTCCTGCTCGCCCGGCAGCCGGTCTGGCCGGTCGGCCGCTACTCGGTGCTCGCCGGCTTCGTCGAGTCCGGCGAGTCGCTGGAGGCGTGCGTGCAGCGGGAGATCGCCGAGGAGGTCGGGATCGAGGTCACCGACGTCCGCTACCTGGGCAGCCAGGCGTGGCCGTTCCCACGGTCGCTGATGGTCGGCTTCCACGCCATCGGCGATCCGGAGGCCCCGCTGCAGCCGGCCGAGGGCGAGATCGCCGAGGCACTCTGGATCACCCGCGCGCACCTGCGGGCCGCGCTCGCCCGCGGGGACTGGGGCAGCCGCGACGACGACGCGGCCGGTACCGACACCGACCCGGTCGTCATGCTGCCGGGCACGGTCTCGATCGCCCGCACCATGCTGGAGTCCTGGGCGGCGGCCGGGGACTGACCCGCCGACGCACGACGGCGGCCCGGGCAGTGCCCGGGCCGCCGTGCGCTCGCCGGCGTGTCTTCTCCGCCGTGCCCTCCCCGGTGGCCGGGATCAGACGCCGAGGCGCTGCCTGACCTCGGCGAAGCTCGGGTTGGTCGCCACCGACTCGTCGGGGAACACGACGGTCGGGACGGTGCGGTTCCCGCCGTTGGCCTGCTCGACGAACGCGACGGCATCCGGCTCGCGCTCGATGTCGATCTCCCGGTAGCCGATGCCGGCCTCGTCGAGCTGGAGCTTCAGCCGGCGGCAGAAGCCGCACCAGCTGGTCGTGTACATGGTCAGGTCCGCCATGACCGGTGCAACGGCCCGCGACCCGCGGATCTTCCCGGCGCCATCTCTTTCCGATCCGGCAACACACTTGACTTGCCGACATGGCACATGATTTGGTTGCCGCTATGGAAAACGAATCGGTCGCCCGTGACGCGTTGCGGGACCTGGAGTCCGACCGTGCCGCGCTCGCCGGCCGGATCGTCGCGCCGGCCTGGTTGCACGCCGCGTTCGCGCTGGCGGCGGCGTGGTACGTGCTGGTGCCCGCGTTCGGTGAGCCCGTCCGCGCGCCGGCGGTGTGGGTCCTGGCGCTCGTGCTCCTGGTGCTGCTGTGGCTGCACCGGCGGATCACCGGCATCCGTCCGCGCTCCGTGGGCGGCCGGGGATGGGCCGTGTTCGCCGTCGCCTGCGTGGCGGTGCTGGTGCTCCTCGTCGTCTCGCTGGGGCTGGTGGCATCGCTGTCACCGTGGTGGGCGCTGGCCCCGGCGGTCGTCTGCTTCGGCGTCGTGTACTGGGCCAACGTCGCGTTCGAGCGTCTGACCATGGAGAACCTGCGCCGTGGAGCCTGATCGGAACGAATCGGCCGAGCTCGGTTTCGACGACACCATCCACGCCCCCGTGCGGCTCCGGATCAGCGGGCTGCTGCGGCACGTCGAGCAGATCGACTTCGCGGTGCTCCGGGACACCCTCGGGATCACCGACGCCACGCTGTCCAAGCATCTGCGGATCCTGGTCGAGGCGGGCTACGCGACCACCACGAAGTCCCGCTCGGCGACCCGGTCCGACGCCCGCCGGCTCACCTGGATCGCGCAGACCCGCAGCGGGCGGGCCGCCTTCGACGCGCACGTCGAGGAGCTGCGCCGGATCGCGGCCGGCACGATCAGCGAGTCCGCCCCACCGCCCTGACCGAGTCCGCGGGCTCACTCGGCACCGGTCTTGCCCTGCAACATCGCCGGCTCCGGCCCGGATTCCCAGCGCTCGCGTCCCCGACCCCGCGGCCCGGTGTCCGACGCAGCGGCCTCCGGCTCCGCGACCGCCCGGATCCCGACCTCGTCCGGATGGTGCGCGACCCGCTGTGGGCCGATGCGCGCGGACGTCGCGCGGCCGGTCTGCGCGAACCCCACCGGCCGAGGCCACGAGCCGACGCGACCGCCGCAGATCCGCGCTCGACCGCCCCGACCTTGCGCGGCCGCCCCGAGCCGTGCGCGACCACCTCGACCCTGCCGACCGCCCCGATCCCGAGTGAGACTTCCTCGACCACGCGCGCGACCTCCTCGGTCCAGCGCGATCCGGGGATCCCGCGCGTCCCCCGGGACCTCGCGCCCTCGGCGCCCGCGGCCCCACCCCCACATCCCGCCGCACCCCGCGCGAGCGACCGCGCCGACACCCACGGGCGGGTCCGGCGGAAGTGTCGGAGCCGGGTGTCAGGATGGGCACGTGCCGTCCCGAACCTTCCCCCGCCCCGCCCGCACAGGACAGGTCCCGGAGAGTGCGGACGGGCTGGACCCCGATCAGCGGGCCGCCGTCACCGCGCCGCGCGGCCCGGTCTGCGTCCTGGCCGGCGCCGGCACCGGCAAGACCCGCACGATCACCCGGCGGATCGCGCACCTGGTCGGGCAGGGCCACGTCGCCGCGGGCCAGGTCCTCGCCGTCACCTTCACCGCGCGCGCCGCGGGGGAGCTGCGCACCCGGCTGCGCGGGCTGGACGCCCCGGGCGTGCAGGCCCGCACCTTCCACGCCGCGGCGCTGCGGCAGCTGCGCTACTTCTGGCCGCAGGTGGTCGGCGGGCAGCCGTGGCCGCTGCTCGACGGCAAGTTCCGGCTGGTCGGCCAGGCCGCCGCCCGCACCGGGGTGGGCACCGACTCGGATGCGTTGCGCGACCTGTCCTCGGAGATCGAGTGGGCCAAGTCGTCGTTGATCGCCCCGGTCGACTACCCGGCCGAGGCGGCCCGGCGCAAGCGCGACGTCCCCGGTTCCGCCGCGCAGGTCGCGCAGGTCTACGCGGGGTACGAGGAGCTCAAGAACGCCGCGCAGGCGCTCGACTTCGACGATCTGCTGCTGCACACCGCCGTCGCCCTGGAGGAGCACGCCGGGGTCGCCGAGGAGTTCCGCTCCCGCTACCGCTGCTTCGTCGTCGACGAGTACCAGGACGTCACGCCGCTGCAGCAGCGGCTGCTCGACGCCTGGCTCGGCGACCGGGACGACCTGACCGTCGTCGGCGACGCCAACCAGACGATCTACACCTTCGCCGGGGCCTCGCCGCGCTACCTGCTGGAGTTCCCGCGCCGGTTCCCCGGCGCCGCCGTCGTCCGGCTGCAGCGCGACTACCGGTCCACCCCGCAGATCGTCTCCTGCGCGAACCAGCTGATCGGCGCCGCCCGGCACCGGCCGGCCGGGTCCCGGCTGCAGCTGGTCGGGCAGCTCCCGCCCGGGCCGGACCCGGACTTCTCCGAGCACGACGACGAGCCGGCCGAGGCCGCCGCGGTCGCCGGCCGGATCCTCACCTTGCTCCGCGACGGCACGCCCGCCTCCGAGATCGCGGTGCTGTTCCGGATCAATGCCCAGTCCGAGGCGTTCGAGCAGGCGCTGTCCGACGCCGGCGTGCCGTACCAGGTGCGCGGCGGCGAGCGGTTCTTCGCCCGCCCGGAGATCCGCCGGGCGATGGTCGCGCTGCGCTCCGCCGCGCCGGAGCAGCGGCCCGGCACCGATCTCGTCGACGTGACCCGCGCCGTGCTCGGCGCCCGCGCCGGGCTCAGCGACGAGCCGCCGAAGGGCGCCACCCTGCGCGCCCAGTGGGAGTCCCTGCTGGCGCTGGTCGGCGTCGCCGAGGAGCTCGCCGCCGCCGAACCGGACGCCGACCTGGCCCGGCTGTGCGCCGAGCTGGACACCCGCGCGGACTCCGCTCAGGCACCCGTCGTGCAGGGCGTCACGCTGGCGTCGCTGCACGCCGCGAAGGGCCTGGAGTGGGATGCGGTGTTCCTGGTCGGGCTGGCCGACGGGACCCTCCCGATCGGCCACGCCGGCGACGACGAGCACGCGATCGAGGAGGAGCGCAGGCTGTTCTACGTCGGGATCACCCGCGCCCGGCGGGTGCTGTCGATGTCCTGGTCGCTGTCCCGGGCGTCCGGGCGCGGGCCGAAGCGGCGGCGGTCCCGGTTCCTGTACGGGCTGATCCCGGACTCGCACCCGGCGTCGCGGGTGGCGGGCGAGCGCCGCCCGGGCGGCGCGCGTCCCCGCTGCCGGGTGTGCGGCACACCCCTGTTCGGTGGCACCGCGACCAAGCTGATGCGCTGCGACGACTGCCCGTCCGACGTCGATCTCGAGCTGCTGGACCGGCTCAAGCAGTGGCGGGCCGGGGAGGCCAAGCAGCAGGACGTGCCGGCGTTCGTCGTGCTCACCGACGCGACGCTGACCGCGATCGCCGAGCAGCGTCCGGCCGATCCCGCGGCCCTCGTCGGCATCCCGGGGATCGGGGCGGCCAAGCTCGACCGGTACGGCGACGCAGTGCTGGCCCTGCTCGCCGAGCGGTAGCCGGACCCCTCTTCGGTCAGCCCCTCGTGAACTTCCGGAGAGAGTTCGGGAAAACCGGTTGCACCCCTGTGCACGGCACTTCTAGTGTCGACTGCACCGAGTGGAGCACATCACTCCACCGAGACATGCGCCGTGCGGGAGACCGCACCGCGCGGACACGCCGCAGGCACTGCGACACGGAGACATGGAGGAGGTGGCCGGGATGAACGACTTCGATCTGATCATCCGGACCGGCCCCGCCCTGCCGTGCCCGCCCGCGAGCACCGTCCCGCACCGCGTCGCGCACGCGACGCTCGGCGAGCGTTCCTGGCAGCGGACCGAGGTCGTCGGTGGCCCGTTCCGTACCCGGGAAGACGTCTACGTCCAGCCGGTCGGCAAGGTCACCGTGATCGCCATGGACTTCGGTCCGACCGTCGATGACAAGTCCACATCAGCGTCCGTTCCCGGGCGCCGAGGGGGAACCTGACCCTCAGCGCTCGCGCCGAGTCCCGATCGGGGCCGCGGAACCCACGCACACGGGTTCCACGGCCCCGATTTTTTTGTCCGCATGTCCGTCCCGAGGAAAGCAGATCTGTGCAGAACGCAGGTCCGACAACCGTCCGAGAAGTTCGATCGAGGAGGTCGATCGTGTACGTGAGATCCGCTCCGTGTGACGGCGGAGTGATCCAGGCCGAGAGCGGTGGCGGCTGCTCGTCACCCGCGGGCGGGCATCCGCCCGCCGAGGTGATCGGAGCAGCCGGGCAGTGGTCGGCACTGCCCTGCCGCAACGGCGACGCGGACCTGTGGTTCGCCGAGTCGCCGACCGAGCTGGAGCAGGCGAAGGCGCTCTGCACCGGCTGCCCGGTGCGGGACGCCTGCCTGTCCGGCGCGCTGGCCCGCGGCGAGCCGTGGGGGGTGTGGGGCGGCGAGATCTTCGACCGCGGCCGGGTGATCCCGCGCAAGCGGCCGCGTGGCCGTCCCCGCAAGGCCGACCTGGAGCGCGACCGCGCCTACGCGCTGGCCGCGGGCTGCTGAGACCGACCCCGACCGGCCCCGAGCGCCGGCCGTGGGCCTCGGCAGATCCCTGACAGAACCCGACAGATTCCGACCGACGAGGAGACGACCGAGATGAGCCACCTGATGACCGCACCGACGGTGCCTGCCGAGCGACCGACCACCCACGCCGAGCACACCGATCACCTCGTGAACCCGGAGAACGCAATGACGCTCATCCATGAAGCACTGGCGAGATCCCATCAGCAGGAGGCGCAACGGGAGGCCGCGGAGTACCGGCTGGCCCGGCGGCTGTGCGCGGCCCGGCGCTGGACCCGGCTCGCGAACTGGGTCTCCGCCCGCGCCGAGCGGGCCCGGGCCCGTGCCCGCGTGACCTGATCCCTGGAGAGACACGGCCGATACGCACGGCCGCGACACATGGCCGCGACACATGGCCGCGACACATGACACCGCCCCGCCCGGACCGGTTCCGGGCGGGGCGGCGTCGTGTTCTCCGGGCGGCGGGACCGGGGCGGCGCTGCGCCGGCCCGGCACGAGGCGCCCGGACGGCGCGCGTGCCGGCCGTGGTGCCGCCGGTCAGCCCGACGAGCCGCCCTCGGCGAAGGCACCGGCGAACTCCGGTGACGGCGGGATCTCGGTGATCACGTCGACGAGCGCCCCGTCCGGCCCGGCGACGATGAAGTGCCGCTGCCCGAAGTCCTCGTCGCGCAGCTCCAGCGCCACCGGCAGACCGCCCTGCACGACCAGCCGCGTCCACTCGGCGTCGACGTCGTCCACCTCCAGGTTCACCAACACGCCCGCCGCCGATCTCCCGCGGTACGCCTCGGGGATCGTCGGATGGTCGCGGTCGAGCACCGCGATCTCGTGGCCCTCGCGTCGCAGGCTCACGTACCAGTCGGCGTCGAAGGTGATCCCGAAGCCCATCGGGCCGGTCCAGAACGCCCGCGCGGCGGGGACGTCGTCGGTGGCGAGTACGGGGTAGCAGCTGGTCAGCACGGTTCCTCCCGAGATTGACGTACCGTTGGTATGTTAAAAGCTACTGACGTACCATCGGTATGTCAACGACGGGAGACGGCATGGGTGTGCGGGCCGAGCAGCGGGAGCGGACCCGGCGGGCACTGCTCGACGAGGCGGAGCGGCTCTTCGCGCGGGACGGCTACGGCGCGGTCGGGCTGCCGGCGGTCGTCGGCGGCGCCGGTGTCACCAAGGGCGCGCTCTACCACCAGTTCGACGGGAAGGCGGCGCTCTTCGCGGCCGTCCTGGAACGGGTGCAGGAACGGGTCGCCGAACGGGTGCTCGACGCGGCCCGCGGGCACCCGGACGACCCGTGGCAGCAGCTGCTGGCCGGCTGCCGGGCCTTCATCGAGGCCAGCACCGGCCCGGCCGCGGCCCGGATCATGCTGGTCGACGGGCCTGCCGTGCTCGGCTGGCCGGCCTGGCGGGAGCTCGACGAGCGCACCTCCGGCCGCCATCTCGCCGCGGCGCTGCGGGCGCTGGTGCAGCACGGCGACCTGGCGCCGCAGCCGATCGAGCCGCTGGCCAGGCTGCTGTCCGGGGCGATGAATGAGCTCGCGATGTGGCTCGCCGGGCCCGGGACGACCGACGCCGACCGGGACGCGGCGCAGGCCGCGCTCGAGCGGACCGTGGCCGGGCTGCGGTCCCGGTGACGGCGCGGCCGCGGTCAGCGGCCGCGCCCGCGCCGGTCAGGAGGCCGCCGGCCCCTCGAACATCTCCGGCTGCCAGTGCTCGACGATCTCCCGCAGCCGCACCCGGGCGTCGAGCTGGCAGAGGATGCCGAGCGTCCCCATCGTCACCCGGTGCACCAGCAGGAAGCGCGGCGGCAGGTTCAGCGACCGCCCGATCGCGGCCTCCGGGCTGCGGAGGTCACCGACCCGCTCGGCCTGCGACTGGATCCAGCGCCGGCTGAAGTGGAACTCGTCGTTCTCCAGCGGCTCTGTGAACGGCGCCAGGTAGCCGAGGATCTGCTCCTGGTCGATCCGGGCGCCGTCGCGGACGAACCCGGCGGAGCGCATCAGCGTCATCAGCTCGGCGCCGCGTCCCTCCAGCGCGTACTTGGTCATCGCCACCAGCTCGGGCGGCATGCCGTCCGGCATCCGGGCGACCGCGCCGAAGTCCAGCACCAGCAACCGGCCGTCGTCGAGAATGCCGAAGTTGCCCGGGTGCGGGTCGGCGTGCAGCAGGTGCGTGCGGTCCGGGGCCGAGTAGTGGAACCGGGCGAGCCGCTCGCCGGCGTGGTCGCGCTCCTCCCGGGTGCCGTCCCGGATGACCGAGGACAGCCTGCGGGCCTCGACCCACTCGGTGATGACGGCCTTGGGGGCGGACCCGACCACCCGCGGGACCTTGACGTCCGGGTCGTCGGCGAAGAAGGCGGCGAACTCGCGCTGGTAGCCGGCCTCGTCGCGGTAGTCGAGCTCCTCCTCCATCCGCTCGCGGAGCTCGTTGACCAGGGGCTTGATCTCCATCCCGGGGACCAGCGGCTGCAGGATCCGGCTCATTCGACCGAGCTGGCGCAGGTCCGACCGCAGGGCCTCCTCGGCGCCCGGGTACTGCACCTTGACGGCGACCTCGCGGCCGTCGCGCTTCCACACGGCGCGGTGCACCTGGCCGATGCTGGCCGACGCGGCCGGGGTCTCGTCGAACTCGGTGAACCGGGAGCGCCAGGAGTGGCCGAACTGCTGGGTGAGCATGTGGTCGACGTCGGCCATCGGCATCGGCGGTGCCGCCGTCTGCAGCTTGGTGAGGGCCTCCCGGTACGGCTCGGCGTACTCGTCCGGCACGGCCGCCTCGAACACGGACAGTGCCTGCCCGAACTTCATGGCGCCGCCCTTGAGCTCGCCGAGCACCGCGAACAGCTGCTCGGCGCTCTTCGCGGCGAGCTGCGCCGAGATCTCGTCCCGGTCGCCACCGGTGAGCCGGCGGCCGAAGCCGGCCGCGGCCCGCCCCGCGACGCCGAGCGGGATGCCCGCGAGCTTGGCGGTACGCGATGCCGTCCGGCGGGGAATGTCGCTCACCCCACGATTGTCCACCCGGGGCGGGGCGGAGCGCACCTCGCGGTGGGTGTTGTCATGGGTGCCGTCCTGCGGATCGCCGCTGCATCGCCGCTGCATCGCAGGGGCAGCCGGGGCGTCCGCGGAGCGGACGGGCGGTGATCGACGCCAGGTCCGCGGCGAGTTCCAGCTCGGTCCGCCAGGACGCGGGCGGGGGGCTCCCGGCCGCCGGGCCGTCCAGCGCGGCGAGAACCTGGGCGACGGCCAGCGCGGCGGTCGCGGCGACGACGTGCGGATCGCCCGTGCGGGGCGCCGGGAGCGCGGCGGACGGGTCGCGGTCGCGGTCCCGGCACTCCGGGCAGGGGCCACCGCCGGGCAGGAGCAGTGGCCCGACCACCCCGCGTCCGTTGCGCAGCGTGACGACGAGGTGGACGGCCGCGCTGTCCGGGGCCGCGTCCCGCGCCCCGGCGAGGACCACCAGATCGGGCGGGACCCGCCCGGCCGGCCCGGCCCGGACACCCGCGGCGGCGAGCAGGTCGTGCAGCGCCCGGGCCCGGCGGACGTCCCCGGCGGGGAGCCCGGCGGCGACGTCCGCGCCGTCGACCGTCCCGGTCACCCGCGGCAGCACGTGGCCGACGCCGCTGCGGGCCAGCCCCGCGACGACGGCGCTGCCGAGCGCCGAGTCCCCGCGGACCTCCACCAGAGCCGATCCGCGCCGTCGCAGGATCCGGTCCCCGTCGTCCGGGTCGGCGAGCAGACCGGCCCGCAGCAGGGCGCCGAGCAGCACCAGCAGCGCCGCGCGCCGGCCCGGCGGCAGCGCCGCCTCCAGCTCGGCGACCGTGCGGGGACCGGCGCCGAGCCGGTCCAGCGTCGCCGCGACGGCGGGGGACAGGTCGTCGAGCACCCGGGTCCCGGCGGGCCCGTCGCCGATCCGGCGGGTGCGTGGTCCGGTCGCCACGACGGCGTGATGCGGTGCGAGCGCCAGCCGGCGCGGGAGTTCGCTCATCGGCCCACGGTGGCGGGTCCGGCCGGGTGCGCGTGGCGGAATCCGGCCGGCGTTCGCAGAAGCACACGGGGCAGCACACAGGGCGCCGGGGCCGGTTCCGCCGCGCGGTCCGGCCGGGGGAGGACGGGACGACGCGGCCGGCCCGTCGTCCGGAGCCGGCAACCGGCCGGATCGGCCCGTACCGGCGGCTCACATCGGATGTCAGGTCGGCTTACTCTTGTCCCATGGCGAGCTCCCCGGTCGAGGTCCGACGCAGCGCCCGCCGGAAGCGGATGGTCAGTGCGCGCCGCGAGGGCGATCGCGTCGTCGTGTTCATCCCCGGCTGGATGTCCGCCGAGCAGGAACGCGACTGGGTCGCCGAGATGGTCAAACGGATCGAGGCCAGCGAGGCACGGCGGCGCTCACCGGGCCGCCGCGGCGACGAGGCCCTGCTGCGCCGGGCGAACGAGCTGTCGGCGCGCTGGCTGGAGGGCCGCGCGATGCCGGTGTCGGTCCGCTGGGTCCCGACGATGCGGACCCGCTGGGCGTCCTGCACGCCCGACGACCGCACCATCCGGATCAGCGAGCGGCTCCGGGACGCCCCCGGCTGGGTCGTCGACTACGTCCTGGTGCACGAGCTCGGGCACCTGCTGTCCGCCGCACACGACCAGGTCTTCTGGTCGTGGGTGTACCGCTACCCGCGCACCGAGCGGGCGATCGGCTACCTGGAGGGGCTCAACGCCGCCGCGTCGCTCGGGATCACCGGGGTGGACGGCGACCCGGCGACGGCCGACGCGTCCCCGGAGCCCGCCGACGACGCGCCTGCGGTCGCGCTCCAGGACCCCCCGGCGGCCGCCGCGGGCGGCTGAGCCGGAGCGGTTCAGGAGTCGCGCGGCCCCTCGTCGCCGTCGGACGAGCCGGACGCGTCGGAGTCGCCAGGATCATCGGTCGAGCCGGACGCGTCGGAGCCGCCGGACGGGTCCTGCTCCGTCCGCGCGTCCTCGGCCATCTGCCGCTCCAGCTCGGCGATCGGGTCGTCCGGCACCCCACCACCGGAGCCACCGCGGACGAACGCGGCCGGGTCGTCCAGGTCGTCCGCCGACGGGATCAGGTCCGGGTGCGCCCAGACCGCGTCCCGGCCGTCGATCCCGCGCTCGTCGCGCAGCAGCTGCCACAGCTCGGACGCGGCCCGCAGCTTGCGCGGCCGCAGCTCCAGCCCGACGATCGTCGCGAACGCCTGCTCGGCCGGACCGCCCGAGGCGCGCCGGCGGCGCATCGTCTCGCGCAGCGCGCCGGCGCCGGGCAGCCGCTCGTCGAGCGCCTCCGCCACGACGGTGTCCACCCACCCCTCGACGAGCGCGAGCAGCGTCTCCAGCCGGGCCAGCGCGGCCTTCTGCTGCGGGGTGTCCTCCGGCTCGAACATGCCGGACTGCATGGCCTCCTGGATCGACTCCGGGTTCGACGGGTCGATGCCCTGGGCGAGCTCCTCGATCCGGGAGGTGTCGACGGTGATGCCGCGGGCGTAGTCCTCGACCGCGCCGAGCAGCCGCTCGCGGAGCCAGTGCACGTGGGTGAACAGCCGCTGGTGGGCGGCCTCGCGGGCGGCCAGGTAGAGGGTCACCTCGCCGGCCGGGCGGTCCAGGCCCTCGGTGAACCGGGCGATCGCCTCCGGCAGCAGCGCCGCGGTGCGCTCCGGGCCGACCGGGATGCCCAGCTCGGTGGAGGTGAGCACCTCCTTGCCGAGCTGCGCGAGACCCTGGCCGAGCTGGCTGCCGAACGCCATCCCGCCCATCTGGCCGAGCATCGCCAGCATCGGGCCCGCCGCGCTGCGGACCTCCTCGGGCAGGCCCTCGACCCAGGCCGCGGACAGCCGGCGCGCGACCGGGTCGCACAGCCGCTTCCAGGTGGGCATGCCCGCGCGCACCCAGTCGCTGGGCGTCCACGCCTTGACCTCGCCGCCCGCGGACGGGAACTCGGTGGCCGGGTCCAGCCACAGCTCGGCGAGCCGGACGGCCTCGGTCACGGCGGTGCGCTGGTCGTCGGTGAGCGACGACGTCGTCTGCGCGAGCTGCTGGGTGGCGAGCTGGGCGGCGAGGTCGTAGTTGACCGGCCCGCCGTCGCCGGACCCGGTGCCCGCGTGGCTGAGCATCTGGCCGAGCTGGGACAGCATCTGCCCGAGCTGGCTCATGTCGAAGTTGCCGCCCGCGCCGCCCGGCATCCCGGGCATGCCCGGCAGCCCGCCCGTGCCGAACGCCGCGAACGGGTTCTGCTGCTGGCCGGCCGGGGTGTCCCCGGACGCCGGGTGCGACCCGAAGCCGAACGGATCCGGCGGTCCCTCCTGCTCGCCGCCGGACCCGTCACCGGAGCCGGCGGAGGAGTCGGGGCCGCGCCCCTCCTCGTCCTTGTCACGGTCACGGTCGGCGGGGCCGAAGCCGAACGGGATGTCGCTCATGCGTCCCACCGTACGCGGGACGGGGTGTCCGACGCCTCCGCCCGCGGCACCGTGATCCGGTGTCGGCACAGGTCGCCGGGCCTGTTCGCGGGCGGCGAACCGGTTCCGGCCGTTCCGTGCAGGAGCTGTTCCGTGCAGGGGCCTACTCCGTGCAGGACGGCGGCGTGCCACCGGCGTCCATCGTCTCCAGCGCGGCGACGGCCTCGTCGAGCGTGCCGACCCGGACCAGCTGCAGGCCCTCGGGGGCGTCCGCGGCGGCCTCGGCGCAGTTCGCGGCCGGGATCAGGAAGGTCTCCGCACCGACCTCCTGCGCCTTGATCATCTTGAACCGGATGCCGCTGATCGGGCCGACGTCGCCCTCGGCGTTGATGGTGCCCGTCCCGGCGACGAACCGGCCGCCGGTGAGCGGGCCCGGCGTCAGCTTGTCCACCAGTGCCAGGCTGAACATCAGCCCGGCGGACGGCCCGCCGACGTCGCCGAGGGTGATCGACAGCCGCTGCCCGTCGGCGGGCGTCGTCGCCGGGGTGATGCCGAGGAACGCGCGCTCCGGGGCCTCGGGGTGCGGCGCCGGGGTGACGGTCACCTCGCGCGGGGCGGCGCCGTCGCGGGACACCGTGAGCTCCAGCGGCTCGCCGGGGTGTGCGGTGCCGAGCGCGTCGAGCAGCGCCTGGACCGAGGCGACCGGGGCGCCGCCGACGCCGCGGATCTCGTCGCCCACCTCCAGCACCCCGGCGGAGGGGGAGTCGTCGGTGAGCGCGCCGACCGTCACCCGGGTGGGCAGCCCGAGGTGGTTGAGCGCGGCGGCCTCGGCGTTCGCGATCGAGCCGTCGAACTCCTGCTGGTTCTCGGCGGTGACCTCGTCGGTGCTGCGCCCGGGCGGGTAGAGCGAGGACCGCGGCGCGAGCCGGTGCGTCCCGGACGCCCAGAGCCCGAGCGCCCGGATCGTGGTGATCCCGTCGGTGACGCCGACGGTGGTCATGTTGAGGTGCCCCTCGGTGGGGTAGGTCGGCAGCCCCTGTGCGGACACCACCGGGGTGCCGTCGACGTCGCCGAGGGTGTCGAACGTCGGGCCGGGACCCAGCGCGACGACCGGTGCGGGCAGCACCGATCCGACGACGGTGAGACCCAGCAGCACCAGCAGTGCCGTCACCCACGTCGATGATCGAAGGCCCACGCGCGCACCTTACGGTCGTGATCGGTCCGGGACGCGGCTGGGTGCCGGGCGGCCTGTCCGAACTGTCGTTTCCGTGGTGGGATGGCGGAACCGCCGGGGCTCAACCGGGAACTCACGCCGTCGCCGTAGAGTTGACAGTCGGAGAACCTGCCGTCGCTCCCCGCCGGCCGATCTCTGCGATGTCGTACCCGAGCTGTGGAGCGTGCCCGTGTCGTCCATGCGGCCCCCTGTGGGAGCGCCGTCGCTGACCCGCCGAACCCGGATCCTGCTGGCCGCCGCGGGCGTCCTCGTAGTGCTTCTGCTCGGTGGCTCGCGGCTGCTGAACTTCTATGTCGACTACCTGTGGTTCGGTGAGGTCGGCTTCCGGAGCGTGCAGCTCACTCGGCTGTTCACCCAGATCGTGCTGTTCGGCGTCGTCGGCCTGGTGGTCGGCGGTCTGGTCGCGCTGACCCTGTGGCTGGCCTACCGGTACCGCCCGGTGTTCGTCCCGGTCTCCGGCCCGGAGGACCCGGTCGCCCGCTACCGCACGACGATCATCCAGCGGCTCCGGCTGTTCGCCGTCGGGGTGCCGGTCGCGATCGGCCTGATCGCCGGCCTGGCCGCGCCGGTGCAGTGGCAGACCGTGCAGATGTTCCTGCACGGCACGCCGTTCGGGCAGGTGGATCCGGAGTTCGGCAACGACATCGCGTTCTACGCGTTCACCCTGCCGTTCATGCGGATGGCGCTGAACTGGCTGTTCGTCGCGATCGCGCTGTGCTTCGTGCTGGCGCTGGTCACCCACTACATCTTCGGCGGCATCCGGTTGACCGGCCGGTCCGGCTTCGTCTCCACCGCCGCCCGGGCCCAGCTGGCCGTGCTGGCCGGCGTGTTCGTGCTGCTCAAGGCGGTCGCCTACTGGTTCGACCGGTACGACCTGCTGTGGTCGAACCGGAACTCGCAGACGTTCTACGGGGCGACCTACACCGACCTGAACGCGGTGCTCCCGGCGAAGCTCATCCTGCTGATCATCGCTGTTGTGTGCGCGCTGGCGTTCTTCGTCGCCGCGTTCCGGCAGAACCTGCAGATCCCGGCCGTCGCCGTGGTCATCCTGGTGATCTCGTCGATCCTGGTCGGCACGGCGTTCCCGCTGGTGCTGCAGCAGTTCGTGGTCGCACCGAACGCGAACGAGCGCGAGGCGCCATCGATCGAACGGAACATCGCGGCGACCCGGGACGCGTTCGGCATCGGCCCGGACAACGTCAACATCGTGCCCTACGCCGGGGAGTCCGAGGCGACACCGGCGCAGGTCCGGGCGGACACCGACACCATCCCGAACATCCGGCTGCTCGACCCGGGCAAGCTGAACCGGACGTTCACCCAGCTCCAGCAGCGACGGAACTTCTACGGCTTCGCGCCGAACCTGGACATCGACCGGTACACGATCGACGGCGAGACCCAGGACTACGTCGTCGCGGCCCGCGAGATGGACGCGAACGCGCTCGTCGGCAACCAGCAGGACTGGATCAACCGGCATCTCGTCTACACGCACGGCAACGGCTTCGTGGCCGCGCCGGCGAACCAGGTCAACGAGGCGCTGGAGGACGCGGGCGGCCAGGGTGGCCTGCCGCTGTTCGCCGTCAGCGACACCCAGACCCAGGGCCGGATCCCGGTCGACCAGCCGCGGATCTACTACGGCGAGCTGCTGGACAACCAGTACTCGATCGTCGGCGCCGAGGAGGGCACCCCGCCGCGGGAGTACGACTCCGACGAGGCGCAGTACACCTACACCGGCGCCGGTGGCGTTCCGGTCGGCGGGCTGTTCAACCGGGCCGTGTTCGCGCTGGCCTACGGCGAGCGGAACATCCTGTTCAACAGCTCGATCAACTCCGAGTCGAAGATCATGTACGTGCGGAACCCGCGGGACCGCGTGCAGGCCGTCGCCCCCTGGCTGACCCTGGACAACGACCCGTACCCGGCCGTGGTCGACGGGCGGATCCAGTGGATCGTCGACGGCTACACCACGCTGCGGGACTACCCGTACGCCGAGCGGGTCGAGCTGGGCGACGCCACCGCCGACTCGCGGCTCGGTCCGGCCGGCCAGCAGCTGCCGAACGAGACGGTCAGCTACCTGCGCAACTCGGTGAAGGCCACGGTCGACGCCTACGACGGCACTGTGCGTCTCTACGCCTTCGACGAGTCCGACCCGGTGCTGCAGACCTGGGAGAACGCGTTCCCGGGCACCGTCACGCCGCGCTCGGAGATCAGCCCGGATCTGGAGGTGCACCTGCGCTACCCGGAGGACCAGTTCAAGGTCCAGCGGGAGCTGCTGACCCGCTACCACGTGGACAACCCCGGCGAGTTCTTCTCGACGGTGTCGTTCTGGGACGTCCCGTCCGACCCGACCGCGGCCGGCGGCACCGAGGGCGGTGCGCAGGACGCGCAGCCGCCGTACTACCTCTACGCCGGGCTGCCGAACCAGGAGGGCGCGTCGTTCCAGCTCACCAGCGCGCTGGTGAGCCTGCGCCGGCAGTTCCTCGCCTCCTACGTCTCGGCCGCCTCCGATCCGGAGAACTACGGCCAGATCACCGTGCTCCAGCTGCCCAACGAGACCCAGACGCTGGGTCCGCAGCAGGTGCAGGCCCAGTTCCTGGGCTCGCCGGAGGTCTCGCAGGAGCTGAACCTGCTCCGGCAGAACCAGACCACGATCGACTACGGCAACCTGCTCACCCTCCCGGTGGCCGGTGGGCTGCTCTACGTCGAGCCGGTCTACATCGAGCGGGCCGGGCAGGACTCGTCCTATCCGCAGCTCGCCCGCGTGCTGGTGAGCTACGGCGGCCGGGTCGGCTACAACGCCAGCCTGTCCGCGGCGCTGGACGAGGTGTTCGGTGCCGGTGCGGGTGACGCGGCGGGCGGTGCGGCGCCGACCACCGGTGAGCAGCCCGCCCAACAGGAGCCGCCGGACCCGAATGGCGCGGAGACCCCGGCGCCGCCCGCCGCACCGACCGGTGCCCAGGCGACCGCGGCGCAGGAGATCCGGGACGCGCTGAACGACCTGCGGGCCGCCCAGCAGGCCGGTGACTTCGCCCGCCAGGGCGACGCGCTGGCCGAGCTGGACCGCGCGGTCGAGCAGTTCCAGAACTCCGGCGGCTGAGCACCACGCACCCGGCGGGCCCGGGACCCCGGTGGACGGGGTCCCGGGCCCGCGGTGTACAGTGGGAACACAACACAGACGGAGCCACGGGGTCGAGGCCACACGGTCGACACGGCCGGTTCCGTTCGGCGCGGGGTGGAGCAGCTCGGTAGCTCGCTGGGCTCATAACCCAGAGGTCGCAGGTTCGAATCCTGCCCCCGCTACCACCACACGACGGCCCCCGGGAGCTCCCGGGGGCCGTCGTCGTGTGCGGGTCGGATGCGCTCGGGCGCAACGGATCCGGTGCACGCGTGGGCCGGCGCCGGGAACCGACCCCCCTGTGCGGGCGCCGGGAGCGGCGAGGTACTGTGGGGACACAACACAGACGGAGCCACAGAGGTCGAGACGGTCGGCTCCGGACGGCGCGGGGTGGAGCAGCTCGGTAGCTCGCTGGGCTCATAACCCAGAGGTCGTAGGTTCGAATCCTACCCCCGCTACCACGATACGAAGGCCCCCGGAGAGATCCGGGAGCCTTCGTCGTCTCACGGCTCGCGCGGCGCGACCTCCAGCACCCGGTAGCCCTTCTCGGAGACCAGCCGGATCGTCGGGAACCCCTGATCGTGCTCCAGCCAGCGCTGCAGCGAGTCCGATCCCAGGTTCTTCGCCACGACCAGCCAGGCCCGCCCGTCCGGCATCAGCCGGGACAGCCAGCGCAGCAGCAGCGCGTGCAGGGCCGGCTTCCCGGACCGGATCGGCGGGTTCGAGTAGATCCCGGCGAACGACAGATCGGCGGGCACCTCGTCCGGCAGGCAGGCCGTCACGTTGCCCAGCCCGGCGCGCTGCGCGTTCGCCCGGGTGAGGCCCAGCGCCCGCTCGTTGAGGTCCACCGCCCACACGGGCAGCCGCCTGCGGCGCGCGGCGAGGGTGAGCGCGATCGGGCCGTAGCCGCAGCCGACGTCCAGCATCGGCCCGCGGACCGGTGGCATCGGCGCCGCGTCCAGCAGCACCCGGGTGCCCCGGTCGATCCGGCCGCCGGAGAACACGCCGGTGTCGGTCGCGAGGGTCAGGTCCACGCCGTCGGCGTGCAGCCGGACCTCGCCCGGCCGGCTCGCGACCGCCGGCGTGGCCGTGAAGTAGTGGTCTGCCACGCCGGTCGATGCTACGGACCCGGGAACCGGCCAGAATGGGGGCCATGACGCCCCCGAGCACCCCGGCCGACGTCCCGATCCGCGACGAGCCGATCCGGATCGGCCAGTTCCTCAAGCTGGCGAACCTCGCCGAGGACGGCGGGCACGCCCGCGAGCTGCTCGAGTCCGGCCTGGTGACGGTGAACGGCGAGCCGGAGTACCGGCGCGGCGCTCAGCTGCGCCGCGGCGACGTGGTCGCCGTCGACGGCCGGAGCGTGCGCCCGGCGTGAGCCCTCACCAGCCGAGCCGGTGGGTGAAGTGCTCGTCGAACAGCGGGGCCATGCTCTCGGCATAGGTCGCTGTCAGGTGGTTGTCGTCCATGTAGACGAGCACGTTCCCGATCTCGCTGGGGCAGAAGTCCGGCTCGCAGATCGCCGGGGCGGTGTCGACGAACGAGACGTTCGGCGGGACGTCCGGGAGCAGTGCGTACGGCGGCAGCGGGGCGTAGACGTCCTCGCGGGGCATCCCGCACTCCTCCGCGTGCCTGCCCTCCCGGCCGATGCACTCCGGCACGAAGAACGGCGGCCGCGGGTTGTCCCGGACGGCCACCACGGACACGCCGGCGTCGTCCATCCTCTTCCAGGCGTCCACGAAGCCCTGCGGGGTTACCTCGGTCAGGCCGGGCCGGACCTCGCGGGTGGCGAGCGTGACGACGGCGTCCGGCTGCTGCTCGGCCAGCTCCTCGGCCACCTCGGCGTTCCACTCGGCGCAGCCGTTCTCGGCCCACTCGGACTCGGCGGTCGTCGAGAACGGGCAGGCGCCGCGGAACATGCCGAGGATCTCCCAGTTCCGCTCGGCGGCGACCGGCATCAGCGACGCGACGTACTGCTGGGCGTGCGAGTCGCCGACCACCGCGATCCGCCGCTCGGCCGGTTCCGGGCCGGGCGCCGGGATGGTGCACAGGTGCACCTCGGGCCGTTCGATCGGGTCGCACAGCCAGGTCCCGCGCCGGTAGCTCCAGTCGTCACCGGCCTGCACCAGGGACGGCGCGAGGGCGACCGCCGAGCCCGGCTCCCCGCCGAGCCCCGCGTACTGCACCCCGGCGGTCAGCGCGGCCGCCCCGGGGTGCGTCGGCGACCCGATGTCGACCTCGACCGACGAGCGGGCGGCGGCCACCCCGTACCAGGCGCCGGCACCGAGCAGGACGACCAGCGCGAGCGCGCCGCCGGTGCGCAGCGCCCGCCGCACGTCCAGCGCCGCGATCGGCTGCTCGACGAACCGGTGGGTGAGCCAGGCCAGCACGAACGACGCCGCGATCACCGCGGTGCCCGCGGCCGCCCCGAGCCGGTCGGCGCCGGTGTACACCAGCGTCAGCACCAGGATCGGCCAGTGCCACAGGTACAGCGGGAACGAGATGTCGCCGATCCGGCGCAGCACCGGGCCGGAGAGCAGCCGGTCCACACCCAGCGGGTGCCCGGAGCGCCCGGCGACGAGCACCATCGCCGCGGCGAGCGTCGGCCACAGCGCGGCCCAGCCGGGGAACGCCCGGTCCACCTGCAGCAGCACGCCGCAGGACACCAGCGCGATGACGCCGAACCAGCCGAGCGCGGCCCGCGCGGGCGGGGTGAGTTCCGGCCGGTCCTCGATCCGGGAGATCCACAGCGCGAGCAGGCCGCCGAGCGCGAACTCCCAGAGCCGGGTCAGCGAGTGGAAGTAGGCGAGCGGCTGGTTGACCAGCGTCAGGTACACCGAGTACGCCAGCGACGCCCCGCCGACGACGACCAGCGTGCCGGTCAGCCGGGCGTGCAGGTCGGCGCCGTCCCGCCGGGCGGCGACCGCGACACCGGCCACCAGCAGGGGCGCGACGAGGTAGAACTGGCCCTGGATGGACAGCGACCAGAAGTGCTGCACCATGCTCGCCGCGTTGTTCATGGCGGCGTAGTCGACGGCGTTGTTCGCCAGCTCCCAGTTCTGCACGAACAGCAGCGACGCGACGGTCTCCCGGACCGTGGGCAGCCACCGGCTCTCCGGGAGCAGGAACGCGCCGGCCGCGATTCCGGTGCCCAGCACCACGGTGATGGCGGGGAGCAGCCGGGACATCTGCCGCCGCCAGGTCGCGAGCAGGTCGATCCCGCCGCGGCCGGCCGCGCGGTACAGCCCGCCGACGATGAGGAATCCGGTGATCAGGAAGAAGACGTCCACGCCGCCGGAGACGCGATCGAACCAGATGTGGTAGACGACGACCAGGAGGACCGCGAGTGCGCGCAGTCCCTGGAGCTCGGGCCGGAACCGGGACCCCGAACCGCCGCCGCTCGTGGCGGCGCCGGTGCGGGCGTGCGCTCCACCGGGGGAGGTCACGAGCGGGGAGCTCCTCTCGGCCACGGACGTTAAAGCAGATATTACTTTCCACAACGGGAAAGGCGGTCGGCAGGTTCCCCCTGCCGACCGCCGTCACAGTCGTGGCCCGGAACGACACGCCACCCCGATGGGGTGAGTCGCCGGTCAGTAGCCGATGTACCCGCCGTTCGCGCCGGTCCGGCCGCCCGCCGCGAGGGTGTCGATGCCGTACCGGTCGATCATGTACCGGACACCGGCGGTGATGTTCGCGATCGGGTGGGTGATGTCCTCGTGCGCGAAGTCCGGGTGCACGTACGCCGCGAACGTTGACGGGATGACCTGCATCAGGCCTTCCGAGGGGGTGCCACGCAGGGCGTTGGAGTCCCAGTTGTTGATCGCGCTGGGATCGCCGTTGGACTCCTTCATGATGATCCGCTTGAGCCCGGTCGCGTAGGACTGCGACAGGCCCATGTGGTCGAGCGCCTCGGCGATCCAGGCGTCCACGCCGCCTTGCGCGATCAGCTCCTGGAGCCGGGCCTGCTCGGCCTCGCGCTGGGCCTGTGCCTCGGCCGCCAGGCGGTGCTCCTCGGCGATCCGGTCGGCGATCTCGCGGGCCTTGCCCATCGAGGCGATGTCGCCGTCGTCGGCCGGGGCGGCCGCCTGCAGCGCACCGGTGGCGGCACCGGAGTGCTCGAACGAGACCGGGCTGAAGTACCCGGACGGGCTGCCGTCGGAGGTCGCCGTCGCGGACGGGATCGTCGCCGAGTACGCGGCGAGGGTCGTCGCGGTGGTCGACTCCTCGGCCTCGGCCTCGGTGGCCGTCCCGTCCAGCGTGGTCGGGACGATCGTGGCGAACGCGCCGGAGGCGAGCACGCCGAAGGCGGCGCCGGTGGCCGCTGTCGCGGTCCCGGCACGGCGGGCCGCGTGTGCGGCCCCGGGGGAGCGGACGGTGCGGGCACCGGGTGTTGCTGTCACTGCGGGATGGGTCGCCACGGGTCGGGGGAACACGCGGCGGCCACCGGGGGAGCGGTGTCCTGGCAAGGGTTGCCCTTTCACGATCAACGGACGGCACCGAGCACCGAGCGGCCGGGTCGGGGGTCCCGGGCGAGCCGGTCGGGGATTCCGGCTCCTGGCCCGCTCGTGATCGGACCGTGATGACTTACGGATCACCGTAGAGGGGTCCGCCCGGCAGGTCCAGCCCCGGGGGTGTCGGTCGCCGCGCCGCAGGCACCGCTCACCGAGAAATCGATCTTGAGGGCGGCTGCGGGGCAACCCGGCGGACGGCCGGTCCGCACCGACGGGCGGATGTCGCCGCAGGTGGCCGGAGCGCGACGAACGGCATGATGGTGAACTGAGCTTCAGGATCGGACCGGGAGTCGGACGGTGTCGGAGGGGGTGGAGGAGATGGAGTCGGGCGATCTCCTGACGATCGGCGAGATCGTCGAGCGGAGCGGCTTCCCGCACTCGGCGCTGCGCTACTACGAGCGGGAGGGGCTGATCTCGGCGAGCCGCACCTCGGGCGGGCAGCGCCGGTACCGCCGCAGCGTGCTGCGCAGGCTGGCGTTCGTCCGGGCGGCCCGCTCGCTCGGCATCGGGCTGGACGAGGTGCGGGCCGCGCTGGACTCGCTGCCCGCCGAGCGGACGCCGACCCGCGCCGACTGGTCGCGGCTGTCGAAGGCCTGGCGGGGCAGGCTGGACGAGCAGATCGAGGCGCTGACCGCGCTGCGCGACGGCCTGGACGGCTGCATCGGCTGCGGCTGCCTGTCCATGACGACCTGCCGGCTGGTCAATCCCGACGACGCGGCGGCCGTCCAGGGCGACGGCGCGCGCCGGCTGCCGCCCGCGCTGCGCAGGCCGCCGGTGCACGGACGGTGAGCCCGGTCGCCGGGGCCTCCCGCAGGCGCGTCCGGCTGCCTAGGCTCGGTGACCGTGACGGATCTGGTGCCGGACCGCTGGCTGACCTTCGACGGCCTCGCCAACGCCCGTGACGTCGGCGGCCTCCCGCTGGCGGGCGGTGGGCGGGTGCGGCCGGGTGTGCTGCTGCGGACCGAGTCCCTGGAGGGGCTCAGCCCGGCCGACGTCGCCCGGCTGACCGGCGAGCTCGGCGTCGTGCAGGTGCTGGACCTGCGCAAGGACGAGGAGCTGCTGATCAGCGGGGCGGGCGCGCTGGCCGGTGCCGGGATCACCGTGCACCGGCTCAGCTTCATCCCCGACTCCGGGCGCGGTCTGCCCGAGCTGGGCGAGGACGCCGACCCGATGGTCGGTCACTACCTGGCCTACCTCGGCGACCGGGGCGCGAACGTGGTGACCGGGGTCCGCCGGATCGCTGAGCGGGAGACCGGCGCGACCGTGGTGCACTGCGCGGCCGGGAAGGACCGGACCGGAGTGCTCGTCGCGCTGGTGTGCTCGGCGGTCGGCGTCCCGCGGGACGAGGTGGTCGCCGACTACGCGCTCTCGGCGACCCGGATCGACGCACTGTTCCGGCGCTGGACGACCGCCGCCGGGCAGCCGATGCCGGCCCCCGAGGAGATCGACCGGCACCGGCCGCGGGCCGAGGTGATGCAGACCTTCCTGCAGCTGCTCGACGAGCGGTACGACGGCCCCGTCGGCTGGCTCCACGAGCACGGCCTGACCGAGGGCGAGCTGGCCACACTCCGTTCCCGGCTTCGTGACGAAAATACCGGCTGAGCTGCCGGTTCACGGCACCAGCACGACCTTCCCCCGGGTCCGCCGGGCCTCCAGGTCGGCGTGCGCGCGGGCCGCGTCGGCCAGCCGGTAGCGGCTCACCACCGGTGACCACCGGCCGTCGGCGAGCCGGGCGAGCGCCCGCTCCTCGAGCCGGCGCAGCCCCAGGGCGAGGACCGGCGGCCCGAGCGCCACGGTCACGGTGAGCGCCCGCTCCCACAGCTCGTCGGCCCGGAACGGCGTCGGGGTGCCCGCCGACCAGCCGTGCAGCAGCACCCGGCCGCCGGGGGCCAGCAGCTCGAACGCACCGCGGCCGGCGTCGCCGCCGACGCCGTCGAACACCAGATCGACGCCGCGGCCCCCGGTGTGCCTGCGGGCGGCGTCGGTCCAGCCGGGCCGGTCGTAGGCCAGCGGGACCACCCCGTCCGGCAGCGGTCCGGCGGCCCGGCCGGAGCCGGCCGCGGCGAGCACCGTCACGCCGTCGGCGGCCAGGGCCTGCACCAGCAGCGTCCCGATCCCGCCGGCCGCGGAGGTCACCAGCGCGGTCTCCCCGGCCCGCGGCCGGGCCAGCTCCAGCAGACCCTCGGTCATCCGCCCGGTGCCGAGCACGGCCACCGCCGCCGCGGCGTCGACACCGGCCGGCAGCCGGTGCAGGTCGCCGGCCGCGGCGACCGCGACCGCGGCGTACCCGCCGGACCCGCCCGGGCCGAGATGGCTGCTGACCCGGGTGCCGAGCAGGCCCGGATCGACGCCCGGCCCGATCGCGTCGACGACGCCGGCGACCTCCCGGCCGGGGACGGTGGGCAGGGCGGGTGCCGGGAACGGTCCCCGGTCGCCGCCGGCGCGCAGCGTGGTGTCCACCAGGTGCACCCCGGCCACCTCGACCCGGATGCGCACCCGGTCCGGGCCGGGCTCGGGATCGGGGACCTCGCGCGGGACGAGGACCTCGGGTCCTCCGTGGTCGTGCTGGACGATGGCGAGCATGCGGACCTCCGGCCGTCGCGGGCTGACCGGAGGAGCGTGCGACCTGAAGCCGACGTCAGGTCAAGGGATCAGGGCAGTTCCTCGATCGGGACCAGCGGGTCCAGCTTGCGCAGGGTCCCCGGGTCGCCGGTGACCGCGGGCCAGCCGCGCCGGCGGGCGGCCGAGACGACCTGGCCGGTGGCGATGTCGTCCAGCCCCTGGGAGGCGAGCAGCAGGCCGGCCTCCTGCGCGCTCTCCGGGGAGAGGTCGTGGATCACCGTGTTCGGCAGGCCGAGCAGGACCTGCAGCGCCGCGTGGTGCTCGGCGTCGACCATCGACCAGGCGCGGCCGAGGGCGGTGCTGGGCACCGCGAGCACGATGCCCTCCTCGACGGCGGCCCAGACGAGGGCCCGCATGTAGACGGGGCGACCGGTCGCGAAGGCCGCCAGAGCCGAGGCATCGAGAACTCGTCCGCCGATCATCGCGCGGCTCAGCCGACGGCCACGGGCGGGATCGGGCGCAGCGAACGCCGCGCCGCATCCAGCTCATCGGCCGGCGGCGGGCCGCCGTAGAGGCTCGCCAGCGTGGCCAGGGACCGGTCCCGGTCCTGCCGGGCCTGGACCGCCTCCGCCACGTAGGCGGACAGGCTCGCTGCTGATCCGCGGGACACCGCGTCCCGCGCTTCCGCTACCAGCTCGGCCGGCAGCGTGACCGTCACCCGCTCGCTGCGCATACCGGAATGGTACTCGCTGCATACCGGACCGGCCATGGCGGCACGCCGGGGTGGCAGGTTACCGGCGGGTATGCAAGATTGCGGCGAGGGACAGCGGCGACTCAACGCAGAACGGGTGCGACACATGGACCTGACCTTCACCCCCGCCGAGGAGGAGTTCCGCAGCGAGCTGCGCTCCTGGCTCTCGGCGCACATCCCGCAGGAGTGGACCCGGCCCGGCTTCTGGGAGTCCCTCGGCGACGACGAGAGCTTCCGGCTGCGCCGCGACTGGGAGCGGGACAAGGCCGACGCGGGCTTCGCCGGGATCCAGTGGCCGACCGAGTACGGCGGCCGCGGCGGCACCCCCGGCATGAAGGCGATCTACGACGAGGAGACCGTCCGCGCGCACGCCCCGCGCACCGTCAACCCGCTCGGGCTGGCGTTCCTCGCGCCGACCGTGATGGCGATCGGCACCGACGCGCAGAAGAAGGAGATCATCGGCCCGCTGCTGCGCAACGAGGTGATCTGGTGCCAGGGCTTCTCCGAGCCGGGCGCCGGGTCCGACCTGGCGGCACTGTCGACACGGGGCGTCCGGGACGGCGACGGCAGCAGTGACGACTTCGTCGTCAACGGGCAGAAGGTCTGGACCACCAACGCCGTGCACGGCGACAAGATCTTCACCCTGGTCCGCACCGAGCCCGGATCGGCCAAGCACCGCGGCATCAGCATGCTGCTGATCGACATGGACCAGCCCGGCGTCACCGCACGGCCGCTGAAGCAGATGAGCGGGGCCAGCGAGTTCGGCGAGGTCTTCTTCGACGACGCCCGGGTCCCGGCCACCGACTGCCTCGGCGAGATCGGCGACGGCTGGCGGACCGCGATGCTGCTGCTCTCCTTCGAGCGCGGCGCGTCCGGCATCTCCCAGTACACCGAGTTCCGCAGGCAGTACGACGAGATCGTCGCGGTCGCCCGCACCCTCGGCCGGGACGCCGATCCGGTGGTCCGCAACGAGCTCGCCAGGGTGCTCACCGAGCTGGAGTGCCTGCGGCTGCACTCGATGCACGTGCTCACCCAGGTCGAGCAGGGCCGCGATCTCGGCTTCGAGGCGTCGATGACCAAGCTGCAGTGGTCGGAGGCGTTCCAGGACCTCTGGGAGGTCTACGACCAGATCCTCGGCGCCGACGCCACCCTCGACACCCTGGGCGGGTGGGACGGCGGCCCGGTGACCGACCTGCGGGCGATGCACGCCCAGGCCATGTGGTCCCGTTCGGTCACCATCTGGGGCGGCTCGTCCCAGGTCCAGCGCAACGTCACCGCCGAGCGCGTGCTCGGCCTGCCGCGGTAGAGGGGTCACCGTGTACTTCGCACTCACCGACACCCAGCGCGAGTTCGACCGGGCCGTGCGCGACTACCTGGCGCAGCGGTTCGACCTGGCCGCCGTCCGCGAGGTGGTGGACGCCGGCACCGCCACCGGCACAGCCGGCGCTGCCGACACCGCCGACACTGCCGGCAACCCGGCGTCGCTGTGGGCCGCCGCCGGCGAGCAGGGCTGGCTGGCCGTCACCGTCCCCGAGGAGCACGACGGTCTCGGGCTCGGCCTGGTCGAGGCCCAGGTGATCGCCCGGGCGCTCGGCGCCGGGGTGGCGCCCGGGCCGTGGCGGGGCACCGTGCTCGCCGCCGAGGCGATCCGGCTGGCCGGCTCCGACGAGCAGCGCGCGGCCTGGTTGCCGCGGCTGGCGGCCGGGGAGGCGGTCGGGGCGTTCGCGTCCCGCGGCTCCGCCGCCGGCGGCCTGCCCGCCGTCGAGTACGGCGCGATCGCCGACGTCGTGGTCGCCCCCGCCGAGGACGGCGTGCCCGGCCTGGTGCTCCTCACCGGCGCGTCGGCGACACCGGTCGGCTCCTACGACGGCACCACCCGGCTGGCCACCCTGACCGGCGGCCGCACCGAGCCGTTGCCGGGGGCAGGCATCGATGTCGCCCGCGACCTGGCGGACCGGGCGACCGTGCTGGTGGCCGCCGACCTGGTCGGCGTCGCGCGCGAGGCGCTGGACCGGACCGTCGCCTACGACCGGGAGCGCGAGCAGTTCGGCGTGCCGGTCGGCTCCTTCCAGGCGATCAAGCACGCGCTGGCCGACCTGCACGTCGGCGTGACGATGGCCGAGCACGCCGCGCTGTACGCCTCGTACGCGGTGCAGGAGGGGCTCGACGGTGCCGATCTCGCCGTCGCCGTCGCGAAGGCCAAGGCCAACGACGTCGCGCTGCAGGCGACCGCGGCGATGATCCAGTACCACGGCGGGATCGGCTACACCTGGGAGCACGAGGCGCACTTCTTCTACAAGCGCGCCCGCCGGCTGGCCGGGCAGTGGGGCGATCTCGCGGTCACCCGCGAGCGGATCGCGACGCTCACGATCTGACGCCGCCGGCACCCGGCCCGTCGACAGTGGACCGGGTTCGGCGGTTCGCGCCCGGTGTCCGAAATCGACCCCGGCGAACGGCGGCACCGGCTGGGCCGGAGGGACCGCCGCCCCCGGATCGGGTGCAACGTGGACTCGCGGAGCGGCCCGGTCCGTGGGACCGTCGATGTCATGGCCCCTGTCACACCGGTCAACGCGACCGCCGCCGCACTGCTCGGACTGCTGCACGGCGGCCCGATGACCGGCGGGCAGCTGGTCACCGCCGCCGGCGAGCGGTTCGGGCTGTTCTTCTCGGTGACCCGCAGCCAGGTCTACCGGGAGCTGCCCGCGCTCACCGAGGAGGGACTGCTCCGGCTGGGCAAGCAGGGCCCGCGGGCGAGCCAGCAGTACGTCGTCACCGCGGCGGGCAAGCGGGCGTTCAAGGCGTGGCTGGCCGCCGGCGGCGACGCCGACGCGGTCCGCAGCCCGCTGGTGCTGCGGCTGCTGCACGCCGGGTCGCTCACCGTGAAGCAGCGCACCGAGCTGCTGCGCGCCGCCCGCGAGGCCTACACCGAGCGGCTCGCCGAGGCGCGCGCCGCCGCGAAGGCCACCACCGACCCGTACGGCAGGCCGGTCGCGGACTTCGCGGTCGCCCACACCCGCGCGATGATCAAGCTGATCGACGCGGTGCCCGAGGACTGAGCGGCCCCGCACGCCGCGTACCCTCGGTCGGCGTGAACCCCGACGTCCAGGCCGACCTGAAGGACCTCGACACCACGCTGTCCAGCATCGAGGCCGTCGCCGACGTGCCCGCGCTCCGGCAGGAGATCGAGGAGCTGTCCGAGCAGGCGGGCCGGCCGGACCTCTGGGACGACGTCGACGCCGCCCAGAAGATCACCAGTCGGCTCGCGCACGCCCAGGGCGAGCTGCGCAGGCTCGACGACCTGCGCCGCAGGCTCGACGACCTCCCGGTGCTCTACGAGCTCGCCGAGGACGAGGGCGACGCCGCCGCGATCGCCGACGCCGACGCCGACCGGGCCCGGCTGCGGTCCGAGATCGCCTCGCTGGAGGTCCGGACCCTGCTGTCCGGCGAGTACGACCAGCGCGAGGCGCTGGTGACCATCCGCGCCGAGGCCGGTGGGGTGGACGCCGCCGACTTCGCCGAGATGCTGCTCCGCATGTACCTGCGCTGGGCCGAGCGGCACGGCTACGGCACCGACGTCTACGACACCTCCTACGCCGAGGAGGCCGGCATCAAGTCGGCCACCTTCGCGGTGCACACGCCGTACGCGTTCGGCACGCTCTCGGTCGAGGCGGGCACCCACCGGCTGGTCCGGATCTCGCCGTTCGACAACCAGGGCCGCCGGCAGACCTCGTTCGCCGGGGTCGAGGTGGCCCCGGTCGTCGAGGTCACCGACCACGTCGAGATCGACGAGAAGGACCTGCGGGTCGACGTGTTCCGCGCGTCCGGGCCGGGCGGCCAGGGCGTCAACACCACCGACTCCGCGGTCCGGCTCACCCACATCCCGACCGGGATCGTGGTGGCCTGCCAGAACGAGCGCTCGCAGCTGCAGAACAAGGCGTCGGCGATGACGGTGCTGCAGGCCAAGCTGCTGGAGCGGCGCCGGCAGGAGGAGCGCGAGCTGCGCGACTCGTTCAAGGACGCCGGCTCGTCCTGGGGCAACCAGATGCGCAACTACGTGCTGCACCCCTACCAGCTGGTGAAGGACCTGCGCACCGAGCACGAGGAGGGCAACCCCTCCCAGGTGCTCGACGGCGAGATCGACCAGTTCATCGAGGCCGGCATCCGCTGGCGCCGTCAGCAGGCCGACGCGTCGTGAGCCGCGGTTCCCGGGCGTCGCTCGCCGTCCGCTGCGCGGTGCCCGCCGTGCTGGTCCTGCTGCTCGCCGGCTGTACCGGCGGTGCCCCCGGAGCGGAGCAGGACCAGCCGCCCACCCCGCAGGAGATCGTGACGGCGGCCGGGACGGCGCTCGCCGAGGCCGGGACGGCGCGGGTGGCGGTCACCCTGGACGGGCCGACCGGTCCGCTGAGCGGCGGCGGCCCGGTCCGCTTCGACCCGTTCGCCGCGGACCTGACGGTCGCGCTCGGCACCCGCGGTGCGCACGTCCGGGTGCTCGACGACGACGCCTGGCTCCGGCTCGGCGGTGCCGAGCAGTGGCAGCCGGTCTCCACCGGGCTGCTGCCGGTCGGCGCGCTGACCGGGGCGCTGCACGCCACGTCCGGCCTGCGCGAGGTCACCGAGCAGGGCCCGGCCGAGGTGGACGGCGTCCCGGCGCTGCACTACACCGGCACCGTGGACCTGGCCGCGGCCCGGGACGCCGCGCCCGGCCCGGCCGAGGCGACCCGGCTCGACGAGCTCGCCGGGCTGGTCTCGCCGCGTCCCGGGTTCGACGCCTGGCTGGGCGCCCCCGGCACCCCCGACGAGGGCAGGCTGCTGCGGCTGCAGCTGGTGCCGGCCGAGGCCGCCACGGGAGCGATCACCCTGACGTTCGCCGAGCCCGGCCTGCCGGTCGACGTCACCGCACCCTGATCCCCGCGTGTCGTCACCGCTCGTGCACAGCGGGCGGCGGTACCGTCCCGCTCCGTGATCGAGCTGCAGGACGTCAGCAAACGCTATCCGGCGTCCGGGCGTCCGGCGCTGGACCGGATCTCGCTGACCGTCGGCGCCGGTGAGTTCGCGTTCCTGATCGGGCCGTCCGGATCCGGCAAGTCGACCCTGCTGCGGTTGCTGCTGCGGGAGGACGTGCCGACCTCGGGGACCATCCGGGTCGACGGCCGCGACGTCGCGCGACTCCCGCGGCGCAAGGTGCCCGGGCTGCGCCAGCGGATCGGCTGCGTCTTCCAGGACTTCCGGCTGCTGCCCAAGCGCACCGTGGCGGGCAACGTCGCGTTCGCGCTGGAGGTGCTGGGGCGCAGGCCCGCCGAGATCCGGGCCGCGGTCCCCGAGCTGCTGGAGATGGTCGGGCTGCAGGGCAAGGCCGAGCGGATGCCGCACGAGCTGTCCGGCGGCGAGCAGCAGCGGGTGGCGATCGCCAGGGCGTCGGTGAACCGGCCGCCGCTACTGCTCGCCGACGAGCCCACCGGCAACCTCGACCCGGACACCAGCCGGGAGATCATGCAGGTGCTGGAGCGGATCAACCGCGGCGGGACGACGGTGCTGATGGCCACCCACGACGACTCCATCGTGGACGCGATGCGCCGCCGGGTGATCGAGCTGTCCGACGGGACGGTGCTGCGCGACGAGTCCCGCGCCGTGTACGGGGCGGGCCGGTAGTGCGCCCCGCACTGCTCACCCGCGAGGTCTCCGCCGGCCTGCGCCGGAACGTCACGATGACCGTCGCGATGGTGCTGACCACCGCGGTCACCCTGATGTCGGTCGGGGCAGGGCTGCTCGTGCTGCGCACCATCGACGACATCTCCGCGCTCTACACCGACCGACTGGAGATCCAGGTCGCGCTGACCGCCGACGTCTCCGGCTCCGATCCGGACTGCTCCGGCCCGGCCTGCGCGTCGATCCGGTCGGCCGTCGAGACCGCGCCGGGCGTCGCCGCGGTGACGTTCGAGTCCCAGGAGGAGGCCTACACCCGGTTCCGGGAGCTGTTCGCCGGGCAGTCGGTGGCCGACGTCGCCCGGCCGCAGTCGCTGCCCGCCACCCTGCGGGTGACGCTCACCGACCAGGAGGCCGGCCCGGCCGCCGTCCGCGCCGCGGTCGCCGAACGGCCCGGGGTGCGCGGCGTGATCGACCAGCGCGACGTCGTCGGGACGCTGTTCGACTTCCTGAACGGCGTGCGGAACGTGGCGTTCGCGCTGGCCGTCGTGCAGGCGTTCGCCGCGGTGCTGCTGATCTCCAACACGGTGCAGGTGTCGGCGTTCACCCGGCGCACCGAGGTGGGGGTGATGCGCCTGGTCGGGGCCACCCGGTGGACGACGCAGCTGCCGTTCCTGGTGGAGGCCGCGATCGCCGGCGCGATCGGCGGCGCGCTCGCCGGGCTCGGGCTGGTGGCGGCCAAGTACGCGGTCGTCGACGACCTGGTCGCGGCGATCGGGCAGGCCGGGGTGATCCCGCCGGTCCGGCTGTCCGACGTGCTGCTGGTGTCGGCGCTGCTGGTGCCGGTCGGCGCCGTCGTCGCGGGCGTCACCGGGTACGTGACGCTGCGCGCTTATGTGAAGGTCTGACGTCGGTGGTCACGGGTACCCTGGCCGCATGAAGGAACAGGGCCGGAAGGTGATCGCACAGAACCGTCGGGCCCGGCACGACTACGCGATCCTGGAGGAGTTCGAGGCCGGGGTCGCGCTCAAGGGGACCGAGGTGAAGAGCCTCCGTCTGGGCCGGGCGTCGATGGTGGACGCGTTCGCCACCATCGACGACGGCGAGGTGTTCCTGCGCGGGCTGCACATCCCGGAGTACGTCCGCGGGAGCTGGACCAACCACGAGCCGCGGCGCACCCGCAAGCTGCTGCTGCACCGCGGCGAGATCGACCGGCTGATGGGCAAGACCCGCGAGGGCGGGCTCACCCTCGTCCCGCTGTCGCTCTACTTCAACGACGGCAAGGTCAAGTGCGAGCTCGCGCTCGCCCGCGGCAAGAAGGACTACGACAAGCGCCGCGATCTCGCCAAGAAGGACGCGCAGCGGGAGATCGCCCGCGCCGTCGGCCGTGCGGCGAAGGGGCGGGCGCGCAGCCTGCGCTGAGCGGCGGCGCCGGTCCGGCACCGCGCCGGTGGTCCGGCCGGTCCGGCACCGCGCCGGTGGTCCGGCCGGTCCGGCACCGCGCCGGTGGTCCGGCCGGTCCGGCACCGCCGGGCCGCCGGTGGCCCGGCCGATCCTCGCGCACCGGCCTAGGGTGGACCCCGTGGATCTTCCCGCGCCACCCCGCGACGACGCCGACGTCCCGCGCTGGACCGCCGAGCTGGGCCTGCCCGGCCTGGTCGACGTGCACGTGCACTTCCTGCCGGAACGCATGCTGGACAAGGTGTGGGCCTACTTCGACCAGGCCCGCACGCACTACGGCACGGACTGGCCGGTGCAGTACCGGCTGCCCGAGCAGCAGCGCTACGAGGTGCTGGAACGGCTCGGCGTGCTCGCGTTCGCGCCGCTGACCTACCCGCACAAGGCGGGCATGGGCGAGTGGCTGACCGGCTGGGCGGGCGAGTTCGCCGACGCCCACCCGCGGGCGGTCCGGACCGCGACGCTGTTCCCGGAGCCGTCGGTCACCGACTACCTGGGCCGGGCCGTCGAGGCGGGCGCCCGGATGGTCAAGGTGCACGTCCAGGTCGGCGCGTTCGACCCGCGCGATCCGCTGCTGCGCGACGCCTGGGGGCTGCTCGCCGAGGCGGGCGTCCCGGCCGTCGTGCACTGCGGGGACGGCCCGATCCCGGGGAAGCACACCGGGCTCGGGATCTTCGCCGAGGTGCTCGAGGCGCACCCGTCGCTGCGGATCGTGCTGGCGCACGCCGGCATGCCGGACTTCCGCGGGGCGCTGGAGCTGCTGGAGCGGTTCCCGAACCTGGTGCTGGACACGACGATGGTCGGCACCGCGTTCTCCGAGCGGATCGCGCCGCTGCCCGCGGACTGGCCGGCCCGGCTCGCCCGGTACCCCGGCCGCGTCGTGCTCGGGTCCGACTTCCCCAACATCCCCTACCCGTACGCCGAGCAGCTGGCCGCGATCCACGACTGGGCGGCCGCCGAGCCGCGCCTCGGCGCGGCCTTCCTGCGCTCGGTGCTCTACGACGCGCCGGCCGAGCTGCTCGGCGTCCGTGATCGGCTGCCGTCCCCGACCTCCCAGGAGCACCCGTGGTGAACCCGCAGAACGACCCGACCGGCGGCGCCGCGCCGTCGGAGCCGGTGGACATCGCGATCTACGGGGCCACCGGTTTCGTGGGCGGGCTGACCGCCCGCCATCTCGCCGAGCATGCGCCGCCCGGGCTCCGGATCGCGCTGGCCGGCCGGTCCGAGGCGAAGCTCGCCGCGACCAGGGCGGGTCTGCCGGCCGCAGCCCGGGAGTGGCCGTTGATCGTCGCCGACTCCGCGGACCGGGCGGCGACCGACCGGCTCGCCGGCGCCGCCCGCGTCGTCCTGACCACGGTCGGCCCGTACGCGAAGTACGGCAGCCGGCTCGTCGAGTCCTGCGCCCGGGCCGGCACGCACTACGCCGACCTGACCGGCGAGGTGCTGTTCGTCCGGGACACCATCGACCGCTGTCACGGCGTCGCCGAGTCCACGGGGGCCCGGATCGTGCACTCCTGCGGCTACGACTCGATCCCGTCCGATCTCGGGGTGTGGCTCGCGCACACCGCGGCGACGGCCGACGACGCCGGCGGGCTCACCGAGGTCCGGACGGTCGCCACCATGCGCGGCGGGGTCAGCGGCGGCACCATCGACTCGCTGCGCGGGCACATCGACGCCGTGCGCGCCGATCCGGCGCAGCGGCGGCTGGCGGCCGACCCGCACACGCTCAGCCCGGACCGCTCCGCCGAGCCGACCCCGTCCCAGCCCTCCGATGCCGGACGGCCCGCGCGGCTCGACGACGGCACCTGGACCGCGCCGTTCGTGATGGCGTCGCACAACACCCGCATCGTGCGCCGCTCCAACGCGCTGCTCGGTCACGCCTACGGGGCCGGCCTGCGCTACGGCGAGCTGCAGGGCTGCGGGAAGGGCCCGGCCGGTGCGCTCGCCGCGGCCGGGATCACCGGCGGGCTCGGTGCGCTGGTCGGCGCCTTCATGGTCCCGGCGGTCCGGCCGCTGCTCGACCGGGCACTGCCGTCGCCCGGTGCGGGACCCTCGGAACGGACCCGGGAGCGTGGCTGGTTCCGGATGGACGTCCGGGCCCGGACCGAGTCCGGCCGCCGCTACCGGGTGACGGTCGCCGGACCGGGCGATCCCGGCTACGCAGCGACCGCGGTGATGCTGGGGGAGAGCGGGATCGCGCTCGCCACCGGCGGCGCGGCACTGCCCGGCCGGGCGGGGTCGCTGACCCCGGCGACCGCGATGGGGGACGTGCTCGTCGACCGGTTGCGGGCGGCCGGGCACACCTACCGGGTGGCGCCGGGGTGAGCCGGGACGGGGCCGTGCCGGCCGGTCGCCCCGTCCATCGCCGCACCCCGGCCCGGGCCGCCGCGCCCGGAGCGGAACCGGAATGATCCGCGGGGCGCGGGGCGTTATGCTGTGCGTCCGCGCGGGTACGTCCGGGCGGACACCAGGTGGACACCTACCTGACCAGGGGGTGAACGGTTTCGACTCCGATCGTTGATCGAGGTGAAGCGTGCCGAGGAAGGCGACGATGATCTCGTTAACCATGCGTCGCAAAAAAATAAGTGCCGACAACAGTCGCACTGCCCCGCAGAGCGCTTACGCGCTCGCTGCCTGATCACCAGGTAGGGGCTGTCGGGCCGGAGGCGTCCCCGCTCCGGATCCCGGCATCATTCAGGGGACTCACCCTGCGGCTCGGCCGCGGAGCCGCAGGGGACATCTCACAGCGGCTGGGATCGTCACACCGGCTTGTTCGCGTGACCGGTGGATCCGAGTAGAGACGAAGCGAACTGCGCACGGAGAAGCCCTCGTGAACCGACGGAGGACCCGGGTTCGATTCCCGGCACCTCCACCACCACTGCGGCGGCCCCGTCCCGGACCATCCGGGACGGGGCCGCCGTCGTTCCTGCGGGACGGGTGGTGCGGTGGGACCCTGGTGGCATGCATGTCTCCGTGGACAAGGATCTCTGCATCGGTGCCGGGCAGTGCGTCGTCACGGCACCGGACGTGTTCGACCAGGACGACGACGGCATCGTCGAGCTGCTGACCGAGCACCCCGCCGAGACCGACCGGGACGCGGTCAAGGAGGCCGAGCACGTCTGCCCGGCGCGGGTGATCGCCGTCGAGGACTGAGTCCGTCGGAGCCCGGGCCTCGGCCGGGCACCGGGTGTCTGGTGGCCGCGCGGGTACGCCGCGCTGCCCCGGTCGCCGGGTCGCTGTCGTGTGCCGTGCTGCCGCGGTTGCCGGGGCTGTCTGCCCGGGGCTGTCATCTGCGGTGCTGCGCGGTGCTGCGCGGTGCTGCCCGGTGCTGCTGCCGGTGGTGCGCTGCTGTGCTGCGTCAGGCGATCCCGACGCCGATCAGCATGCCGACCAGGTAGGTCGCGCCGGCTGCGATGGCGCCGAACGCGAGCTGGCGCAGGGCCGCGCCCCACCACGTCCGTGACGTGAACCGCGACGTCAGTGCCCCCGCGACGAGCAGGCCGAGACCGCCGACGGCCAGGCCGAGGGCCAGCGACGAGAAGCCGAGCAGGAACGTCACCAGCGGGATGATCCCGCCGACCACGAACGCCGCGAACGACGACGCCGCGGCCACCCACGGCGACGGCCTGCTGTCCAGGCTGATGCCCAGCTCCTGGGTGAGGTGCACCCGCAGCGCCAGCTCGGGATCGGCGTGCACCTCCCGGGCGACGGCGGCGGCCGTCTCCTCGGACAGGCCCATCTCGCGGTAGGCCCGGGCAAGCTCGTACTGCTCGGCGCGCGGGTGCCGGCTGAGCTCCCGTCGCTCGACCGACGCCTCGGCGTCGACGGCGTCGTTCTGGGTGCCGACCGACGCGAACTCGCCGAGCGCCATCGAGAAGGCCCCGGCCACGACCCCGGCCATCCCGGTCAGCACGATCAGGTCGCGGTCGGCGCCGCCGCCACCCACCCCGGCGATGAGCGCGATCGTGGTCACGAGGCCGTCCATCGCGCCGAACGTCGCCGCCCGCAGCCAGCCGCCGGACACCCGGTGACCGTGGTCCTGTTGGTGCTCGGCGAGTTCAGCGGCCAGTTCCGGATCCTCCATGAGCCGTGATGATAGGCCGGTGACCTGCGCGGACAAGGTCGTGAACGGGTGGCGTCGATGGCGCGGAGGGGACCGGCTGCCAGCCCCGGCGCCGGTGCCGGTGCTCATGCCCGGCGTCGTCACCGGCGTCCGGCCACAGCCGCGCCGGTGGGACCGGCACGACCGGCACGACCGGCACGACCGGCACGACCGGCACGACCGGCACGACCGGCACGCCCGGCACCCCCGGGCATGTCCGGCCCCCCCAGCATCCGCGGCATCTGTGGCGCCCCGGGCGTCCTCGGCATCCGTGGCGTTCCCGGTGTCCCAGGCGTCCCTGAAGTCTGCAGCGTCCCAGCGTTCCCGGCGTCCCCAGCGTCCCGCGATTCTCAGTGTCTCCGTTGTCGCCCGTCTCCGTTGTCGCCCGTCTCCGTTGTCGCCCGTCTCCGTTGTCGCCGGTGTCCGCTGTGGCATCGCCCGGGCCGGTCCGGCGCGCGGTTCCGCTCGGCCGGCTCGACACTGGATCAATGGCGAGCATCTCCCGCACCCCGGAGCGTCGGTCCGGCCCGGACGACGACCGGGCCCCGTTGTGGCTGTTCGCCGATCAGCTCGGACCCCACGTGTGGGACACCGACGAGCACGCCGGCCGGGAGATCGTCCTCGTCGAGTCGGCACGGGCGCTGGGCCGCAGGCGACACCACCGGCAGAAGCTGCACCTCGTCCTGTCGGGGATGCGGCATCTCGCCGACGAGCTCGGCGACCGGGTGACCCTCCTGCGCACCGAGACCTACCGCGAGGCGCTGGAGCGGATCGGCAGACCCGTCGTCGTGCACCAGCCGACGTCGTTCCCGGCGTCGGACATGGTGCGCCGGTTCCGGACGGAGGGCCTCGTCGCCGGGATCCGGCCGACACCGACGTTCGCCCTGTCGAAGGAGGAGTTCGACGACTGGGCCGGTGACCGGGACACCTTCCGGATGGAGGAGTTCTACCGGGCGCAGCGGGAACGGTTCGACGTGCTGGTCGACGGCGACGGTCCGGTCGGGGGAACCTGGAACCTCGACCGGGAGAACCGCGAGCCCCCGCCGAAGGGTGCGACGTCGCTCGGGGTCACGCCGCCGTGGCAGCCGTCCGAGGACGGGATCGACGAGCAGGTCAGGGCCGAGCTCGACGCGGCACCGTGGCCCATGACCGGTTCGGACGGTCCCCGGCGGTTCGCCGTGACCCATCGCGAGGCGACGACCGCGCTGCAGCACTTCGTCCGGCACCGGCTCGACCCGTTCGGCCCCTACGAGGACGCCGTGCTGGCCGGGGACTGGGCGATGGCGCACTCGCTGCTGTCGGTCCCGATGAACCTCGGCGTGCTGCACCCGCTCGACGCCGTCCGCGCCACGGAACGTGCCTATCACGACGGCACCGCCCGGCTCGCCAGCGTCGAGGGGTTCGTCCGGCAGGTCCTGGGGTGGCGGGAGTACGTGTGGCAGCTGTACTGGCGGTTCGGCCGCGGCTACACCCGGCGCAACCAGCTGCGGGCGCGCTCGCCGCTGCCGGACTGGTGGGCCGATCTCGACGCCGACGCGGTCACCGCGAGATGCCTGTCGTCGGCACTCGCCGACGTCCGGGACCGCGGCTGGACCCACCACATCCCGCGCCTGATGATCCTCGGCAACCACGCCCTGCAGCGTGGATACCGGCCCGCGGAGCTCAACGAGTGGTTCGCGACCCGGTTCGTCGACGGTTTCGCCTGGGTGATGCCGGCCAACGTGATCGGGATGAGCCAGCACGCCGACGGGGGCCGGATGGCCACGAAGCCGTACTCCTCGGGCGGCGCCTACATCGACCGGATGACGGACTTCTGCGGTGGCTGCGCGTTCGACCCGAAGGTGCGGGTCGGGGAGAACGCCTGCCCCTACACGGCCGGCTACTGGCAGTTCGTGCACCGGCACCGTGACCTCATGGCGGCGAACAACCGGACCGCGCGGGCCGTCGCCACGATGGACCGGCTGAAGGACCTCGACGACCTACTGGAACAGGAGTTCGCCCGCGAGCAGTACTGAGCCCCGGAGACGGGGTCGGTCGCACCGGGAGCGCCGGTCCGGACGTCCGGTCGCGCATGGCCCGCGCATCAGAACGGTGCCTCGGCGGTGCCCTGGGCGAGCCGCGCGGCCAGTCCGGGAGCACGCAGCAACGCGAGCACTCCCGGGCCGCGCCGGCCGCGCCCGCCTGCGCCGTCCGGACCGGGCCCGCCGGCCCCGCCCGGGCCGCGTGCGGAGGGGCCTGCCGGCTCCGGCTCGGACCGGTGGACGTGGCCGGACGGAGTGGTCCACTCGGTGGTCCCGTCCGGCATCAGCACGGTGCGCCATCCGGGCAGGTGCTTGAGGACGTGGTGCGAACGGCACAGTGGATGCAGGTTGTCGGCGCTCGTCGGGCCGGCGCCGGTCCGCGGATCGTGCGGGACCACATGGTCGAGATCGCACCGATGTGCCGGCACCCGGCATCCCGGATGTGCGCATCTGCCGTGCCGGGCACGGACCAGCTCGGCCAGGGCGGCGCCCGGCCGGTACGCGGTGGTGTCCCGGTGCACGACGTGCCCGGCCGGATCGGTCAGCAGCCGGTACCAGACGCAGGCCGGATCGAAGGCCAGCGCGCGGGCGTCCGAGACGGGGAGCGGCCCGTACCCGGCGAGCTCGGCCGGTCCCTCGGACCGGCCGAGGAGCGCCTCGAGCGGGACGGTGACGTTGATCCGGACGGACACCGAGTTGCGGACGGGGTCGTAGCCGCCGGAGGGTGCGGCGGCCGGCCCGGCGCTGCCCGGTCCGGTGCTGCCCGGTCCGGCGCTGCCCGGTTCTGTTCCGGCCGGGTCGGCGCCGCTCGTGGTGGCAGCGCCGCCCGGTCGGCTCGCCGTGGTGCCGGCCCCCGGGCCGGGCCATCCCGTCTCGCGCAGGACGAGATCGGTCAGCACGTCGGTCCGGCGCTGGTCCATCGTGCGGGGATCGGAGCTCCCGCACCGGCGGGCGTGCTCGTCGAGCACGGCGTAGACACCCACCGCGGCCGCGGCCGGGAGGAACACCCGCAGTGTCGCCATCCCCTGCGGCTCGGCCTGCAGCTCGACCGACCGCGAGCGGATCGCCCGGTCCCGGCGCCGCGCCGGGAGCTCACGATCGGCGAGCGCCGTCAGGAAACGGTCGATCGCGACCCGCAGCTGCCCGACCGTCTGTCGTGGGGCGGCCGGGAGCACCGCGGCCTGGAGCCGCGCGGCCTGCTCGTCGGTCAGGTCGGCGGTGCCGTCGAGGATCTTCCTGGCCTTCACCGGGGTCAGCAGCCCGGCCCTGGCCAGCTCGGTGGTGGGGCCGTGCACCGGCTCGTGCAGACGGCGGGCGTGCTCGAGGCGCCGCAGCATCGCGGCACCGGTGAGATGCAGCATCAGCTGGATCTCGGCCGTCGCCGACCGGGAGGCGTGACCGACCGTGTCGAAGGGCCCCGGGGGTCCGTCGGCCGGATCCCGATCGGTGAGGAGCCGGGCCATCGCGGCCTCCGCGTCGGTGACGAAGGAGGCCATCTCGGCATCCTGAACCGTCTGCAGCCAGCCGATGACGCGCTCGAGGGCACCGATGCGCTCCAGGCGCTCGGCGCCGCTCGCGGACCGGTCGGGTGGTCGCGCCAGGACCGTGACGAGCGCGGGACCGGGGATGCGCTCGGAGAGGCGGACGGGCCCGGTCACGGTGGTGGTGAGGGTGGCCGGGGACGCACCGGTGTCGGCATCACCGCAGGCAGTCGCCATGTCGTCGAACATATGGTCGATTCTGGCGGGTGGGACCGACAGTTTCGCGACGATGTGACGACCTGTGGACAACTCGGGGGTTCTTCACTCGGATGGAGTACGAGTTTCTCCCGGTGTCGTCCGCCCGGACGTGTGAACCGGCCGGCGGGAGCCTCTCGCTAGGCTCCCGCCGTGAGATCCGCCCGCCTGCTGGACGTCGTGGGCACCGCCGTGCGGCTCGGTCTGGCGGTCGTGTGGCTGGTGTCCGGTGGCGCCAAGCTGGCCGATCCGTTGCAGGCGGCGGTCGCCGTCGACGCGTACGAGATCCTGCCTGCGGGTGCCGTGCCGGTCGTCGCGACCGTGCTGCCGCTGCTGGAGCTGGCGCTCGGCGCGCTGCTGCTGCTCGGCGTCGGCACCCGGCTGGTCGGGGTGGTCAGCGCGCTGCTGCTGCTCGGGTTCGTCGCCGGTCTGGTGCAGGCGTGGGTCCGCGGCCTGTCCATCGACTGCGGGTGTTTCGGTGGCGGCGGACCGGTGGAACCGGGGGAGGAGCGGTACCTCTCGTCGCTGTTGCGCGATCTCGGCTTCCTGGCGCTCGCGCTGTGGGTGTCGGTGCGTCCGCGCACGTTGCTGGCGGTGGACCGGATCTGGGACGGAGGTGGACCTATGAGCGACGCGGACGGTGACCGGGTGCCCGACGAGACGGTGGTCGGTCGGCGCGAACCCGACTCGGGGCCGGATGTCGACGGCACCGCGGTCGACGACTGGCCGGGTGCGGACACGGCGGATCCGGAGCATGCGGGGGACGACCGGGGCAGGTGACCGGCCGGTGCGGCCCAGGTGAGCAGAGCAGCGGCCGGGTCGGTGCAGGCCGGTAGCGCCGGCCGGCGGGCGGGCCCGGCGGGTGAGCCTGATGGGTGAGCCTGGTGGGTGAGCCCAGTGGGTGAGCAGAGCAGTGACCGGGTGGGTGCGGGCGGGCAGAGCAGAGCCGGTAGGTGAGCAGAGCCGGTGGGACGCCGGTGGGTCCGGGAGCGGCGGGCGCGGTACCGGCCCGGTGGTGAGCAGAGCAGGAGCGGGTCCGGACCGGAACCGGGCGGGGGACCCCGACCGGCCGGCCCCCGGGACCGGTGACACGTCCGGTGCGAACCGGCGGCACGAAGGGGAACAGCGATGGGACAGTCGGAGCGGGAGCGGCGGGCAGCCGCACAGGCACGGCTGCAGGCGGCCGGGATCACCCCGCCGAAGAAGTCCGGCGGCGCCACCCGCGGCCTGGTGATCGGCGCCGTGGTCCTGGTGTTCGCGGTGGTCACGGGCCTCTACCTGGCGTGGCAGAGCTACACCGCCGGTGCCGAGCCCGCGTACCCGGTCGCCCGGGACGGCGCCGTGGTCAGGGCGGGCGACCAGGCCGCGCCGGTCACCGTCGACGTCTACGAGGACTACCTCTGCCCGACCTGCCAGCAGTTCGAGCGCATCTACCGCGACCAGCTCACCCGGGCCATGAACGACGGCACGATCAAGGTCAACTATCACACGATCGCCATCCTGGACGACCGCTCGACACCCCCCGGCTACTCCACCCGGGCCGGCAACGCGGCGCTCTGCGCGGTCGACGCCGGGATCTACCCGGCGTACCACTCCCGGCTCTACGTCGACCAGCCGCGCCAGGGCACCGCGGGCCTGTCGGTCGAGCAGCTGACCGCACTCGGCACCGAGCTGGGCGCGACCGGGGACTTCGGCGGATGTGTCGCGGGCCAGGCGGGGACGCAGTCGATCGTCGACGCGACGGAGGCGGCGATCGCGAACCCGGCGGCGGCCCCCGGTGGCCGGTTCGCCACCCCGACCGTGCTGGTGGACGGCCGGATGGCCGATCTCACCAACTCCGACTGGCTGTCGAACATCACCTGACCGTCACCCGCCCGACACCGGCCACCGGCTGACGCCGCTCACCGGGACGTCCGGACGGTGAACCAGGGCAGGAACCACTGGACCAGCGGTCCGACACCGAGCGCGTAGGCCACGGTCACCACGCCGAAGGTGCCACCGAGCAGCCATCCCGTGAGCACCACCGTCACCTCGATCCCGGTCCGCACCGCGCGCACCGAGCGCCCGGTGCGGGCCGCGAGGCCGGTCATCAGGCCGTCCCGCGGGCCGGCCCCGAGGCCGACCCCGATGTAGGCGGCCGTCGCGGCGGCGTTCAGCACGATCCCGGTGACCGCGAGCCCGGCCCGCGCCCAGAGCCCGTCCACCACCGGCACGACGGCGAGCGCGCCGTCGACCGCCAGCGCGATCACGACGACGTTGGCGAGGGTCCCGATACCCGGCCGCTCCCGCAGCGGGATCCACAGCAGCAGCACGACCACCCCGGTCACGGCGACGACGACACCGATCGAGAGGCCGGTGCGCAGCGCCAGGCCCTGGTGCAGCACGTCCCACGGCATCGAGCCCAGACCGGCGCGCATCATCAACGCCATCGAGAGCGCGTACCCGACCAGCCCGAGCACGAGCTGCACCAGCCGCCGGCGTCGCCGGGGCATCCGCAGCGACCACCGCGTGCCGCCCTTCCGTCCGATCGTCACGTCACGGCATCCTGCCCCTGAATTGGCGTGCCGTCTGCGATCCAATCGAGCAGAAGTGGACTGAAGAAGATGGACGGAATCGGGGCGGCCGCGCTGGCCGAGCTGTGCGGCGAGGTCCGGGGCGGGCGCGGGCCGGCGTACCGCACGCTCGCCGACGCGATCCGGGTCCTGGTCGGCGACGGACGGCTGCCGGCCGGCACCCGGCTCCCTGCCGAGCGGGCGTTCGCCGAACGGCTGCGGGTCAGCCGGGTCACCGTCACGCACGCCTACCGCGAGCTGCGCGAGGAGGGCTGGGCGGACGCGCGGCAGGGATCGGGCACCTGGGTCCGGCTCCCGGACGGCCCGGCCGGCGTCGACGGGGCCTGGGTGCCCGGCCCGCCCCGCGGCGGTGTCATCGACCTGGCGCACGCCGCCCCGGCCGCCCCGCCGGGCATGTCCGGGCTGGTGCAGCGGGCCGTGCGGCGGCTCGACGGCGAGCTGGCCGGGCACGGGTACGGCCCGGACGGCCTGCCCGAGCTGCGCGAGCGGATCGCCGCCCGGTTCACCGCCCGCGGCGTGCCCACCGATCCGGACCGGATCGTCGTCACCGGCGGCGCGCTGCACGCGATCGGGATCGCGGTCGCGGAGCTGACCGGCGCCGGCGACCGGGTGCTGGTCGAGCACCCGACCTACCCCTCCGCGCTGGACGTCCTCGCCGACGCCGGCGTCCGGCCGGTCCCGGTCGCGCCCGGGCCCGGCATCGAGGACGCGTTGCCGCGGGCCGCCCGGCAGACGGCCGCGCGGGCGGCGTACCTGATGGCGGACTTCCAGAACCCGACCGGCCGGCTGCTCGGCGACGACAGCCGCGCCCGGCTGCTGCACCGGCTCGCCCGGCAGGGGACCGTGGCGATCGTCGACGAGACGTTCGCCGAGCTGGACCTGCGGGAGGGGGTGCGCTCACCGCTGCCGTGCGCGGCGCACGCGCTGCGCGACGACGACGTCGTCACCGTCGGCGGGGCCAGCAAGATCGCCTGGGGCGGGTTGCGGCTGGGCTGGATCCGGGCGGCCCGGGAGCCCGCCGCGCGGATGCGGCGGCGGCTGGCCCGCGCCCAGATCGCGCAGCCCGTGCTCGAGCAGATGATCGCGGTCGAGGTGCTGGACGCGATCGACGGCATCCGGGCCGAGCGGACCGCCGAGCTGCGCCGGCGCCGGGACCGGCTGGTCGGCGAGCTCGCCGCGGTGCTGCCCGAGTGGCGCCCGGCCGTCCCCGACGGTGGTCTGGTGCTCTGGTGTGACCTCGGCGCGGAGCTGTCGACGGCGTTGACGGCCGTCGCGCCGCGGCACGGCCTGACGCTGGCGCCGGGCCCGAGGTTCGGCACCGGCCACGCTTTCGAGGACCGGCTCCGGCTGCCCTTCACCCATCCCGGGCCGGTGCTCGCCGAGGCGGTCCGGCGGCTCCGCCGGGCACACGACGAGATCGCCGGGACGTCCGCCGGTGCCGGACGTCCGGCCGGGCCGGCACCCGTCGTCGTGTAGCGGTCAGCCCAGGTCCGCGGCGCCGGCCTCGACCAGCTCGCCGACCGGGGCGTCGATGTCCAGGGTGGTGCCCGCCTCCCCGGCGGCGAGCGGCTCGAGCGTGTCGAGCTGGGAGGTGAGCAGTCCAGGCGGCATGAAGTGCCCGGCGCGCCCGCCCATCCGGGCGGTGAGGACCTCGCGCCCGCCCACCAGGTGCAGGAAGGCGGTGCGCGGGGCGTGCGCCCGGATCCGGTCCCGGTAGCTGCGGCGCAGCGCCGAGCAGGCGACGACCAGCCCGTCGTCGTCGTGGCCGGCCAGCTCGGCGCCGACGGCGTCCAGCCAGGGCCACCGGTCGTCGTCGGTGAGCGGGATACCGGAGCTCATCTTCGCGACGTTCGCCGGGGGGTGCAGGCCGTCGGCGTCGGTGAAGGCGAGGCAGAGCCGCTCGGCGAGCGCGGCGCCGACCGTGGACTTGCCCGATCCCGACACCCCCATCACCACGATCAACGGTGGTCGCTGGACGTCCTGCGGCTGGTGCGTCACTGCAGCGGCTCCTCGGGGTACGGCACCGGACGCGAGCCGGACTGCCCGGCCGGTACCGACCAGCCTGCGTCATAAGTAGTACTTATTCAAGATCGTATCGATTCAGATATGTTGAATGTGCGAGCATGCGGTGGATGATCGACGGGCGCGAGATCGGTGCGGGTCTGCACGCCGACGTCGTCGACCGGCTCGGGGCGCGCGTCGCGGGTGGCGGGATCCCGCCGGGCACCGTCCTGCGGGCCGACGAGCTGGGCGAACGCTACGGGGTCTCGCGGACCGTCGTGCGCGAGGCCGTGCGGGTCCTCGAGTCGATGGGACTGGTGCAGAGCCGCCGCCGGGTCGGGACGACGGTCGCCCCCCGCGAGCACTGGAACGTGCTCGATCCGCGGGTGATCCGCTGGCGGCTGGACGGGGCGGAGCGGGCCGGGCAGCTGCGCTCGCTGTCCGAGCTGCGGCACGGGATCGAGCCGGTCGCGGCGCTGCTCGCGGCCACCCGGGCGACCCCCGAGCAGTGCGGCGAGCTGGTCGGTGCGGTGATGGACATGACGGTGCACGGCCGCAGCGGCGATCTCGCCGCGTATCTGGGCGCCGACGTCCGGTTCCACCGGACCCTGCTCGCCGCGTCCGGCAACGAGATGCTCGCGGCGCTGGGCGACACGGTCGCGGAGGTGCTCGCCGGCCGGACCCGGCACCACCTGATGCCCGACCGGCCGGAGCCGGCGGCGATCCGGCTGCACGGCGACGTCGCCGACGCGGTCCGGTGCGGCGACGGCGCCGCCGCGGAGACGGCGATGCGGGCGATCCTGACCGAGGCCGCGTCGGCGATGAGGACGGACGGCATGGACAGCGGGGCGGCGCCGGATCAATGATTGTGATGAAGGGGAGCAGCGCCCGTAGCATTCGATCGTTCACGATCGATTCATTCGCGGGCCCTGCGTGCCGGGGCCGCGTCGCGGTGATGGCACCGGACGCACGACGGCGTCGAACGATTGATTGAGATGATCCCGCAATGTCCGTGCAGCACGTGACCGGAGAGCTGCAACGCCTCGGCATGTCCGGCTACGAGGCCAAGGCCTACGTGGCGCTGGTCCTCGCCGCCGAGCCGGTCAACGGCTACGAGGTGGCCAAGCGCTCCGGGGTTCCCCGGAGCACCGTGTACGAGACCCTCGGCAAGCTCGTCGGGCGCGGCGCGGCGTACGAGGTGCGCACCGACGACGACTCGGTCGGCTACGTCCCGCTCCCGCCGCGCTCGCTGCTGGAGCGGATGCGCCGCGAGTTCGACCGCACCATCCAGGTCCTGGAGGACGAGCTGCCCCGGCTGGCGACGCCGCCGCCGGTCCGGCTGGTGCACTCCCTCGCCGAGCGCAGCACCCTGCTCGAGCGGGCCGAGGACGTCGTCACCGCGGCCGAGGGCGAGCTGTACATGTCCGGCTGGCCCGACGACCTCGACGCGCTCACCCCGGGCGCCCGTCGCGCCGAGGAGCGCGGCGTCGCCGTGCGCCGGGTGGTGTTCGGTGACGACGGCGACCCGGTCGGCTGGACCACCGAGCACCGCTACTCCAGCCCGGAGGCGGTCGAGGAGAACCTGGGGCAGCGGCTGCTGGTCGTCGTCGCGGACCGCAGTCAGGCGGTGATCGGCGGACTGACCGCCGACCGCACCTGGGGGCTGTACACCGACGACCCGGCGGCCGTCCTGCTCGCCGTCGACTACGTGCGGCACGACATCGCGATGCACGTCGTGGCCGACCGCTACGCCGATCACGGGTTCGACGAGTTCTGGACCGGTGACCAGGCGCTGCGGCGGCTCCGCGGGACCGCCGGCCCGGACCGGGGGTGCACCGGCTGATCCGGTCCGGGCCCGCGGTTCCCGCCGACGACGTCGGGGCCGGCGCCGGCCTCCCGGCGCCGGGGGACCGGCCCGGGGCCGGAGTGTCACCGGCGACCGCCGGGCCGTCCGGGGAGGCCGCGGGGAGCGGGGGTGGACGGTCGTCCGAGGTCGGAGCGCGGTGGTGGCGGCACGCCGGCGGGCCCCCGCGGAACAGGCACCCCCCTGTCCGGGGCCGGGACGGCACCGTGTACTGTTCTGCATGTCGCAAGGGGCTGTGGCGCAGCTGGTAGCGCACTTGACTGGCAGTCAAGGGGTCAGGGGTTCGAATCCCCTCAGCTCCACCCTGATCGCAGGCCGGAACCAGCTCGATGGTTCCGGCCTCTGTGTTTCCGGCCCGTCCCGTGATTCCGGCCGGGGTGCCCGTCGGCGCCGGGTGTCGGCGGTGGTCCCGCGCCGGAGTGCTGACCGTCACGGCCGACGGGCTGAGCTTCGATCCGAGCGGGGCGGAGGCGTGGCTGCGCGCCGAACCGGTCCGGGTCCCTGCTGGCGACGTGCGGCGGTGGAGCCGGAGCCGGAACCTCCGCCGGCCCACGACATGGGGCGTGCACCGGGCGTGGCGCAAAGCGCGCGAGCAGTTCCGGACCTGGCTGTCGTCGCTGCATGTCCTCGGCATGTCGCTGTGGCTCCGCCGTCTTTCGGCCCGGTCCTGCTCTGGGACGACCAGCCGATCGGCACCGGCCGGATCGTCCTCGGCACCATCTTCACGGAGCCCGATTTCCGTGACTGCGCGCTGAACCGCTCCTCCGCCGACACCCGTTCCGGGAGCCCGAAGGACCTGGCCGTCACGAAGTTCCGCTCCTGGCTGCACGCGCTGTCCCGCGAGCCGGTGACGGAGCTCGGCGTCGACGATCCCGATCAGCTCGTCGCCCAGCTGGTGCTGCTGTTCGACAGCGCGAACGTCGCCGCGAACACCGGCTCCACCCGCACGGCCACCGGCTGCGCGAAGGCGATCGCGGAGGTGATCCTGCCCGGCTGACCCGCAGACGACCACCGGGCCGGCTCGCGCAGGTGCTGCGCGCGGTGCGGGCGTCCGGGGTCGCGTACTCCTACGAGGAGATGACGGTCGGCGCGGTCCCGGTGGCCGCTCCGGTGCCCGACGGCCGGAGATCGCACATCGGGGGCCGATCGGTGCCGTCCACCCGGTGCTCCTGCGGAACCCACCGGTCCCCGGACCGGCCGAACTGGACGATGCTCGGCGCACCCCCCGGCGCGCCGGTCCCGTCGCGGCGCAGCACCGTGTCGACGATCTGCCGGGCCATCACCCCGAGCTCGAGCAACGTCCGGTTCCGGTGCTTCCGCACGCCGAGATCGACCTGCGCGATGGCGTCCAGCCCGCGCCGGCGCAGGGTGTCGATCAGCAGGCCGATCTCGACGCCGTAGCCGGCCGCGAACGGCAACGACTCCAGCAGCTCGCGGGTGGCCGCGTACTCGCCGCCGAGCGGCTGGACCACCCCGGCCAGATCGGGCTGCAGGGCGGCCAGCAGCGGGCGCACGGTGAGCTCGGTGACCCGGCCGCCGCCGGTCGCGGCCTCGGTCCCCGCCAGCCGCAGCGGGCGCCGGTAGAAGCCCTTGACCAGGGCGATCCGGTCGTCCTGGAACAGCGGTTCGAGCAGCGAGCCGACGAGTGCGGCCGGGTCGGCCTCGACCAGGTCGGAGTCGACGAACACCAGGACGTCACCGGTGGTCGCGGCCAGCGAACGCCAGAGCACCTCGCCCTTGCCGGGGCGGACCGGCACGTCCGGCAGCGCCTCCTCACGGGTGACCACCCGGGCACCGGCGGCGGCCGCGACCTCGCGGGTGCGGTCGGTGGAGCCGGAGTCGACGACGACCACCTCGCCGACCAGCGGATCCGGGCCGCGGGTCAGCGGCACCAGCCCGGCGACGAGCGCGCCGACCGTGGCCTCCTCGTCGAGCGCCGGCAGCACCACCGAGACGGTCCGGCGGTGCCGGGACGCCCGCAGCCGGTCGACCGGCATCCCCGAGTCGTGCCAGGTCCGGCGGCTGAACCAGCTCCGGACGTGGTCGTCCACCGTGCAGTCCTCCTGGACGGGATGACGGGAGGGACGACGATCGTATCGGCGCGCGCCGCTCAGCCCGTCCGCCGGGCCCGGCGCCGGGCGAACCCGGCGTACCAGCGCAGGGTGTCCGGGTCGTCGACGGAGGCGATGTTCGCGGCCTTCTCCAGTGGCCGCCCGGCCAGCAGCTTCTTGATCGGGACCTCGAGCCGCTTGCCGCTGAGCGTGTGCGGCACGCCGGGCGCCTCGATGATCTCGTCCGGGACGTGCCGCGGGGTGAGCCGGGACCGCAGGGTGTCCACGACGGTGGCCCGCAGCGCGTCGTCGAGCACGTGCCCCTCGGCCGGGACGACGAACAGGCCGAGCCAGTAGCCGTCGTCGGGCTCCTCGACGCCGACGACCAGGGTCTCGGCGATCTCCGGGAGCGTCTCCAGCACGTCGTAGAAGTCGCTGCTGCCCAGCCGTACACCCTGCCGGTTCAGGGTGGAGTCGGACCGGCCGTGGATGGACACGTCGCCCTCGGGATGGAAGGTCACCCAGTCCCCGTGCCGCCAGACCCCGGGCCAGGTGTCGAAGTAGGACTCGGTGTAGCGCACCGCGTCCGGGTCGTTCCACAGGTACACCGGCATCGACGGCAGCGGCTGGGTGAGGACGAGGTCCCCGACCGTGCCGACCACCGGCCGCCCGTCCTCGTCCCAGGCGGCGCAGTCGACGCCGGCCAGCCGCCCGCCGATCCGGCCGACCCGCACCGGGGCGTACTCGTTGCCGCCGACGAACGCGCCGGAGATGTCGGTGCCGCCGCTGGTGGAGTCGATCCGCACGTGCGGGCCGACGTGCTCGAGGATCCAGTGGTAGCCCGCCGACGGCAGCGCCGAGCCGCTGACCATGACGTGCCGCAGCCGGCCCAGGTCGTGCTCGGACCGGGGCGACACCCCGGTGTTCGCGGTCGCGGTGACCACGGCGGCGCCGAGCAGCAGGAGGTCTGCGCGGGTGCGGGCGGCGACCTCGAACACGGCGCCCGCCGGGTGACCGGGGCTGCCCTCGTACAGCACGATCGTCGCGCCCCGGGTGAGCGCGCCGAGCTGCATGTTCCACAGTGCCCAGCCGGTGGAGGTGAAGGCGAACATCCGCTCGCCCTCGCGCAGGCCGCAGTACAGCCCGGCCCACCGGAGGCCCTCCAGGGTGATCCCGCCGTGCCCGTGCACCAGGCCCTTGGGCAGCCCCGTGGTGCCGGAGGTGAACAGCACCCAGAGCGGGTGCGAGAACTCGACCTGCGCGAACTCGAGCGGGGCGGGTTCGGCGAGCAGCTCGGCCCACGGCGTGCTGCCGTCCGGGGCGGGCCGGTCGGACAGGTACGGGACGTGCACCACGTGCCGGACCGTGGGCAGGTTCGCCCGCAGCTGCGCGACGACGTCGCCGCGGTCGATCTCGCGGCCGTTCCAGTGGTACCCGTCGGCGGCGACGAGCACGGTCGGCTCCAGCTGGGCCAGCCGCCCGATCGTCCCGTCGGCGCCGAAGTCGGGGGAGCAGCACGCCCACACCGCCCCGACGGCGGCCGTGGCGAGCACGCCGATCACCGCGTGCTCGGTGTCGGGCAGGTAGGCGGCGACCCGGTCCCCGGGCCGCACCCCGGCCCGGCGCAGCCAGGCCGCGGCCGCGGCGACCGAGCCGCGCAGCTCGCCCCAGGTGATCTCCCGGGCGGGCCCGCCGCCCTCCTGCACGCACACCAGCGCGGCGGCGTCGTCGGCCCCGTGGCGCAGCGCGTGCCGCGCCCAGTTCAGCCGGGCCCCGGTGAACCAGCGGGTGTGCGGCATCGGATCGGCGGTCCGCACCTGCGTCCACGGCGTGGACAGCTCGACCCGGTAGTACTCGACGACGGTGGCCCAGAACCGGTCGACGTCCGCGACCGACCACTCCCAGAGGGCGTCGTGGTCGGGGAAGTCCCGGCCCTCGCGCTCCTGCAGCCAGTCGAGGAATCCGCGCAGCGCGGACGACTCGACGCGGGCGTCGGACGGGCTCCACAGGATGTCGGTCATCCTCGGAACATAGGGCTGCGACGCCGTCCGACGGCCCCGGTTGAGAAAGCGTTGAGATCCACATGACGCGGGGTTGAGCGGACCGCGGGAAGGTCGGACCTGCATCCGCGTGCGCCGGTCCCGCAGGCCCGGACCGGGCGCCGACGACGACGTGTCGAGGGGACCGACCGATGAAGCTCGCTCTCTACCTGCCCAACTTCCGCGACCACGTCACGGTGAAGGAGCTGGAGGACCTGACCGTCCTCGCCGAGGACCTGGACTTCGACTCGGTCTGGACGCTGGACCGGATCATCGTCCCGGAGAGCTCGGACCGCCTGGAGCTGCAGTACCCGTTCGGCATGATGGACGACCTGCCCAGGGGGCTGCCGGTGGTCGCGGCCGGCAAGTGGTTCCAGGGCATGACGCTGATCCCGTGGCTCGCCGCGAAGACCGAGAAGGTCCGGATCGGCATGAGCATCATCGACACCCCCTACCGCTCGCCGGGCGTGCTGGCCGCCGAGCTCGCCACCCAGGACCACCTCGCGAACGGCAGGCTGAACGTCGGCGTCGGCTCCGGCTGGATGCCCGAGGAGTTCGCCGCCGCCAGCGCCGCGCACCTGTTCCCGCGCCGGCACGCGCACGTCCGCGAGACGATCGAGATCATGCAGGGCATCTGGTCGAACGAGCTGTTCGAGTACCACGGCGAGTTCGCCGACTTCCCGCTGTCCGGCTTCGGCCACAAGCCGGTCCAGCAGCCCGGGCCGCCGATCTTCTTCTCCGGCCTGAAGGACCCGAAGCGCTCGGCGAAGCGGATCGCCAAGTACGGCCTGCAGGGCTGGATCGGCATCCAGGACTCACCCGAGGACATCCGCCGCTGGAAGGGCGAGATGGAGCGCGAGCTGGGCGAGCTCGGCCGCGGCTTCCCGGACGGCTTCGAGATGTGCAGCATGATCTGGTTCGTCATCACCGACGAGCCGATGGACCAGACCCCGGCGGGCAAGGCGACGAACCTGCTGGCCGGCAACGCCCAGCAGATCGAGGACATGCTGAAGCGCTACAAGGAGGCCGGGATGACGATGCCGCTGCTGTGGCCGCCGTTCCGCGACGTCCCGACCAGCAAGACCCTCGACGACCTCAAGCGGCTGAACGAGGAGATCCTGCCGAAGGTCAACGCGAGCTGAGCACCGGCCTCGCAGCGGCCGGCGGGGTGGCTCACCGGAGCCCCCGCCGGCCGACCAGGATCGCGAACACCGCCTGGACGACGACGTAGCCGACGACGAACGGCAGCATCACCAGCGCCGGGTGCGCCGTGCCGGGATCGGGCAGCGGCACCAGCCAGGCGAAGCCGACGACCAGGCCCGAGTTGAGCAGCGAGAGCCGCGCGTAGCCGAACCCGTCGCCGTCGGCCTGGCGCCGGGCGAGCTCGAACACCACCATCAGCCGGAACAGCACGCCGACCAGCAGCGCCGCGAGGACCGGCGCGCCGACGGTGTAGCCCTCGCCGAGCACCCGCAACACCGGCCACCCGAGTGCCGCGCCGAGCACGAGCAGCGGGACGAACACCGTCAGCATCCGGCGGCGGGTGGACCGGGCGAGGTCGGCGGCCCGGTGCGGCTCGCGGGCGGTCTGCACGGCCAGCGAGTTCGTGAAGAACACCGCGGCGGTGTCGACGACGACGGTCGCCTGCCAGGCGATGAAGAAGACCGCGCCGATCTCGTTGCCCATCCGGAAGTTCGCGAGCAGCGGGATCTGGTTGTAGAGCAGCACCGCGCCGAACTGGGCCACCGCGGTCGGCGCGAGGAACGCGGCCATCGAGGCCCGGTCCGGCAGGGTCCCCGCGTCGCCCGCGGCGGCGAACCGGCGCACCACGAACCAGAGCACGACGGTGCCCACGGCGATCCACAGCACCACCGGGACCACCCAGGACAGCACCATCCCCTGCGCGGCGAGGCCGCCGCCGAGCGCGGCCAGCAGCCCGATCCGGGCGATCGCGAAGGTGCCGCTGCGCCAGACCGCGAGCCACGGCCGGCCGACAGCGACCAGCACGAAGTCGTGGACGACGAACACGCCCCAGCCGGCGCAGCCGAGCACGAGCAGCAGCAGTCCCCAGCCGAACGGGGCGTCACCGGCGGCGATCTCGGCGACCCGCGGGACGACGAGCCCGTAACCGAGGCCCACCAGCCCGGACAGCGGCATGATCAGGAGCAGGCTGCCGAACACCAGGCGGACCGACCTGCGCCCGGCGCCCGGGAGCCAGCGCATGAGCCCGATCCCGAGGTTGAGCTGGGCGGCGCCGCCGATCAGCTGCATCGCCGAGACGAACTCGGTGGCCCGGCCGACCTCGTCCTGCGGCATCAGCCAGGCGGCGATCACGAAGCCGAGCAGCCCGGCGACGGAGTTGAACGCCGACGTCAGGGTCAGGGCGAGCGAGTCACCGGGCCCGCCGCCGCCGCGCTGCTCGACGGCCGGGGGCGGGGGAGGCACGGAGCGTGACGCTACGGGAGGGCGCGGGACCGCGACCGTGACCCCGCGGCGGTGTGCGCCGGTCCCGCCCCGCCCGGCCCGGCCGGGGAGCGCGCACCCGGCCCGCACGCGTCGGTGACCTGGGTCACTGGCGGTTGAGTGTGCCGCGACGGCATCGACTCTCCTGGTTCCCGGATCACCGCGACGAAGGGGAGGACGAATGTCCATGACCGGACGACAGGACGACACACGGCCGGACGACGAGGCCGGCACGGGACCGCTGCCCGTCGTCGGGCAGGCGGGTCAGGCCGGGCAGAGCCGGCCGGGCGGCCGGGCCGGGGCGAAGGACCCGGCCGAGATGACCCTGCTCGACCACATGGGCGGCCCGATGGGGTTCGTCTACTCGGCGATCCCGGTCGTCGTGTTCGTCACCGCGAACGCGTTCCTGTCGCTGTCGCTGACGATCGGGATCTCGGTCGGATCGGGCCTGGCGCTGTTCGGCTACCGGCTGCTGCGCGGTGAGCGCTTCGCGCAGGCCGTCGGCAGCCTGCTCGGGGTCGTGCTCGCCTCCGCGCTGGTCGCGGTCACCGGATCGGCACGGGACTTCTTCGCGATCGGGATCTGGGTCTCGCTCGCCGGTTTCGTGTTCACCCTCGGGACCGTGCTGGCCCGGCGGCCGATCACCGGGGTGGTGTGGAACCTGGTGCACGGCGGCACCCACGACTGGCGGGCCGACCGGCCCACCCTGCGCGCACACGACATCGCGACGCTGGCCGCGGCGCTCGTCCTCGGCTCCCGGTTCGCGATCCAGCAGTGGCTCTACGTCACCGAGGCCACGACCGGGCTGGGCGTCGCCCGGGTGGTGATGGGCACCCCGCTGACGATCGTGGCCGCACTCGTCGTCGTGTGGGCGTTCCGGCGTAGCACCAAGCGCCTCGTCCCGTCCGGCCGATGAGCGTCGCCGGTGTCCGGCGCAGCCCGGCGGTGTGGCTGACCTCGTACGGGCTGTCGTTGCTGGGCAGGGGCATCGCCGCGGTGGTGCTGCCCCTGCTGGTGCTCGACCGCACCGGCGACGTGCTCGCCGCGGGCGTGCTGGCATCGGTGTCGACGGCCGCGTCCGCGCTGACCGGGCTGGTCTCCGGGCTGCTGGTGGACCGGGTCGACCGGCGGACGGTGGCGGTGGCGTCGGACCTGCTCGCCGCGCTCGCGTTGGCCGCGCTGCCGCTGGTGGACCTGATGTGGGGGCTGAACCTGGCCTGGTTCCTGGTGTTCGGGGTGCTGCTCGCGATGATCCGGATACCGGGGATGACCGCCCAGGAGACGCTGCTGCCCGCACTGGTGCGGCTCGGCGGCACCGCCCCCGGCCGGCTGGAGCGGTGGATCGCGATCCGGGAGAACCTCGGCAACGTGCTGCTGCTCGCCGGGCCCGGCGCCGGTGGGCTGCTGATCGCGCTGCTCGGCCCGGCGCCGTCGGTGCTGTGGGTGACGGCCGTGTCGAGCGTGCTCGCCGCGGCGACGACGCTGCTGCTGGACCCGCGGGCCGGCCGGATCGCCGGCCGGGCCCGGCAGGCCGCGCGCGGCGCGCTGCGCGGGGCGATGTCGGACCTGGTCGCGTCGTGGCGGTTCCTCGCCCGCACCCGGCTGGTGCTCGGCACCACGCTGGTGTCGGCGGCGCTGGTGGCGGTGCTCGCGTCGCTGCAGACGACGGTGCTGCCCGCCTACTTCGTCGAGATGGACCTGCCCGCGCTGACCGGGCTGACGCTGAGCGCGCTGGCCGGCGGCGGCGTCGTCGGGTCGGCGCTGTACGCCGCGCTGGCCGGACGGGTGCCGCGCCGGGTGTGGTTCGTCGTCGGGATGATCGGGTTCGGTGTCGGGTTCGGGCTGGTCGGGAGCCTGGCCGCGCCCTGGCTGGTGCTCGCCGCCGCCGCGCTGGTGGGGCTCACCAACGCCCCGGTCGCCGCCATCCTGGGCGTGCTGACGATCGAGGCGACCCCGGACCCGATGCGCGGCCGGGTGCTGGGCGCCCAGAACACCCTGGTGCTGGCGGCGCCCGCGCTGACCGGTGCGCCGGTCGCCGCGGTCGCCTCGTTCGCCGGGCTGGGCGTCGCCGGGATCGTGCTGGCCGCCGTCGCGGCCGTCACCGCGGTGGTCGCGCTGGTCGCGCCGGCCTTCCGGCGGCTGGACGACCTGCCGGACCCGGACGACGCCGCGCCGGGCCCGGACGCGGGCACCGTTCCCCCGGTCCCGGCCGCGGGTTCCTGACGGCGGCCGCGGTACGCCGCCGTGCGCGCGCGGGCTTGACCATGCCGTCGGGGCACGGTGTGGGGTGGTGTCCATGGCCTGGAGCACCCGTGAGATCGCAGACCTGGCCGGCACCAGCCTCCGGGCGGTTCGGCACTACCACGAGGTCGGGCTCCTCGCCGAACCCGAGCGGCTCTCGAACGGCTACAAGCAGTACGGCGTCGTGCACCTGGTCCGGCTGCTGCGCATCAAGCGGCTCGTCGACCTGGGCTTCTCGCTCGGTCAGATCGCCGGGATGGGCGACGACGACCACCATCCCGCGCATGCGCTGCGCACCCTGGACGCCGAGCTCGCCTCGACCATCGAGCAGCTGCAGCGGGCCCGCGTCGAGCTCGCCCTGATCCTGCGCCACCGCACCTCCACCGATCTGCCGCCCGGGCTCGTCCCGACGGCCGGGATGTCCGAGGCGGACCGGTCGCTCGTCGCCGTCATGAGCCGGGTGCTCGGGTCGCAACGGCTGGACGCGTACACCGAGCTGCTGCGCTCCGCGACCTCCGACCCGACCGACGGCGAGTTCGACGAACTCCCCGCCGACGCCGACGCCGACGTCCGCAGCGATCTCGCCCGCCGGATGGCCCCGCACATCCGGCGGATCCGGAAGGAGCATCCGGGGGTCGGCGCACCGCTGTCCGGGGACCGGCCCGAGGACCGGCTGGCCGCGCGGACCGCGGCGACGGCGATGCAGGAGCTCTACAACCCGGCCCAGCTCGACGTGCTGCGCCGGGTCCGCGAGCTGATCGAGGACGCCTGACGCGGCCGGTGGTGGCTCCCCGCCCGGCTGGTGATGAGACGTGACCTGCACGGACGGTAGCTTCCCCGGTCGTGCGGCTGCGCGGCCGGACGACCGAGCTCCGAGCCTTGTCCCGGCTCCTGGACGCGGCCCGCGCCGGCACGAGCGGGGTCCTCGTCCTGCGCGGCGAGCCCGGGATCGGCAAGACCGCACTGCTGGACGCGGCGGTCGCCGCCGCCACCGGCATGCGGGTGCTCACCGTCACCGGGGTGGAGTCGGAGCGGGCGCTGGGCAACGGCGCGCTGCACCGGCTGACCGCCGGGCTCCTGGACCGCAGGCAGATCCTGCGCGAGCCGCAGCGGGCGGCCCTCGACGCCGCGCTCGGCCTGAGCCCTGGCCGGTCCGACCGCTTCCTGGTGTGCCTGGCGGTGCCGACGCTGCTCACCGACGCGGCGGGCGACGTCCCGCTGCTGTGCGTGTGCGACGACGCCCAGTGGCTCGATCACGAGTCGCTGCAGACGCTGACCTTCCTGGCCCGGCGGCTCGACGCCGACCCGGTTGTGCTGCTGTTCGGGGTGCGGGACACCGATCCGGCCGCCGGGGACCGGGTCCCGGAGCTGGACGGCCTCCCGGCGTTGCGGATCGGCGCGCTGCCCCCGGCGGAGGCCAGGGAGCTGGCCGTCGAGGCGGCGCAGCGCACTGGTGTCCCGCGCGCTGACCGAGACGCTCGCCGGCCGGCTGGACGACGCCGAGGTGCACCACGGGGAGGCGGGCGAGGTCGCCGCGGTCACCGGGGGAGCGCCCGACCTGCGCCGGGCGCACGACGCGCTGCTGCGGGCCCGGCGGGACGACGGCGCCGGGGTGCTCCGGGCCGCCGGCGCGCTCCCGCCCGCCGAGGGGGCACCGGTGGGCGGCGCCCAGGTGCAGCTGGTCCGGACCGCCCGGGCGGTGCTCGCGCTGGGGGCGGGCCGCTACGCGGACGCGGCGGCCGCGGCGCTCGAGGTCTACCGGGACGACCCGCCGTACTGGGGCCATCTCGCGCTGCCCGACCTGGTGGAGGGCGCCGTGCGCGGCGGGGACCGGGACGCCGCCCGCGCCGCGCTGGACCGGTTCGCGGTCCGGGCCCGCGGCACCGGGACGCCGTGGGCGCTGGGGCTGCTGGCCCGCAGCGCGGCGCTGCTCGCGGCGGCCGGTGACGCGGAGGCGCTGTACCGGGAGGCGGTGGACCGGCTGCGCGGCACCGTGGTGCGCACCGATCTCGCCCGGGCGCACCTGCTGTACGGCGAGTGGCTGCGGCGCAGGCGCCGGCGCACCGACGCCCGGCGCGAGCTGGCCGCCGCGCACGCGCTGTTCACGCAGATGGGGGCGCCGCGGTTCGCCGAGCGCGCCCGCACCGAGCTGGCCGCGGCCGGGGCGGCCACCCGGCCCGCCGCGGACCGGCCGGCCGCCGGACGCCCGGAGCCAACCCCGCAGGAGCACCGGATCGCCCGGCTGGCGGCGGCCGGGTCGACGAACTCGGAGGTCGCCGCTGAGCTGGTGATCAGCGCGAACACCGTCGAGTACCACCTGAGGAAGGTATTCGGGAAGATCGGCGTGCGGTCCCGCCGGGAGCTCGGGGCGGCCGGGTTCGGGAGCCCGTGAGCGGGCCGCCGGATCAGCCGCCGAGCAGGGTGTACAGCGCGCTGATCCGGCCGTCGGAGACCAGCACGACGTCGGTCCCGGTGACGACCGGATCGCCGCCCTCGGGGCCGAACCGCCAGTCGAGCACGCTCAGCCCGCCGGGGTTCTCGCGGACCTGCGCCAGGGCGAACCGGAACCCGGGCGCCCCGTCGAGCAGCGCGCCGGCCTTGGCTACGACGGCGGCGGGCCCGCGGACGGTCCCCTCGGGATCGTGGAAGGCCACGTCGGCGGTGTAGATCTCGTCGCCGGCCCGGGCCCGCGCGGCGGGATCGCGCTCGTCGAAGACCTCGAACAGGTTGCGCTGGGCGAGCTCGGCTGCGGAGGTCATGACGGTTCCCCTCGGTCGGCGGGCACCCTGGGCGGCGTGACCGGGCCGCACCATCCCAGGGCCGCGGCGGCCCGGTGTCAAGCGCCTCACCCGACCGAGCCTGTTAGCGTAAACATCCGGTGGTCACGGGGCCCGCCGGGACCTCGTCAAGGCGGTTGACTCAATACCTCTGCGAACGGCGAGGTCGTTGACACGATGAGTGTGAGCGCTAACAATCAAGCCCGGGCCGCCGCTCCGGCACGGTCCGGCAGCGGACGGCGACACGACGACGAGGTGGTGGGCGTGCACGAGCTCAGGGACTTCCCGCGCCGGGAGAAGCGGGCGGGCGCCACCCCGTGAGCGGCGTGCGGGCGCTGGTCGTCGAGCGACCCGGTGAGCTGCGGGTGGCCGACGCCGGCCGGGCCGGGCCGCTCGACCACGGCGAGGCCCTGGTGCGGGTCGCGTACGCCGGGATCTGCGGCTCGGACCGGGAGATCCTGGCCGGGACGCGGGCCCCCGGCTACGTCCGGTACCCGGTGGTGCCCGGGCACGAGTGGTCCGGGACCGTCATCGAGCTCGGGCCGGGGACCGATCCCCGGCTGCTCGGGCGCCGGGTCGTCGGCGAGGGCTTCCGCTACTGCGGCACCTGCGACGCCTGCCGCCGCGGCGAGACCAACCTGTGCCTGAGCGGGTACGACGAGACCGGCTTCACCCGCCCCGGCGCCTGCGCCGACGAGCTGCGGCTCCCGGCCCGGCTGCTGCACGTGCTGCCCGACGACGCCGACCTGCGCGGCGCCGCGCTCATCGAGCCCGCGGCCTGTATGGCCGAGGCGGTGCTCCAGGCCGCGCCGCTGCCCGGCGAGCGCGTCGCGGTGGTCGGCGGCGGGACGCTGGGACTGCTCGCCGTCCAGCTGCTGGCCGCGCACTCGCCGTCCGAGCTGCTGGTCGTCGATCCGCGGCCGCGCCCGGCGGCCGCCGCGGCCGGCGCGACCGGGGTCTGCCCGCCGGACCGGGCGGACGCCCGCGCCGGGACGTTCGACGTGGTCCTGGAGGCGGCCGGGGCCCGCGGGGCCGGCCGGCTGGCGGTCGGCCTCACCCGGCGCGGCGGCCGGGTGGTGCTGAGCGGGCTGCACGGCGGCGCCGACGACCTGCTGTCGCCGGCCGGGCTGGTCGAGGCCGCGGTGACGGTGCGTACGGTGTTCGGCGCGCCGTCGCGGGCTTGGTCGTACGCGGTCGCCGCGTTCGCCGACGGGCGGCTGCGGCCGGCGCCGCTGATCAGTGACGAGCTGGTGCTGGAGGACGCGGTGCGGGCGCTCGGCCCGTCCGCTCCGCTGCCGACCGGAAAGGTGTTGCTGCACCCGTGATGCCCGTGCCCGCACCCACCCGGCCCCCGCCCACCCGGCCCGCGCCCACCCGGCCGGCGCGCCGCATCGCCCCGGCCCGTGCCGCGGCGCCGGCGCACGGCGGGACGTCGTGACCCGCGAGCTGGTCGCCGAGCAGGTGACCGGCCCGGTGGCCGAGCACGGCGAGGGCCCGGTGTGGCACCCGTCGTTCGCCGGGGTGCGCTGGGTCGACATGCTCGCCGGCGACATCCTGGAGCTCGCCGGCGGCCGGGTGGGACGCACCCGCGTCGGCTCGGTCGCGGCGGCGTTCCGGCCGCGCCGCGACGGCGGCCTGGTGCTCGCCGACGAGCGCGGCTTCGTGCTGCTCGATCGCGAGCTGCGGGTGCAGCGGCGGCTCGGCGACCTGTGGGACGACCCCGGGCTCCGGATGAACGAGGGCGGCTGCGACCCGTCCGGCGCGTTCTGGTGCGGCTCGATGGCCTACGACACCCGGCCCGGCGCGGGCACCCTGTACCGGCTCGGGCCGGACCTGGCCGTCGAGCCCGCGCTGACCGGCGTCACGATCTCCAACGGGCTCGCGTTCACCCCGGACGGCAGGCGCGCCTACTACGTCGACACCCCGACCGGGCGGGTCGACGTGTTCGACGTCGATCCGTCCGCCGGTGCCGCCGGGCTGCACGACCGTCGGCCCGCCGCCGTCGTCGATCCGGCGGCCGGCCTGCCCGACGGCCTGGCCGTCGACTCCACCGGCGCCCTGTGGGTGGCGCTGTGGGGCGGCTCCGCGGTGCACCGCTACACGCCGGACGGGGTGCTGGACACCGTCGTCCGGCTCCCGGTGAGCCGGGTGACCGCGTGCACGTTCGGCGATCCCGATCTCGGCACGCTGTTCGTGACGACGTCGCGCCAGGCGCTCACCGCCGACGAGCTCGCCGCCCAGCCGGCGGCCGGGGCGCTGTTCGCGGTGCGCCCGGGGACGACCGGCACGCCGGTGGCCGAGTTCAGCGGCTGAGGCCGATCACGGGTCGCTACCCTCCGTCGGGGCGGCAGCGGGCGAGGAGGAACGGGCGATGGGTGAGCGGACCCGGCGCGGCCCGTCCATGTTCGACGTCGCCCGGGTCGCCGGGGTGTCGCACCAGACCGTGTCCCGGGTGCTGAACGCGCACCCGAACGTCCGCGAGGTGACCCGCACCCGGGTGCTCTCCGCGATCGACGAGCTCGGGTACCGGCCGAACCGGGCCGCCCGGACGCTGGTCACCGGCCGGGACCGGGTGCTCGGCGTCGTCGCCCCCGGCTCGACGCTGTTCGGCCCGGTCTCGCTGCTCGCCGCGTTCGAGGAGCAGGCGGTCAACGCCGGCTTCGGGGTCAGCGTGGTGCGGATCCGCACGCTGGACGGCACCTCGGTGCGCGAGGCCGTCGACCGGCACCTCGACGGCCAGGTCTCGGGCATCGTGGTGATCGCCCCGGTGGCGCCGGTGGCCGCCGCGCTCGACGAGCTGCCTCGGACCGTCCCGCTGGTCACGGTGGACGGCGACCCGGCCCGCCCGGGCGCGATGGCCACCGTCGACCAGGTCGAGGGCGGCCGGGTGGCGACCCGGCGGCTGCTGGAGGCCGGGCACCGCACCGTCTGGCACATCTCCGGGCCGCCGGACTGGTTCGACGCGGCCGGCCGGGCCGCAGGCTGGGAGGCCGAGCTGCGGGCCGCGGGCTGCGAGGTGCCGCCGGTGGTGCCGGGGGACTGGAGCCCGGACGCCGGGTACCGGGCCGGGCAGTTCCTCGGCCGGATGCCCGAGGTGACCGCGGTGTTCGCGGCGAACGACGCGATGGCCACCGGTCTGCTGCACGCCCTGCACGAGCGTGGCCGGTCGGTGCCCGGCGACATCAGCGTCGTCGGGTTCGACGACGTGCCGTCCTCGGCGCACCTCATCCCGCCGCTGACCACGGTCCGTCCGGACTTCGAGGCCGTGGCGCGGGCGGCGCTGGAGCTGCTGGTCGCCGGGGCCGACGGGGCCGCCGGTGCAGGTGGCGCCGGTGGTGCGGCGGGCGGCGGCGGTGCCGGTTCGGCCGGGGCCGACGGTCCCGGCGGCGCGCGCGACGTGGCCGGTGCTGCGGGCGCCGGTGCTGCGGGCGTCGGTGCTGCGGGCGCTGGTGCTGCGGCGGGCGCCGGTGACGCGCGCCGGGGCCCGGGCGGGGAGGCGGTCGCGCACCGCGGGGTGGTCCCGGTGCTGGTGGACCGGGACAGCGTCGGCCCGCCACCGGACTGAGCCCGGGCCGGAACGGCCTGCGGCGCGGGCCGGGTGGGCGTGAACCCGGCCGGCCCCGAACCTGCCGGCGCGACCCTCTCGCCCGCGTGGCCCCGGTTGCCTACTCTGGGGTACCGCCGCGCGCCCGCCCCCCGTCCCCGACACCGTTAGCGCTCACCCCGCCGACCCGCTGGAGCCGCGACGGCATTCGGTGCTGTCCAGCTTCCGGCGCATCTCACCTGCCTAGATCCACTTCGAAATTCGGTGATTCCCATCTCACGCGGTCTTTGTTAACGTTCACAGTCGACGAGCTGGAAGGCCAGCCGCCCGGCGCTCATCGCGCCGGGCGACATCTCGAAGAGGAGATCGCCCGTGTGGAAGAGAGTGCGCGCCGTCGCCGTCGGCGCTCTGCTGGTTGTGGGTCTGGCCGCGTGCGGCGGGGAGGGCGCCTCCGGTGGCGGGGGCGCGGGGACCGGTGCCTCCGCCGAGGACCTGCTGGTCGGCGTCGCGATGCCGACCCAGACCTCGGAGCGCTGGATCGCCGACGGCAACTCCGTGCGTGACCAGCTGAGCGAGGCCGGCTACCAGGTCGACCTGCAGTTCGCGAACGACGACATCCCGACCCAGTCGCAGCAGATCGACCAGATGATCACCCGCGGGGCCGATCTGCTGGTCGTCGCCGCGATCGACGGCACCGCGCTGTCCGGCCAGCTGCAGGCGGCCGCCGACGCCGGCATCCCGGTCATCTCCTACGACCGGCTGATCCGGGACACCGAGAACGTCGACTTCTACGTCACCTTCGACAACTTCCAGGTCGGCGTCGCCCAGGCGAACGCCCTGCTCACCGGCCTGGGCCTGCAGAACGAGGACGGCACGCCGGGCCCGGAGACCGGCCCGTTCGTGGTGGAGCTGTTCGCCGGCTCGCTGGACGACAACAACGCCTTCTTCTTCTACGACGGTGCGATGTCGGTGCTGCAGCCGCTGATCGACGACGGCACCCTGGTCGTCCGCAGCGGCCAGACCACCATCGAGCAGATCGCCACCCTGCGCTGGGCGCAGGAGACCGCGCAGCGCCGGATGGAGGACCTGCTCACCTCCGCCTACAGCGACGGGACGCCGGTCGCCGGCGTGCTCTCGCCCTACGACGGCATCTCCCGCGGCATCATCACCGCGCTGCAGAACGCCGGCTACGGCGGCCCGGACCGGCCGCTGCCGGTCGTCACCGGGCAGGACGCCGAGATCGCGTCGGTGAACCTGATCAGCCGCGGGGTGCAGAACTCGACGATCTTCAAGGACACCCGCGAGCTCGCCGCACAGGCCGTCGTCGCGGCCCAGGCATTCCTCGAGGGCGGTGTCCCGGAGGCCAACGACACCACCACCTACGACAACGGCGTCAAGGTCGTCCCGTCGTACCTGCTCCCGGTGCAGACGGTGTACCAGGAGAACATCCAGCAGGTGCTCGTCGACTCGGGGTACTACACCGCCGAGGACGTCGAGCGCGGCCAGCAGGGCTGATCCCGATCCCGGGTGCCCGGGCCGACACCCTCCCCGGCCCGGGCACCCGTCACCACGAAGCACGGAGGACCTCGTGCCCGATCACGAGCCGGCCGGTGAGCAGCCGGACACGATTCTCGAGATGCGCTCGATCACCAAGACCTTCCCCGGCGTCACGGCGCTGTCCGAGGTCTCCCTCGCGGTGCGCCGCGGCGAGATCCACGCGATCTGCGGGGAGAACGGAGCGGGCAAGTCGACCCTGATGAAGGTGCTGTCCGGGGTGCACCCGGCGGGGAGCTACGAGGGCGAGATCGTCCTCGACGGGCGGACCGCCCGGTTCTCCGGCATCCGGGACAGCGAGTCCGACGGCGTGGTGATCATCCACCAGGAGCTGGCCCTGATCCCGCACCTGTCGATCGCCGAGAACATCTTCCTCGGCAACGAGCGGCGCGGCCGGTTCGGGCTGGTCGACTGGGCCCGCACGCACCGCGAGGCGGCGGCGCTGCTCGGCGAGGTCGGGCTGGACGAGAGCCCGTCCACCCCGGTCGGCCGGCTCGGCGTCGGCAAGCAGCAGCTCGTCGAGATCGTCAAGGCGATGGCGAAGGACGTCCGGCTGCTGATCCTGGACGAGCCGACCGCCGCGCTGAACGACACCGACTCGGCGCACCTGCTGGACCTGCTGCGCCGGTTCCGGGACAGCGGCATCACCGCGATCATCATCTCGCACAAGCTCGACGAGATCGTCCAGATCGCCGACCGCACCACGGTGATCCGGGACGGGCACAGTGTCGAGACCTTCACCATCGCCGACGAGCCCGCCCCGCGGAACCGGATCATCCGCGGGATGGTCGGGCGGGACCTGGCGTCGTTCTACCCGGACCGGGAGTCCCGGCCGGGGGAGGAGATGCTGCGGATCTCGGACTGGACGGTCCGCCACCCCACCCAGGACCGGACGGTGGTGCACTCGGCGTCGCTGTCGGTCCGGGCCGGGGAGGTCGTCGGGATCGCCGGGCTGATGGGCGCCGGGCGCACCGAGCTCGCGATGAGCGTGTTCGGCCGGTCCTGGGGCCGCGACATCAGCGGCCGGCTGTTCGTCGGCGGCCGGGAGGTCCGGGCCCGGACGGTGGACGAGGCGATCCGGGCCGGGATCGCCTACGTCACCGAGGACCGCAAGCACTACGGCCTGAACCTGGTGGAGGACATCCGCCGCAACGTCTCGGCGGCCGGGCTGTCCCGGCTCGCCCGGCGGGGCTGGGTGGACGCCGACCGGGAGCACCGGGTCGCCGAGGACTACCGGCGTGACCTGGGCATCCGCACCGCCGGTGTGACGAGCGGGGTCGGCACCCTCTCCGGCGGGAACCAGCAGAAGGTCGTGCTGGCGAAGTGGCTGTTCACCGAGCCGGAGGTGCTGATCCTCGACGAGCCGACCCGCGGCATCGACGTGGGCGCCCGCTACGAGATCTACGTGATCATCAACCGGCTGGTGGAGGCCGGGAAGGCGGTCCTGGTCATCTCCTCCGAGCTGCCGGAGCTGCTCGGCATCTGCGACCGCATCTACACCCTGTCCGCCGGCCGGATCACCGGAGAGGTGCCGGTCGCCGAGGCCACCCAGGAGGGCCTGATGGCCCTCATGACCGAGGAGTCGGAGTCTGCCGCATGACCAGCACCCTCAAGCGGGACCCGGCCGGCGAGAGCGGCGCCGCCGCCGCCCTGCACACCGGGACGAACAACCTGCGGACGCTGCTCACCCGCAACCTGCGCCAGAGCGGCATCGTGATCGCCTTCGTCGCGATCGTGGCGCTGTTCGCGGTGCTCACCGGCGGCGTCTCGCTGAGCCCCGGCAACATCACCAACATCGTCCTGCAGTACTCCTACATCCTGGTGCTCGCGATCGGCATGGTGATCGTGATCGTCGGCGGGCACATCGACCTGTCGGTCGGCTCGGTGGTCGCGCTGACCGGCGCGATCGCCGCGGTGCTGGTGATCGGCGGCGGCCTGCCCTGGTGGGTCGGGATCGCGGCCGCGATCGGCACCGGCGTGCTGGTCGGCGCCTGGCACGGGTTCTGGGTCGCCTACGTCGGCATCCCGGCGTTCATCGTGACCCTGGCCGGGATGCTGCTGTTCCGCGGCCTGACCCTGCAGGTGCTCGGCAACATCTCGCTCTCGCCGTTCCCGGCCGAGTACCAGATGGTCGCGGGCGGCTTCGTCAACGGCCTGATCGGCGGGCAGGGCTTCGACGCGTTCACCATGCTGATCGCCGCGGTCGGCGTCGCCGGGTACGCGGCGTTCGCCTACCGCTCGCGGATCGCGAAGGTCCTCGACCTGCAGCAGGTCGAGTCGTTCCCGCTGTTCGCCTGCCGGATCGCGCTGGTCGGCGTCGTCGTGCTGGCCTTCGCCTGGCAGCTGGCCACCTCCCGCGGGCTGCCGGTGGTGCTGGTGATCCTCAGCGTGCTGGTGCTGGCCTACGGCCTGATCACCCGGCGCACCGTGTTCGGCAGGCACGTCTACGCGATCGGCGGGAACCTGGCCGCGGCCCGGCTGTCCGGTGTGAAGGCCAGGGCCGTCACGTTCTGGATCTTCGTGAACATGGGCTTCCTGGCCGGCATCGCCGGGGTCATCTACTCGGCCCGGTCCAACGGCGCCCAGCCCGCGGCCGGGACGATGTTCGAGCTGGACGCGATCGCCGCCGCCTTCATCGGCGGCGCGGCGGTGACCGGCGGCGTCGGCACCGTGGTCGGCGCGCTGGTCGGCGGGCTGATCATGGCGGTGATGAGCAACGGCATGCAGCTGATGGGCGTCGACCAGTCGATGCAGTCGGTCGTCAAGGGGCTGGTGCTGCTGCTGGCGGTCGCGTTCGACGTCTGGAACAAGCGCCGCGCGCGCGGCACCGGGTCGTAACCCACCCGTCAGCCGGGAGCGGTGTGGACGGAACACGGGCCGGGCACAGTGCAGGTATGAGTGAGAGCAGCAACCAGCACGCCGACGTCTCCTGGCCGCACCCGGGCAGCGAGTCCGCCCGCCTCGGCGGGCACTACGCCCCGGCCGACGGTGCCGCCGACCGGTCCGCCCGCGAGCACGACGGGCGGCCGGCCGGCGACCGGTCCGGCCGTGCGGTCCGGCCCGGGGCGCGCGGCTGACCGGCCGGTCCGTCCCCGGCACCCTCAGCCGGTCACGCCGTCCCACAGCGCCAGCAGGGCGCTCCGGCGCTCGGCCCGGTCCAGGCCGCGCAGGTCGGCGGTGCCGCGCTCGGTCACGACCACGTCGACGTCCTGGGACGGGGTGCTGACCGGCCGGGACAGCCGCCGCACCAGCGTCGGCGCGCCGCGGTGGGCCGAGGCGAGCGCGATCACCGACAGGCCGTCGCCGCGCACCCCGGCCGCGGCGAAGTCCGGGTGCCCGCCGATCATCCCGGCCGCCGAGCGGCCCAGACCCTCGACGTTGACCTGCCCGTCGACGTCGATCTCCAGCGCCGCGTTCAGCGCGATCAGCGGCGGCGCCCCGGCCGCGGAGAGCCGGCCGATGTCGTGCGTGTGCTCGACCGGGTGCAGCAGCGCCCGCCCGTCCGCCCAGTCGTAGAGCCGCCGGGTCCCGGCCAGGTAGGTGCTGACCGGCCGGTCCAGCAGCAGCCCGCGGGCGTCCAGGTCGACCACCGGATCGGGCAGCAGGCCGGAGTCGAGCCGCACCGGGACCTCGATCGCGGCGGCCATCGCGGCGGCGAGCCGGCCGGGGCCGACCTGGATCCGGGCCCCGGGCGGGACGAGCGCGGCGACCCGGCGGGCGATCGCCCCGTCGTCCGCGGTGGGCGGCGGGACGGTGAGCTCGGCCGGGCCGTCGCCGCTCTCCGCGACGACGGTCACCGCGTCCGCGGGCAGCGCGGGCCCGGCGTCGGCGCACGGGCTGCCGTGCGACAGCACCGCCGCGACCGGCACCCCGGCCGCCACCAGGCCGCGCAGGTAGCCGACCTCGGCGCCGAACCGCAGGCCGCCGTCCGGGCCGCGGACCACGGACGCGACCAGCACGTCGGGGCGCAGCGGACCGCGCAGCAGCGCCGGCACCGCCGACAGCCGGGCCGGGACGAGGTGCGCGGCGCCGGACTCGACCGCCGCCCGGGTGCCGGGCCCGCCCATCACGACCCGGACGTCGTCGAACGCGGCCGGATCGAGATCCGGCGCCGGCGCCGGATGCCAGCCCAGCACGACCGACACGCCGCGGCCGGCGGCGACCCGGGACAGCGGCCCGTGCAGCGCCCGCGGGGTGCCGCAGCCGTCGGCCAGCGCGACCCGGCTGCCGGGGCGGACCAGTGCGGCGAGTGCGGACTCCGGACCGTGCATCATGGGAGCAGCATCGGCCACCGGGCGCCGGGGCCCGCGGTCAGGTCGTGCAGACGCCCGGGCAGCGGCCGAGCGTGCGGTGCAGCGTGACGGTGGTGCCGTCGGCGCCGGGCCGCACGGAGACGTCCTCGGCACAGGCGGTGATCATCAGCAGTCCGCGGCCGCGGTGGCCGTTGTCCTCCGGCGGGTCCCGCCAGCAGCCGTGGTCGGACACCTGGACGCGGACCCGCGGGCCCGGCCGCTGCACCTCGGCGCGCAGCGTGACGGTGCCGTCGGCGCCCAGCGGGTCGTCGCCGTAGGCGTGCTCGACGCTGTTGGACACCGCCTCGTTCACCGCCAGCACCAGGTCCGACGCCGTCTCGCAGGCGTGCTCCGCGCCGCACAGCGACGCCAGCCACCGGCCGACCTCCCGGCGGGCGCGGCTCGCGGCGCGCGGCTCGGCGGTCAGTTCCAGGACGAGGTGCGCGGCCATGGGTCGGCGTACCCCGCCGGGCGCCCGGCAACGCGTCCGTTGCGGGACGGGGTGCATCACATCCGTTCGACTCGCGGGCCGCGGGGCGTGGGCATACCGTCGCAAACGATGGGTACCTATCGTCGCCGCCGCGGGGAGCGGCATGGCTGAGGCCGATACCGGGGCCGGGACCGTGGGCCGCGACGACGCCTACGCGCACCTCGAGGCCCCGCTGCGCGCCTTCGCCGCCGCCGCCCCGGACGATCCCGACCGCGACCGGCTGCGCGACGAGCTGGTGCGCGGGTTCCAGCCGGTCGTCACGCACATCGCGAACCGGTACCGGCAGCGCGGCGAGCCCGTCGACGACCTGGAGCAGGTCGGCGCGATCGGCATGATCAACGCGCTGGACCGGTTCGATCCGGCCCAGGGCACCCCGTTCCTGGCGTTCGCGGTCCCCACCGTCACCGGCGAGATCCGCCGGCACTTCCGGGACCGCACCTGGTCGATGCGGGTGCCGCGGCGGCTCAAGGACGTCCAGGCCCGGCTGGGCCGGGCCCAGGAGGAGCTGTCGTCGCGGCTGGGCCGCGCGCCGCGGGTCTCCGAGCTCGCCGAGCACCTCGGGATCGGCCGCGAGGAGGTCATCGAGAGCCTGCAGGCGCGGGAGGGCTACCGGGCCGACTCGCTGGACCAGCTGGTGGGGCAGACCGACAGCCCGCTGGGTGACGTCGTCGGCGGGATCGACACCGGCCTGGACGCCGTCGACGCCCGCGAGTCGCTGCGCCCGGCCCTGCGCAAGCTCCCGGAACGCGAGCGCACGATCCTCATGCTGCGCTTCTTCGGCAACCGCACGCAGACCCAGATCGCCGAGCAGGTCGGGCTGTCCCAGATGCACGTCTCGCGGCTGCTCGCGCGCACCCTGGTCACGCTGCGCGGGCATCTCGCCGAGGAACCGGCGGCGGACGCCGGCGGCCGGGACCGGCCACGGCTCCCGGAGGCCGGCTGACCGGATCGGGTGCCGTGTTTCGGCGCGGTGACCGTGGGTACTCTCCCGAGTTCCACGCACGTCGCCGTCCGTTCGTCAGCGCGGCCGGTCGTGCCATACCGAGTTGGTCCGTGCCGGAGTGCCGAGCGCGCCGCCGACCCGGCGGTACCGGCCCCGGTCCGGCACCGCCGGCGCGTCGCCGCGCCCGGCCCCGGCGTCGGAGCAGGGGAGGACCGTGATGGCCAAGAAGGCAGACAAGAACAAGAAGGCCGAGAAGGACAAGAAGAGCAAGAAGATCGAGTCCGTGAAGAAGGACGTGAAGAAGGCCCGCCGCGCGGAGGAGAAGAAGGCCGAGCAGGCCGTCCGCGACGCCGCCAAGGCTGAGACGAAGGCCAAGGAGAAGGCCAAGGAGCAGCGCAAGGAGCAGGAGCGCGCCGCGAAGGCCGAGAAGAAGGCGGCGAAGAAGGCCAAGGCCGCCCGGCTGGAGAAGGTCGCCAGCGCGAAGGCCGCGGAGAAGGCCGAGCGCAAGGCCGCCGAGAAGGCGAGCGAGAAGGTCGTCGCGGAGAAGCCGGGCACCGGCGTGGGCACCCCGGAGACGGACCCGTCGGCGAAGGAGGCCCGCCGCCGCGAGGCCGAGGCCGCCGCCGCCCGCATCGCCGAGGCGGTCAGCAGGAAGGTCAACGGCAGCCGGCCCGCGAAGGCCGGAAAGGCCTGATCAGGCTCGGAAAGGCCCGGAAAGGTCCGGGCCGCACCGGTACCGGCGCGCCCGGGTCCGCACGAGCGGGCCCGGGCGCGTCGGCGTCCGGGTGATCTTGCGCGGCCAAACGCATGAGTAGATGTTCAGTCTTGCACCTTTACATCTCGCAGTCGTAGCGTTCCCTCGTCCGAGCCCACGAGGAGAACTGCCGTGCACATCGCCGAGGGATACCTGCCACCGCTGCACGCGGCGGCCTGGACCGTGGTCGCCGCCCCGTTCGTGGTGCACGGCGCACGCGCCGTCGTCGTACGGGTGCGCGAGGACCCGGACGCCAAGCTGCTCCTCGGCGCCGCCGGGGCGTTCACCTTCGTGCTGTCCGCGCTGAAGATCCCCTCGGTGACCGGCTCGTCGTCGCACCCGACCGGCACCGGGCTGGGGGCGGTGCTGTTCCGGCCCCCGGTGATGGCGCTGATCGGCACGGTGGTGCTGGTCTTCCAGGCCCTGCTGCTCGCGCACGGCGGGCTCACCACGCTCGGCGCGAACGCGTTCTCGCTGGCCGTCGCCGGTCCGTGGATCGCCTACGGCTCCTACCTGGCGGTCCGCCGGCTGGGCGGCACGCTGGGGCCTGCGGTGTTCGTCGCGGCGTTCCTGGCCGATCTCGGCACCTACACCGTCACCAGCGCGCAGCTGGCACTCGCCTTCCCGGACCCGACGTCCGGCTTCGGCGGCGCGTTCCTGACCTTCGCCTCGATCTTCTCGATCACCCAGATCCCGCTGGCCGTCGCCGAGGGCCTGCTGACCGTGCTGGTGGTCCGGCTGCTGGTCCGGATCACCCCAGACGAGCTGCGCAGGCTCGGCGTGCTGCGCCCGCGCGACACCACCGGAACCGAGCCGACGGAGGCCACGGCGTGAAGCGTTCGACACTGGTCAATCTGCTGCTCGTGGTCGCCGTCGTGGCGCTGTTCGCGATCCCGGCGCTGTTCGTGCCCGGCGAGTACTCCGGCGCCGACGGCCAGGCGGGCGACGCGATCGACGCCACCGGGTACGAGCCCTGGTTCGAGCCGGTCTGGGAGCCGCCGTCCGGCGAGATCGAGTCGGGCATCTTCGCGATCCAGGCCGCCGCCGGCGCGGGCGTGCTCGGCTACTGCCTCGGCGTCGCCCGGACCCGCTCGCGGCAGCGCAGCGGCTCCGCGCCCGCCGCCGAGAGCTGATGCTGCTGATCGACGAGACCGCGTACGCCGGCCGCTGGCGCTCCCGGCACCCGGGGGAGAAGGCGTTCCTGGCGCTCGGCCTGCTCGCGCTGGCGGTGCTGCTCCCGCCCTGGCCCGGCGCCCTGCTCTGCGGGGCCGCCGCGCTCGGCCTGCTGCTCGCCGGCGCCCGGATCCCGCTGCGCACGGTCGGCAGGCTGCTCCGGCTGCCGCTCGGGTTCGTGCTGGTGGGGGCGCTGCCGCTGCTCGTGACGGTCTGCGGCGACCCGTGGCTCGCCCCGGCGCCGGGCGGCCCGCTGCGCGCCGCCGAGCTCGTCGGCCGGGCGATGGCCGCGGTCGGCTGCCTGATCCTGTTCGCCGCGACCACCCCGATCGCGGACACCCTTCCGCGGCTGCGATGGCTGCCGCGGGCGGTCACCGAGATCGCCCTGCTGATCTACCGGATGCTGTTCCTGCTGCTCGACTCACTGCGCGCGGTCCGCGAGGCGCAGACCCTGCGGATGGGGTTCCGCACCCGCCGGGCGACGTTCCGGTCGCTGGCCGGGCAGGGCGGCGCGGTGTTCGTCCGGGCGTTCGACCGGGCCCGCAGGCTGGAGGCCGGGCTGGCCGTCCGCGGCTACGACGGCGAGCTGGCCGTGCGGGTCACCTCCCGGCCGGTGTCGCGGGCGTTCGTCGCCGCGAGCGCGGTGCTGCTCGCCGGGATCGTCGCCGCCACCGTGGTGGTGCTGCGGTGACCGCGCCGGTGCTCGAGGCCCGCGATCTGGTGTTCGGCTACCGCGGCGGCCCCCCGGTGCTCGACGGCGCCGATCTCGCCGTGTGCCCGGACCGCAGGCTCGCCGTGCTCGGCCCGAACGGCGGCGGCAAGACGACGCTGTTCCGGCTGCTGCTCGGGCTGCTCCGGCCGCACAGCGGGGAGGTGCTGCTCGACGGCGAGCCGCTGGACCGCAGCCGGCGCGGGCTGGTCCGGCTGCGGGAGAGCGTGCAGCTCGTCCTGCAGGACCCCGACGACCAGCTGTTCGCCGCCGACGTCGGGCAGGACGTCTCGTTCGGCCCGCTCAATCTCGGGCTCGACGACGACGAGGTGGCCCGCCGGGTGGCCGGCGCGCTGGCCGCGGTCGGCGCCACCGAGCTGGTCGACCGGCCCACCCACCAGCTCTCGTTCGGGCAGCGCAAGCGGGTCGCGATCGCCGGTGCGCTGGCGGTGCGGCCGCGGGTGCTGGTGCTCGACGAGCCGACCGCCGGGCTGGACCCGGCCGGCGTCGAGGAGCTGGTCGCCGTGCTGGCCCGGCTGCACCGCGACGGGACCGCCGTCGTGCTGTCCACCCACGACGTCGACCTGGCCCACCGGTGGGCCGACGACGTCGCCGTCGTCGCCGGGGGCCGGGTCCGGACCGGTCCGGCGGACCAGGCGCTGGGGGACACCGCGCTGCTCGCCGGGGCCCGGCTCGGGCCGGCCTGGGCGCCCGCGGTCGCCCGGCTGCTCGCCGAGCTCGGCCACGACGGGCCGCCGCCGCGTACCGCCGCGGAGCTGCACGAGCTGCTCGACGGTCCGGCCGGGCGCGCGGGGCGGGCGGAGCGCAGTGCCGCGGACGGACGGCCGGCCACCGGGCGGTGATCCGGGGCGCCCCGCCGCGAGCTGCTCCGGTTGCGTGGTGAGGTGTTCGGGCGAGAGGGTGACGCAGGTGAGCGTCCCGGAGTCGGCCGATGAGCCGGACCTCAGCCTCCCCAGCTCCGCCCGGATCTACGACTTCCTGCTCGGCGGCGGGCACAACTTCGCCGTCGACCGGCAGCTGGCCGAGCGGATCCTGCAGGTGGTGCCCGCCGCCCGGGACACCGCGGTGGCCAACCGGGCGTTCCTCGGCCGGGCCGTGCGGGCCTGCCTGGACCGCGGCTGCCGGCAGTTCCTCGATCTCGGGTCCGGCATCCCGACGGTCGAGGCGGTGCACGAGACCGCCCAGCGGTACGACCCGTCCGCCCGGGTCGCCTACGTCGACACCGATCCGGTCGCGGTGGCGATCTCCCGCGACGTGCTCGCCGGCTCCGATCGCGCGACGGTCACCGCGGCGGACCTGACCGACCCGGACGCGGTGCTGTCCGCGCCCGGCGTCGCCGGCCTGCTCGATCCCGCGGAGCCGACCGCCGTGCTCGCCGTCTCGGTGCTGCACTACGTCGCCGACGACGACCTGGTGGCCCGGCTGATCGGGCGCTACTGCTCCGCGTTCGGCCCGGGCAGCATGCTGGTGCTCTCGCACGGCAGCACCGACGTCGACGATCCGGCGGCGGTCGCCGGGACGGTGGGCATGCAGCAGCTGGCCCGGGACAGCGGCCATCCGCTGGTGCTCCGGGACCGGGGCGTCCTGCGCCGGGTCACCGCGGGGGTGGACCCGCTCGAACCGGGCCTGGTCGACATCACCCGCTGGCGCTGCGACGAACCGGTCCCGGGGCCCGTCCTCGGGATGTACGCGCTGGTCGGGACGGTGCGCGCTCAGTCCCGGTAGACCCCGGGGCGCTTCTCCAGGAACGCGGTGACCGCCTCCTGCAGGTCCGCCGAGACCAGCGCGCCGCTGTTGGCGATCTGGTCGAGACCGTCGGCGATCGAGTGGTCCCGGGCGTAGGTGATCGCGTGCTTGGTGCCGCGCAGCGCCAACGGCGACTTCGCGGCCAGCTCGGCGGCCAGCGCGGTGACGCCCTGCTCGAGTGCGTCGGCGTCGTCGAACAGGCCGTTGACCAGCCGCAGCTGCTGCGCCTCGGTGCCGGACACCGGGCGGCAGGTGTAGGCCATCTCCCGGGCGACGCCCTCGCCGACGATCCGCGGCAGCCGCTGCAGGACGCCGACGTCGGCGGCCAGCCCCATGTCCACCTCCTTCAGTACGAACGACGCGTCGGCCGTCGCGTACCGCAGGTCGCAGGCCACGGCCAGGTCGAGACCGGCGCCGAGGCAGACGCCGTGCACCGCGGCGAGCACCGGCTTGCGGCAGCGCTCGACGGCGGTCAGGCAGTCCTGCAGGTCCAGGATGGTCCGGCGCAGCTTCTCCGCGCCGTGTCCCGGGGAGGGATCGGACGCGGTCTCCTTCAGCCCGCCGAGCATCGCGACGTCGATCCCGGAGCAGAAGTGCCTGCCGTTCCCGCTGATCACGACCACCCGGGCGGACGGGTCGGCGTCCAGCTCGTGCATCGCGTCGCGCAGCCCGGACCACATCGGCCCGTGCAGCGCGTTCGCCGCCTCCGGCCGGTCCAGGCGCACCCGCGCGATCCCCTCGGTCACCTCGACCGCGATCCCCGTCGGCTCGCCCATGGAGTGCACTCCCTCGTGTCCGGTGTCGGTTCCGGGCCGAGGCTACCGCGGAGTAACCCGCGACTGACAGGATGCGCTGGTGCAACGGGGCAGCGCGGCCGGCCGGCCGGACCGGATGTGGTGGGTGGCCTGCGGGCTGTTGTTCGCGACCGCGTTCGGCACCAACGTGCCGACCCCGTTGCTGCTGGTCTACCGGGTCGAGCTGGATCTCGCACCGAGCACCCTGGCCGCGATCTTCGGGGTCTACGCGCTCGGGCTCGCGCCGTCGCTGCTGCTCGGCGGGCCCGCCTCGGACCGGTACGGCCGGACCCGGGTGCTGCTGCCCGCCGCGGTCGGCGTGGCCGGGGCGTCGCTGCTGTTCCTCGGCGGCGCGTCCGCGCTGTGGCTGCTGTTCGCCGCCCGGTTCGTGCAGGGCCTGGCGTCCGGCGCGATCTTCTCGGTGGGCAGCGCCTGGCTGCAGGACCAGGCCGGGACGGCGGGCGCCGCGCGCGCGGCCCGGGCCGCGTCGGTCGCGCAGAGCGCGGGATTCTGCCTGGGCCCGCTGTGCTCCGGGCTGATCGCCGCCTACGGGCCGTGGCCGCTCACCCTGCCCTACCTGGTGCACGTCGCGCTGCTGGTGCCCGCGGCCGGTGCGGTGCTGCTGGTCGCCGGTGTCACCCGCCCGGTCGGCGACGGGCCGCGGCGCGGGCTGCTGCCCCGCCCAGGCCTGGCCGCCCCGGCCCGGCGGACGTTCGTCCGGGTCGTCGTGCCGACCGCGGTGTGCGTGTACGCGTTCCCGTCGGTGGCGGTCACCGTGCTGCCGCTGCTGCTGCCCGGGATCACCGGGCTGGTCGCCTTCACCGGGCTGCTCGCCGCGCTCACCCTCGGCACCGGCACGCTGGTGCAGCCGTTCGCGCACCGGCTCGGCGCCCGCACCGGGCCGGTCGGTGCCGCGCTCGGCGCGCTCGGGTTCGGCGTCGGGGCGCTCGCCGCGCCCACCGGATCGGTGCTCGCCGTCGCGGTCGCCGGGGTGCTGCTCGGCGCCGGCGGCGGACTGTGCCTCAACGCCGGGCTGACCCTGGTCGGGCGGCTGGCCCCGGCGTCCGGCCGGGGCGCGGCGAACGGGGTGTTCTACACCGCCGCCTACGTCGGGTTCGCGATGCCGTTCCTGGCGACCGCGTTCGTCGGGGTGGACGCGCTGATGTGGCCGCTGCTGGTGCTCGGCACCGCGGCCGCGGCGACGGCCGGCTGGCTGGCGCTGCGGATGCGCGCCGCCTGCTGAGCGGGCGGCACCGCGTCCTACCCTCGTCGGGTGCCCGACCTGACCAGCACCGCCAACCCGCGCGTCAAGAACCTGGTCCGGCTGCGCACCCGCCGGCACCGCGACGCCGCGGGCGTCACCCTGATCGAGGGGCACGACGAGCTGGCACTCGCGCTCGACGCCGGCGTCCGGCCGGCCGAGGTGTACTGGGCGCCCGACCTGGTCGCCGATCCCGGGCTGCTGGACCGGATGCCCGGCGCCCGGACGTTCTCGGTCAGCCCCGAGGTGTTCGCCCGGATCGCCTACCGGGAGTCCCCGGACGGCTGGCTCGCCGTCGCCGAGGCCCCCGGCCGCCCGCTGGACGCGCTGGAACTGCGCCCGGACGCGCTGGTGCTGGTCGCGGAAGGGATCGAGAAGCCGGGGAACGTGGGCGCGATGCTGCGCACCGCCGAGGCGTGCGGGGTGGACGCGGTCGTGATCGCGACCGCGGACCGGGCCGGGACCGACTTCGCGAACCCGAACGTGGTGCGGGCCTCGAAGGGGACGGTCTTCGCGGTGCCGGTCGCCTCGGCGTCCTCGGAGGAGGTGCTCGACTGGCTGCGCCGGCGCGGGCTGCGGGTGCTCGTGACGACCCCGGCCGGCCGCACCGAGCTGGGCGCCGCCGATCTCACCGGGCCGTCCGCGCTGGTCATCGGCACCGAGGCGACCGGCGTCACCGAGCTGTGGCACGACGGCGCCGACGAGACCGTGGTGATCCCGATGCAGGGCACCGTCAACTCGCTGAACGCCTCGATCGCCGCCGCGGTGGTGCTGTTCGAGGCCGTCCGGCAGCGCCGGGGTACGTCGGCGCGATGACGCGCCGGGCCCTCCCCGCTGCGTAGCCTGCGCGGCATGCCGACCGCGCGCGATGTGCTGGTGGCGGCGGTCACCGCCGCCGTGGCGGTCACCGGTGCGCTGCTCGGCGACCCGTCCGGGCGGCCGCTGCTGCCCTGGGGGATCGTCCTGATCGGGGCCGCGACGGTGGCACTGTGCTGGCGCAGCCGGTTCCCGGTGCCGGTGCTCGGCGCCGTGATGGTGCCGACGGCGCTCTACTACTGGCTCGACCATCCCGACGGGCCCGCGTCGCTGCTCGTCGCGGTCGCGGTCTATACGGTCGCCAGCCGGGTGAGCTGGCCGCGCGCCGTGCTGACCGGGCTGATCGTGGTGCTGGCCTGGGCGGGCACCGAGGTGCTCGTCGTACGGAACCCCCCTGATCCGGTCGACCACTACGGGTGGATCGCCGTGACGGTCGCGCTCGGCGTCGCGGTCGGCGCGGTCCGCCGCGCCGCGGAGCTGTCCGCGGAGCAGACCGAGGAACGGCTCGCGCGCCGCGTCGAGCAGGAGCGGCTGCGGATCGCCAGGGACGTGCACGACGTCGTCTCGCACAGCCTGTCCATGATCGTCGTGCAGGCCGGCGTCGGTGCGCACGTCGCGGCCCGGCGGCCGGAGGAGGCGGTGGCGGCGCTGCTCCGCATCCGGGACGCCGGCACCGACGCGCTGCGCGAGCTGCGCGGCACCCTGGAACTGCTGCGTGAGGGCCCCGAGCCGCCCGCCGACCCGTCTGCGCACGGTCTCGACCGGCTCGACGAGGTCATCAGCGCAGGCCGGTCGGCCGGGCTGGACGTCACCGTCACCGGCGACCCCGGACCGCTGCCCGACGGCGCGGACCGCACGGTGTTCGCGATCGTCCGGGAGGCGGTCACCAACACCGTGCGGCACGCGCCGGTGGCGTCCCGGGTGGAGGTGTCGATCACCCGCGACGCCGGCCTGCTGCATGTGCGCGTCGCCGACGACGGCGGGCCGCCCGGGCGCCCGGCCCGTCCACCCGGCCAGGGCCTGCGCGGTCTCGCCGAGCGGGCCGAGGCGTTGGGCGGGCGGGTGCGGGCCGCGCCCGCCGCGGAGGGATTCGTCGTCGAGGCGGAGCTGCCGGACGGGAGCCGGGCGTGACCGGGGACGTCCGGGTGCTGCTCGCCGACGACCAGCCGCTGATCCGCGCCGGACTGCGGGTGCTGCTGGAGACCGAACCCGGCTACGCGGTCGCCGGCGAGGCCGCGGACGGCGCGGAGGCGATCCGGCTGGCCCGGGCGCACCGGCCGGACGTGGTGATGATGGACGTCCGGATGCCCGGCACGGACGGCCTGGACGCCCTCGAGGCGATCGCCGCGGATCCCGCGCTGGCCGGTACCCGGGTGGTCGTGCTGACGACCTTCGACCTGGACGTCTACGTGTACCGGGCGCTGCGTGCCGGGGCCAGCGGCTTCCTGCTCAAGGACACCGAACCAGTGGCGCTGCTGCGCGCGATCGACCTGGTGCACGCCGGCGAGGCGCTGCTCGCACCGTCGGTGACCCGGCGGCTGATCACCGAGTTCGCCCGGCACGGCCCCGCGGCGCCACCGGGCGAGGATCGGCTCGCGGTCCTGACCCGCCGGGAACGGGAGGTGCTCGCCCTCGTCGGCACCGGCCGGACCAACGGCGAGATCGCCGCCCAGCTGGTGATCAGCCCGGCCACCGCGCGCACCCACGTCGGGCGGCTGCTGACCAAGCTGGACGCCCGGGACCGGGTGCAGCTCGTGGTGATCGCGCACGAGGCCGGGCTGGTCGGCCGCCGCTGACGCGCCCGGCGGGTGGGGCGATCCCCGGGGCCGGCCCCGGGGTCGTACGTCGGTGCGGGTAGCGGTGGGTGACGTCGTCGCGCCGACGCGCCGGACCGGTGCTGCGGCGAGGCTCGTCGCCATGACCCGACGGATCGGACGCCGTGGCTTCCTCGGCCTCGCCTGCGCCGCCGCGGGCGGAGTGGTGCTGGGCGGCTGCGCAGGCGTTCCGGCATCGCCGCTGCCCGTGCCGGCGCCCCGCCCGCTGGCGATCCCGCCGCTCGCCCCCTCGACCACCCGCGACGGCGTCCGCACGTTCGCGCTGACCGCTGCGCCCGGGACGAGTGCGTTCCACCCCGGTGTGCGGACCCCCACCTGGGGCTACGGCGTGGCGTTCGGCGGACCCACGATTCGCGCGTCCCGCGGTGAGCGGGTACGCGTCCACGTCACCAACGGCCTGCCGGAGACCACCTCCACGCACTGGCACGGCATGACGCTGCCCGCCGAGCACGACGGTGGACCGCACGCCCCGATCGAGCCCGGCGCCACCTGGAGCCCCGAGTGGACGATCGAGCAGCCGGCCGCGACCCTCTGGTACCACCCGCACCCGCACGGCGTCACCGAGCGGCACGTCCACCGGGGGCTGGCCGGACTGTTCCTCGTTGACGAACCGGATGGTGCCTCCCCGCTCCCGCATCGTTACGGCGTCGACGACATCCCGCTCGTCGTGACCGACCGGACCTTCACCGCGGACGGGGAGTTCGAGACCCGCCGGCGCAGCGCGCACGGCCTGGTCGGGGACACGCTGCTGGTGAACGGGACCGTCACGCCGTACCTGGCGGCGTCGTCGTCCCGGATCCGGTTGCGGGTGCTCAACGCGTCACCGGCCCGCTGCTACCGGTTCGCCCGGTCCGACGACCGCCCGATGGTGCTGGTCGGGACCGACTCCGGGCTGCTGGCGGCTCCTCGGACGGTCGGCTCTGCTCTGCTCACCCCCGGTGAGCGGGCCGAGCTGCTGCTCGATCTCGACCCCGGCCGCCCGGTGACGCTGCGGTCGCTGCCGCAGGATCTCGGTGCGGTGTCCGGCACGGAGCGCTCGATCGGTGCCATGGACACCCTCGACGTCCTGCGGATCCGGCCGGCCGGTGTGCTCGAGCCGTCGGCACCGCTGCCCGGCGCGCTGCCGCACGAACCGGGTCCCGACGAATCCGCGGCGAGCCGGGTACGCCGCTTCGAGCTCGGCAACGACGTGATCAACGGCCGGGCGATGGACATGACCCGGATCGACGAGATCGTGCACGTCGGCGCCACCGAGGTCTGGGAACTCGCCAACGTGCACTCCCGTCCGCACAACATGCACGTGCACGACGCGCGCGGCCAGGTGGTCGAGGCGGACGGGCGGGCGGTCCCACCGGCGCAGCGGAGCTGGAAGGACACCTTCTACGTCCCGCCGCGGACGGTGGTGCGGGTGCTCCTGCGGTTCGGCAGGCACCCGGACCCGGCCCGGCCGTTCATGTACCACTGCCACCTGCTGTACCACGAGGACCAGGGGATGATGGGCCAGTTCGTGCTCGTCCCGGAGGGCACCGATCCCGGTTCGGTGCCGCGCACCCCGGTCACCCACGGTGGGGATCATGGGTGAGCGCGCCCGCCTGCTCGCGACCCTTCCGTTCCGGGTGTGGGCGGTGCTGCACGCGGTGCTGGTGCTGGCCCAGGTCGGCCTGGCCGGGGCACTGCTCGACGCGGCGCTCGGCGCGCTGGCCTGGCACGGCGGGATCGGCGGCTCGCTGATCCTGATGGCGACGGTGCAGACCGCGCTCGCGGTGCCGGCCGCGTGGCCGGGCCGGATGCCGGGATGGCCGGTCGCCGTGAGCGCGGTCCTCGTCGTCGCCGACACCGCGCAGGTTGCCGTCGGGCACCTCGGTCTGCTGGTGGTGCACGTGCCGCTGGGGGTGGCGATCGTCGTCGCCCAGGTGGTTGTCGCGGCACGGGCCCTGCTGCCCGCCGACCGCCGAGATGCGCGCCGGCGTCCGGAAACGATCTCTGCGGGACACTGACGCGCATCTCAGCGGTGCCGGACGCGGGGATCAGCCGGTGCGGGCCGGGATCCGGTGCTGGGTGGCGAGTTCGGTGCGCTCCATCCGGACGGCGACGTACAGCGCGGCCAGCCCGAGCAGCGGCAGCACGGTCGCGACGGCGGCGGGCGAGGTCCAGCCCCAGCCGGCGGCCAGGACCAGGCCGCCCAGCGCGGCGCCGAGCGCGTTCGCGACGTTGAACGCCGCGTGGTGCAGGGCGGCGCCCAGCGTCGGGCCCTCCCGGCCGGCGTCCATCAGCCGGGTGGCCAGCGCGGGGGTGGTCGCGGTCGTGGTGAACGCCAGGGTGAACAGCGCGACCAGCGCCATCACCGCCGACGACGCCGTCGCCGCGAACACCGTCATCGACACCGCGGCCGAGCCGAGACCGGCGGCGATGGTGCGCACCGGGGCGATCTCGGCGAGCCGCCCGCCGACCTGGTTGCCCAGCGTCATGCCGATGCCGAACACCGCGAGCGCCACCGGCACCGCGGCCTCGGCCAGCCCGGACACCTCGGTGAGTACCGGCGTGATGTAGCTGTAGACGGCGAACGAGCCGCCGAAGCCGGTCGCGATGACCGCCATCGTGATCCACACCTGGCCGCGGCGCAGCGCCGACAGCTCGCCGAGCACCGAGCCGCGACGCTCGTCGCGCACGTCGGGCACCAGCCACCAGACCGCGGCCATGGTGACGACGGCGATCGCGCCGGTCGCCAGGTACGCGGCGGGCCAGCCGGCGGCCTGGCCGAGCCAGGTCGCGCCCGGGACACCGACCACGTTCGCGATCATCAGGCCGCTCATCACGGTGGCGATGGCGCGCGGGCGGCGCTCGCGCGGCACCAGCGAGGCGGCGAGCACCGACGCCGTCCCGAAGTAGGCGCCGTGCGGGAGCCCGGCCAGGAACCGGGTGGCGACGAAGGTGCCGAACGTCGGCGCGAACGCCGAGGCGATGTTGGTCAGCGCCAGCGCGCCCGCGAGTGCGAGCACCAGGTGCTTGCGCGGCCATCGGGCGCCGAGCACGGCGAGCACCGGCGCGCCGACCACGACCCCGAGCGCGTAGGCGCTGATCGCGGTGCCGGCCTGCGGCACCGTCGCGCCGAGGTCCGCGGCGAACGCCGGCAGCAGACCCATCGAGGCGAACTCGGTGGTGCCGATGGCGAGCCCGCCCAGCGCCATCGCGAACAGCGCGGGGCCGGGCTTTCCGGTGGTGGGAGAGTGGTGGGAGGGTGTGGCCTGAGTTTTCATCGCCCCACGAGAATAAAGAGCGCGGGCCAGGAGGTGTCAAACGAGATGGCGTCGGTGTCAGCCGATTCACGTCCCGGTCGCGCCGAGACCGACCGCTGGCGGGCCAGCGCCGAGGTGCTCGCCGAGATCCGCCGCGAGCCCGGCCTGACCCGGGTCGAGCTGGCCCGGCGGCTGCGGCTGGCCGGCGGATCGGCCACCGAGATCACCGCGCGACTGCGCGAGCTGGGCTGGGTCACCGAGGAACGGGCGCCCTGCGGCGGACGCGGCCGCCCGACGACCCGGCTGGTCCCGAACCGCGCCGGACCGGCGGTCGTCGCCGTCGACGTCCGGTTCGAGGGCTGGCGGGCCGGTCTCGTCGGGCTGGACGGCGAGCCGGTCGCGGTGCGGTCCGGCCGGCACGCGCGCCGGGAGCCGGACGCCGTCGCCGCCGAGCTGGACGGGATCGTCGGGACGCTGGTCGCCGAGCACTCCGGCCCGGTCGCCGCGGTCGGGATCGGGGTGGCGGCGACGCTGCTCGACGAGCACCTCGCCCAGGCCGCCGGGCAGGGCTGGAGCCCGCTCGACGTCCGCCGGATCGGCGCCGGGCAGGGGCTGCCGGTGCTCGCCGGCAACGACGCGAACCTGGCCGGGGTGGCCGAGGTCCGCGACGGCGCCGCGGCGGGCGCCGGGACAGCGCTGTACCTGACCGTCGAGGTCGGGATCGGCGGTGCCCTGCTGCTGCGCGGCCGGCCGCAGTCCGGGTCGCGGGGCGCGGCCGGGGAGTTCGGCCACCTGCCCTTCGGCGATCCCGGCCGGGACTGCCCGTGCGGGGCCCGCGGCTGCTGGAACTCCGAGGTCGACGGCCGCGCGCTCGCCCGGATGCTCGGCGAGCCGGAGCCCGACGACCCGCACGGCTCGGCGGTCGCCGTGCTGGACCGCGCCGCGGCGGGGGAGGAGCCCGCGGCCCGCGCCGTCGCGCACGCCGCCGCCCGGCTCGCCGCCGGGACCGCCGGCCTCGTCAACGCGCACGACCCGGAGATCGTGGTGCTCGGCGGGCTCGGGACGGCGCTGCGCGGGGCCGCGCCGGACCGCTTCGCGCAGGCGTACCGGGCCGGGCTGATGACCTTCCACCGGGAGGATCCGCCGCCGGTCGTCGACGCCGCGCACGTCACCGACGGGGTGCTGCGCGGGGCCGGGGCGATCGCGCTGGACCATGCGACATCGGCGGCCGGGCTGGCGGCGCGGGCGTAGGCCGGGCCGCCTCGCGCCCGGGGAATCGCGCCTCGCCGGGGGAATCGCAGGTCGCATCGCGCACGGCTGGGGGGCGCGCCCCGCGGGGGAGCGCAGGTCGCGGAGGGCGTCGCGCCGTGCGGAGGGGGTCGCGCCGTGCGGAGGGGGTCGCGCCGTGCGGAGGGCATCGCACCCTGCGGAGGGGATCGCACCCCCGCGGAGGCACCGCACCCCGTCGGACCTGTTCGCACCCGGTGGCGTCGCCGCACCCCGGCCATGTCGCCGCACCTGCTGTACACGGTGCGGGGCCGGTGACGGGGTGCGCTGTTGTGCGGCCCGGTGGTGGGCTCGCACCCGGTCGTGACGTCGCACCCCGTTTCGGATGTCGCACCGTGTACAGCAGGTGCGATGACTCCGCCGGATGCGCCGCCGCAGGGTCGCCGGACGCTGCTCGGGTGCACCGCCGCGGCAGGGGTGCGCCGCCGCGCCCACCCCGCCCCCGGCGACCGCTCGCCGACGGAGTCCCGGAAAACCCGGACCGAATGTCACGATCCGACCATCGGAACCGTTCCCCGTGCTGCGCGCCGGGCCCGCCCCGGGTACTTTTCTCCCACATTCTCGGGAGGGAACTGGAAATGATCATTCTCGGCATCATTCTGCTGCTGGTGGGCTACTTCACCAGTATTCCGCTGGTCACCACGATCGGCACGATCCTGGTCGTCGTCGGCGTCGTCCTGCTCATCCTCGGGGCGATCGGCCGGCCGGTCGGTGGTCGCAAGGCCTGGTTCTGACCAGGCCGGTCGCGACCGGAGGGCGGCGCCCGACCGCCCGCGGGAGCAGACCGGCAGCGCAGCCGCACAAGGGGTGCGGCCCCGGACCGACCGGGGTCGCACCCCTTGTTGCGTATCGGCTCGAAAACATCACCCGAATCAATGTTTCGGCCCGGCCCGAGTGGGTACCGCACCGGATTTCCGGGAAATCCGGATCATGAATTCCCGGCGTCCGTCGGAAGACCGAGGATGCGACGTGCAGTAACCGGGTCCGCAGGGGTCGCGCCGACCCGGTCGAGCAGCCGCAGCGCGTCCTCCAGGAGCTCCCGGTTCGACGGCGTCGCGGGCCCCGCGTAGTCCTCCAGGCCCACCCGCAGGTGCCCGCCGCGGCGCACCGCCAGCTCGGCCAGTCCGGACGCCACCACGTCCCCGCCGAGCACCGCGACCGACCACGGCAGCCCGGACGGCTCGAGCAGCTCCAGGTACGCCTCCAGCGCGGCCGGGGTCGGCGGCAGGCCGAACTGCAGCCGATCGGCGAAGTACAGCTTGACGATCGCGCCCGGCGGCACCCGGCCGTGCCGGTGCAGGGTCAGCGTGGTCCGCAGGAAGCCCGGCTCGAAGATCGAGATGCTCGGACCGGCCGCCAGCTCGGCGGTGCGCGCGAACATGTACTCCGTGTCGGCGAACGAGTTCTGGTAGGGCTCCGGCGCCGCGGCGTCGGGGCAGCTGCCGTCGTCGAGAAGGCCGACGTTCACCGAGCCCGGATCGACCAGCGTCAGCCCGCCCATCCGGCGTCGCGCCAGCTCCTCGACGTGCGCCCACCGGCGCCGCACCGGGATGTCGCGGGCGCCGGCCGCCATCGTCGGGTACAGCAGCGCCGCCGGGTGCCGGTCGAGCACCGGCTGCCACGCCGTCAGGTACGGCTCGACGGCGTGCACCCCGTCGATGGTGAACATCGGCTCGTCGTTGTGGTTGTGCACGATCGCCGCACCGCGGCCGAGCACGTCCAGCGCCTGCTCGGTGATCTCCCCGGGTGCCCGCGGGACGTGCGGGTTCCGGTCGCGGGTGGTGGTGCCGTTGAGCGCCACTTCGAGGATCACCGTCGAGTCCACCCGGCCAGCATCGCCGGATCCGGGCCCGGGCGCACCTCCTCCGGCGGCCCGGCAGCCGGGTCGTAGGCTCGTGATCGTGAGTGGCACCCCCCGGTCGAGCCGTGCCCGACGCCGCGCCGGCGCCGCAACCCTCGCCGCCGCGCTGGTGCTGCTGGCCGGCTGCGCCGACCAGCCGGGGCCGCTCAGCGAGGGGCCTCCCGGGGCCACTCCGGCCGACGGGCTGGCCCGGATCGCCGAGCTCACCGCGCAGCGGGCCACGCTCGCCGGGCAGCTCGCCCTCGCTGAGCCCGGGTCCGAGTCCGAGTCTGCGCGCGAGCCGGAGCCCGGGCCGGCCGCCGGAGCCGACGCCCGTGCCGCGGCGGAGCGGGCGGGTGTCGATCCGGAGTGGGCGGCCCGCGTCCTCACCGACCAGGCCGCGGCGGCCGACCAGGTGCGTGACGGCCTGCTCCGCCGGTGGGCCGAGCAGCCGGACACCCGGCCGGCCGAGCGGCCCGATCCGGCGCAGCTGCGCTCCGAACTGGCGACCGTCGACGGCGAGCTGGTCGCCGCCCTGCGGGTCGCGGCGCCGGCCCGCACCCACGAGGACTGCCCGACGTCGCTGGCCCAGGCCGCCGTCGCCCGCGCCGAGGGCCTCGACGACCTGCACCGGGCGGCGCTCGGCCGCGGCCTGATGTCGGTCTGCGACGGCACCCCGGACTGACCGGCGCCGCGTGACAGTCGTGTTTCCGTCGCCGCCAGGTATTGCGTACCCGGATAGTACGTGCTCGGATTAATAGCCGAGTCATGGAGGTGGCCGCGATGGACCAGAACCTGTTCAACGACATCTGCCTGCAGCAACTGACGCTGTCCGGGGTGCACGAGGGCGAGACCGTGGTCGTCCTGACCCGCGGCGCCGAGCGCGGCGCGTACGCCGACGCGTTCCTCTGGGCGATCCAGCGCCTCGGTGCGACCGGGTACCACATGCGGCTGCCGCCGCCGGCGAGCGCGAGCGGGGCGTGGGCGGTCGGCGACTCCGGCCTGGGGGACATCCCGCTCGCCGTGGACGCGCTCAAGGCCGTCGACATGGTCGTGGACTGCACGTTCCTGCTGTTCTCGCCCGAGCAGTTCGCGATCCAGCACGCCGGTACCCGGATCCTCACCGCCGTCGAGCCGCCCGAGCTGCTGGCCCGGCTGATGCCGACCACCGAGCTGCGCGAGCGCGTCGAGACCGGCGCCGAGCTGCTGGCCAAGGCGTCGTCGATGCGGATCACCAGCCCGCACGGCACCGACGTGACCTACCAGCTCGGCATGTACCCGACCATGTCGGAGTACGGCTACACCGACACCCCCGGCCGCTGGGACCACTGGCCGGCCGCGTTCGTCTTCACCGGCGGGTCCGACACCGGCGTCGACGGGAGGATCGTGCTCGCGCCCGGCGACGTGCTGCTGCCGTTCAACACCTACGTGCAGACCCCGGTGGAGATCACCATCGAGGAGGGCTTCATCCGCGACATCCGCGGCGACGCCGGCAGCAGCGGGCTGGACGCCGATCTGCTGCGGTCCTACATCGAGAGCTTCGACGACCCGCGCGGCTACGGCATGAGCCACGTCGGCTGGGGCCTCGACGAGCGCGCGCACTGGCACGGCCTGACCCAGTTCCCCGGCGGGATGGGGATGGAGCTGCGCAGCTTCTACGGCAACGTGATGTTCTCGATCGGCCCGAACAACGAGCTCGGCGGGCCGAACGACACCGCCTGCCACTTCGACATCCCGATGCGCGGGAACTCGCTGTACCTCGACGACGAGCTGATCGTCGACGCCGGCGAGCTGACCGTCCCGGAGATGAAGCCGGTGGACCGCCGATGAGCCGGGACCATCATGTCGGGATGATCGTCCCGTCGTCGAACCTGACGATGGAGACCGAGCTCCCGCGGATGCTCGCCGCGCGCGAGGCGGAGATCCCCGGCGAGCGGTTCGTCTTCCACTCCGCCCGGGCCCGGATGCAGCACGTGACGCCCGAGCAGCTGCGCGCGATGAACGCCCAGGCCCAGCGGGCCGCGGCCGAGCTGGCCGACGCCCGCCCGGACGTCGTCGCCACCGCCTGCCTGGTGGCGATCATGGCGCAGGGCCCCGGCTACCACTGCACCGCCGAGGACGACATCACCGCGGCGCTGCGGGCCGAGGGTTCGGACGCGCCGGTGGTGTCCAGCGCGGGCGCGCTGCTGTCCGGGATCGCCGCGCTCGGGGCGCGCCGGGTCGCGATCATCACGCCGTACCTGGAGCCGCTGACCAAGGCCGTCGCGGACTACCTCGAGGACGCGGGCGTGGAGGTCGTCGACTCGCTGTCGCTGCAGGTGCCCGACAACCTGGCCGTCGCCCGGCTCGATCCGGCCGACCTGCGTGAGCACCACCGCAAGCTCGACCTGACCCGGGCCGACGCGCTTGTGCTGAGCGCCTGCGTGCAGATGCCGTCGCTGCCGTCGATCCAGCCGGTGCAGGACGAGATCGGCATCCCGGTGCTGTCCGCGGCGACCGCGACGACCCACCGGATCCTCACCGAGCTGGGCCTGCAGCCGCGGGTCCCGGGCGCCGGGGCGCTGCTGGCCGGCTGACCGCCCCGGGGGGAGGGACTGGACCCGCGCCCACACCCTCCCGGGCGCGGGTCCGGTCTGCTGTCCGCACGCCGATGATCCCTGCCCCGGGAGTGCCGGAGGCCGTCGGACGCTCCAGCACCCCCCGGGACGCGGGTCAGCGGCGGGGGGCGCCGGGGACCGGGCGCTGCAGCCCGGCGCCGGTCAGCGCCCGGACCGACATCTGCGCGTGCCCGGCGACGTCGGGACGCTCGCGGCCCAGCACCGACCCGAGGTAGCCGAGCAGGAAGCCGGCGGGCACCGACACCAGGCCGGGATTGGACAGCGGGAACCAGGCGAAGTCCACGCCGGGCAGCATCGACGTCGGGGATCCGGACACCGCCGGGGAGAACACGATCAGCGCGAGGGTGACGGTGAGCCCGCCGTAGATGCTCCACAGCGCCCCGGTGGTGGTGAACCCCTTCCAGAACAGCGAGTACAGCAGCGTCGGCAGGTTCGCCGAGGCGGCCATCGCGAACGTCAGGGCGGCCAGGAAGGCGATGTTCTGCCCGTTCGCCAGGATCCCGCCGGCGATGCCGACGAACCCGATCACGATCGTGGTGCGCCGCGCGACCCGGACCTCCTCGGCGGCGGTCGCCCGGCCGCGCCGGACCAGCTGCGCGTAGACGTCGTGCGCGAACGCCGCCGCCGCGGTGATCATCAGGCCGGCGACGACCGCGACAATCGTCGCGAACGCCACCGCCGCGACCAGCGCGAGCATCACCGGCCCGCCGATCTGCAGGGCCAGCAGCGGCGCCGCCGAGTTCACCCCGCCGGGCGCGGCCATGATCGCCTCCGGCCCGACGAGCGCGGTGGCGCCGTAGCCGAGCACCAGCACCAGCAGGAAGAACGCGCCGATCAGCCAGATCGCCCAGACCACCGACTTCCGGGCCTGGCGGGCGTCCGGCACGGTGTAGAAGCGCATCAGGATGTGCGGCAGCCCGGCCACGCCGAGCACCCCGCCGAGGGCCAGCGAGATCAGGTCGAGGTTCGCGGTGAGGCTGCCGCCGTAGAGCAGCCCGGGCGCCAGCATCGCGTCGCCGCGCGGGTGGTTCTCGACGGCGGCGGTGATCAGTGCGGGCAGGCTCAGCCCGGACGTGCCGAGCACGAACGCCGCCATCGCCAGTCCGGTGGCCAGCAGCAGGCAGGCCTTGACGATCTGGATCCAGGTGGTGCCGCTCATCCCGCCGACCAGCACGTAGCCGATCACGACGGCGCCGACGCCGGCGATCATCGCGGACTGCCCGGCCCGGTCGGTGATGTTGAGCAGTAGCGCGAGCAGGCCGCCCGCGCCGGCGAGCTGGCCGAGCAGGTAGAGCGTGGAGATGACCACCGCGGAGGTCGCGGCCGCCGCGCGCACCGGGCGCTGGCGCAGCCGGTAGCTGAGCACGTCGGCCATCGTGTAGCGGCCGGTGTTGCGCAGCAGCTCGGCGACGAAGAACAGCGCCACCAGCCAGCCGACGAAGGCGATCACGGCGTAGAGGAAGCCGTCGGGGCCGGCGACCGCGACCGCGCCGACGATGCCGAGGAAGGTCGCGGCGGACAGGAAGTCGCCGGACAGGGCCAGGCCGTTCTCCGGGCCGGTGAACCCGCTGCCCGCGGTGTAGTAGTCCCGCTCGGACGCCGACCGCCGGCGCACCCGCAGCACGAGCAGGAAGGCGAACACGACGAACGCGGAGAAGACCAGGATGTTGAGGACCGGGTCGCCGGGGGTCACCGGCGGATCCCCTCGAGACGCTCGCGGATCTCGTCGGCGAGCGGATCGAGCCGGCGGTCCGCGTAGCGCACGTATGCGGCGGTGATCGCGAAGGTCGACGCGAACTGGCCGATGGCCAGCAGGACCACCAGGGTGAGATCGCCGAGCACCCGGGTGCCGAGCAGCCCGGGCGCCCAGGCGTTGAGCGCGATGAACAGGAAGAACCAGCTCAGGAAGCCGGCCGTGGCGGGGATCAGGAAGCGTCGCTGGCGGGACCGGAGCTCGGCGAACTCGGGGCTCCGCGCCGCGGCGGTCCACACGTCCGGTCCGGTCGCGACGTCGCCGCGCTGCGGCGATCCGGTGACGGGCAGGGGGGTCGGCGTCATTGCCGGCGGCATTTTCACACTCTCCGTAACGAAACGATGCGATCGGAGTTACGTAGAGTCGTTGGCGACACCTGATCGCAGCAGCGGCGTGGAGCGCTTCCCCGGGTGCACCGGCCGACTCACTCGGTGAGGCGGTTTCCTTGGCGCTCCGGGACGCCCGACCTAGCTTCGGGGGGTACCGAGCGGTGCCGCCGGGACACGGATCCGCTGGTCGCGAGCGTGCGGCCGGTGCGGAACGGGTCCGGCGCGCACCGCGTCCCGACTCTGAGGAGCAATGCGGCTCATGGTCTACGACCTGGTGATCCGCGGCGGATCGGTGGTCGACGGGACCGGGGCACCACCCCGGACCGCCGACGTCGCAGCCGCGCCCGACCTGAGCGGCGGGTGCCCGGCCGGGCCGCGCTCAGCGCACCAGCGGCTCCAGCGCGCCGCGCAGCAGCGCGCGCGCCCCGGCCGGGTCGTCCCAGAAGATCATGTGCCCGGTGCCGGGCACCCGCACCAGCTCGGCCCGCGAATTGGCGGCGGCGATCTCCGCGGCACCGTCGGCGGTCACCACCGGCGAGTCCGCGCCGTAGAGCACGGTGCTCGGCGCCGGCACCGACGGCCAGGCGTCGAAGAAGTCCTCGTTCTCGAACCCGGCGTGGGTGGCCCGGATCGCCGTCTCGTCGCACGACGACAGCCAGCGCGCCCGCAGCGCCTGCTCGGCCCGCGGCCAGCGCGGCCAGGCCCGGGCGACCTCGTCGGCGTCGGTGCCGCGGACGGCCTCGGCGAGCTGGCCGAGGAACGCGTCCAGGGTGGTCGGGTAGGGCCCGCGGCCGGGACCGGACAGCGGCGGATCGACCAGCACGGTGCCGCGCAGCGGCCTGCGCAGCGCGGTGACGGCGGCGATCCGGGCGCCCATCGAGTGCCCGAGCAGCACCGGCTCGGAACCCAGGTCCAGTTCGGACAGCACGGCGAGCACGTCGGAGGCGTAGTCGTCGAGCGTCCAGGAGGTGCCGGAGTCGGACAGCCCGCGGCCGCGGACGTCGAGCACCAGCGGGCGGCAGAGGTCGTTCAGCTCGCGGGCGACGAAGTCCATCGTGATCGCCGGGCTGGTGATGCCGGGCAGGATCAGCACCGGGGTGCCGGTGCCCTCGTAGTCGAGCACGTGCAGCCGCAGGTCGCCGTTGCGGACCCAGCGGGAGACGGCCTGCACGTCGGCGAGATCGGCCAGCGCGTCCTGCCGGACCTGGCGGGTGGTGAGCGTGCCGGTCACAGGAGTCCCTTCAGGTAGCCGACGGCGTCGTCGAGGTCGATCACGTCGCCGTACTTGGCCTCGATGTCGAACAGGTTCGCGTCGTGCGGCCCGGCCGCGCGGTCGCCGACGCAGTCCCGCGGCACCAGCACGCCGAAGCCGGACTGCACGGCGTCGACCACGGTGGCGCGCACGCAGCCGCTGGTCGTCGCGCCGCAGACCAGCACGGTGTCCACCCGGGCCGCGGTGAGGAACGAGGCGAGCCCGGTGTCGAAGAACGCCGACGCGCCCTTCTTGGTGATCAGGTTGTCGGCCGGGTCCACCGGCAGCCGGGTGTCCAGCGCGACGGCCGCCGAGCCCTCGGCGAGCCCGCGCAGGCCGGGCGCCTTCGCCGGCCACGGCAGCGTGTCCAGCTCGGCCGGGTGGTAGGAGACCGTCGTCCAGACGACCGGGGCGCCCGCCGCGCGGGCCGCCCCGACCAGTGTGGACGTCGCGGCGACGACGTCGGTGAGATCGGCGCCGGTCGGGTACTGCGGGTCGGTGAACCCGTTGCTCAGGTCGACCACGACGATCGCCGGCCGGTCGCCGCGCCGGGCCCGGCCGCCGAACCCGGCACGCAGGTAGGTCGCGTCGGTCTCGGCGCCGTGCAGGCCGGTGTCGTGCGTGCTCATGCGGTGCTCCTGGGATCGGCTCGGGTGGCGGCGGCCGGCACCGGGTCCAGTGCGGCCTGCAGGGCGGCGCGGCGGCGGGACGCGCAGTCGTCCACCGCGTCGATGATGGTCTCGTAGCCGGTGCAGCGGCACAGGTTCGAGGCGACCACCTCACGGATCTCCGCGCGGGTCGGGTCCGGCTCCTCGGCCAGGAAGCCCTCGGCGAGCATCAGGAACCCGGGCGTGCAGAAGCCGCACTGCAGGCCGTGGTGCTCGCCGAAGCAGCGTTGCAGGTCCGACAGCTCGCCGTCCGGCCCGGCCAGCGACTCGACGGTGCTGATCGCGGCGTTCTCCACCTGCGCGGCGAACAGCAGGCAGGCCCGCGCCGGGGCGCCGTCGACGAGCACCGTGCAGGCCCCGCAGATGCCGTGCTCGCAGCCGAGGTGGGTGCCGGTCAGCCCCAGGTCGTGGCGCAGCACGTCGGCGAGCGTGCGCCGGGGCGGGATCGCCAGGTCGTGGCGCTCCCCGTTGACGGTCAGCTCGACCAGCTGCACGTCGGTCACGATGCCTCCCGGTTGAGTGCGGCGTACAGGTCCGCCCGCGCCAGCGGGGTGTGGTCCAGCTCGACGCCGGTGTGCCGCAGCGCGTCGTTCACCGCGTTGAGCACGGCCGCCGGGGCGCCGATGGTGCCGCCCTCGCCGGCGCCCTTCGCGCCGTTCGCGGTGAACGCGCAGGGCGTCTCCAGGTGCTCGATCCGCACGTCCGGGATCTCGGCGGCGGTCGGCACCTTGTACTCCATGAAGCTCGGCGCCAGCGGCTGGCCGAGCTCGTCGTAGGTGACCTGCTCGAACAGTGCGCCCGCGATGCCCTGCGCGATGCCGCCGCGGGCCTGCCCCTCGACCACCCGCGGATGGATCGCGACGCCGCAGTCCTCGACGCAGACGTAGCGCAGGATCTCGACGCCGCCGGTGCCCGGATCGAGCGCGACGACGCAGCCGTGGGTGGCGTTGGAGAAGGTGCCGTCGCCGGCGACGTCGAAGGACGCGGTGGCGGTGAGCCCGGGCCCGACGTCCTTGGGCAGCAGGTGCGCGCGCAGGTACGCGACGTCGGCCAGCTCGGTGAACGGCAGCGTGCGGTCCCCGGCCCGGACCCCGCCCGCGCCGTCCAGCTCGCAGGCGTCGGCGTCGACCCCGGCGAGGTGCGCGGCCAGCGCGCACAGCTGCTCGCCCAGCTTGTCGGTCGCGGCGGCGGCCGCGGACCCGCCGATGGTCACCGAGCGGGACGCGAACGAGCCCCAGCCGTAGGTGATCCGGTCGGTGTCGCCCTGCACGATGGTGACCTTGTCGTAGCCGATGCCGAGCCGGTCGGCGACGATCTGGGCGAACGTCGTCTCGTGGCTCTGGCCGTGCGACAGGGTGCCGGTGGTGACCGTGACGGTGCCGTCGAGGTCCATCGTGATCTGCGAGATGTCGAACCCGGGGACGACCTGCATCCGCCGCTGGGCGAACGCGCCGGAGCCGTAGCCGGTGCGCTCGGAGAAGCAGGCGTAACCGATCCCGACGATCCGGCCGTCGTCCGGCGCGCGGCCGGGCCAGCCCTCGTCGCGCAGCACCTGCTCGCACAGGTCGAGGGACTCCCGGTAGGAGCCGGGATCGTAGGTGACGCCGTTGATCCCGCGGTACGGGAACTCGGTGATCAGGTTGCGCCGCCGGACGTCCAGCGCGTCCAGCCCGAGCGTCCGGGCGGCGCGCTCCATCAGCCGTTCCATCACCATCACGTACTGCGGCCGGGACACCCCGCGGTACGGCGCGGTGGGCGCCTTGTTCGTGGTGATCGCCCGGCCGCGCACCCGGTAAGCGGGCACCCGGTAGACGCTCGGCATCTCGGCCGACGCCATCAGCGGCTCGATGCCGGCGGTGAACGGGTAGCAGGAGTAGGCGCCCATGTCGCAGACGACGTCGGCGTCCAGGGCCAGGATCTCGCCGTCGTGGGAGAACGCGGCCCGCGCGGTGTAGTGCTGCTCGCGGGCGAGGAAGCTCGCGGTGAGCGCCTCCCGCCGGTCCTCGATCCACTTGACCGGGCGGCGCAGCAGCCGGGCGGCGGCCGCGGCGGCGATCTCCTCCCGGCCGACGACGCACTTCTGCCCGAACCCGCCGCCCATGTCCGGCACGGTGACCCGGACCTGCCGCTCGGCCAGCCCGGCGCACCGGGCCAGCACGGTGCGGACCTGGTGCGGGACCTGGGTGCAGGTGCGCACCACGAGCTGGTCGTCGCGGTCGTCCCAGTCGGCGACGACGCCGCGGGTCTCCAGCGGCAGCGCGTTCTGCCGTCCGGTGCGGGTCTCCACGGTGACCACGGTGTGCGCGGCGGCGAAGATGTCGTCGATGCCGTCGGTGGCGAACAGCGACACGTCGACGAGCACGTTGCCGGGCGCCTCGTCGTGCACCGGCGGGCCGTCCGCGGCCAGCGCGGCGGCCTCGGTGACGACCGGCGGCAGCGGCTCGAGCTCGACCAGCGCGGCCTCCACGCCGTCCTCGGCGGCGTAGGGGTCGGTGGCGAGCACGATCGCGACCGGCTCGCCGGCGAACCGGATCCGGTCCCGGGCGAGCACCGGCATCGCGGTCGGCGTGAACTCCTCGGCCGGCCGGTCGAGCAGCGCGGTGATGTCGCCGAGCCCGAGATCGGCGGCGTCGAACGCGGCGACGACGCCGGGCACCGCGCGGGCCCCGGCCAGGTCGACCGAGGTGAGCAGGGCATGCGCCTCGGTGCCGCGGACGAACGCGGCGTGCAGCATCCGGGGCAGCGTGATGTCGTCGACGAACCGCCCGCGCCCGGTGAGCAGCCGCGGGTCCTCCCGGCGCGGCACGGACGCGCCGACCCAGGTGCCGTCGCGGCGCAGGCCCGGCTCACCCATCGAGGGCCCCCGTCCCGGCCGGGCCGGGCGCGCCGGCCGCGGCGCGGGCCCTGGCGACCAGGGTGCGGACCAGCCCGCGCCGGTAGGACGCCGGTGCGCCGGGCTCGTCGCGCACGTCGAGCGCGTCCGCGATCGCGGCCGGCGATCCCGCGTCGCGGACCAGCACCGGGACGGTTCCGACGCCGCCGAGCACGACCGATCCGGTGTCCAGGTCGACCCCGGCGGCGACGACGGCGAAGTCGCCGCGCCGGTCGGCGTACTCGGTCAGCGCCGCCCGCGGTGCGGGGCGGGGGAACACGATCTCCACGATCACCTCGTCGGGGTCCAGCGCGGTGGTGAAGGGCCCGAGGAAGAACTCCCCGGCGGCGATCTCCCGCCGGCCGGCGGGCCCCTCGGCGACGACGACGGCGTCCAGCAGCGTCGCGAGCAGGCACCACTCGGCGGTGGCGTCGGCGTGCGCGATCGAGCCGCCGACCGTGCCGCGGGTCCGGATCGGCAGGTGCCCGACCCAGCGCATCGCGTCCGACAGCACCCGGAAGTCCGGGCCGAGATCGGCCTTCTCCACGGCCCGGTGCGTGGTGAGCGCGCCGATCCGCAGCGCGTCGCCGTCGCGCCGGATGCCGGCCAGCCCGGGCACGTGCGTGATGTCGACCAGATGGCCCGGGCGGGCCATCCGGAAGTTCATCATGGCGACCAGGCTCTGCCCGCCGGCGAGCACCTTGGGGTCGTCGTCGGCCAGCTCACCGAGCAGGGTCACCGCGTCGCGCACCGAGGACGCCCGGTGGTAGGTGAACGCGGCGGGCTTCACGTCTTCTCCACCGCCGGGCCGGCTGCGGGCCGGTCGATCTGCTGCTCGGTGCCGGTGATCCGGTCCAGCTCCAGGCCCTTGGTCTCCGGCGCGCAGAGCGCCATGAAGATCACCGCGGCGACGACCAGCAGGGCCATCACGGTGAAGGTCAGCGGCAGGCCGAGCACCGGCCAGAGCAGCGTGCCGAAGATCAGCGGGACGAACCCGGTGACCGCCCGGCTGGACGACGACGCCCAGCCGAATCCGGAGGCGCGCAGCTCGGTCGGGTACAGCTCGGAGACGTAGGCGTACATCACCGGGATGACCACGAGGGCGAAGAAGCCGAACACCGCGATCGTCGCGATCGACGCCGCCGCCGACTCCATGACCAGCGAGAACACGACCAGCGACAGCGCGGCCAGCGGTGCCGCGACGCCGATCACCCACTTGCGCCCGACCAGCTCGACCAGCAGCACCGAGGTGATGACGCCGAGGATGCCGACCGCATTCATGATCGTGGTGGAGGCGAACGCGGCCACGTCGTCCATGCCCTGCGAGCGCAGGATCGACGGCATCCAGGACAGGGCGGCGTAGTAGACGACCATCACCGAGATGAACAGCGACCAGGCGACGCCGGTGATCCGCGGCGAGAACGCCCAGACCATCGTGAGCTGCTCGCCCAGCGCGGCGAGCCCCTTCTTGCGCGATGTCGTCGCCTCGGGCGCGGCGGTGGTGATGACGTAGGTCTCGGGTGTCGCGCCGGTGCGCCGCACCATGTCGTCGATGACCTCGCGGGCCTCGGCCTCACGGCCGGTGCGGGCCAGGTAGATCGGGGACTCGGGCACGCCGCGGCGGACCCAGAACAGCAGCAGCGCGGGCAGCACCATCAGCGAGAGCATCCAGCGCCAGTTGCCCTCGACCGGGACGAGCAGGGTGGCGGACACCCCGGCCATGGTGGCGCCGATCGGCCACCAGCCGTCCATCGCGGCGAGGATCTTGCCGCGCAGCTTCCTCGGTGAGAACTCGCTGACGATCGCGTAGTCCACCGGGATGCATCCGCCGAGGCCGAGGCCGGCGATGAAGCGCAGCAGCAGGAAGATCTCCCAGTTCGGGGAGAGCGCGCCGAGCACGGAGAACAGCGCGAAGATCAGCAGGGTGATGCTGAAGACCTTCTTGCGGCCCATCCGGTCGGCGATCGTGCCGAACGCGACGGCACCCACCGCCATGCCGATCAGGTTGGCGGTGGCGACCAGCCCGCGCTGACCGGTGGAGAGCCCGAACTCGAGTCCGAGCAGCGGGGTGAGGAAGCCGTTGAGGGCGACGTCCCAGGCGTCGAACATGTAGCCGAGGCCGCCGATGATGAAGATCTTGCCCTGGACCCTCCACCGCCAGGGCAGGTCCTGGACGACCTGGTCTCCGGTACGCATCGTGAGTGCTCCTTAGCGGGCGAACTGGTAGGTGATGGCCTCGTTGTCGGGGTCGTGCAGGGGGGAGCCGCGCCACAGCCAGTCGTAGGACACGTCGGACTCCCCGTCGAAGCGGCGCAGCTTGTCGTCGCGCTCGCGCTGCTCCGGGCCGTCGGGAAGGTGGTAGAACGCCATGTTCTGCAACGACGCGTCCTGCACCATCCCGGCGTGTTTCGCCCGCCGGTGGACGTAGCGTGCCAGCGCGCCGTCGATGCCGGACCGGCCGGCGGCGGCGAGCTCCTCGGCCAGCACGGCGGCGTCCTCCATCGCCTGCGAGGCGCCCTGGGCCTGGTAGGGGAGCATCGCGTGGCAGGCGTCGCCGAGCAGGGCGACCCGGCCGTCGATCCAGACCGGGTCGCGGCGGCGGCGGTACAGGGCGAACGCGGCGACGTCGTCCTTGGCCTTGGACAGCATCGCGGGCACCCGGTCGTCCCAGTCGGCGAACGCCTCGACCATCTCCTCGGCGGAGGCCGGCGCCGTCCAGTCCCGCTCGATCCGGTCGGTGCACGGGACGATGGCGACGACGTTGAGGTACTCGCCGCGGCGGATGACGTAGTGCACCAGGTGCTTGTCCGGCCCGTACCAGATCGTGGAGTGGTAGCGGTCGACCAGGAAGCGGGTCGCCGGGTCGGCGGCGATCAGGTCACCGGGGATCAGCGCCCGGTAGGCCATCTCGCCGGAGAAGGCCAGCGTGTCGTCGAAGCCGGCCAGGTCGCGGACCGCGGAGCGGATCCCGTCCGCACCGACCAGCACGTCGCCGGGGAACCGGTCGCCGCGGCCGGTGACCGCGACCGGGCGGTCCGGCTCGGTGCGGTCCAGCTCGACGACCTTCGCGTCGGTGTGCACCTCGACGACCGGGCCGGGCCCGTCCGGGTCCAGGCAGGCGTCGAGCAGGATCCGGTGCAGGTCGGCGCGGTGGTAGTGCCAGTAGGGGGCGCCGTAGCCCTCGACGACGGACCGGCCGAGCGGGAGCTGGGCGATGATGCTGCCGTCCGCCCACCGCCGCCGGACCTGGTCCTGCGGCGCGGTGTGGATCCGCTCCATCTCGCCGCGCAGGCCCAGCCCGATCAGCACCCGGCTCGCGTTCGGCGCGGTCTGGATGCCGGCGCCGACCTCGCCGAGCTCCGGCGCCGCCTCCAGCACGGTCACCCGGCAGCCCTGCTGGCGGAGGGCCAGCGCGGCGGTCAGCCCGCCGAGGCCGCCGCCGACGACCGTGATCTGCAGGGACTGGCTCGGTGCCACCGCTACCTCCTCGGATTCCTGTGATGCAGCCCGCATCGGGAACTAATCCGAGCACGTACTATCCGGATACGCAAGAGTTTGCCGAGGAGTGAATCGGACCGAAACCGGGGTTGATCTCCCGTTCACACGGGAGCGCGGCTCACCCGGGGTCGTCGAGCGGCGGCAGCTCGGCGACCGCCTCCCAGTGCGCGCCGAGCGTGTTGAGCAGGCCGGCGATCTCCCGGCGGCGGTCCTCGGGGACGGCCGCGAGCAGCTCCTGGTCCAGTCGCCGGGTCCGCCGGGTCACCTCGGCGAGCGCGGCGGCGCCGTCGTCGGTCAGCGAGAGCAGCTTGCGCCGGGCGTCGTAGGGCGACTCGGTGCGGGCGATCAGCCCGCGCCGCTCGAGCCGGCGGCAGACGTCGGCCATCGTCGAGGTGTCCAGCGCGACCGCGCCGGCCAGCGAGCTCTGGTCGGAGTCGGGATAGGCCCGGACCGCGGACAGCACGGCGAACTGCGGGCCGGTCAGGACGCTGTCGACGTGCCGGTTCCAGGCCGCCAGGTACGCCTGGTACATCCGGCGGGAGCCGTACCCGGGCGCGGCGACCAGGTCGGCGGGCGGGGCGGCGGACCGCGCCGCCCGGCTGCTGGTGCTCGACGGCAGCGTCTCGCCCACTGAACCCTCCGGCGTCGATCCGGACCGGGTGTCCGGAACTGCCCACCGATCTTACGTGTTCGGACGATCACGCCGGGTGCCGGCTCCGCCGCCGCAGCCGGACCGCCAGTGCGTGCAGGCCCACGTTCAGCACCGCCGGGCCGAACGCGGCGGGCCACCACAGCAGGGCCGGGAGCCGGTCGTAGAGCTCCGGGCTCGCCAGGTGCGCCCACGACCAGGGCAGGCCGAGCCCGATCAGCGGGAGCCCGACCAGGCCGGCGCCGATGTTCGCGTCCGGCCCGGCGCCAGCGATCCGGAGCGCACCGAACGCGGCGAACAGGACGGCCACCAGGGCAGCGTGGATCCGGACGGTCCACATCGGGCGTCGGTCACGGGTGTGCACGGTCACATCCTGCCGTGCCCCGGTGCGGCCCCGGCGCGCGCCGCCCGGTCGGTGTCCTGGCCCGGCCCGGCAGTGTGGCCCCGGCTCAGTGCTTGCGCAGCCCGTCCACCAGCAGGTCCAGCAGGCGCCCGGCCTGCTCCCGGCCCTGCGGGTCGGCGATCGCCATGCAGATGCCGCTGGTGCCGACCAGCACGTCGGCCGCATCCACGTCGGAGCGCAGTGTGCCGTCGGCCACACCGGCCTGCTGCAGCATGCGCACCGCCTCGACCATCCGCTCGCGGCTCTGCGCGAACGGGTTCCGGCCGCACGCGACCAGCGCGTGCAGCGAGTCCGCGAGGTGCTTCTTGGTGATCACGTAGTCGACGAACCGGTCCATCCAGGCGCGCAGCGCCCGGTCGGCCGGGAGCTCGGCGAGCAGTTCGCCCGCGGCCGCGCAGAGCCGGTCGAGCTCGTTGCGGTAGACGGCCTCGACCAGCGCGTCCCGGTTGGGGAAGTGCCGGTACAGGGTGCCGATGCCGACCCCCGCCTCCTTGGCGATGCCGTCGAGCGTGGTGGCCGGGCCGCCGGTGCTCTCCGCGGCGAACGCCCGGACCGCGGCGGCGAGCAGCAGCTCACGGTTGCGCGCGGCGTCCGCGCGCAGCGCGGTGCGGGTCCCGGATCGTCCGGTGCCGGTGGGCATGTCGTGCCTCCTCGAACGCGATCGGCTCCACGATACGGCTTGCGATCCGGAGGGTGCTCCGGATAGAGTTCCGAGTCATGCGGAGGATCCTCCGCTTTATACACCCGGATCCGCCCCGGCGCACCGCCGCATCGCAGCCGCCCGTGCCGCCGTCCGAGGTTTCCGGTGCTCAGAAGGGATCAATGCCATGTTCGTCCGGCCCGCATCCGTCCGATCCCAGCAGGTTCCGTCCCGCCCCGTCTCCGCACTGCCCGTGCCGGTGCCGCCCGCGGCTGTGGCACCCGCCGGTGCCGCGCCCGCCGCGGCCGGTGTCCCGACCGCCGCGCAGGTCCTCGCCGGAGTGGACCTGACCGGCCGTCGCGCCGTCGTCACCGGGGCCGCCGCCGGCGTCGGCCTGGAGACCGCCCGCGCGCTCGCCGGCGCCGGCGCCGAGGTCACCCTCGCCGTGCGCGACGCCGACGCCGGTGCCGTCGCCCGCGCCGCGATCGTCGCCGAGACCGGCAACGAGCGGGTCGCGGTCGGCGAGCTCGATCTCGCCGACCAGCGCTCCATCGCCCGGTTCGTCCGGCTCTGGGACGGCCCGCTGCACATGCTGGTCAACACCGCAGGCGTGTCCGCCGTCCCGCTGACCCGCACCGCCGAGGAGGAGTGGGAGCTGCACCTGGCCGTCAACCACCTCGGGCCGGCCGCGCTCAGCTCCGGCCTGCACTGGGCGCTGGCGGCCGTCGACGGCGCCCGGGTGGTCAACCTGTCGTCCAGCGCGCACCTCACCGCGCCGTTCGACCTGGAGGACCCGCACTTCATGTCCACCCGCTACGACAGCGCGCTGGCGCTCGGCCGGTCCCGCACCGCCGCCGTGCTGCACGCCGTCGAGGCGACCCGGCGCTGGTCCGGCGACGGGATCGCGGTCAACGCGGTCGCCCCCGCCGCGGACCGGCTGACCCCGCAGCAGGGGGCGGCGACGGTGGTGCTGGCCGCCGCGTCGCCGCTGGCCGGCGGGATCAGCGGGCGCTACTTCGAGGACCTCGTCGAGGCCGGGCCGGCCGATCCGCGGACCGGCCGCGGGGTCGCGGCGCACGCGCTGGACCCGGTCGTGGCCCGGCGGGTGTGGCGCTGGACCGAGCGCACGCTGCGCGAGACCTGGTTCTCCGGGCTGCCGGTGGTGGCCTGAGTGACCGGTGACACGCGGATCGGTGCACCCGCCGGTCGCCGTCCGGATCGGGCTCAGGAGCGGAGCCAGGCTGCGGTGTCGGCGGGGACCTCGCCGCGCGCGGTGAGCGGTCCGCTGGTCAGCATCACCTCGGCCTCCTCCGGCAGCGAGACCGGCGCCGACGACACGTTCACCAGCGCGGTGAAGCCGCCGTCGCCGTCGTCGGAGACCCGGGTGAAGGCCAGCGTGCCCTCCGGCGACGGCTGCCAGCTCAGCGTCCCGCCACCCAGCGCCGGATGCGCGCGGCGCAGCGCCAGCGCGTCCCGGTAGAGGTTCAGTACCGAGTCCGGATCGGCCGCCTGGACGTCCGCCGCGTGCCGGGCGAAGACGTCCGGCTGCGGCAGCCAGGGCCCGGGCCGGGTGGGGCTCACGTCGCTGAACCCGTGCCACGGCTCGCCGGCCACCCAGGGCAGCGGCACCCGGCAGCCGTCCCGGCCGCGCAGGGTGTGCCCGGACAGCTCCCAGGTCGGGTCGTCGAGCCGGTCCACCGGGATGTCCTCGACCTCGGGCAGACCGAGCTCCTCGCCCTGGTAGAGGTAGGCCGTGCCGGGCAGCGCGAGCATCAGCAGCGTCGCCGCGCGGGCCCGGCGCAGGCCCAGCTCCGGATCCGCCGGCAGCTCCAGCACGTCGTCGAGGTTCCACCCGCGGCCGGCCTCGGGCTTGCGGGACAGCCGGTTCGGGTGCCTGCACACGTCGTGGTTGGACAGCACCCAGGTCGCGGGCGCGCCGACGGCCGAGTTCTCGGTGATCGCGTCGTCGATGTGCGAACGCAGGTCCTCGGCCAGCCAGGCCGCGGTCAGGAAGTTGAACGAGAACGCCGTGTGCAGCTCGTCCGGGCGCAGGTAGCGGGCCAGGCGCTCCGGGTCCGGCACCCACGCCTCGGCGACGAACACCCGCGGCGGGTCGTAGGAGTCACCGATCCGCCGCCAGGACCGGAAGACCTCGTGCACGCCGTCCCGGTCGAGATAGGGGTGGCCGCCGTCCTGCGCGTCGTTGACGCCCTCGACGACGTCGGGCAGCCCGGGCTCCTTGACCATCGCATTGGCCACGTCCACCCGGAACCCGTCGACGCCGCGATCGAACCAGAACCGCAGGGTCTCCTCGAAGTCCGCACGCACCTCGGGGTGCTCCCAGTTCACGTCCGGCTGCCGGACGTCGAACAGGTGCAGGTACCACTGCCCGTCGGTTCTGTCGGCTCCGCCGGTGCCGTGTTCGGGCAGCCGCTCCCAGGCGGGTCCGCCGAACATCGAGCGCCAGTTGTTCGGCGGCTCGGCGCCGTCCGGGCCGCGGCCGTCGCGGAACAGGTAGCGCTCCCGCTCGGGCGAGCCGGGACCGGCGGCGAGTGCCTCCCGGAACCAGGCGTGCTCGTCGGAGTGGTGGTTCGGGACGATGTCGAGCAGCACCCGGATCCCGCGCTCGTGCGCCTCGGCGATCAGTGCCTCGGCCTGCGCGGTGTCGCCGAACATCGGATTGACAGCCCGGTAGTCGGCCACGTCGTAGCCGCCGTCGGCGAGCGGCGAGGGGTACCAGGGGTTGATCCAGATCGCGTCGACGCCGAGCCGGGCCAGGTGGTCGAGCCGGTTGCGCAGGCCGGCGACGTCGCCGGTGCCGTCGCCGTTCCCGTCGGCGAAGCTGCGGATGTACACCTGGTAGACGACGGCGTTCCGCCACCACTCGGCGGTCGCCTCCGGGCTGCGGGCTGGGTCGTGGGCGGTCATGCCTCTCCCCGGGTCGGAAGTGTGTCTCACGGTGTTTCACACTGTTCCATGCTGTTGCAACATCTGTCGAGGCGGGAGCAGACTGGCGTCGTGACCCAGGAGCGGGCAGGGCTGCGCGACGTGCCGCGCGACGTGCCGCGCCGGGCCGGGGTGCGGCGGGTGGCCGAGCTCGCCGGGGTGTCCCCGGCCACCGTCTCGCGCGCGCTGCGCGCGGGCACCCCGGTCTCCGCGGACACCCGCGAGCGGGTCCGGCGGGCCGCCCTGTCGGCCGGGTACCGGCTGCCGGCGCGCTCGCTGACGGTCGCGGTGCTGGCCCGCTTCCCGACCCGCTGGTTCTTCGCCGAGGCGGTTGCCGGCGTCGAGTCCGTGCTGGCCGCCGCCGGGCACCTCACCCAGCTGCACAACGTCGGCGATCCGGCAGGCCGGGCGCACTTCTTCGCCACCCTTCCGGTACGCGGCCGGGTGGACGGGCTGATCGTCGTCGCCTCCGCACTCGACGACGCCGAGCGGCGGGCGCTGGACGATCTCGGTCTGCCGGTCGCGGTGGTCGGCGGCGACATGCCGGGGCGGCCCCGGATCGGGATCGACGACCGGGCCGGCGCCCGGGCCGCCGTCCGGCACCTGGCCGGGCTGGGTCACCGGGAGATCGCGCTGGTGTCGTTCGACCCGTCCGAGGCCTGCGGCCGCACCACCACCCGGGACCGCCGGGACGGCTGGGCCGACGCGCTCGCCGAGTCCGGGATCGCGCCGGGGCCGGTCCTGGAGGTCGGGGCCGACGTGGCGGCCGGGGACGCCGCCGCCGGGCGGCTGCTGTCGCTGCCGCACCTGCCCAGCGCGGTCTTCGCGATGTCCGACGAGGCCGCGCTCGGCGTGAGCCGGACGCTGCGCCGGGCCGGGATCGACGTGCCCGGACGGGTGTCGGTGATCGGGTTCGACGACCACGAGATGGCCGCCGTCGCCGATCTCACCACGATCGCGCAGCCGGTCCGCCGGCAGGGCGAGCTCGCCGCGCGGGCGCTGCAGGCCGTCGTCGCCGGGGAGGAGCCGGCCGATGTGGAGCTGCCGACCCGGTTGGTGGTGCGGGGGACGACGGCGCCACCGGGCCGAGCCTGAGCCGGCGCCGGGCAGCGGCTCAGTGGGTGGGTTCGACCAGCCTGCGCAGCAACGCCTCCGCCGGGCCGGGCCGCCCGGCGCGCTCGGCGGTCGCCGCGACGCCGACGGTGACCGCCCAGACCCCCAGGCCGATCCCCGCCGCGCCGGCCGGGCCGACCGAGCCGCCGAGGTCGAGCAGGTACGGCTCGAACAGCAGCAGCCAGGCCACCGACTGGGCGAGGTAGCAGCTCATCGAACGCCGGCCGCAGGCGACGAGCGCCCCGGTCACGCCGGTGCGCGGCCGGGTGGCGAGATGTGCGGCGAGCAGCCCGATCGCGGCGGCGTAGCCGAGCCCGCCGGCGTATCCGGTGAGCGTGTGCAGGGCGCCCGCGGCGACCGCGCCGAGGGTGTCGGGTGCCCAGTACCCGGTGGTCCGGGCGGCCTGCGGCAGCGCGCCGAGCACCGCGATCGCGATCCCGGCGGTCGCGGTCCGGCGGAGCAGGGCCCGATGTGCCGCCGGGTCCTCCAGCAGCCCGCGCCGGGCGGCCCAGATCCCGATCAGGAACGGAGCGGCCGCCATCAGCGCGTTCAGCGGGGTCAGCACCGGGAACACGGTCAGCCGCAGCAGTGCCGACGACAGCGGATCGGCCGGCAGCTCGGCGCCGCCGGTCGGGTCGGGCACCGCGAGTACGGCCCCGTACACCGATGCGCCGACGATCCCGGCGAGCCCGGCCAGGACCAGCAGGCGCGGTCCGGGTGCGCGCAGCATCCCGGCCAGCACCAGGGCGAGCAGTCCGTACGCGGCGAGGATGTCACCGGTGAACAGCAGCGCGGTGTGTGCGATCCCGAACGCCACCAGCCACCGGCCGCGCCGGCGCAGCACCCGGCGTGCCCCGTCCGGGCCGAGCCGCTCCTCCCGGCTCCGCAGGATCTGGACCAGGCCGTAGCCGAACAGCGCGGCGAACATCGGATACGCACGGCTGTCGACGAGCAGGGTGAGCGCGGCCTGGGCGACCGTGTCCACCACCGGCGCCGCACCCGGGAGCGGTGCGAGCACCCGGCCGGTGAGCAGCTGGGCATGGGCCAGCGCGATCAGCGCCAGCATCAGCCCGCGGGCCAGATCGGGTGCGAGCGCACGCTCGCGGAGTGTCCGGGAGACGGGCACGATGACTCCAGATAAGATACGGAACAGTATCTAGGCAGAGTAAGATACGAATCCGTATCTAACAAGGAGGGCGAGTGGCGGCACGTACCCGACGCCGTGGCGACCAGCTGGTCGCGGCGCTCCACGAGTCGGTCCTCGCCGAGGTCGACGAGGTCGGGCTCGGCCGGCTGACGATGGAGGGGGTCGCCCGCCGGGCCGCGACCGCCAAGACCACCCTCTACCGCCGCTGGCCGACCCCCGAGGCGCTCCTGCTGGAGGCCATCGGTGCCGCCTACCCGGTGGAGCAGCCGTCGCCGGCCGCCGACGACCTGCGCGGCGACCTGATCCGCGCGCTGGAGCTGATGCTCGAGTGGTCGCGGCACCCGAGCGCCCGGGCCGTGCAGGCCATCCTCGCCGACCGGCGCCGGGTGCCCGAGCTCACCGCCGGTCTGCACGAGGTCTTCGGCGCCTCCGGCCGCCGGTTCACCGCGACCGTGCTGCACCACTACGCGCGGCTCGGGCAGCTCGATCCTGCTCTCCTCACCCCCGTCGTCGAGGACATCGGCGAGGCGCTGGTGTTCAAGCACGGCCTCGACACCGGGGAGGAGCCCGGCCGGGAACGGCTGGCGGAGATCGTCGACCAGGCGATCCTGCCCGCGGTCGGGATCGGCCGGTGAGCCGAGCCGCGCCCCGCACCCCGGTGCCCCCGCGCACCCCGGTGCCCCGCGCACCCCGGTGCCCCCGCGCACCCCGGTGTCGTCGCCGCACCCGTTCCAGCGGGTACGGGAGCGGGCTGGGGGGTGCGGGACGGCGCGAGGCGGGGTGCGCGCTCGCCGCCGGGGTGCGGGGCCGCTGCTCTGCTCACAGGGCGCTCGGCATCGGGCGTTCGGAACCGGACGCTCGGCATCCCGCGCCGGGCACCTGCACCCGGTGCTCTGCGCCGGGCCCCGGGCACTGTGCCGGCCGCCCCGCGCCGGCCGCCCCGCGCCGGGCACCTCGCGCCGGGCACCCGCATCGGGGCATGCGGCGCCGGGCCCCGCATCCGGGCAGCGCATCCGGGCAGCGCATCCGGGCACTCAGCACCGGGCCCCGCACCGGGCGCTTCTCGCCGCACCCCGGCGTCGTCCCCGCACCCGTTGGAACGGGTGCGGGGAGCAGGCCGGGCTGCGGCGACCGAGGGGTAAGCCTTCGCGCTCGGTCCTGTGTGGCCGGATTACCCCGCCTTAACCTTCGCGCAGCGTGCTCCTACGGGCCGTTCACCCACGGTTACCGGCGTGCAGAACCCGATCGCGGACACCGCGCCGCCCAGCAGCCCACCCGTCCGGGCGGCCCGTCCGGTGCCGCCGGGAACCGGCGCCCTGGCCCGGGCCCGGCTGGCCGGCAGCGCCGCCGCCGCGGCCTGCTGGCTGCGGGCGCTCGCCGAACCGGGCGGGGGTGATCCAGCCCCGGTCGCGGCGGCCCTCGACGCGCTCGGCACGCTGCGCACCGAGCTCCGGTCGCTGCGGCCCCTGCTGGACCGTGCCCGCGCGGTCCGGGCCCGGGCGGCGACCGACGCACCGGCCCGGGCGCTCGCCGCCCGGCACGATCTGGACCATCGGATCGCCCTGCTCGACGGCGCGCCCACCGACCCGGAGGCCACGGTGCTGCGCGCTCAGCTGGCGCGGGCCCGCCGGCGGGCCCCGCTCCCGGTGCTCGACACCGAGCTGCGCCGCGAGCTGGACGCGCTCGCCACCGGCCGTGTCCCGCTGCGCGGCGACGCGCCGCTCGGTGACCCGGAGCTCCCGGCGTCGGTGCTGCTGCCGCCGCTGCTGCACCGCCGGTTCCGGAAGCTGGTGCGCACCGATCCGGGGGCCACCGCGGACGTGCTGCGGCGGGCCGCCGAGCTGCGGATCGTGCTGGCGCTGGCGACCGCGGGCGGGCTCGACCGGGCCGACCCGAGCGCAACCGGCACCCCGGCCGCCCCGGGCGCCGCCGGCAGCCCGACCGGCACCCCGGCCACCCCGGCGACCCCGGTCGCTCCGGCGACTCCGGTCGCTCCGGCGACTCCGGTCGCTCCGGCGACTCCGGCCGGTCCGGCGACTCCGGCGACCCCGGCCACCCCGGGCGCCGCCGGCAGCCCCGGCCTCCCCACCGTCGACGCCGCCGCGGCTGCGCTGCTCGACCGCGCCACCGCCGCCCACGACGCCGAGATCGCGGCCGAGCTGGCCGACCGGCTCCCACCCGGCCCGGCCCACGACGCGCTCACCCGGATCGCCACCACCGGGCCCGGCCTGCGCACCGCGCTCGCCGACCTGGGCGGGCTGCGCGATCTCCTGCCGGTCGACGTCGACGGCCCGGCCAAGCGCGCCGCGGGCGGGGTGCTGCTGCGGCCCGGCCCGGACGGCCCCGAGGTGCTGCTCGTGCACCGGGTCCGGCACGGCGACTGGTCGCTGCCCAAGGGCGCCGTCGCACCCGGTGAGTCCGATCTGGAGGCCGCGCTGCGCGAGGTCCGGGAGGAGACCGGGCTGCGCTGCCGGGCCGGCGCCGAGGTGACCGGCGTCCGGTACCGGGACCGCAACCGCCGGGCCAAGCAGGTCCGCTACTGGCTGATGACGCCGCTCGCCGGTGCCGGCTGTCCCGATCCGTCCGAGGTGGACGGTGTCCGCTGGGTGCCGCTGGCCGACGCGCAGCGGTGGACCTCCCGGGAGCGTGACCGGGTCGTGCTGGACGGCGTCGCCCGCGAGCACGCCGGCCGGTCGGGGCGGGTGGCCTGATGATCGCGACGCTGTGGCGGTTCCGTGCCCTGCTCGCCGGGCACCGGATGCGACTGGCCGGTGGCGGCGCGCTGACCGTCGTCGCGGCCGGGCTGGCGCTGCTGCTGCCGTGGCCGCTGGCCGTCGTCGTGGACTCGGTGCTCGGCGGCGCCGGGGTCCCCGACCTGCTCGAACCGCTCACCCGGGTGGTCGGCACCGGTCCCGGGCTGGTGTGGGCGTGCGCGCTCGCGCTGTGCCTGGCCGCCGCGGCCGGGGCGGCCGCGACCTACGGCGCCGAGCGGGTGCTGGCCGGGGTCGGCGAGCGGATGCTGGCCGACCTGCGGCAGCGGCTGTTCGCGCACCTGCACGCGCTCGGCCTGCGCTACCACGAGGGCCAGCGGATCGGGGATCTCGGCAACCGGCTGACCGCGGACACCTCCACCGTGCAGACGCTGCTCGTCGCGGTGCTGTCGGTGCTGCTGCCGAACGCGACGCTGCTGGTCGGGATCGTCGCGGTGACCCTGGTCGTCGATCCGGCGTTCGCGCTGCTGTCGCTCGCGGTGGGGCCGACGCTCTACGTCGTCCTGGTGCACTACCGGAAGATCATCAAGTCCTGGGCGGCCGTCGCCCGCGCCGCCGAGGGCCGGGTCGCGGCGCACGCCGCCGAGTCGCTCGGCGCGATCCGGCTGGTCAAGACGTTCGCCGGCGAGGACCGCTCACAGGCGCGGTTCCGCGGGTACGGCCGGGAGCGGATGGTGGCCGGTCTGGCCAGGGTCGACCACGCCGCCCGGTTGCCCGCCGTCGTCGAGGTGCTGGTGCACGCCGGACGCGCGGTGGTGCTGCTCGCCGGCTCGCTGCGGGTGCTGGACGGGTCGATGGACCTCGGTGTGCTGCTGGTGTTCCTCACCTACAACGAGCGGCTCTACCAGCCCGTGCGCCAGCTCGCGAAGCTGCAGACGACGATCAGCAAGGGGCAGGCGTCGGCGGACCGGGTGTGCGAGGTGCTCGACACCGCACCCGAGATCGTCGACGCGCCCGGCGCCCGGCCGCTGCCCCCGCTGCGCGGGCACGTCGAGCTGCGCGACGTCCGGTTCGGCTACGACCCGGCACGACCGGTGCTGGACGGCGTCTCGATCGTCGCCCGGCCCGGCGAGACGGTCGCGCTCGCCGGACCGACCGGCGCCGGGAAGTCGACGATCGGCGGGCTGCTGCTGCGGCTGCACGACGTCCAGTCCGGCGCGGTCCTGCTCGACGGGCACGACGTCCGCGCCGTCACCGTCCGCTCGCTGCGCGACCAGGTGTCGGTCGTCCCGCAGGAACCGGTGCTGATGGCCGGCACCATCCTGGACAACATCGGCTACGGCGCACCGTCGGCGTCCCGCGCGCAGCTGGTCGCGGCCGCCCGGGCCGCGCACGTCGACGAGTTCGTCGAGCGACTCCCGGACGGCTGGGACACCGTGCTCACCGAACGCGGGTCCACGCTGTCCGGCGGGCAGCGGCAGCGGATCGCGATCGCCCGCGCGCTCGTCCGGGACACCCCGGTCGTGCTGCTCGATGAGCCGACGTCCGGACTGGACGCGGTGTCGGAGTCGCTGGTGATGGCCGGTCTGGAACGGCTGACGGCGGGCCGCACGGTGATCGTCGTCGCGCACCGGCTGTCCACGCTGCAGTCCGCCGACCGGATCCACGTGCTGGACCGGGGCCGGATCGTGCAGTCCGGCACGCACGCCGAGCTGGTCGCCGCCGACGGGCTGTTCCGCGACATGCACCGGCTGCTCACCGACGCCCCGGCGGACCCGCCGGCACCGGGGGACCCGGCCGGCCGCCCGGCCGCGGTCGACCCGGCGACGGTGTGGCTCACGCCGGGGCGCACCGCGGGCCGGCGGATCGCGTGAACGCGGGCGGGCCCGGCCGCCGGGCCGCCGGACCGGGACCGGCGCCGGGAACCGGGCCGCCGGGCGTGGCCGGACGGGGACCGGACCGGCGCCGCGCGTGGTCACCGGGCCGCAACCGTCGCCGTTGTCGGGGGTTCGTGGTTCCCTCGTCGGGGGAACCGGGAGGTGGGCCGTGGTCAGGGTGGACGGGCACTGGCGGAACCGCAGCTGGGTGCGCACGCACTACCGCCATCCGCTCCGGCCGGAGGCCGACCAGACGGTGCTGATCTTCCCGCGGGCCCGGCTGCTGCGGCCCGACCTGTCGGCGCACGGCGGGCCGTTCCCGTCCTCGCCGGTCGGCGGCGCACCCGGCCCGCGGCTGCCGGCGCCCCGGCCGCCCTCCTGAACCGGGCGGGGGCAGGATGGTCGGCGTGCCACGACTGATCGAGACCGCGAGCCGGGTCACCGCCGCCGGGACCCCGCCGAAGACCATCGACGAGTACGTCGGCCGGGTGAACACCGGCACCGACGCGCTGTCGGTCGCGCACATGCGCAGCCCGTCCGGCTGGGCCGAGCCCGGCCAGACCCCCGAGTTCGACGAGTACACCCTCGTCCTGCGCGGGGAGCTGCGCGTCGAGCACTCCGGCGGCGAGCTGACCGTCCCCGCCGGCAGCGCCGTGCACACCGCGCCGGGGGAGTGGGTGCGCTACAGCTCGCCCGGCCCCGAGGGCGCCGAGTACGTCGCGGTCTGCCTGCCCGCCTTCGAGATCGGCGCCGCGCACCGGGACGACTGATCCCGGCGGGCCGGTCGACAGCGGACGCCGCGGACGGTAGGTGTGGGGTGTGCTGAACCGGACACTGCTGGGATCCGCGCTGGTCGCCGCGCTCGCGCTGGCCGGCTGCGCGGACCCGCCCGCGGGCGCGGGCGGCCCGGCCGGCGACGGACCGCGCCCGGCCGTCGCCGGGGACCTCACCGGCGGCCACTGGTACCCGGCCGACGGCACCGCGCAGGGCCGCGCGTTCGCCGAGTTCGCCGCGGACGGGAGCTGGACCGGCTCCGACGGCTGCAACGGCCAGAGCGGCACCTGGGCGCTCGACGACGACGGCACCTTCACCGGCACCGCGGGCATGAGCACCCTGATCGGCTGCGAGAACGTCCCGGTCGCGTTCTGGATCGACGAGGCGGTCCGGGCCGGGACCGACGACGGCGACCTGCTCCTTCACGACGCGGCGGGGGAGACGGTCCGGCTGGTCCGCGAGCTGCCCTGACCGGCCGGGTGACCGCTCAGCGGGGGATCGGCAGCCAGTCCAGGACGTCCCGGATCCGGGCGTCCCAGTAGGCCCAGTCGTGCTCACCCGGCCCGTCGTGGCCGGTCACGTCGAGCCCGGCGGCGCGGGCGGCCGCAGTGAACCGGACGGACTGGTCGTGCAGCGGGTCCCCGGTGCCCGCGCAGACGAACAGCGGCGGCACCGCGGCCGGGTCCGCCCGCCCGAGGAGCGCGAACAGGTCGGCGTCGGTGCCGGTCACCTCCTCGCCGCCGAGGATCCGCTCCCAGATCCGCGGGTCCTCCTCGCGCGGCGGGGACCGCACCAGCTCCGCGACGTCCAGCGCCCCGGACAGCGACGCCGCCGCCCCGAACCGGCCCGGCTCGCGCAGCGCCCAGCCGATCGCGCCGTAGCCGCCCATCGACAGCCCGGCGACGAACGTCCGTGCCGGATCACCGGACACCCGGAAGAACCGGGCGACGAGCTCCGGCAGCTCCGTGCACACCCAGGTCCGGTACCGGCCGCCGTACGCCTGGTCGAGGTAGAAGCTGCGGTGCACCTGCGGCATGACGACGGCCAGCCCCAGCTCGTCGGCGTACCGCTCGATCGCGGTGTAGCGGGTCCAGGCGGTGTCGTCGTCGGACAGCCCGTGCAGCAGGTAGAGCACCGGCGGCCGCGCGTCCAGGTCGCGCACGCCGGCGCCGATCCGGGTGCGGGACGGCTGCGGGAGCAGCACGGTGATCGAGGTGGCCAGCCCGAGCGAGTCGGCGACGACGTCGCAGCGCAGCCGGGCCATCAGCGCACCCCGGCGAGGAAGTCGCGCAGCACCCGGGTCCAGCGGGCCTCGGCGTCGAACAGCGGCCCGTGCCCGGACCCGTCGAACCACTCGGTCCGGACGCTGCCGCCCGCGTCGGCGTAGCGCTCCAGCACGGTCCGGATCTGGGTGACCATCTGCTGCGGCGGGAACTCCTCGGCGCCCGGCCAGCCGGGGATCAGCCCGGCCCGCCCGAGGGTGCCCGCCTCGAGCATCGAGCCGTCGGCGACGATCAGGTCGTCGCTCCCGTGCGTCCACAGCACCGGCGGTTTCGGGTCGAGGCCGACGATCCCGTCCCAGCGCAGGTGCTTGGGCGACAGCGCGTTGAGCACCCCGGAGCCGCCGGGGGCGAAACCGGGCCAGTGCGGCGACGACGCCGCCGAACCCGGGTAGCCGCCGTCGCCGATGGTGGTCAGCAGGATCTCCTCGACCAGCAGGTCCTCCCGCTCCGGGGACAGCCGGAACGACGGCGACCAGTACGTCCGGCGCATCACGTTCCGGATCGAGAACGGGCTGTCGGCCGAGGCGTCGCGCTCGCGCAGCCGTCGTACGAACTCGGGGTTCGCGCCGGCCGCGCCGGAACCGGCACCGTCGGGGTGCACCGGGGTGCCGTCGTCGCGGACGCCGCCGTAGCCGTACGGCCCGACCGGGTCGACCAGCGTCAGCGACGCCGCCGGCCGGGTCAGCGCGAACCGGGCGATCGCGCCGCCGCCGGTGGACCAGCCCACCAGGTGCGGGGGCGCGTCGACGCCGAGGGTGCGCAGCAGGGCGGCGACGTCGTCGGCCCAGTCGTCGAGCCCGCGGGTGGCGTCCAGCGGGGCGGGCTCGCTGCGGCCGAACGAGCGCATGTCCGGCGCGAGCACCCGGAACCCGTCCCCGGCGAGCGCCGGCATCACGTGCTCGTAGAACCGGCCGGTCGAGAGGTTGCCGTGCACCAGGACCAGCGGGGTCCCGTCGGACGGGCCCGCCTCCAGCAGGTGGATCCGGAGCCGGTCGGTCGGTACCTCGCGCGTACGCACGCCGGGCAGCAGGTCCACGCCCGGATCCTCGCGGCGCCCGTGCGGCGCGGTCAAGGACCGCCGCGGAGCCGTTCGCCGCCCGGTACCCGACCGGGGGAGCCGCTCCGCGCGGCGTGCACGCGTCGCCCATTCTGGGGCCGTTCGTCCGAGTCCGTTACGCCGATCGCGTCCCTCTGCGGCGTGACCGTTGTGGACACGTGGTTGCGGGTGGCAACGTCGCGGCCCGACGTCGGGGGCGGGCGCGAGCCCGGGAGCGGGGGCCACACGTGCGCAGGACGACCGTCAGCAGGCTCGTCACGACGGTGCTCGCCTGCGCGGTCCTGACCGGCGCCGGGGTGCCGGGACGGACCGCCGCGCCCGCCGCGCCTGCTGTGCCCGCCGCGCCTGCTGTGCCCGCCGCGCCTGCTGTGCCCGCCCCGCCCGCCCCGCCCGCCCCGCCCGCCGGGCAGATCTCGTGGGGGCCGTGCCCGTCGCCGCCGCTGCAGCAGGCCGGGGCCGAGTGCGGGTTCCTGCCGGTGCCGCTGGACCACGCCGATCCCGGCGGCGAGCAGATCGAGATCGCGGTGTCCCGGGTGCGCCACACGGTGCCGGACGCGCAGTACCAGGGCGTCATGCTGGTCAACCCGGGCGGCCCCGGCGGGCCCGGCCTCGGGCTGAGCCGGCTCGGCGGCGCCGTCCCGGGCAACGCCGGTGCCGCCTACGACTGGATCGGTTTCGACCCGCGGGGCGTCGGCACCAGCAGGCCGGCGCTGAGCTGCGATCCCGGCTACGGCGGCTACGGCCGGCCCGACCACCGCCCGGAGCACGGCGCCGAGGCCGCCTGGCTGCCCCGGACGCAGGCGTACGCCCGGGCCTGCGCCGAGCGCGGCGGCGCGCTGCTGGAGAACCTGCGCACCGAGGACACCGTGCGCGACATGGATCTGCTGCGCGCCGCGCTCGGCGCCGAGCAGATCAACTTCTACGGCTTCTCCTACGGCACGATGCTCGGCCAGGTCTACGCCACGACGTTCCCCGACCGGGTCCGCCGGATGGTGCTCGACGGCGTCGTCGATCCGCGGGCCTGGTGGTACCAGGCGAACCAGAACCAGAACGTCGCGTTCGAGCGCAACATCGGGGTGTTCTTCGACTGGGTCGCGAAGAACGACGCGACCTACGGCCTCGGCGACTCCGGCGACGAGGTCGAGGCGCTCTACTACGAGATCGGTGACCGGCTGCGGGCCGAGCCGGCGGGCGGGCTGATCGGCCCGGCCGAGTGGACCGACATCTTCCTCAGCGCCGGGTACAACGTCGGCGCCTACACCCGGGTCGCCGACGCCTTCGTGGCCGGCACCCGGGGCGACGCCGCCACCCTGAAACAGGCCTACGACCAGGCCGGGTCACCGACCGACGACAACAACTACGCCGTCTACCTCGCCACCCAGTGCACGGACGCCCCGTTCCCGCAGGACTGGGCGACCTGGAAGGCCGACAACACCGAGACCGACGCCGTCGCACCCTTCGAGACCTGGGGCAACGCCTGGTACAACGCGCCCTGCCTGGACTGGCCGGTGCCGCCGGGCCCGGCGCCGGAGGTGCGCGGCACCCTCGCCGAGGGGCCGCTGCTGATCTCCGAGACCTACGACGGCGCCACCCCCTACGAGGGCGCGCTGCAGGCCCGCCGGACGTTCCCCGGATCGTCGCTGGTCGAGGGGCTCGGCGGGCACACGCACTCGGCGTCGCTGTCCGGGGTGTCCTGTGTCGACGACGCGGTCGCCGCCTACCTCGCCACCGGCGCTCTGCCGGAGCGGACCGGCGGCGACGGGTCCGACCTGCAGTGCCCCGCGGTGCCGCCGCCGGACCCGGTCGCGCCCGCCGCACCGCCCGGGAGTTGATCGCCCCGGGCCCGCTCCGGCCTGGCCCGGCCCGCCTTGCTCCGGCCCGGCCCGGCCTGGCCCGGCCCGCCCTGCTCCGGCCTGGCCCGCCCCGGCCCGGCCCAGCGCACCGAGATGCAGCTCACGGGGCGCTGGGACGAGCAACGACCGCGCTGAGCCGCATCTCGGCGCGCGGGGCCGGGACGGGCGCCGCATGCTGGGACGATGCCGGTGGGCGGGCTCGATCCCGTGGCGGACGTCCTGGTGCCGCTCGGGTTGCTGCTCACCGTGGTGACCACGGTCGGCACCGTGCACCGGCTCAAGGGCAAACCCGTGGCTGGCGCTGCTCGCCCCGCTGTCGGTGGTGTCGGTGATCGGGATCGCCGGGATCGCCCGGGTCGCGCGACCGGACTCGCCGTGGGCCCGCTGGCGCTACTCGCCCGACCGGATGGGACAGGCCCGGATCCGGTTCGGCCCGGGCGGCGCCGGCCCGGAGCCCCGGTGGGATCCACCCGCCACCGCCGGATTCGTGACGGTGCTGGCCGGGGTGGTCGCGGGCGTCCCGGCCGGTGCGGTGACCTCGTTGGCGGGCGGGGTGATCGTGGTGCACGCGCTGCTCGCGTCGGTGGGCCGGACGGCGTCCCTGCGGGTGTGCCGGTGGACGGTCGGCGGCGCCGCGGCCGGGCAGGCGGTGGCCGTCGCGCTCCTGCTGCCGGGCCTCGGCACGCTCCCGGGGATGGTGACGACGACGGTGACCGGGGCCGGGTTGGCGTTGCTGCGGCCGCGGGCCGGCCCGGGGGTCGATGCCCTCGATCCCGGCGAACCGCTCACCCGGTGAGCCGTGCGCCCGCCCGGCCGGCGCCGTCCCGGGTCAGATCGCCGATCGGTGCCAGGTGTGGGGGCCGCCGGGGTCGTCGAGCCACACCCGGTGACGGTCGGGGGTGACCGAGATCCCGAGGCGGGTCCGGTGCGGGGAGCCGGCCGCGACCCACTCGTCGTGTGCGTCCTCGATCAGATCCCACAGGTGCTGGGGTCCCGCCTGCTCGACCTGCTCGGTGGCGGGATCGCGGTAGGCCCACGACCCGTCGGAGTGCAGGAGCCATTGCACCGTTCCGCTGTCCCGGTGCAGCGTGACGCGGGTGATTCCGGGATGGCGCCGTCCGGCGAGTACGGCCCAGCCGGGGGCGGGATCGGGGACCGACCCGGTGCGGCGCACCTTCCGTCTGTGCCCGTCCGGGCTGGTGGCGGCCGCTCGGAGCAGCACGTCGACCGGGAGCGGCACCTCGGTCCGGGTGGGCATGAAGTGAGCATCGTCGGCGGTCAGACGGCCGTGCGCGTGACCGTGGTCGTCGACGACCAGCCGCACGATGAGCCCGGCTCCGAGGCCGTCGTTCAGGCTGGCGACAATGATGCCGCCGGGTCGCGTCTGGGCGACCCATTCCGACGGGACCGCGGTCACCCCGTAGGTCGCGATGACCCGATCGAACGGTGCGCGGTCCGGGACCCCGTGAGTGCCGTCGCCGACGGCCAGGTGGGGCCGGAGCCCGTGGTCGTGAAGGACGCGGAGTGCGTGCTCGGCGACGACGGCGTCGTACTCGATACTGGTGACCAGGCCCGCGCCCAGGCGGTGGCACAGCAGCGCCGTGCTGTAGCCGGTGCCCGTGCCGAGTTCGAGGACGTGCTGACCGCCGGCGACGTCCAGGGATTCGAGCATGCCGGCCATGAGGCTCGGCTGCGAGCTCGACGAGGTCACGGTCCCGGTGACCGGTCCGTGGGCTCGGGTGTGCCCCCACCGTGTCCCGTCGGAGTCGAGCTGCGTCGTGATCGGCTCGTCGGCATGGGCGAGATCGAGCCACCGGGGATCGTCGGCACCGATGGCCCGGTGAGCGCCGCGGTCGGGGGTGAAGGCGAACGCCCGTGGCACGAACAGGTGTCGCGGAACCGTCTCGAACGCCTCGCGCCATGCCGCACTCCGCAGCCAGCCACCCTCGACCAGAGTGCGGACGAGTTCCTGGCGCCGGTCCCGGGTGGGATCGGAACTCGTCGGTCCGGTTCTCATCGCTGCTCCCCGGTCGGTGTCTCGGCGATCGTGGATGCAACCGGCGCTCCGGTGGCGTCGTCGGACCGGTGCGCCTGCCCCGGCAGGCGGCGTGATCGTGGAGCACGCCCCGGTGGGCGGTGCCTCGATCCCGGCGAACCGCTCACCCGGTGGCCGTCGGGCGCCACCGCGCACTGCCTGGGAGACGTAGCCTCCATCGTGGTCGGTTCGCCGGGCAACGACGACGCCGGCAGGTCCACAGCCCTGCTCCCGGCGTCGTGAGGTCGATCGGTCTTCCGCATTCCCGGCACCGGCTCCGCACCAGCACGCTGGTCTCCAGTTCCTCGGTCGTCCGGCCACGCCGGCTCGCCGTCCATGGGACCGTGGTCGCGGCCGATGAGGACAGATGACAAGTGATGACATGCGGAGGAAGCGGCGTGTCCCGAGCGATCACGGTGACCGGGACCCGCGAGGTCACCTCTGAACCGGACGCCGGTCTCGGGGCGGTCTTCGCGGCCTACCTGCTGCCCTTCACGACGTCGTCGAGCACCGTGCACCTGGGCGGCGCGGCGGGCATCGACACCGCAGCCCTGGACTGGCTGGCAGCCCACACCGGTGCTGCGCTGATCGTCGTCGTCCCGTGCACGGTCGCCGACCAGCCCGAGGTGGCGGCCACGGCCGTCCGGCGGTGGCAACGGCGGGGCAGGCTCGCCGGCGTCGTCGAGCTGGGAGCCCGACGACCGGGCACCGGTGCCTTCCACGCCCGGAACCGGTGGATGGTGGACCGCAGCGATCTGGTGATCGGTTTCCCCCGGGGCGACGATCCGTCGAGCGGGACCCGGTACACGCTCGGCCACGCCGCCCGTCTCGGGCTGCCCCACCTGGTGGTGCCGGTGTGAGTCCGGGTGACGGTCCGGCGCGGAGGCTGCGACGGCTGCGTGAGCGACGCGGGTGGTCCTGGGCGGATCTCGCCAGAGGGCTGCGGGACACCGCCACCGAGGTGGGTGTGCCGCCGCCGTCCGGCGGGTCGATCGCCGGCGTGCGGCGCACCATCGCCCGGTGGAAGCGACGAACGGACGGCACGACGCCGGGGCAGCGGTACCGGGTGTTGTTGCTGCACCTGTACGCCCGCGGGCCGGACGGCGCGCCCGATCTCGGCCCGGGATCGGACTTCGCCGAGATCGTCGACGTCCTCCGGGAGGTCGGGGTTCCTGCCGCCCGGGTCGCGGAGCTCGTCGACCTGGTTGCCGGGCAGGTGGCAGCCGGTGTGCTCGTCGACCGGCCCGTGACTGCCTCAGCAGCCGGTACCGATCCGGCGGTGCTGTGGTCGCTGGGGCAGGCGCTCGCCCAGATCGACGAGGGGATCGGAACGGTCCCGTTCGTCCGATTGCAGCTGCAGCTCGCCCCGGTCCTGGAGTCCTCGCGTCGCGCGCTGCGGACCGGTCCGCAGGACGAGGTGATCGCGATGACCGCCGGAGTGTGCGCACTCGCCGCCAGACTGGCCTTCGAGACCGGCGACGACGCCGCCTCCCGGGCTGCCCACGACGAGGCAGTCGCGCTGGCCGGTCGGCTCGGCGACCGCAGCCTGCGCGGGGCGATCCGGACCAGCCGCGCGATGATGGTGATGCACGCGTTCGGCGGACCGCGGGCCGCGGACGGGATCGCCAGGGCCGCCGTGGCGGACTCCCACCACGGGTCGCGCAGCATCGTCCGGGCTCGTGCGCATGCCGTGTACGCCGAGGTCCGGAGTGGTTGCGGAACGGCGGCCGAGGCGGCCGTCGCGCTCGACCGGGCCCGACGGTGCATCGAGCAGCTCTCCGCGGACGACCGGTCCGGCTTCACCGAGGCCCGCCTCGACGGCTTCGACGGCCTCTGCGCCCTGCACACCGGGGACCTGCCCCGGGCCGAGCAGGGCCTCGGTCGGGCCCGGGCGGCGCTCGACGCGTCGCGGGACCGGATCCAGCGGGCCATCGTCGGGGCGGACCTCGCCCGCACCAGGCTGCTGCGCGGCGAGGCCCGCGACTGTGTCGAGCTGCTGCACGAGAGCGTCGACCTCATCGGCGCCACGGGCGGCCGCGTTCCGATGCGGAGGGTCCGCTCGGTCCGCCGGGACCTCCGGCCGTGGCGGACCGAGCCGTTCGTGGCCGATCTCGACGACCACCTGCACGAGGTACTCCTCGGGCGCTGAGCCCGGATTCCGTGTCTGACGGGTCGCGCGATTCGGGCACAGGCCCGATGGTGTTGAGCGCCGGTTCCGGTCAGCCGCTCGTCTCCCCGGCCGGCGCCGCGGTCCGGTAGTGCCACAGCAGCGCCGTGTACAGCGCCCCGCCCAGCGCGGCCCCGATCACCCAGGCGATCCCGCTGAGCTCGGCGAGCGCCGGGACCCACACCGCGGCGAGCGAGAACGTCCCGGCCAGGCCGATCGCGACGAGCGCCCTGATGTTCCAGCCGTGGCGGTAGTGGTAGCGGGCGTCCGGGTCCATCGTGAACAGCTCGGCGACGCGCACCGAGCGGCGCTGAATGACGTAGTAGTCGGCGATCAGCACGCCGTAGAGCGGCGCGAGCAGCGCGCCCAGGGTGTCGACGAACGTCGGCAGTCCGATCTCGTCGATCATCGCCACCCACAGCCCGCCGATCACGAAGCCGGCCGCCGCGGTGAGCAGCCCGCCGGTGCGGAAGCTGATCCGGCTGGGCGCCAGGTTCGCCAGGTCGTAGGCGGGCGGGATGAAGTTCGCGACCAGGTTGATGCCGATCGTGGCGACCACGAAGGTGACCGCGGCGATGATCGTCAGCACCGGGTTGCCGACCAGCCCGACGATGTCGGCCGGGTTGGTCAGCGGCTCGCCCTGCCCGTTCTGCAGCACGATGAAGGCGCCCGCGGTGATGAACAGGCTGAGGAAGGTGAACAGGGCCAGGCTCACCGGCAGCCCGGTGAAGTTCCCGATCCGCATCGACCGCTCGTCGCGGGCGAACCGGGCGAAGTCGCCGTAGTTCACGACGACCGCCGAGAAGTAGGCGATCATCGTGCCCATCACCCCGACGAACGCGCCGACCGCGGCCCAGCCCTGCACCTCGGTGTTGTCGAAGATCGCGCCGACGGCCGGGAGCAGCTGGTCGCCCGCCTGCACCCAGATGACCGCGAGCAGCGCGATCATCACGACGTAGACGGCCGGGCCGGCGAAGTTCAGGAAGCGCTCGATCCACACGATGCCGCGGGAGAACAGCGCGATCTGCAGCACGGCGACGAACGTGTAGGACAGCCAGTCCACCCAGTCCATGCCGAGGAACGTGGCCCGCCCCGGATCGGCCACGAACGCGTTGATCGCCAGCGCGACCGCGGTCGAGGCGAAGTAGGTCTGCGCGCCGTACCAGAAGATCCCGACGACGCCCCGGACCAGCGCGGGGAACCGCGCACCGCGCACACCCATGCTCGCCCGCGCCATCACCGCGTACGGGATCCCGTACCGGACGCTCGGCGTGCCCGACAGGTTGACCAGGAGGTTCACGAACGCGCCGGACAGCACGATGGCGGCGAACACCCACCAGCCGTTGATCCCCGCGGTGATGAACAGGCTGGCGGCCAGCGTGTAGCCGGCCAGGCTCTGCACGTCGTTCGTCCACACGTTGAAGATCGGGAACGGGCCCCAGCGCCGTTGCGCGGCGGGCAGCGGTGCCAGGTCGTCGTTGTGCAGGGTCGGATGCGGGTCGCTGCCGACATCGGAGTGCGTGTTCAGGACGGCGTCCGTCATGGGGGCTCCCGGGCCGGGTGTTTCGGACAACCGTGAAGCTATGGCTTAAAACGCCTGGTGTGGTTGCCGCCGGGTTAACCCTCTCGGAGGTCGACCGTGGCCCAGATGGCCACCGCGACCTCGCCGGTGCCGTTCTCCACCCGGTGCGGCCGCCCGGCCGGGAACGAGATGGTGCCGCCGGCCGGGACCTCGACGGCGCCGTCGGGGAACCGGAAGGTGAGCCGGCCGCGGACGATGCAGCCGGTGTCGTGGCCGTGGTGGGTGAGCATCTCGCCGTCCGGCGCGGACGACGAGCCGGGCGGGTAGGTCGACTCGAACAGGTCCAGCCCGGGCAGCGCGACCGGGGTGAGCCTGCGGTAGGTCACGCCGTCGCCGAGCTGTGCGTCCGCCGAGGGGAGGGCGACCTGCACGCCCGGCAGCGGCTGCGAGGTCTCGGCGCCCCCGGCGTCGTCCGAGCAGGACGGGCGGCGGGTGAACACGGCGTCGTCGAGTGCCGCCGACACCGGCACCCCGAGCGCGCCGACGATGTCGATCAACCGCTTGACCGACGGCTGCCGGGTGCCGACCTCGATCTGGGACAGCGCGCTCGCCGAGATCCCGATCTCCCGGGCCACCGAGGTCAGGGAGCGGCCCGCGCCGGTGCGCAACGCGCGCAGGCGCGGGCCGACGGCCTCCGGGAGCGAGGTCTGCAGGGTCCGGGGACTCTCGGTCACGGGCCCCAGCATGCCCGCTCAGGCGAAGTGCACGTACTCGTACTCGAAGGGCTTGCCGTTGATCCCGTTCGACGGCGGCGCGATCCAGCCGGCGATCTTGCCCGGCTCGTAGACCGGCCGCATCAGGTTCTGCACGTGCGTGCGGTCCGCGTCCGAGGGCAGCCAGTCGTCCTTGCGGGCCGCCCAGGCGTCCGCGCCGACGACGTCGCCCTTCGGCGTCACGTGGTGCCCGGAGAACAGCCCGACCTCCCGGTTGAACCCGACGTGCGGCAGGTGGACCCGGTCGTCGAACCCGTTCTTCTCGAGAATCTTGTTCCAGCGCTTGATCCCGGACTGGCAGTCCTTCACGTACTCGTTGCGCAGGTCCAGGTTCAGCGCCAGCAGGGCAGGCACCTCGTCGGTGACGATCCCGCCGTCGCGGACCTGCTCCATGCCGTAGCCGTCCTCGGTGAGGACGTGGTCGTCGCGGCGGCGCTCCTCCTGCCAGCGGCCCTTGAGCCCGGCGGTGAAGTAGTTCGCGGCGTTCGTGGACTGCTCGGAGCCGAACAGGTCCAGCGACACCGAGTAGTGGAAGTTGACGTACTTCTGGATCACGTCCAGCGGGACGCCGCCGTGCGGGGCGATGTCGGCGGTGTCGTGCTCGCGCATCAGCTCGCAGGTCCGCTGGACGACGCGGTCGATGCCGGTGGTGCCCACGAACATGTGGTGGGCCTCCTCCTTGAGCATGAACTCACACGTCCGCGACAGCGGATCGAAGGCGGACTCCTTCAGCGTGCCGAGCTGGTACTTGCCGTCCCGGTCGGTGAAGTAGGTGAACATGTAGAACGACAGCCAGTCCGGCGTCTCCTCGTTGAACGCGCCGAGGATCCGCGGCGAGTCGAGATCGCCGGAGTTGCGCTGCAGCAGCGCCTCGGCCTCCTCGCGGCCGTTGCGGCCGAAGTAGGCGTGCAGCAGGTAGACCATCGCCCAGAGGTGCCTGCCCTCCTCGACGTTGACCTGGAACAGGTTGCGCAGGTCGTAGAGCGACGGCGCGGTCTCGCCGAGCCGGCGCTGCTGCTCGACCGAGGCGGGCTCGGTGTCGCCCTGGATGACGATCAGGCGCTGCAGGTCGGCCCGGTACTCGCCGGGGACCTGCTGCCAGACCGGCTCGCCGCGGTTCTCGCCGAACGCGATCCGGCGGTCGTCGCCCCGCTCGGCCAGGAACACGCCCCAGCGGTACTCCTCCATCGCGACGTGGCCGAACTGCGCCCAGCCCTCCTTGCCGACGTCGACGGCGGTGCGCAGGTAGACGTCCTGGGTCGGGACGGCCGGGCCCATCGTCTTCCACCAGTTGATGAAGTTCGGCTGCCAGGACTCGAGCGCGCGCTGCAGCTTGCGGTCGCCGGCCAGGTCGACGTTGTTCGGGATCTTCTCGCTGTAGTCGATGGACCCTGTGCTCACTGTGCTCACACCCGCTTGCGGTCGAAGTCGGCCCTGCGGCCCGTCCCGTACTTGCGCAGCGCGCCCTCCTCGCCGGAGGCGTTGGGGCGCACGAAGATCCAGTTCTGCCAGGCGGTGAGCCGGCCGAAGATGCGGCTCTCCATCGTCTCCGGCCCGACGAACCGGTGATTGGCCTCCATCCCGGTCAGCGCGTCCGGGGACAGCGACGCCCGCTCCTCGAGCATGATCCGGACCTCGTCGTCCCAGTCGATGTCGTCCGGTGCGTCGGTGACCAGGCCCAGGTCGAGCGCCTCCCGGGCGTCGATCCGGCGGCCGGTCTCCTGGCGCAGCTTGGCGACGTGGTCGTCGTCGCCGTGGAACCGGGAGCCCAGCCGGGTCACGCCGTTGCCCATCGGGAAGGTCCCGAAGTTCGACGCCGTCAGCATGATCTGGGCCTCGTCCTGCTGCTCGTCGCTGTCCGGGTCGAGTGTCCCGTCGAGCATGTACTGCCGGTCGCAGGCCAGCGCCAGCTCCAGCAGCGCGCCGCCGAAGCAGGAGCCGGGCTCGATCAGCGCGATCAGCGACCGGGAGGTGACGTCGAGCCGCTTGAGGGTGCGCTTGAAGTAGTGCCGGATCTCCGAGACCAGCCAGTCCGATCCGGAGTGCTCCTCGATGACCTTCTCGAACGCCAGCGCGTCCTCGATGTCGCCGCGGGTCCGGATCACCCAGGTGCCCAGCTCCGGCTCGTTGGACCGCAGCCGCAGGATCAGGTCGTCGAGCTGGCGGGTCATCGCCAGCGGCCAGAACTCGGCGCCCAGCTCGCGCACCCGCTCGATCGACGACGGTACGCCGCCGTCCGGCCCGTCCACGGTGATCTCCACCAGACCGCGGTCGCGGTCGAAGCGGGCCCGGACGTGGGGGTACTCGATCCCGTCGGCGGTCTCGGTGCGCTGCAGCGGCGGCAGCTCGATCCCCTGCTCCGCGGGCAGCCGGGTGGACGCCCGGGCCGCGGCGACGGCCCGCTCGCGGACCGTCTCGTCCCACTTCCGCTTGGGGACGACCTCGTCGACCAGCTTCCACTCGACGGCCTGCCGCCCGCCGAAGCCCTCGGACTTCGTCGCGAACACGTCCGCCCGGTCCTTGCGGACCTTGCGCTTGTCGGTGACCCGGGTGAGCCCGCCGGTGCCGGGCAGCACGCCCAGCAGCGGGACCTCGGGCAGCGCGACGGTGGACGAGTTGTCGTCGATCAGCAGGATGTTCTCGCAGGCCAGCGCCATCTCGTAGCCGCCGCCGGCCGCGGTGCCGTTGACCGCGGCGATCCAGGTCTGGCCGGAGTGCTCGGTCGCGTCCTCGATGCCGTTGCGGGTCTCGTTGGTGAACTTGCAGAAGTTCACCTTCCACGGGTGCGACGAGCCGGCGAGCATCCGGATGTTCGCGCCGGCGCAGAAGTTGCGGTCCTTGGCGCTGGTCAGCACGGCCGCCCTGACCTGCGGATGGGTGAACCGCAGCCGCTGGGTGATGTCGTAGAGCTCGATGTCGACGCCGAGATCGTAGGAGTTCATCTTCAGCTCGTAGCCGGGGACGAGGCCGCCGGCCTCGTCGACGTCGAGCCTCACCCAGGCGACCGCCGGGTCCTCGGCGTCGATCTCCAGCTGCCAGTGCCGGTAGTGCGACGGATCCCGGTCGAAGTCGATCGAGGGGCTGTCGGCCGGGGCGTTCGCCTCGGTGGTGGGGCCGGCATCGGTCATGGGACGGGCGCCTCCTCGCGTCGTCGCGGCAACCCAAAGACTACAGGACAGTGACGCCGCGACGAAAGAGTGTGGAGTGTTCGCGTGTTCGCCATCGTGACCGTGCCCCGGCGATCCGCCATGGCGACGGCCGGCGGCTGTGACGGTGCCACCCGTGCGCAACCGACACCGACGACACCGATCCGTCCCCGACCTGCTCCCGCTGCCGGCCGTGCTCGCGGCGCTCGCCGTCCTCGCCGGCTGCGGCGCCGCGGCCGTGCTCCCCGGCGCCACGGCCCGCGACTTCCCGGCGGACGCCTGCTCCCTGGTCCCGGAGCCGGAGCTCGCCGGGCTCGGCCTGACCGGCCCGGGCCGGCCCGTCCAGTCGCCCGGGATCGGCTGCAGGTGGGATCCGGCCACGTCCGGGCCGGGGTCGTCGTCCGGGGTGCCGGGACCGGGCGCCGTGGTGCCCGTCGTCCTGGTCGGCGCGCCCGAGCCGGGCGACTACCGGAGGATGGTCGAGGTGCTCCGCGGTCAGGACGGGCCGGGCGGTCAGGACGGTCCGGGCGGCGGGCCGGGCGGGCGGGCGGCGGTGGACGTCGACGTCGCCGGACGTACCGGGGTGCAGCTCGAGCTCGGCGGGGTCGGCTGCTCGGTCGTGGTCGACCTGGATCCCGGCGTCGTCGTCGTGACGACCGGTGCGGGGTGCGACGCCGCCCGCGCGATCGCCGGAGTCGCTGCGGACAACGCCGGCTGACGCTGCCGGGTGGTCAGCGCGCGGCCGACGCCGCGGTGAGCGGCAGCTGCTTGCGGAGCTCGCCGACGTCGTTGCGGACGAAGCCGTGCGCGGCGAGCCACCCGGTGACCGGCTCGGGATCCGGGTGGCCGTCGGGCACCACGTTGTAGATGTAGTTCAGGCCGCGCCGGGCCGCCTCGTGCTCCAGCCGGGACAGCACGAACGAGCCGACCCCGCTGCGCTGCGCGTCCGGCCGGACCAGCACCAGGATCTCGGCGTCGCCCCAGGACTCGTCCAGCCGCCCGTAGGCGACGGTGTCACCGGCCGCGTCCTGCACCCGCCACCACTCGTCACCGAGCGCGTCCCCCACGGCCGGGGTGCCCAGCCCGAACAGGGCCGGGGACAGTGCCGCCAGCACGGCCGCCTTGCGGTCGTCCCAGCTCGCCGGGGTCTCCGGGATCCACTCCCACACGTCCACTCCGGCCTCCTCGCCGTCGGCTGCACATCCGGTGCCGTCCCGAGTGAACCCGCTCGATCGGGTCCCGCCAAGGGTGCGTCGCGAATAGCGACACCCGGCCCGCCGATCCGGGTCTCCTCAGACCACCGGCTCCGGCTGCGCGGCCAGCCCGGACGCCTGCTCGCGCAGCCGGAACCGCTGGATCTTGCCGGTCGGGGTCTTCGGCAGCTCGTCCACCGCGACGACCATCCGCGGCCGCTTGAACGCCGCCAGGCCCTCCCGGCAGAACGCCACCAGCTCGTCCGCCGACGGGGCGGCCGCGGGATCGCGCGGCACCACGAAGGCGACCGGCTTGTCCAGGCCGTCGGAGTCCGGCACCCCGACGACGACCGCCTCGGCCAGTCCGGGATGCTCCAGCAGCCGGGCCTCCACCTCGCCGGGGGAGACCCAGATGCCGCCCACCTTGAGCACGTCGTCGGCCCGGCCCAGGCAGGTCCACGAGCCGTCCTCGCCGCGCACGTACTGGTCGCCGGTGCGCATCCAGCGGCCCTGGAACACCTGCCGGTTCACCTCGGTACGGCACCAGTAGCCGGTGCACACCGAGTCGCCCGCCACGTAGAGCATGCCCTGCTCGCCGGGGCCGTCGATCACGCTGCCGTCCGGCCTGCGCAGCTCGATCTCGTAGCCGGGCACCGGGAACCCGGAGCTGCCCGGCACCACCTCGCCGGGCCGGTTGGAGATGAAGATGTGCAGCGCCTCGGTGGACCCGATGCCGTCGAGCACCTCGAAGCCGTACCGCTCGCCGACGCCGCGGAACATCCGCACCGGCAGCGCCTCGCCCGCCGAGACGCCCAGGCGCACCGTCGCGAACCGCTCCCGCGGCAGCCCGGCGGCGATCAGCGGGCCCCAGAAGCTGGGGACGGCGAAGAACAGCGTCGCCGAGTGCTCGGCGGCCAGCCGGGAGTACCGCTCCGGATCCGGCCGGGACGGCTCCAGCACCGCGCAGGCGCCGACCGACAGCGGGAAGAACATCGAGTTGCCGATGCCGTAGGCGAAGAACAGCTTCGCGACGGACAGGCAGACGTCGCCCGGCCGGATGCCGAGCACCTGCGCGCCGTAGGTCTCGCACACCGAGCGGATGTCGGCGTGCCGGTGCATGGCGCCCTTGGGCTTGCCGGTGGTGCCCGAGGTGTAGAGCCACAGCGCCTGCGACTCCGTCCAGGTCGGGTGCGGCTGCGCCATCGGCCCGCCGGCGGCGACCAGCTCGTCCCAGGTCAGGGACTCGGCCGCGGTCCCGGTCGGGAGGCGGTCCCGGCCGGTGAGCACCACCCGTTCCACGTCGGGTGCGCCGTCGACGGCCTCGGCGAGCGCACCGGCGAACGCGGCGCCACCGATCACCGTGGTCGCCCGCGAGTCCCGGACCAGGACGCCGAGCTCCCGGCCGGTCAGCATCGTCGACGACGGGACGGCGACCGCGCCGCACCACATGGTGGCCAGGATCGCGAGATAGAGCTCCACGTCGTCGGGCATCACCAGCAGCACCCGCTGCTCGGGCCGGACACCGGCCGCGCGCAGCGCGCCGGCCAGTCCGCGGACCCGGTCGGTGAGCTCGGCGTAGGTCAGTGATCCGCCCGGGAAACGGACGGCGGTGCGGTCGCCGTCCCCGGCCGCCACCCGGGCGGCGGTCAGGTGGGCGGCTGCGTTGAACGACGGGAAGGGCTGGTCAGCACGGACGACGTCGGCCATGGTGTGGTGGCTCCTGTGCCGGTTCGGGAGGCTGTGATGCTACACATGTGACGTGTGGCGTCAACGCTTCGTAGACCGTTCCGTTCGAGCGCCCGGATGTGATGAGCTGGCCCGGTGACGGCGTTGTCAGGGCAGGATCTGTCGGCGGGCGCGGCCCGCAACGGGACGCGGACCCCGGTGCCCGTGGTCGGGCTGGACCGCGAGCGCGAGGTGCTCACGGTCGCTCTGGACACCGGCCGGCACGTGGTGCTGGAGGGCCCGCCGGGCACCGGCAAGTCGACCCTGCTGCACGCGATCGCCCGCGGCTCCGGGCGGCGGATGGTGTTCGTCGAGGGCAACGCCGAGCTGACCCCGGCCCGGCTGGTCGGCACCTTCGACCCGGCCCAGGTGCTCACCGAGGGCTACACCCCGGCGGCGTTCGTCGACGGCCCGCTGCTCACCGCGCTGCGCGAGGACGGCCTGCTCTACCTCGAGGAAATGAACCGGGTCCCCGAGGAGACGCTGAACGTGCTGATCACGGTGCTCACCGAGGGTGAGATCAGCGTCCCGCGGTTCGGCACCGTCACCGCCGGTCCCGGCTTCCGGCTGATCGCGGCGATGAACCCGTTCGACGCCGTCGGCACCGCCCGGGTGAGCCAGGCGATCGCCGACCGGATGTGCCGGGTGGTGCTCGGCTACCAGCCCGAGGACGCCGAGCGGCTGATCACGTCCGCGGTCACCGGCCGGCCCGCCCCGGCCGTCGCGCTCGCGGTGACCCTGACCCGGCGCACCCGCGGGCACGCCGACGTCCGGATGGGCTCGTCGGTCCGCGGCGCCATCGACCTCGCGCACGTCCTGACCGGGCTGGCCGAGCTGCGCGGCGAGTCACCGCCCGCCCGGGACACCGCACGGGACGCCCTGCACGCCGCGCTGTCCGGCCGGATCCGGATCGCCGACGGCGTCGAGCGCACCCCGGAGTCGGTGCTCGACGAGATCCTCGACGACGTCTGGCCGCCGGAATCCGACGCCCCGCCGGAACAGCCCGATCCGGCGGAGGAGACGGACGGTGATCAGGGAAAAGCCGACGGCCCGGCGCCCGCTGACGGCGCGCCGGGCACCCCGTCCGCCGGTCCGCAGCAGCCGGGCCGCAGCCCCCGCCCGCCACGCGGGCCGCGCACCCTGGGCCGCGACCAGCTGGCGTCGCGGCACGAGGGTTTCGCCGAGGTCTCGCCCGGCCTCGGCGAGCTCGACGAGGGCGCGTTCGACGACGCGCTGGCCCGCGACCCGGAGACGGCAGCCGCGCTGCTCGCCGATCTCGCCGTCGCCACCGACGCGGAGCTGCGGGCCAGGGCCCGGCGGATCGCCGGACGGGTGTTCCTGCGGCTCGGCCGGGTCGGCCCGGCCCGCTCGCGCGGCACCCGGAGGCTCGGCCCGCGCCGCGGCGGGCACGGCGATCTCGATCTCGACCGCACCCTGGACGGCTGGCACCCGGGCGCGGGCCCGCCGCGCCCGGAGGACCTCGTCACCCGGGACTGGACCGCGCACCGACGGGCGATCTGCCTGGTCGTGGACGTGTCCGGCTCGATGCAGGGGGAGGCGGTCGCGCTCGCCGCGGTCGCCGCCGCCGGGGTGGTGCTGGCCTGCACGAACGGCGGCGCCGGCGGCTCCGCGCAGGACCCGGGGGTGCTCGCCTTCGGCTCCGGGGTGCAGACCCTGGCCACCCACGGCGTGCCGCGCCCGGCGCAGGACCTGGTCGCCGAGCTCGTCGCGCTGCGCGGGCACGGCACCACCGACCTGGCCGCCGCGCTGCGCGCCGCGTCCGGGCAGCTGGCCGGCGCGGTCGCCGAGGAGCGGACCGTCGTGCTGCTCTCGGACTGCCTGCACACCGCGGGCGACGACCCGCTCGGTGCGCTCGCCGGGATCGACCGGCTGCACGTGCTGCTGCCCGCCCCCGGCGGCCCGGACGCCGACGCACGCCGCGCCGCCGGTGCACTCGCCGCCCGCGGCGGTGGCCTGTGCGTGCCGGTCGCCCGGCTGGGCGAGGTCGGTGCCGCGCTGACCCGCGTCCTGACCTGATCGCGGGCTGCGTAGGCTCGCGCCACGTGGGGACACTGGTCAGCTTCCATGCCCATCCCGACGACGAGTCGATCGGCACCGCGGGCACGCTCGCCAAGGCGGTCGCGCTCGGGCACCGGGTGGTGCTCGTCTTCGCGACCCGCGGCGAGCTCGGCGAGCCGGTCCCGGGGGTGCTCGCCGACGGCGAGCAGCTCCCGGTGCGGCGCTCCGCCGAGTGCCACGAGTCGGCCCGGGTGCTGGGCGTGTCGCGCGTCGAGTTCCTCGGCTACGTCGACTCCGGGATGATGGGCGAACCGTCGAACGACGCGCCGTTTTGCTTCTGGCAGGCGTCGGTGGAGCACGCCGCCCGGCGGCTCGCGCTGATCCTCGAGGAGGAGGAGGCCGACGTCCTCACCACCTACGACGACAACGGCGGCTACGGGCACCCGGACCACATCCAGGTGCACCGGGTGGGCGCCCGCGCCGGCGAGCTGGCCGGGGTGCCGGTCGTCGCGCAGAACACCACGAACCGGGACTGGCTGCTGCGCGGCATGCGGGGCCTGCAGAAGGAGCGCGGCGCGGACTTCGAGCTGCCCGAGTTCACCGACGACCCGTCGTTCGGCAAGCCGGAGTCCGAGATCACGCACCGGGTCGAGGCCGTCGAGTACGCCGAGACCAAGCGGGCCTCGATGCGCGCGCACGCCAGCCAGATGGGCCCGGACCACTTCATGCTGACGATGCCCGATCCGGTCTTCGCGATGGGGCTCGGCACCGAGTTCTACATCGTCGCGTCCCCGCCGAACCCGGCGTCCGCACCGGAGATCTGGACCGAGGTGTTCGAGCCGCTACGCGGCGACTGAGCGGGCGGCGTCGCGGCGCGGGACGAACCGGTCCCAGGCGTCCATCAGGGCGCCGTGCGCCGGCCGCTCGACGAGCCGGGTGAGCAGCCAGCCCAGCACCAGCGCGGTGCCCAGCATCGCCGCCGACTGCAGCGTCGGCCCCACGCCGACGTCCTGCAGCCGCCGCATCAGCACGTAGCCGATCGTCTGGTGCACCAGGTAGACGCCGTAGGAGATGCCGGCCAGCCGGCGCAGCGCGAGCGCGACCGGCGCCGGCGTCCGCGATCCCGGGTTCGGCAGCCGGGACACCAGCGCGAGCACCGCGATGCCCGCGCACACCCCGGCGACGGCGACCGGGTCCACCCGCAGCACGCCGTCCGGGCCGGGCGCGAATCCGTGCAGGAACTGGGCCACGCCGCACACGGTGAGCAGAGCAACGGCGTGCGCCGGACCCGTCCGGCGGGTGGACCACAGCCAGATCGCGATGCCCGCGACGAACAGGTGCAGCCGGTGGAAACCGAGCCCGTCGACGACGATCTCGTACCACCGCGGCGGGTCCGGCAGCCCGCCCGGCGCTGCCCGCAGCGGCCACAGCAGCAGCGGCACCAGCACCAGCGCCCACAGCAGCATCCGGAACCGGCGGCCGGCGCCCCAGCGGGTGGTGCTCAGCACGGCCGCCGCGGTGAAGGCCATCAGCTGCAGCGGCAGCGTCCAGTAGGCCGGGTCCAGCCAGGGGAAGCGGGCGTCGTCCCAGTGCCCGAGCATCAGCCAGTTGGTGACGATCTCGCGGGCCGGCGGCTCCGCCCAGCCGTCCGGGCCGAGGAAGCGCAGCGTCAGCCACGCCACCGGCACCACGACCAGGAACGCCGGCAGCAGCCGGGCCACCCGGGCCCACCAGTACCGGCCGGGGGAGTGCCTGCCGAGGGTGGCGCAGGCGAAGTAGGCGGAGACGACCAGCAGCAGGCTGGCGCCGACCTGGTGGTCGAAGGAGAACCGGCGGTCGATCAGCTCCGGATGCAGCACCGGTCCCAGGTGGGTGGCGTGGTAGGTGACGACGAGCAGCACCAGCCCGATCCGCAGCGCGTCCCAGCCGGGCTCGCGGCGGGTGCCGGTGCGCCCGGCGTTCGGAGACGTCACGACCACCCCGACACGGTAGGAAGCCGGTGCGCAGGCCCCTCGGCCGCCCCCGGTCCGGACCCCGTTGCAGCGGGTCACACCGGTCGCGGCGGGTGCGGACCGGGGCGCCGGGGTGCGATCCGGTGCACGGCCGGCGTGGTCGCGGGCACGAACGGGGTGAAATCGGACCCGGCGGTGCGCCCGGGGGGTGTTCGTTCTACCCTCCGTAGAGCACAATCGGCGCGCGCCGTGCGGCCCGTCCGGAGCTCCCCAGTGCCAGCCGCTGTGGATCTCCGGGCCCGGTCGGGCGTCGTCCGCCGGTCGGGAAGTAGAGTCCTCCCGTCCGCGAGGACGTGCTCAGGTCAGGCAAGTGCAGGAGGACCAGGTGACAGCCGTCGAGCCGAAGCCGATCTCGACGCGCCAGTATCCGGCGCGGCGAGAGGGCAAGGGGTCCACGTTCCTCAGGATGCTGAGGACGACCGACCCCAAGGACATCGCGATCCTCTACATGGTCACGTCGTTCGGCTTCTTCGCCGTCGGCGGCGTGATGGCGCTGCTGATCCGCGCCGAGCTCGCGCGTCCGGAGCTGCAGTTCCTCTCGACCGAGCAGTACAACCAGCTGTTCACCATGCACGGCACGATCATGCTGCTGCTGTTCGCGACGCCGATCGTGTTCGGCTTCGCGAACTACATCGTGCCGCTGCAGATCGGCGCGCCGGACGTGGCGTTCCCGCGGCTGAACTCGTTCTCCTACTGGCTGTTCCTGTTCGGCGGCCTGATCGTCGTCTCCGGCTTCCTGACCCCGGGCGGCGCCGCCGACTTCGGCTGGTTCGCCTACACCCCGCTGTCCGACGCGGTCCGCTCGCCGGGCCCCGGCGGTGACCTGTGGATCATGGGCCTGGTGGTGTCCGGCCTGGGCACGATCCTCGGTGGCGTCAACTTCATCACCACGATCGTCTGCATGCGCGCGCCCGGCATGACGATGTTCCGGATGCCGATCTTCACCTGGAACATCTTCATCACGGCGATCCTGATCCTGATCGCCTTCCCGATCCTGACCGCGGCGCTGCTGGGCCTGGCCGCCGACCGGCATCTCGGGGCGAACGTGTTCAACCCGGAGAACGGCGGCGTGGTGCTCTGGCAGCACCTGTTCTGGTTCTTCGGCCATCCCGAGGTCTACATCGTCGCGCTGCCCTTCTTCGGCATCGTCTCCGAGATCTTCCCGGTGTTCTCCCGCAAGCCGATCTTCGGCTACAAGGGCCTGGTCTTCGCGACCATCGCGATCGCGGCGCTGTCGGTCGCGGTGTGGGCACACCACATGTACGCCACCGGCGCCGTGATGCTGGCGTTCTTCTCCTTCACGACCTTCCTGATCGCCATCCCGACCGGCGTGAAGTTCGTGAACTGGATCGGCACCCTGTGGAAGGGCAAGATCACCTACGAGACGCCGATGCTGTTCTCGGTCGGCTTCCTGGTGACGTTCCTGTTCGGCGGCCTGACCGGCATCCTGCTCGCGATGCCGCCAGTGGACTTCCACGTCTCGGACAGCTACTTCGTGGTGGCGCACTTCCACTACGTGCTCTACGGCACGATCGTCTTCGCGACCTTCGGCGGCATCTACTTCTGGTTCCCGAAGATGACCGGCCGGTTCCTCGACGAGACGCTCGGCAAGATCCACTTCTGGCTGACGTTCCTCGGGTTCCACCTGACCTTCCTGGTCCAGCACTGGCTGGGCAACGAGGGCATGCCGCGCCGGTACGCGGACTACCTGCCCTCGGACGGCTTCACCACGTTGAACACGATCTCCTCGATCGGCGCGTTCATCCTGGGCGCCTCGACGCTGCCGTTCGTCTACAACGTGTTCAAGAGCTACCGGTTCGGCCGGATCTGCGACGTCGACGACCCGTGGGGCTTCGGCAACTCGCTGGAGTGGGCGACGTCCTCGCCGCCGCCGCGGCACAACTTCACCGAGCTGCCCCGGATCCGCTCCGAGCGTCCGGCGTTCGACCTGCACTACCCGCACCTGGTCGAGAAGGCGCGTGCCGAGGCGCACGTCGGCAACCGGGCGCACCCGACGGAGGTGCTGGCCAAGGAGGTCGGCAAGGAGTCCTGGCCGGACGACGACCCCAAGTCCAACTGAGGTGACGGGCGGAACCGCCGCCTCCGGTCCGCTCCGGCCCACCGTGCTCGTCACGGTGACCGGGCCGGACCGGCCGGGTGTCAGCTCGGTCCTGTTCGCGGCGCTCACCGCGGCCGGGGTCGAGCTGCTCGACCTGGAGCAGGTCGTGGTGAACGGCAGGCTCACCCTCGGCGCGCTGGTCGTGCCCGAGGGCGACCCGGAGGACCTGCTGGAGTCGGTCGGCGAGGCGATGGACTCGATCGCGATGTCGGTGCACATCGAGATCCAGCGTGACGGCGACGTGACCGCCCGCCCGCCGTCGACGCACGTGGTCACGGTGCTCGGCCGGCCGATCACGGCCCGCGCGTTCGGCGCGATCGCCGCCGAGCTCGCCGCGGTCGGCGCCAACATCGACGCGATCCGCCGGGTCGCCGACTACCCGGTGACCGGGCTGGAGCTGCTGGTCTCCCCGGTGCCCGACGGCGACCCCGACGCCTACCCGCCCGGGACGCTGCGCAAGCGGCTGGTCGGGGTGGCCCGGCAGGCCGGCGTCGACGTCGCGGTGTCCCGGGCCGGGCTGGCCCGGCGCAGCAAGCGGCTGATCGTGTTCGACGTCGACTCCACCCTGATCCAGGGCGAGGTCATCGAGATGCTGGCGGCCCGGGCCGGCGCGGACGTCGAGGCGCAGGTCCGGCGGGTCACCGAGGAGGCGATGGCCGGGCAGCTGGACTTCACCGAGTCGCTGACCCGGCGGGTCGCCGTGCTGGAGGGGCTGCCCGCCTCGGTGGTCGACGAGGTCGCCGCCGAGATCGAGCTGACCCCCGGCGCCCGGACGACGATCCGCACGCTGAAGCGGCTCGGCTACCGCTGCGGCGTCGTGTCCGGCGGGTTCACCCAGGTCATCGCCGGTCTCGCGGACGAGCTGAAGCTGGACTTCGTCGCCGCGAACGAGCTGGAGATCGTCGACGGCAGGCTCACCGGCCGGGTGAGCGGCGAGATCGTCGACCGGCCCGGGAAGGCGGTGGCGCTGCGCCGGTTCGCCGAGGCGCACGAGATCCCGGTCGAGCAGACGATCGCGGTCGGCGACGGCGCCAACGACATCGACATGCTGTCCACCGCCGGCCTGGGGATCGCGTTCAACGCCAAGCAGGCGCTGCGCGACATCGCCGACACCTCGGTGTCGGTGCCCTACCTCGACGTCGTGCTGTTCGTGCTGGGCATCACCCGCAACGAGGTGGAGGCCGCGGACGCCGCCGAGGGCGTGCTCCGGCGGGTCCCGATCGCGTGAGCGGCGTGCTCGGCCTGCTGGCCGACCACTACGGCACCGGTGCCCGGCGCCGGGAGATCCCGCCGGAGGCGGACGGGATCGTCCGCGCGATGCCGGTGGTGCTGCGGATCGAGCGCGATCCGCTGCCCGGCCGGACGCCGCTGCTGGAGGCAGCCGCGACGGCCGCGCTCGCGGTCTGCCTGGACCCGCGGTCCCAGGAGGGCGGCGAGTGGCACGACGCGGTGCTGCCGTGGGTGGACGGGCGGATCCGCAAGATCGCCCGGCGGGCCCGCGGCGCGCACTGGCGCGCCGTGCAGGAGCTGCCCGGGGTGACGGTCGGCATCGACGGCGCCGAGGCGCGGGCGCTGCTGCCCGGATCGGTGGACGACGTGCCGAAGGTGGTGTCCCGGCTGCAGATCGGTGGCACCGAGCTGGAGCCCGACGAGCCCGGCCCGGCCCCGGACGGCGCCCCGCTGGTGCTGCTGAACCCGCACGTGACGATGACCGTCGGGAAGGCCGCGGCCCAGGTCGGGCACGCCACCATGATCCTCGGCGCGGTCCGCGGCTGGCCGGTGGCCGAGCCGGCCGACGTGCCCCGCTGCGCCGTGCGCACCCCCGCCCCCGGCGAGTGGGACCGCCTGCTCGCCGACCTGGCCGGCGGCGCCCCGGAGCTGGTCGCCGTCCGCGACGCCGGCTTCACCGAGGTCGATCCGGGCACCGTCACCTGCCTCGCCCGGTGAGGGGAACACCGGAGTAGCCCGATCATGGCCGGGCAGCACCGGTGTACCGCTCGCCGTCGCCGGGCGGGACGGTGAGCAGAGCAACGGCGGGATCGGGGCCGGCCCAGCCGATGTAGCCGTCCGGGCGGACCAGGTGCGGGACGACGCCGGGGACGGTGAGGGTGCGGACGCCCGGTCCGGGTGCGCGCAGCCGGGCCGCGCGCTCCGGGGTGACGGCTGCCCCGGGTGGTGCGACGAGCACCGGATGCCCGCCGCGCAGCGCCTCGTGGAGCCGGGTGCCGTCCGTCCCGGTGACGTCGGCGGCTCGGGTGCCGACCAGCCGGTGCGCGCCGCGCGGGCGCCGGTAGGCGATTCCGGTCCCGGTGAGCTGCCCGCGGATCCGCCGCCCCGGGCCGGGGAGCGCGAGCAGCGCGGCCACGATCCGGTTGCGCAACGCCCTGGCGATCCGCGGCCGCAGCATCGCCGCCCGGATCAGTCCGCCGCTGGTCCGCAGCACCGTCCGGCCGACCGGGTGCCGCTCGTCGTGGTAGCTGTCGAGCAGCGCGTCCGGTGCGGTCCCGTTCAGCACGGCCGCCAGCTTCCAGCCGAGGTTCGCGGCGTCCTGCAGGCCGGTGTTCATGCCCTGGCCGCCCGCGGGGGAGTGCACGTGCGCGGCGTCCCCGGCGAGGAACACCCTGCCCACCCGGTACCGCTCGACCTGGCGCTCGTCGCTGTGGAACCGCGACATCCAGCGCGGATCGCGCATACCCCGGTCGGTGCCGAACACCGCGCGGGAGATGCCGGCGACCTCGTCGAGGGTGACCGGCTCGTCGTCCGGGCGCTCGACGCGGCGGTCGCGGGCGATCACCCGGTACCAGCCGTCGCCGTAGGGGACGACGAAGCAGAACCCATCGGCGTTGCCGTCGGCGGTGAGCACGTCCGGTGGCGGATCGTCCATCCGGACGTCGGCGAGCACCAGCGAGCGGGCGACCGCGCGACCCGGGAAGCCGAGGCCGAGGGCGGTGCGCACGGTGCTGTGGTGACCGTCGGCGCCGACCAGGTAGCGGGCCCGGGTCGCGCCGGTCGGGCCGGTCGGGCCCGTCGCGCCGGCGGTGCCCGGGACCGTGCCGGAGCGGGTCCAGCTGACGGTGACCCCGTCCCCGTGCTGGACCAGGTGCTCGACCCGGATCCCGTGGTGCAGCCGGGCGCCCGCGGCGAGCGCCCGCTCCCGGAGCAGCAGCTCCACCCGGTACTGCGGCACGACCAGCAGGAACGGGAACCGGCTGGGCAGTCCGGTGAGATCGACCGTGGCCCGCCCGAACAGCCGGAACTCGTCGAGCCGGGTGCCGAGGGCGACGAGCCGGTCGGCGAGCCCGCGGGCGTCGAGCTGTTCGAGGGTGCGGGCGTGCACGGCGAACGCCCTGGTGAGCCCGGACGGCTCGGTGCGGCGCTCCAGCACGGCGACCCGGACGCCGGCCTCGGCGAGGTCCCCGGCGAGCAGCAGACCGGTCGGCCCGGCCCCGACGACGACCACGTCGGTCTCCGGTGCGGGGATGTCGAGGGTGCTCATGGCGGGTTCCCTTCTGTCAACAAATGTTTGCCAACGACTGTAGGCGTTGTCGATGCAGTTGCCAACGCCCGTTGGCATACGATGGCCGCATGGCCTTCACCGACCGCTCCCGGCCGGCCCGCGACGCGATCCTCGCCGCCGCCCGCCGTCGCTTCGCCGACGAGGGCTACGACCGCGCCACGGTCCGCGCGATCGCCGGTGACGCGGGGGTCGATCCGTCGATGGTGATCCGCTACTTCGGCAGCAAGCGCGAGCTGTTCACCGCGGCCGCCGAGTTCGACCTGCGGCTGCCCGACCTGACGTCGGTGCCCCGGGCCGAGGTCGGGCGGGTGCTCGCCGAGCACCTGCTGCTGCGCTGGGGGAGCGACGACGCGCTGGCGATCATGCTGCGCGGCGCGGTCACCGACGACGCGGTCGCCGAGCGCACCCGGGAGATCTTCGCCGCCCAGCTGCTGCCGGTGGTCGCCGCGCTGACCGGGGACCCGGCCGGGGCGCCGGAGCGGGCCGGGCTGGTCGCCACCCAGGCGCTCGGCGCGGTGCTGTGCCGCTACGTGCTCCGGTTGCCGCCGGTGGTCGCGCTGCCGGACGCCGAGCTGATCGGCTGGCTCGGGCCGACCCTGCAGCGCTACCTGGTCGGCGAGCGCTGAGCGCGGGCGCCGGTGCGGGCGGGCAACCGCCGGCCCGGCCCCGCCGGTCGACGGCCTGGTAACCGGCGGCCCGGCTCAGGCGCTCGCCGGCCCGGCCCGGCCCGGCCCGGCCCGGCCCGGCCCGGCACGGTCCCGGCCCGGCTCAGGCCGGCCGGCGCCCCGGCCCGGCCGCGTCGACCTCGTCGGCGAGGCCCAGGACGCGGCTGGTCACCAGCTCCGGGAACTCGCCGTTGAGCGCGTGCCCGGCGCCGTCCACGATCTCCACCCGGGCGTCGGACAGCAGCGCACGGGCGCGGTGCGCGGAGCGGCGGGCGTCGTGGGTGCGGCTGCGCCCGCCGAGCAGTGCGAGCACCGGGACCCGCAGTCCGCGCAGCTCGTCGTCGGTGGGCAGTGCGGGCGGCGGCGTGACGTTCCGGAACCCGCCCGCCGCGGCCACCGTGAGCCGGCCGATCGGGCCGTCGAACAGGTCGTCGCCGGTGCCGACGATCCAGCGCAGCGCCCGCCGCCGCAGGCGCTCCGGCAGCCCGGGGACGGTGAGCAGGCCCGCCACGACCAGGCCGGGCCGGATCCGGCCGAGCACCTGGGTCGGTTCGATCAGCGACAGCGACCCGATCCGCCCCGGTGCGCGCAGCGCGACCTGCACCGCGAGCCAGGCGCCGACGGACTGGCCGACCAGGTGCGCCGGGCCGGTGCCGAGGGTCTCCAGCAGCTCGTCGAGCCAGGCCGCCTGGTCGTCGGCGGTGCGGATCGGCCGGGTCTGCCGGGACGGGCCGGCGTCGCCCAGCGGCTCGACGGCGTACACGGTCCGCCGCCGGGCCCAGCCGGCCAGGTTCGGCAGCCACAGCGCGGTGGTGCCACCCCGGCCGGGGAGCAGCACCAGCGGCGGGCCCGCCGCGGAGCCGAACCGGTACACCCGCACCGTGCCGAACGCGGTGCGCAGGTCCTCGGTGCCCTCCGGTGCCGGGAGCAGTGCCATGGCCGCGTCGTAGAGCTCGCGGAACCGGGTCTCGGCCTCCGGGCCGGTGAACCGGCCCACGTCGGTCGTCATGCGGGCAGCCTGCCCGGCCGGGCCCCCGCCGCGGACGTGCCGGAGGTCATGACCGGCCTCCGGGCCGCGCCGCCGCTCAGACGGTCGCGGTGAGCGTGACCTCGACGTTCCCGCTGGTGGCCCGGGAGTACGGGCACACCTGGTGGGCGGCCTCGACGAGCGCGTCGGCGGCGGACTGCTCCAGCCCGGGCAGGTGCGCGGAGATGTCGGCGGCGACGTGGAAGCTGACGTCGTCGGGCTCGAGCCGGACGGTCGCGGTCACCGACAGGTCGTCCGGGACGGTCTCCTTGCGCGTGCGGGCGGCCAGGCGCAGCGCGCCGTGGAAGCAGGCCGCGTACGCGGCGGCGAACAGCTGCTCCGGGTTGGTCGCCCCGCCCGGGCCGCCCAGCTCGGGCGGCATCCGCAGGTCCTGGTCGATGAAGCCGTCGTCGGAGCGGACGTGCCCGTCCCGGCCGCCGCCGGTGGACGTGGCCTCGGTCGTGTAGGTCGGCATGCGGATCCCCTTGCCCGTCGGAACAACCCAGATCAGTTGTGCACAACTTATCTGAGCGGAGGGGTGCTCGCCGGGCGGGTGCGCGACCTCACTCCCCGCGCAGCCGGCGCAGCGCGCCCTGCACCTTCTCGCTGTCGGTGGTCTCCCAGAACGGCGGCAGCGAGGCCCGCAGGAACCCGCCGTAGCGGGCGGTGGAGATCCGCGGATCCAGGATCGCGACCACGCCGCGGTCGTCGGTGGAGCGCAGCAGCCGCCCGGCGCCCTGGGCGAGCAGCAGCGCCGCGTGCGTCGCCGAGACGGACAGGAAGCCGTTGCCGCCGCGCGCGTCGGTGGCCTTCTGCCGGGCCGCGACCAGCGGATCGTCCGGCCGTGGGAACGGGATCCGGTCGATGATCACCAGCGACAGCGACGGGCCCGGCACGTCCACCCCCTGCCACAGCGACAGGGTGCCGAACAGCGAGGTCTCGTCGTCCTCGGCGAACCGCTTGACCAGCAGCATCGTCGAGTCGTCGCCCTGGCAGAGCAGCGGCGTGTCCAGCTTGGGCCGCAGCGCCTCGGTGGCCTGCTTCGCCGCCCGGGTCGAGGAGAACAGGCCGAGCGTGCGGCCGCCCGCGGCGCGGACCAGCGCCTCGATCTCGTCGAGCGTCTGCGGGGCGAGCCCGTCCCGGCCGGGGGCGGGGAGCCGGCGGGCCAGGTAGAGGATGCCGGAGCGGCCGTGCGCGAACGGGGAGCCGACGTCCAGGCCGGTCCAGCGCGGCGCCTCCGGGTCCTGCACCGGACCGTGCCCCTCCTCGGTGGCCGGCGGGGTGTCGCCGCGCTCCTTCGGCTGCGCGGCCGGCAGGCCCCACTGCCGGGCGAGCGCGTCGAACGAGCCGCCCAGCGCCAGGGTCGCCGAGGTCAGCACGGTGGTCCGGGTGTTGAACAGGCGCTCGCGCAGCAGCCCGCCGACCGACAGCGGCGCGACCCGCAGCACCTTGTACCGGCTGCCGTCGGGCCCCTGCTCACCGAGCCACACCACGTCGCGGCGCTTCGCCGGGTCGGCCTCCTTGAACGTGTCGACCAGCCGCACCGCGGTGTCGGACACCTCGTCGAGCAGGGCCAGTGCGAGCTTGCGGGCGGCGGCGCCCTCCGGATCGGCGTCGTCGCCGCGCCGGTTCCCGCCGAGCGACTGCCGGCAGCCCGCCGCGGCCGAGAGGATCGCGTTCAGCGCGCCCGAGACGGGCCCGGGCAGCGCCTCCCAGCGGGCCGGCGGCAGGTCCTCGAGCACCGCGCCGAGGCCCTCGCCCGCCTCGGCGAGCCGGTCGGCCTGCTCCTGGTCGACGAGCCTGCCGCAGCGCCGCGCGGCGGCGGCGACGGTGCCCGCGGTCAGCTCGGCGGTGGCCGCGCCGGTGACCCGGTCGACCAGCTCGTGCGCCTCGTCGACGATCACCACGTCGTGCTCGGGCAGCACCTGGGCCTCGCCCATCGCGTCGATCGCGAGCAGCGCGTGGTTGGTGACGACGATGTCGGCCCGCCCGGCCGCGGCCCGCGCCTTCTCGGCGAAGCAGTCCTCGCCGACCGGGCAGCGGCTCGCCCCGAGGCACTCGCGGGCGGTCACCGACACCTGCCGCCAGGCCGGCTCCGGCACGCCGGGGACCAGCTCGTCGCGGTCGCCGGTCTCGGTATCCGACGCCCACTCGTGCAGCCGCTTCACGTTCCGGCCCAGCGCGGAGATCGCGAACGCGTCGAACAACTGGGCCTCCGGGTCCTCGTCGTCCCCCATGTCGCCGTGCAGCTTGTTCAGGCACAGGTAGTTGCGCCGGCCCTTGAGGATCGCGAACGTCGGCTCCCGGCCCAGCACCTTCTTCAGGCTCTTCGCCACCCGCGGCAGGTCCCGGTCGACCAGCTGGCGCTGCAGCGCGATCGTCGCGGTCGACACGACGACGGTGGTGTCCCGGGCCATCGCGTGCCGGATCGCGGGGACCAGGTAGGCCAGCGACTTGCCGGTGCCGGTGCCGGCCTGCACGGCCAGGTGCTCGCCCGAGGACAGCGCGCGGCGCACCGCGTCGGCCATCCGGTCCTGCCCCTCGCGCCGCGCACCGCCGACCGAGGACACGGCCGCCTCCAGCAGCTCGTGCACACCGGGCAGATCGCGGGTCGCCACGGGAGCGGACACGGGAGCGGGCACGGACCGAGGCTACCGAGGCCCACCGACACCCCGGGCCCCGACGGGACACGACGCCCGGGCGCGCGCCGTGACAACACCGTGCACCACGTGTGATATCGGACGCCGGTGGCCGGTGAGCGGCGACACAGCGTCACGATGGACGCTGTGACAGCTTCCTTGACCTCTCAGAGCAACGTCGAGCCCGGCGCGTTCCCGGTGCTGATCGAGCACGAGGCCCGCTACGCCGATCTGGACCCGAGCCGCCGGATCGGCCGGGACGCCCTGGTCCGCTGGTTCGAGGACGCCCGGGTTGCCGTCGAGCGCGAGACCTTCGGCGCCGATCTCGTCGCCCGCCTGCAGTCGCGGGTGCGGCTGCTGCTCGCCGCGGTCCGGGTCGAGGTGCTCGCCCCGCTGACCGTCGCCGGGTCGTACCGGATCGGGATCGGCGTCAGCAACGTCGGGTCCACCTCGTTCTCCTACCGCTACGCGGTGTTCGCCGGGGACGACCTGGTCGCCACCGGCGAGTCCACCTCGGTGCACACCGACGGCGAGAAGCCGGCGCCGCTGACCGACGAGGTCCGCGCCTCGCTGGAGCCGCTGCGGATCGACGCGCCCGCCTCGGCCCGCCCCGAGCGCGGCGAGGCCCGCCTGGTCCGGGAGAACTACCCGTTCCGCTGGGACGCCCGGGTCCGGTTCACCGACCTGGACACCAACCGGCACGTCAACAACGTCGCGCTGGCCGCCTGGTACCTCGACGGCCTGGCCGAGCTGCACGCCGACGTGCTCGGCTACCCGGTCGGCGGGCCGCTGGACGGGCTGTCGCCGTCGACGCTGTCGGTGCAGTACCTCGACGAGGTCCACTACCCGGGCATCTACCAGCTGCGGGTCGGCGTCGAGGAGATCGGCGAGGACACCGTCCGCTACGTCTGCGGCCTGTTCGACGAGCGCCGCTGCATCGGGCTCGCCGAGGCGGAGGGTTTCCACCACGCCCCCGGCGAGGACGGCGACCCGGTCCGCCTGGCCGAGGCACTCGCCCCGTTCCGCTTCGCCGGCTGATCCACCCCGGGCCCCGCACCGCACAGGTCCGGCCGGCACCGCACAGGTTCGAGCCTGTGCGGCGAGCCGGCGACCTGTGCGGCTGGGACGGTCAGGGGGGTCAGGGGGTGACGACGTGGACGCCGGCGTCGGTCAGGGTGGACAGGGCGGTGCGGGTCGTCTCGGGGGAGACCCCGGCGCAGTGCGCGAGCAGCACCCTGGTCGCCAGCCCGAGCCGGGCCGCGTCGAGCGCGGTCGCGCGGACGCAGTGGTCGGTGGCCAGCCCCACCACGTCCACCTCGGTGACGCCGCGCTCGTCCAGCCAGTCGGCCAGCGGTACCCCGGACTCGTTGTCGCTCGCGCCCTCGAAGCCGGAGTAGGCGCTGGTGTAGGCGCCCTTGTCGAAGACGCACTCGATCGGCGCGACGTCCAGCAGCGGATGGAACGAGGCACCCGGCGTCTGTGCCCGGCAGTGCGGCGGCCAGGAGTCCACGAAGTCCGGGGTGTCGCTGAAGTGCGGGCCCGGGTCGACGTGCACGTCCCGGGTCGCGACGACGTGGTCGTAGCCGCCGTCGCGGGCCAGCGGGCCGATCCCGGCGGCGACCGCGGCGCCGCCGTCGACGGCCAGCGCGCCGCCCTCGCAGAAGTCGTTCTGGACGTCGACGACGATCAGTGCGCGTGCCATGGATGCTCTCAGTGCTCCGTCACGAAGGTGGTGGGGATCGCGGGCTCGCCGCGGGACAGCTTCAGGCCCTCCCACGGTACGGCGACCAGCGCCGTCCGCAGCCGCTCGCGGGCGGCGTCGAGGCCGCCGGCCGCGGCGTCCGGGGTGAGCTCGCCGGAGCGGACCAGCGGCACCGGGAGCTCCCGGTCGTGCGGCCCGGCGGCGGGCGGGCGGCCGTGCGGGAACACGACCTCTTCGACCGCGGTCCCGGTCGGCTTGAACCGGCGCAGCGCCGACTTCCGGCCGCCCCGCGATTCCTTCGACGTCGACCGCTTGCTGACCGGCCGCCCGTCCACCTCGACCAGCTTGTAGACCATCCCCGCGGTCGGCGCCCCGGACCCGGTGACGACCGAGGTCCCCACCCCGTAGGAGTCCACCGGCTCGGCCCGCAGCGAGGCGATCGCGTACTCGTCCAGATCGCCGGACAGCACGATCCGGGTGCCGGTCGCGCCCAGCGCGTCGAGCTGCTCGCGGGCCTGGTGGGCCAGCTCGCCCAGGTCACCGGAGTCGATCCGGACCGCGCCCAGCCCGGTCCCGGCCACCTCGACCGCGTTCGCGATGCCCTTGCGGATGTCGTAGGTGTCGACCAGCAGCGTGGTCCCGGTGCCCAGCGCGGCGACCTGGCTGCGGAACGCGGACTGCTCGTCGTCGTGCAGCAGCACCCAGGCGTGCGCCGCGGTCCCGGCGGTCGGGATGCCGTAGCGCCGGCCGGCGGCCAGGTTCGACGTCGTCGCGAAACCGGCCAGGTAGGCCGCCCGCGCCGCGGCGACGGCCGCCTCCTCGTGGGTGCGCCGCGAGCCCATCTCGATCAGCGGCCGGCCGACCGACGCGGTCACCATCCGGGCCGCGGCGGACGCGATCGCGCAGTCGTGGTTGTAGATCGACAGGGCGAGGGTCTCCAGGATCACCGCGTCGGCGAAGGTGCCGGTGACGGTCAGCACCGGGGAGCCGGGGAAATACAGCTCGCCCTCCGGGTAGCCGTCGACGTCGCCGGTGAACCGGTAGTCGCGCAACCAGTCCAGCGTCACCGGGTCCACCACATGGGCGAGCAGCTCCAGGTCGGCCGGGCCGAACCGGAACCGTTCCAGCGCCGCGAGCAGCCGGCCGGTGCCGGCGACGACGCCGTACCGGCGGCCGTCCGGGAGCCGGCGGGCGAACAGCTCGAACACGCAGGCGCGCTCCGCGGTGCCGTCGGCGAGCGCGGCGGCCACCATCGTGAGCTCGTAACGGTCGGTCAGGAGGGCGGTGCTGCCCTCCGGGACGGGGCCGGTCATGGCTGGAGCCTATGCCCGTTGTGTCACCATGGGGCGCATGACCGCGCCGTCCCCGTCGCCCACCGAGCAGGTCTCGCCGGACGTCGACCCGGCTGTCGACGACGCCGCCTCGCCCGACACGCCGTGGCAGGCGATCGTGTGGAACGACCCGGTCAACCTCATGTCGTACGTCACCTACGTGCTGCAGAAGGTGTTCAACTATCCCGAGCCCAAGGCGAACGCACTGATGCTCGACGTGCACCACAAGGGCCGGGCCGCGGTGTCCTCGGGCGACAAGGACACCGTCGAGGGACACGTCGCGCAGCTGCACGCGGCCGGCCTGTGGGCCACCATGCAGCGCACATGACCCCGGCTGTGAGGTACCGCACATGAACGGCTGGAAGCGCAGCGGCCGCGGCGAGCGGGTCCGGTACACCTCCGGGTTCTCCGGCGAGGAGGCTGCCGTGCTGCGCGGCCTGTTCCAGGAGGTCCGCCAGATGCTCGCCGGCCGGGCCGCCCTCGCGCCCACCGACGAGCTCGCCGAGCTGACCGGGATCCGCACCGGGCCGACCACCCGGCCCACCGACCGGGTGCTGGCCCGGCTGCTGCCCGACTTCACCACCGAGGACTCCGACCTGGCGGGCGGCATGCGGTCGCTGCACGAGCCGGCGCTGATCGAGGCGAAGGACGCGGCGGCGGGGACCGTGCTGGACACGCTGCCCGAGGCGGGCGGCCGGATCGAGCTCACCGCCGGGCAGGCCGACGCCTGGCTGGCCGCGCTGAACGACGTCCGGCTGGCCCTGGGCACCGCGCTCGACGTCAGCGAGGACATGCCCGAGCAGCTGCCCGAGGACGATCCCCGGGCCCAGCACCTCGGCGTCTACCACTGGCTGACCTACGTCCAGGACTCGCTGGTCCGGGTCCGGCTCAAGTCCCTGTAGCGGCCGCCCGGCCCGTTCAGTCCCGGGTGACCCGGTCGGTCGGCGGCGCCGCCAGCCCCGGGCTGGCCTCCAGGTACCCGACGAACACGTCCAGGTCGACCGGCCCGCCCACCAGGTCGGTGCCCGCGGTGAACGCGTCGAACCCGTCGCCGCCCGCGGACAGGAAGTTGTTCACCGCGAGCCGGTAGCTCCCGGCGTCGGTCACCGGTGCGCCGTCCAGCTCGATGCCGGTGACCCGGTCGCCGGCGACCGAGTACCGCAGGTTCGACGACGTCTGCAGGACCGTGGGCCCGTCGTCCACCGTGAACTGCTGGTCCAGCACCGCGCGTAGCTGCGCGCCGGTCAGCGTCATCGTCTGCAGGATGTTGCCGAACGGCTGGACGGCGTACGCCTGCCCGTAGGTCACCCGGCCGTCCGGGCCGGGCGCCAGGTCGGCGCGGACCCCCGCCCGGGTTGGTCAGCGCGAGCTGCGCGCCGTCCCCGCGGGACGCGGCCAGCTGCGCGTCGGCGATCACCGTCCCCAGCGGGGACAGCCCGGACGGCGCCGCGGCCCGGGGGAGCGGCCCGGCGAGCGTGCCGATCGGGCGCTGCGCGAGCGGCTTCGATCCCTGCACCGCGGCGTCGACGATGCCCCGCGCGACCGGGTCCGGCGCGACGTCGCGGGTGACGATCTCGTTGCGCGCGGTGGTCGCCGCCCGGTCGACGTCCCCGTCGCCGGTCAGCGCGAGATCGACCACCGACACCAGCCTGCCGAACGACAGTCCCTGCACGAACGGCCGCGGCGCCCCGGCCGGGTCGGTGACGCTGCACACGTACTGCTCGTGCGAGTGCGCGGAGAACACGGCGTCCACGTCGGCCGAGACGCCGGCCGCGATCGCCGAGCCCGGCCCGCCCGGCTCCAGCGCGCAGCTGCCGGGGCCGCCGCCGGACCCGGTCCCGTCGCCCTGGTACACCAGCAGCACCTGGGCGTGCACGCCCGCGCGGTCAGCTCGGCCGACGCGGCACGGCAGTATCACGGCGCAACCCCGCGCGCGCCGTGGGCGGCGTCACAACCGGGCGTGACGAGCCGGTGAACGTCGTCTCCCGTGGCCCGGGGACGTGCGGCTCGGTGTGCGCGCAACGTATCGTGACCGGCGTGCTGGCCATCCGAGCGGACCTCGTCGACGAGATCGTCGCGCACGCCCGGCGGGAATTCCCGCTGGAGGCGTGCGGCCAGCTCGTCGGCCCCGACTCCGGTGAGCACCCCGAGCGGTACGTCCCGATGACCAACGCCGACGGGATCGAGAGCGACTTCGCGTTCGCCCCGGCCGAGGACATCCGGCTGGAGCGCGCGCTGGACGCCGCGGGCGAGCGCCGCATGCTGGTGGTGCACTCGCACACCCGGGTGCCGCGCCGGCCGCTGACCGACAGCGGGCTGCCCGAGGCGTACCCCTCGGTCAAGGACATCGCGCAGATGGAGTGGACGCCCGACCAGCACTGGCTGATCGTGGCCCTCGCCACCGCCGACGCCCGTCCCGAGATCCGGTCCTTCCACCTCGCCGGCGGTGCCGTCGTCGAGGACGAGCTGGCGGTCGTGGAGTCCTACATGTTCGCCCACACCGGATCCGACGACGTCCCCGACCGGAGCTGATCCACCCTCCCCCCGCACCCGCGCGGGCGAGGTCACGCGGGAATGGCGCCGGACACCGGTTGCGTTGCCGCGTACAGAGCACGACCGAGCAACCGACCAGGAGTGATCACCGAGATGGCCGTCTCCGTCTCCATCCCCACCATCCTTCGCACGCACACCGGCGGTGAGAAGACCGTCGAGGCGAAGGGTGACACCGTCTCCGCGGTCATCGACGACCTGGAGTCGCGGCACAGCGGCATCAAGGACCGTCTGATCACCGACGGCAAGCTGCACCGCTTCGTCAACATCTACGTCGACGACGAGGACGTCCGCTTCGCCGGTGGCCTGGAGGCCCCGGTCACCGAGTCGTCCACGCTCACCATCCTCCCGGCCGTCGCCGGCGGGCGCTGAACAGCAGTCCGGATCCCGGGTGCCGGGCGGTGGACCGCCCGGCACCGGTCCGTGAGGAGGACCTGTGCGTTACGACTCGCTGTTGCAGGCCGTCGGCGACACCCCGCTGGTCGGGCTGCCGTCGCTGTCACCGTCGGCCGAGGTGCGGCTCTGGGCCAAGCTGGAGGACCGCAACCCGACCGGCTCGATCAAGGACCGGCCCGCGCTGGCGATGATCGAGGACGCGGAGAAGCAGGGCCTGCTCACCCCCGGCTGCACCATCTTGGAGCCGACCTCGGGCAACACCGGCATCTCGCTGGCGATGGCCGCGAAGCTCAAGGGCTACGAGCTCATCTGCGTGATGCCGGAGAACACCTCCGAGGAGCGCCGCCAGCTGCTCGCGATGTACGGCGCGCAGATCATCTCCTCGCCGGCGGCAGGCGGCTCCAACCAGGCCGTCGCCGTCGCCAAGCAGCTGGCCGCCGAGCACCCGGACTGGGTGATGCTCTACCAGTACGGCAACCCGGCCAACACCGACGCGCACTACCGCGGCACCGGCCCGGAGATCCTGCGCGATCTGCCCTCGATCACCCACTTCGTGGCCGGGCTGGGCACCACCGGCACCCTGGTCGGGGCCGGCCGGTACCTGCGCGAGCACAAGCCGGACATCCAGATCGTCGCCGCCGAGCCGCGCTACGGCGAGCTCGTCTACGGGCTGCGGAACCTCTCCGAGGGCTTCGTCCCCGAGCTGTACGACGAGACCGTGCTGACCGGCCGGTTCTCGGTCGGCAGCTACGACGCGCTGCGCCGCACCCGCCAGCTCGTCGAGCAGGAGGGCATCTTCGCCGGGATCTCGTCCGGGGCGATCCTGCACGCCGCGCTGGGCGTCGCGAACAAGGCGCTGGATGCGGGCGAGCGGGCCGACATCGTGATCATCATCTGCGACGGCGGCTGGAAGTACCTGTCCACCGGCGCCTACTCGGGGGATCTCGGTTCCGCCGCCCAGGGCATCGACGGGCACCTCTGGGCCTGAGCCCGGTGCGTCCGACGGCAGGAACGCAGCAGGAACGCCGCCGGAACGCCGGGCCGTAACCGGGCAGGACGGGCGAATCGGGCAGGTCCGCCGGTACCGTCGGGGACATGACCGCATACCCGTCCGGCCGGGCCCCCGCCCGGGTGCTCCCGCCCGAGCCGAAGCGGGCCGCGGGGCTCATGCTGCTGTTCACCGCGGCGCTCTACCTGTTCGAGGCGATCGACGGCGCCTCCGGCCAGACCGTGCAGCTGGCGGGCGCGATCTATCCGCGCGACACGGCGGGGCTCGCCGGGATCCTCACCGCCCCGCTGCTGCACGACGACTGGGCGCACCTGATCGCGAACACGCTGCCGTTCCTGATCTTCGGGTTCCTCGCGATGTCCGGCGGGATCGCCCAGTGGTTCTCGGTCACCGCGACGATCTGGGTGATCAGCGGGCTCGGTGTCTGGCTGGTCTCGCCGGCCCCGGTGATCGGCGCCTCCGGCATCGTGTTCGGCTGGTTCCTGTTCCTGCTGGCCCGCGGCTTCTACGCGCGCAACGGCCGGCAGGTGCTGCTCGCGGTGGTGCTGTTCCTGTTCTGGGGCTCGCTGCTGTGGGGCGTGCTGCCCTCCGATCCGTCGGTGTCCTGGCAGGGCCACCTGTTCGGGGCCATCGGCGGCGTCGTCGCGGCGTCCTGGGTGGCGAAGGCCGACCGGCGGGCCGCCCCTACCCTGAGGGCGTGAGCAGCGCTCGGAACGGCGGCCCGGATCTCGACGCACCGATCGGGATCTTCGACTCCGGGGTCGGCGGGCTCACCGTCGCCCGCTCGGTGATCGACCTGCTGCCCGCCGAGCAGCTCGTCTACGTCGGGGACACCGCGCACAGCCCGTACGGGCCGAAGTCGATCGCGCAGGTCCGCCGGCACGCGCTCGCGATCGGCGACGAGCTCGTCGAGTCCGGGGTGAAGGCGCTGGTCATCGCCTGCAACACGGCCTCGGCGGCCTGCCTGGCCGACTTCCGCGAGCGCTACCCGGTGCCGGTCGTCGAGGTGCTCCGGCCGGCCGTCCGGCGGGCCGTCGCGGCCACCCGCAACGGCCGGGTCGGGGTGATCGGGACGCTGGCGACGGTCGCGTCCGGCGCCTACCCGGACGCCTTCGACGCGGCCCCCGACATCGAGGTCACCTCGGTGGCCTGCCCGCGGTTCGTCGACTTCGTCGAGCGCGGCACGACCAGCGGCCGGCAGGTGCTCGGGGTCGCCGAGGGCTACCTGGAGCCGCTGCAGCGCGCCGGGGTGGACACCGTGGTGCTCGGCTGCACGCACTACCCGCTGCTGTCCGGGGTGCTGGAGATCGTGCTCGGCCCGGACGTGACGCTGGTGTCCTCGGCCGACGAGACCGCCCGCACCCTGGTCCGCACCCTGCACGGCCGCGGTCTGCTGCGCGACGGCGCCGACGACGTCGCGCCGCCCGCGCCGCACCGGTTCCTCGCCACCGGCGACCCGGAGCCGTTCCGGCGGCTCGGCCGCCGCTTCCTCGGCCCGGAGATCGGCGCGGTGGTCGGCAGAGCCGGTGCACGGGCCGCCGGACCCTCCGGGGTAACGTCGCGGCCGTGATCGGTGCGCTGGTCCTGGTGATCACGGTGGCCCTCTCGGCCACCGCGTTGTTCGGCCTGGTCACGACGGTGACCAGCAGGCCACCGGGCCGGGTGCACCGGATCGCGGTCGGGGTCTGCGAGGCGCTGATCGTGGCCCAGGCCGCGATCGCGGCCTACCGGGTGCTGGTCGACGGCGTCACCCTCCCCGAGCAGACCACCTTCCTGATCTACCTGGTGGTCGCGGTCTGCGTCATGCCGATCGCGCTGCAGTTCGCCACCGCCGAGCCCAGCCGCTGGGGCGGCGCCGTGATCGCCGCCGGCGCGATCGGCACCCTGGTCGCGGTGCTGCGCCTGCAGGGCCTCTGGATCCCCGGTGCCTGACCGCGGCGAGGTGCGCGCCACCGCGACCGGTCCCGGCCGGGTGCTGATCGCCGTCTACGGGATCTTCGCCCTCGCCGCGACGGCCCGGGCCGGGGTGCAGATCGCCGAACGCTTCGACGAGGCCCCGCTGGCGTACTCGCTGTCCGCGGTGGCCGGCGTCGTCTACATCCTGGCGACCGTCGGGCTGGCCGGCACCGGGCCCGGGTTCCGCAGGCTGGCCTGGTTCGCGGTGGTCTTCGAGATGATCGGGGTGCTGCTCGTCGGCGCGTTCACGCTGCTCGTGCCGAGCGACTTCCCGCAGGAGACGGTCTGGTCGTACTTCGGCATCGGCTACGGCTTCGTGCCGCTGGTGCTGCCCTTCGTCGGGATCTGGTGGCTGCGCCGCACCGCGCGAACGGGTTAGGGTCGCGCATGCGGCTGATCGTGCTCGGGTGCTCCGGCAGCGGCCCCGGTCCCGGGTCCCCGGCGTCCGGCTACCTGGTGGAGGCGGGCGGCACCCGGCTCACCCTCGATCTCGGCAACGGCACCCTCGGCGCGCTGCAGCGCCATCTCGATCCGTGGTCGCTGGACGCGGTCGTCTTCAGCCACCTGCACGCCGACCACTGCTCGGACTTCGCCTCGCTCGTCGTGCACCGCCGCTACCACCCGCGGCCGCCGTTCGACGCCGGCGCGTCGCCGCTGCCCGTGCACGCCCCGGCCGGCGCGCACGACCGGTTCGCCCGCGCCTACGCGCCGACCGCCGACGAGCTCGCCGGGACCGACCTCACCGACGTCTTCACCTTCCACGATCTGGTCGCCGGCGGTGCCCGCACGATCGGCACCGGCGACGACGAGGTGCGGCTGACCGCCGTCCCGGTCGTGCACCCGTGCCCGGCCTTCGCGCTGCGCGTCGAGCACGGCGGGCGGGTCCTCACCTACTCCGGCGACACCGGCGCCTGCCCCGGTCTGGTCGACGCCGCCCGGGACGCCGACCTGCTGCTCTGCGAGGCGAGCTGGCCGCACGGCGCGGCCAACCCGCCCGGGGTGCACCTGTCCGGCCGGGAGGCGGGCGAGCACGCCGCGACGGCCGATGCGCGCCGGCTCGTCGTCACCCACGTGCCCGCCTGGTACGACCGCGACGAGCTCGCCACCGAGGCGAAGGACGCGTTCGACGGCCCGGTCGAGGTCGCCACGCCGGACGCGGTCTTCGACGTCTGAACCCGCTTCCTACGATGGGCGGGTGACACGAGTAGAGGGCAGAGCGGACGGACGGGCGGACGACGAGCTGCGCCCCGTGACGATCACCCGGGGCTTCCAGAAGCACCCGGCCGGATCGGTGCTGGTGGAGTTCGGTGACACGAAGGTGCTGTGCGCGGCCAGCGTGACCGAGGGCGTGCCGCGGTGGCGGAAGGGATCCGGCCTCGGCTGGGTCACCGCCGAGTACGCGATGCTGCCCTCGTCGACCGACACCCGGTCGTCGCGGGAGTCGGTGAAGGGCCGCGTCGGCGGCCGCACGCACGAGATCTCCCGGCTGGTCGGCCGGTCCCTGCGTGCCTGCATCGACCTGCGCGCGCTCGGCGAGAACACGATCGCGATCGACTGCGACGTGCTGCAGGCCGACGGCGGCACCCGCACCGCCGCGATCACCGGCGCCTACGTGGCGCTCTGCGACGCCGTCACCTGGCTCGGCGAGCACGGCAAGCTGTCCGACCCGAAGCCGATCTCCTGCCAGGTCGCGGCCGTGTCGGTGGGCGTCGTCGACGGCCGGGTCCGGCTCGACCTGCCCTACTCCGAGGACTCGCGGGCCGAGGTCGACACGAACGTCGTCGCCACCGAGACCGGCACGCTGATCGAGGTCCAGGGCACCGGCGAGGGCGCCACCTTCGCCCGCAAGACCCTGGACGCGATGCTCGACTCGGCGCTCGCCGGGATCGAGCAGCTCGCCCAGCTGCAGGTCGAGGTGCTCGCCGAGCCGCACCCGAAGCTGGCGGCGGAGCGGGCGGCCACCGCGGAGCAGGCCGCGGGCGGGGACGGCGCCGAGTGACCCGCGTCCTGCTCGCGACCCGCAACGCGAAGAAGCTCGTCGAGCTGCGCCGGATCGTCGCCGCGGCCGGGCTGGACGGCATCGAGATCCTCGGCCTCGCCGACGTCGACGAGTTCCCGGAGGCCCCCGAGACCGGCGCGACGTTCGCCGAGAACGCCCTCGCGAAGGCCCGCGACGCCGCCCTCGCCACCGGCCTGCCCGCGATCGCCGACGACTCCGGGATCACCGTCGACGCGCTCAACGGCATGCCGGGGATCTTCTCCGCCCGCTGGGCCGGGAAGCACGGCGACGACGAGGCCAACCTGCGGCTGCTGCTCGCCCAGACCGAGGACGTCCCGGACGAGCGACGCGGGGCGGCGTTCGTCTGCGCCGCCGCGCTGGTCACCGCGGACTGTGCCGACGCGCCGGTCACCCCGGACGGTGCCGACGCGCCGGTCACCCCGGACGGCGACGGCGACTGCGCCCCGGGCCGGATCGTCGTGCACGGCACCTGGCGGGGGACCCTGCTGCGGGCCCCGCGCGGGGAGAACGGGTTCGGCTACGACCCGATCTTCGCCCCGGAGGGGGAGAGCCGCTCCTCGGCGGAGCTGTCCGCGCAGGAGAAGGACGCCGCGTCGCACCGGGGGCTGGCCCTGCGCGCGCTGGTCCCGCACCTCCGGGCCGCGACCTGAGCGCGGCTCCACCCTCCTGCCGGGGCCGGGGTGGCCCGTTCACTCCGGGGGCGGCTCCGCCAGCACCCGCTGGGCGATCTTGAACGCCGAGTTGGCGGCCGGGACGCCGCAGTAGATCGCGGTCTGCAGCAGGATCTCGACGATCTCGGCGTCGGTGAGCCCGTTGCGCCGGGCGGCGCGCAGGTGCATCTCCAGCTCCGCCCAGTGCCCGTGCGCGATCAGCGCGGTCAGCGTCACCGCGGAGCGCATCCGCCGCTCCAGGCCCGGCCGGGTCCAGATCTCGTTCCACGCGTAGCGGGTGATCAGCTGCTGGAACTCCGCGGTCGTCCCGTCGGTGTTCGCCAGCGCGGCCGCGACGTAGTCGGCACCGAGCACCTCGCGGCGCACGGCGAGGCCGTCGGGGTCCAGCTCGGAGGGGTCGATCCCGTCGTTCGCAGTGCTCATGATCCGAGCTTCTCACGGTGCGATGACCGGTACGTCCCGTAACGCGAGGCGTGACGCCGGTCGCGCCGACCGTCTGAGTACCGTTCCTCCCGTGCGGTGGTGGCGTCCCCTTCTCGGTTGTCTCGGGCTGGTGCTCGTGGTCAGCCTCGTGGTGATGGTGGCGCGCGCCTACGGGCTGTCCGTGGTGCCGCAGTTCGGCGAGGTGCGCCGGGTCGTCGAGGCCGCGGGCCCCTGGGGGCCGGTGGTGTTCGTGCTGCTCCAGGTGCTGCTCAACGTGCCGCCGTTCCCGCGCACCGTGTTCACCGTGTCCGCGGGCGTGCTGTTCGGCGCGGTCGTCGGCACCGCGCTCGCCATCGTCGCGACGGCGCTGGCCGCGGTCGTCGCGTTCGCGCTGGTCCGGCTCACCGGCGGCGGGATCATCGGGCGCTGGGCCGAACACCCGCGCGCGCTGTGGGTCCGGCAGCGGCTGGATCACCACGGCACCCTCGCCGTCACCTCGATGCGGCTCATCCCGATGGTGCCGTTCGCGGTGATGAACTACCTGAGCGGGCTGTCGGCGGTGCGGTTCTGGCCGTACCTGGTCGGGACCGTGATCGGGTCCACGCCCAGCACCGTGGCGATCGTCACGCTCGGCGACGCGGCGACCGGGCACGTGCGGCCCTCGCTGCTGCTGGTCTCCGCACTGTGCGGGGTGCTGGGTCTGGCCGGGGTGGTCCTGGCCGCCCGCCGGCCGATCCCGGAGGAGCCCGCGGGCTGAGTGCCGGCGACGGGAGTCGAACCCGCACTGTCGGCCACCTAAAGACCGTGCCTCTGCCGTTGGGCTACGCCGGCTTGTTCTTCTTCCGTGCACACCACGTGTCGGTGAGCGCGTGGCAGTTCGGGCACAGGATACGGAGGTTCTCCAGCCGGTTGTCGGTGTGGTCGCCGTTGATGTGGTCGAGGTGCAGCGGCAGCGGACGACCGCGCCACTCTGCAACCCCGCAGTGCTCGCACCGGGCGGCCCTTGGCCCAGCTCCGGCCACGGAAGTGGCTGGTGTCCAGCCCGAGCCGCCGGATGTGCCCGACGACCAGCCGGTGCGTGCCGCCGCTGGGCTGGTAGCCGAGCCCGCGCAGCACCGCCGCGACGGTCTCCGAGCTGAGAACCAGCTCGGCGAGCTGCTCGTCGGTCCACTGATGCCTGCGGCGGGCGGACGCGGCCCCCGGGATGTGCCCGGCATCGGCCCCGACCCGCACGATGTGCGCCCGCAGCCGGTCGTAGCGGCCCGGCCGGATGCCGAGCAGCCGGCACACCTCGCTCAGCCTGCTCGAGGCCGCCACCGCGGCGACGAGCTGCGCGTCGGTCCACCGGCGGGCGCGCGGCATCACGCACCGCCGCGTCCACCGTCGCCCGCGCGGCGGACCGCGGGCATGTCAGACCTTCCAGTCCTTGCGGAGCTTGGCGACGTGGCCGGTGGCCCGGACGTTGTACTTCGCGTCCTCGATCGTGCCGTCCTCGCCGACCAGGAACGTCGAGCGGATCACGCCGGTCACCGTCTTGCCGTACATGGTCTTCTCACCGAAGGCGCCCCACGCGGTGAGCACCTCCCGGTCCGGGTCGGACAGCAGCGGGAAGGTGAGCCCCTCCGCGTCCCGGAACTTCGCGAGCTTCGCCGGCTTGTCGGGGGAGATGCCGATGACGTCGATCCCGGCGCCGTCGAGGTCGGCGAGGTTGTCCCGGAAGTCGCAGGCCTCCTTGGTGCAGCCGGGGGTGCTCGCGGCCGGGTAGAAGTAGACGATCACCTTCCGGCCCCGGTGGTCGGAGAGCGAGACGGGCTTGCCGTCGGCGTCGTCGAGGGTGAAGTCGGGGGCGGGGTCGCCCGCCTGCAGCCGGGTACTCATGAGGCCAGCCTGCCACCCGGTGGCCGCGGCGCCACGGCGAGTGTGCAGGCTGTGGACAACTCGTTCGTCCAGGTGCCGGTTGTGGACCGACGCGGCCCGTCGCGAGCGGGTGCCGGGCACGGTGGCTACGGTGTGGGCCACGCCGCCCGCGCCGAGCCCGACGATCCGGCTCCGGTGCGGTGGCGAGCAGCAGGAGAGTCCCGGGCGCGCACTGTGCGCACCGGCCGAGTCGGAGGAGACGTGGTGGCCCGCGACCCCGAGAACATCCAGCGCGAGATCGAGAAGACCAGGGACGCGCTGGCCGACAGCCTGGACGCGCTGGCGGACCGGGCGAACCCGAAGAACCTGATCGAGGGCGGCCGGGAGCGGATCGCCGAGAAGCTGGCCGACCCGAAGATCAAGTACACGCTGATCGCGGTGGGCACGCTGGTCGGGCTGGCGGTGATCCGGTCGATCCTGCGCTGAGCCGGCCCGCCCGGCTCAGGTGAGGGTGTCCCGGAACTCCAGGGTGGCCGCCCGGTCCGCACCCGCGGCGAGCGGCTTGCGGTAGCGGGCGATCCGCCGGGCCGCCCCGAACCCGACGACGGCGACCAGCTCGTCCCCGCGCAGGTAGCCGACCGTGGTGCCCTTGACGTCGCCGCCGTCGAGGCCGTCGCCGTGCAGCGGCAGCAGTGCGTCGGCGAGGTCCGGCCGCCCGATCAACTGGATCTTCAGCCCGAACTGGTCGGACCAGAAGTAGGGCACGGTCGGCGGCGGGGGCTCGGCCCCGGTGATGTCCCGGGCGACCACCGCGGCCTGGTCGGCGGCCGACGTCCAGTGCTCGTGCCGGGCGCGGCCACCGAACCGGGGATCGGTCCAGGCGGCTGCGTCGCCGACCGCCCAGACGCCCGGCAGCCCGTCGACCCGGCCGTGCTCGTCGCACGGGATGCCGCTGGTGAGGTCCAGCCCGGTCGGCTCCAGCCAGCCCAGGTCGAGCCGGCCGCCGATCCCGACGACGATCTCGTCGGCGGTCAGCACGGAACCGTCGGACAGGGTCGCACCGGTGTCGGTCAGCGACGTCACCGTGACCCCGCAGCGCAGGTCGGCGCCCGACTCGGAGACGAGCCGTGCGGCGAGCGCACCCACCTCGGTCCCGAGCACCCTGGCCATCGGCACCGGGCCGGTCTCCAGCACGGTCACCGCCAGTCCGCGGCCCAGCGCGGTGCTCGCCACCTCGGCGCCGATGAACCCGGCGCCGACGACGAGCAGCGACGACGCCCGGGTGAGCGCGTCGCGCAGCGCGTCGGACTCCTCGACGCTGCGCAGCACGTGCGCGGACGGCGGCTGGCCGTCGAGGGTGCGCGGTGCGACGCCGACGGCGAGCACGATGGCGTCGGCGTGCAGGGTGCTGCCGTCGTCGAGCTCGATCTCGCCGGGACGCAGCGCGACCGCGGCGCGCCCCAGGTGGGTCCGCACGCCCAGCTCGGCGAGTCCCTCGGCGGCGATCAGGTCGATCCGCGCCCGGTCCCACTCACCGGCCAGGTACTGTTTGGACAGCGGCGGCCGGTCGTAGGGCAGGTGCTCCTCGGCCCCGACCAGGCTGATCCGGCCGTCGAACCCGGTCCGGCGCAGGCCCTCCACGGTGCGCAGCCCGGCCAGGCCCGCTCCGACGACCAGTACGTGCTCCGGTCCACTCACCGTGCCCCCTCACGATCGGTGCCGGCACCACTGCCGACCGTTCCGGATGATCCTCGCCTCCCCGGGCACGGTTCGTGCGGGGGCATTCGTCACAGCAGGGTCGATCACAGCAGCGCCGGCACTCACAGTGTCCGGTCGTCCGGATCCAGCCGGTTCCGCAGCCGGGTGAGGGTCTGCGACAGCAGCCGGGAGACATGCATCTGGGAGATGCCGACCTCGTCCGCGATCTGGGTCTGGGTCCGGTTCCCGAAGAACCGCAGCATCACGATGGTGCGTTCGCGCGGCGCCAGCTCGGCGAGCAGCGGGCGCAGCGACTCCCGGTAGTCCACCCGGTCGAGCTCGGCGTCGGCGTCGCCGACCAGCTCGCCGACGGTGGCGCTGCCGTCCTCGGAGGACAGCATCTCGTCGAGCGAGGAGCTGCGGTACGCCTCGGCGGCCTCCAGGCCCTGCAGGACCTCGCTGACCGGCAGATCGAGGTGCTCGGCCAGCTCGGACGGCCGCGGGGCGCGGCCGAGCCGCTGGGACAGCTCGGAGACCGCCCCGTTGATCGAGACGTGCATGTCCTTGAGCCGCCGCGGCACCCGCATCGACCAGCTCTGGTCGCGGAAGTGCCTGCGCACCTCGCCGGAGATGGTGGGCACGGCGAACGAGAAGAACTCGCCGCCCTTGCCGGGATCGAACCGGTCGATCGCGTTGATCAGGCCGACGGTCGCGACCTGGACCAGGTCGTCGAGCGGCTCGCCGCGGTGGTTGAACCGGCGCGCGATGTGCTGGGCGACCGGCAGGTAGCCGGTGACCAGGCGGTCCCGCAGGCGCTCGCGGCGCGGGTCGTCGGCGTCCAGGCTCGCGTACTGCTCGAGGAGCGGGGTGAGGTTCGCGTACTCGGGGTCCGCCGTCACAGCCCGGGCCCGGCGAGTTTGTGCAACCGGATGGTGAGGGCCGGGCGGCCCCCGTCCTCCTCACCGGTCTCGATCGCGACCTGGTCGGCGAGTGTCTGCAGCACCCGCCAGCCGAAGCTGTCGGTGGGGAGCTCGGTGGCACCGCCGGTGACGACCTGTGCGGAGACGTCGATCCGCTCGCCGTGCACGTCGAAGGTGCACCGCAGGGAGGAGCCGGGTGCGGCGAGCCCGACCAGGGTCGCGCACGCCTCGTCGACCGCCATGCGGAGATCGGAGATGGCGTCGAGATCGAAGTCGGCGCGGGCCGCGAGGTCGGATGCGACGGCGCGCACCGTCGGGATCAGCGTAGGCCGCGCGGCCGTCCGGATCTCGACCGTCGGCGCGGTGCCCTGGTCGGCGGGAACGCTCGGGGAGTCCTCCTGGGCCACGCTGGGACGTCCTTTCATCGGCTCGCTGTGCATCGGGCTCGCTGTGCGTCGGCTCGGTGTCCGTGGACGGGGTGCATGATGGCGCGCCGCGGCGCCGCGTGCAGGGCGGGGGACGGCGGTCACGGCCCGGGGATGCCGGACCGGTCCGGGACGACGGTGAACAGCTGCGCGGAGCCGGTGACCTCGAGCGGGCGGAGCACCGCCCGGCTGGTCGCCACCACGAACAGCCTGCGGTCGTCGCGGGCGGCCCGCCGGGCGGTGTGGATGAGCGCGCCGAGGCCGCTGGAGGCGAGGAAGGTGACCCCTTCCAGATCGATCGCGATCTGCCGGTCGCCGCGCTCGAGGAGATCGTCGAGCGCGGCACCGAGATGCGGTGCGGTGAGCGTGTCGATCTCACCGGCCACGCTCAGCACGGTGAGGCCGCTGCGGGGCGCGGAGAACGACAGCTCGAGGCCGCCGGGGACGCATCCGGGACTGCCTGCCGGCTCGCCGTCGTCCCTGGACGGCTGCGCCGAGATCGATCCGGGCAGGGGGATCACCTCCAGTCGGGTCGCGGTGCGGCATCGACTCGTCGGGGCGCCCCCGCCGTGTTCTCGACGGGGCCTTGCGGACACGGTCACGACCGACCCCGTGGGGGCGGCTCCGGCGACGATACCGGCCGGTCCCGGCGGGCCGTGCCGGGCGCCTGGCTCTAGGCTCGGTGGGGTGAACCGGTACCCCGACCCCGGCCCGGTCGCCGCCGGCCCGCCGCCCGAGCAGGCCGTCGATCGGGCTGTCGACCAGGCCGTCGCGCTGTCGACCGGGCTCCTCGGCGACCGGGCCGCGACGCCGCCGATGCCGCACGTCCGCGGGGACACCAGGGTTGCCGTGCTGATGATCGACATCGGTGCGCGGCGGGTCGTCTACGCCAACACCACCGCCCTGGAGCTGCCCGGGAACGAGCTGGCGCTGCCGGTCGGCGTCCGGGAGTGGGCCGATGCGGTGCGGCTGACCGACCCGGACGGGCGTCCGCATCCGGCCGGGGCCTCCCCGCTGGACCGGATCGCGGCGGGTGAGCAGGTGCCGGGGGAGCCGGTCGCGCTGCACGGCCCGGGCGCGGTGCCCGACCGCGACGGTGCCCCGGTGGACGGCGGCGACGGTGCGACCGCCGCGACCAGCCTGGTCTGGATGACCGGATTCGCGCTGGCCGATCCGGCGACCGGGGCCACCGACACCTACGACGGCGCGCGCAGCCGGGCACTGGTCGTGCTGCTCCCGCTGGCCGGGCCGGGGGACCTCGACCGGGACCGGATGGAGTTCCTGCGGGACCGCGCCGTGCTCGCCACCGAGATGTCGTTCACCATCTCCGATCCGCAGCGCGAGGACGATCCGCTCGCCTGGGTCAACCCGTCGTTCGAGCGGCTGACCGGGTACCCGCTGGACGAGGTCGTCGGCCGCAACTGCCGGTTCCTGCAGGGGCCGAACACCGACCGCGCCGCGGTGGCCCGGATCTCCCGCGCGCTGCGCGAGCGGCGCCCGATCACCGAGGTGCTGCTGAACTACCGCCGCGACGGCACGGCGTTCTGGAACCAGATCTCGGTGTCGCCGGTGCTGGACGGCGAGGGCAGGCTGGTCAACTTCGTCGGGGTGCAGAGCGACGTCACCGAGCGGGTGATCGTCGAGCAGGAACGCCGGGCCGCGCTCGCCGAGGCCGAGGAGGCCCGCGCCCAGCTCCGCCTGCTCGCCGAGGCCACCATGCAGATGACCTCGGCGTTCGACGTCGGCGACGTCTGTTCCCGGTTCGCCCGGATCGCGGTGCCCGAGGTGGCCGACCTGTGCACGGTGGACCTGCTCGACGCACCGGACGGCGACAGCCGCCGCCGGCTCGGCGTGGCCGCCCGGGACGTCGCCGACGAGGGCCTGTTGGCGCGCTCCGGGCCGCTGGGCACGACCCTGCTCGAGGAGCCGGCCGCGGCCGCGGTCCGGGCCGGCCGCCCCTATCTGATCGGCGAGCTGCCCGAGCACGGCGGCGACGCCCACCCGGACGACCCGGTGGCGGCCGAGGAGTACGAGCGGCTGCGGTTGCGCAGCGCGATGGTCGTGCCGATGCTCGGCCGCGGACGGGTGCTGGGGCTGGTCACCTTCCACACCCAGTTCCCGTACGGCCGCCGCTACACCCACCGGGACCTGCACCTGGCCTCCGACCTGGCCGGCCGGGCCGGGCTGGCGCTGGACAACGCCCGGCTCTACGAGGTCGAGCGGGACGCCGCCGCGACCCTGCAGCACAGCCTGCTGCCGGCGCTGCCGGAGGTGCCCGGCCTGCAGGTCGCGGCGCGGTACGTGGTCGGCGCGGACGGCAACCAGGTAGGCGGTGACTGGTACGACGTGCTGCCGCTGCCGGACGGCTCGGTGGGCGCCGCCGTCGGCGACGTCGTCGGGCACGACCTGGCCGCCGCGGCGGCGATGGGTCAGCTGCGCGGTGTGCTGCGCTCCTACGCCTGGGGCGGTGACCGGCCGGGTTCGGTGCTGGACCGGTGCGACCAGCTCGTGCAGGGCCTGGACATCGCCGCGATGGCCACCGCGGTGTACGCCCGGCTGGGCCCGGCGGGCCCGGACGGCTCCCGGGAGCTCACCTACGCCAACGCCGGGCATCCGGCGCCGCTGCTGGTCGAGCCTGGCGGGGAGCTCGTCCGGCTGGACGCGCACCACTCACCGATGCTGGGCGCGGTGCCCGAGTTCGGCCACGCCTCCGGGCGGAACCGGGACGAGGCGACGCTCACCTGCGCCGCCGGCTCGCTGCTGGTCTTCTACACCGACGGCCTGACCGACCTCGTCGGCGAGGACGCCGACCACCGGGCCGAGCTGCTGGAGCGGACGGTCGCCGAGCTCGGCCGGGACGCCACGCCGGAGACCGTCGTGGAGCGGGTGCTGGAGACCTGCCGTCCCGACCGGCTGGACGACGACATCGCGCTGCTGGCGATCCGGCTCGACGGCTGCGGCTGACCCGGACGGCCGACCGGCGGTCACGGAGCGCTGACCACCGCCCGCCGGACGTGTGAGACCGTTCGACCGTCCGGCCGCCGATCACTACCGGTGGCCGTCCGCGGTCACTTTGCGATCGCATGACGCAGTGCGGTGCGGGAGGGTCGCGATCGTCGGCCATCCGCTCGCGGCGCGCGCGCATCCACTCGTCCGGACGGGGGTGTGCCCGGTGCGCCGCAGCGCCCCGTCCGCGGTCTAGTGTCCGGCGAGGGAGCAGCGGGCGGATCCGGAAGGCGCGTGATCGTCGTGGGGCAGGACGTGGCCCGGCCGCGCAGGCTGGTGGCCGTGGCGCTCACCGAGGCCGAGTCCGCCCGGGCCGGCGGCACCCTGGCCGAGCTGTCGGGCAGCGCGGGGGAGACCGACCTGCTGGTGGTGCGGACCGACCCGGCCGGCGGGCAGCGGCTGGTCGAGCCGGCCGACGCCGAGGACTATCCGGGCGACGGCGAGTCGGCCGAGCCGGAGCCGATCACGATGCCGGTCACCCGGGTGCCGTCCGGGAAGGTGCGGCTGCACCGGCTCGGGCTGCGCTGGACCCTGCAGGACGGCGACGAGGAGGATCTCGTCGCCGCGCTGTCCGAGCTGGTCGGCTTCGATCCCGACGAGGACACGTTCTGCGTGGCGCCGGCCGCCACCGGTGCGGTGGCCGATCCGGAGATCGAGGTGGTCCGGCGGGCCGTCCGCCGGGTGGCACGGGTGTACGGGCTGCCGGTGCTGCCCTACCGGCCGCTGGGCTGGGCCGGGCCGGTGCACGACGACGCCCGCGCGGCCCCCGCGGTGCCCGGGGACTGACCGCCGGGCGGCTGCCGTGCGCGAGGGCCCGGAACGGTGCGCAGGCTCCCGGCTGCGGGACGTGTGCGGTCCGCGAGAGCGGGCCGGTGCGCGCCGGACGGGCTCCGGCCGTGGGACGTCTGCGGTGCCCGGGGGAAGGACGGTGCGCGCCGCGCGGGATCCGGCCGGGGTGGCGTGCTGCGGTGCCCGGGCTCGCGGTACCCGCTCAGCCCGCGGCGGCGACCAGGCCCGGCGCGTCCGCGGTACGGGCGCTGTCCCGGCGCTCGAGAACCGCGCGCCGCTCGGACTCGCCCAGGCCCCCCCAGACGCCGAACGGCTCCCGGCTCGCCAGCGCGAACCGGCGGCACTCCTGGATCACCGGGCAGCTGCGACAGACCTGCTTGGCCTGCTCGGTGCGCCGGGACCGCGACGGATTGCGCTCGCCGTCGGGATGGAAGAAGACCGCGCTGTCCATCCCGCGGCACGCTCCGAGGCGCTGCCACTGCCACTCGTCGTCCATCGGCCCGGGAAGCCGGGAAATGTCGCTCACGTGCTCACCTCGTCATTCGGCACCCGGGGGGCGGCTGCTGTTGCCATCCGGTTCCCTACGGTGCCCCGCGGCAAACGTGCCCTACCCGGGGGTCGGCTTCAGGAGCGGGTGTTGCCGAACTTCCGGTCGCGGTGGTGCCATCCGGTTCGGGACCATCGGCCCTGCTCACGGCCCGGTCACCGGAGACGGGCACGGCCACCGGTTGCCTGACGACGAGAAAGTGTGATCTATATCACAATCCTTAGGAGCTCAGTGCCGTGGTCACGTCGCCGTGGATGTCGAACAGGTGATGCAGCCCGGCGATCCCGATCGGCCGCAGCACGCGTCGTTCGGTACACGCGATCCGCAGCTCGACCCCGGTCCGGTGGGCCTGCTCGCGCAGCTCGATCAGCGCGGCGAGCCCGCTGGTGCCGAGGAACCGCACGCCGTCGAGGGCCAGCACGACCAGCTCGACCGACGGGATCCGGTCGGCGACCGCCGCCCGCAGCTCGGGGGCGGTCAGCATGTCCAGCTCCCCGCTCACGGTGACCACGACGACCCCCTCGGCGGGGGTCGCGGTGCCGATCTCCAGGCTGTCCGCGGGATCGACGTCCTCGGGGCCGTCGACCTGCGGCGTCGCGTCGGTCCGGGTCGTCCCACCGGGTGCGCCGTCGGTGTCACCGGGGCCTGGGCGGCGGGGATCGGTCATTGGCACGACGGTAGGCACCCGGGTGCGGGCGCGCCACTCGGGGGACTGCGCCGTTCGGGGCTGCCGCGGGCAACGATCGGCGCAGCCGCACCGGGCGCCGCCGGGGTCGCCGCCGGTGCGTGCGGCGGCCCCGGCGCCCCGGGCGTTCAGTCCTCCGGATCCGGTACCCGGATTTCCGGTCGGACGCCTCCCGGCTCGTCCGCGGGCAGCGCCCCGGCGGGCACCCGCTCGCCGGACGTGTCGGCGTGCTCCGCCCCGGTGGGCGCCCGGTGACCGGACGCGTCGGCCGCGCCGGTGTCGGCGGATCCGCCTGCGGGGTTGCGGTCGCCGGTCCCGTCGGCCGGGTCGCCGGTGCCGCCGTCGGGCGCCTCCGGCTGCTCCGGTCCGCTCCTCGGTGCCCGCTGCGCGGGCAGCGAGACCACGGGCAGCTCCCCGGTGTCCGGGCCGGTGTCCCCGGCCGGTCCTGTCGCTGACGCCGGATCGCGCAGGGCGTGCGCGGGCGCCGGGCGGGGCCGCGGGGACGCGGTGCCCGGCACGACCGGGACCGGGCCGGTGTCCGCGGGCTGCGCACCCGTGGGCCGCGGCGCGCCCTCCCGCGGGCGGTCCAGCGGCGGCGGCCCGTCGAGCTTGCCGATCTCCGCCCCGAGCAGGGCGTGCACCCGGGCCAGCTCGGCGCGCACGCTGCTGCGCAGCCCGTTGACGTGGGCGTGCATCGACGCCGCCGTGTCGGCGACGAGCTCGCTGTCCCGGCGCGCGGTCGCCCCCGCGGCGCGGGCCCGCTCGACCTCGGCCCGGGCGTCGCCGGTGATCCGCACCGCCTCGGCACGGGCCTCGGCGGCGATCCGCGCGGCCTCGGTGCGAGCCTGCTCGCGCAGCGCCTCGGTCTCGGCGCGGGCGTGCTCGCGCAGTGCCTCGGCCTCGGTCCCGGCCTCCCGGCGGCGCTGGTCCGCCTCGTGCTGGGCCATCCGCAGCACCTTGTCGGCGCGCATCCCGAACGTCTCCGGCGGCGCGGCGCGGACCCGCTCCAGCTCCGCCGCGAGCGCCTCGGCCCGCCGCTCGGCCTCGGCACGGGCGATCTCGGCCTCGGCCAGCGCGCGCTCGGTGGCGGCCAGCCGGACCAGCAGCTCGTCCGGCGCGGGAACGGGGCCGGCGCTGTCGGCGCCGTCGCCACCGCGGGTCACCACTGCGTCGTCACCGCGCGGCAGCCCGCCGGTCCAGGAGCCGGTGGTGGACCGGGTCCGCTCGTCGTCGCGCACGTCGTCCGCCTCGGTACCCGGGCCGCCGCCCACACCGCGCCCGGCCGCCGGGGTCCCGGCCGCACCGGCGCTGCCGCCCGGACCGGCGCTGCCGGCGGTGCTGTCCGTGCCGTCCGGACCGGCGCTGCCATCGAGGCGGTCGAGGCCGACCGGCCCGGCGGTGCCCTCGAGGCCGACCGGGCCGGCGGTGCCCTCGAGGCCGTCCAGACCGTCCGGGTCGGCGGTGCCGTCCCGGCCGGCGCTCAGGCCGTCCCGGCCGGCTGTGCCGCTCACGCCGTCTCGGCTGCTGCTCACGCCGTCCCGGCCGGCTGTGCCGCTCACGCCGGCCGTGCCGCCGTCCATACCGTCCACGCTGCCGCCGGTCCCTTCCGATGCGGCCCCGGAGTGCCTGCGCCCGAGGAACTCGCTCCACCGGTCCGCCGTGCCGCCCGGGCGCCGCTCGCCGCGCATCCTGCTCACGCTGTCCTCACGGTGCGTCAGTCTCGGTGTCCGGACCGTTGCCGCGCAGCCCCCGTTCGGCGGACGGAGCCGGTCCGGCGGCCGACGGCGGGTGACGCTGTCCGGCAGGCCGACCGGCGATTCCGGACGCCGTCCGCCGGTCCGGACGACGATCCCGGCGACCGGCCGGGGTCGCCTAGGCTCGGCCCGGTGCAGCCCGTCGACAGATCATGTGCCCGTACCCGCGCCTGGGTGGACGAGGCGATGCGCCGGGTCCAGGCCGACGCGAACCGGTCCGCCGACACCCACCTGCACGTGCTGGACCTGCCCGCCGACTGGGGTGTGCACGTCTACCTGAAGGACGAGTCGGTGCACCCCACCGGCAGCCTCAAGCACCGGCTGGCGCGGTCGCTGTTCCTCTACGGGCTCGCGTCCGGCTGGATCACAGAGGGGACCACGGTGGTCGAGGCCAGCTCCGGTTCCACCGCGGTGTCCGAGGCGTACTTCGCGCGGCTGCTCGGACTGCCGTTCGTGGCGGTGATGCCGCGCTCCACCAGTCCGGAGAAGGTCGCGCTGATCGAGCGCGAAGGCGGCCACTGCCATTTCGTGGAGCACGGCGTGCAGGTCTACGCCGAGGCGGAGCGGCTGGCGGCCGAGTCCGGCGGGCACTACCTGGACCAGTTCACCTACGCCGAGCGGGCCACCGACTGGCGCGGCAACAACAACATCGCCGAGGCGATGCTCGGCCAGCTCGCCGAGGAACCGCATCCGGTGCCGGAGTGGATAGTCGTCGGTGCCGGCACCGGCGGGACGTCGGCGACGATCGGCCGCTACCTGCGGTACCGGCGGCTGCCGACCCGGCTGGCCGTCGTCGATCCGGAGAACTCGGCGTTCCTGAACGGCTGGGCGCTCGGCGCCCCGGATCACGCGACCGGCCTGCCGTCCCGGATCGAGGGGATCGGGCGGCCGCGGATGGAACCCAGCTTCGTGCCGTCGGTGATCGACCGGATGTTCCCGGTGCCGGACGCCGCCAGCATCGCCGCCGCCCGGCACCTGCGCGAGCTCACCGGCCGCTGGGTGGGCGGCTCCACCGGCACCAACCTGTGGGGCGTCTACCAGCTGGTGGCCGAGATGGTGCGGGCCGGGCGGCGGGGCAGCGTCGTCACACTGATCTGCGACGGCGGCGAGCGGTACCGGCACAGCTACTTCGACGACGACTGGGTCGCCGCCCAGGGGCTGGATCTCGCCCCGTACACCGCGGCCATGGAGTCGTTCCTGGACACCGGCCGCTGGGAGCCGCCCGCGGCCGGGTAGCGGCGTTCAGCCCGGCCCGAGCAGCGCCGCGGTCGCCAGCATTCGCCGCTCCGATCCCGGCCGCCCGACCAGCTGCACGCAGGCCCGGCCCGCGCCGGGGTGCACCGGGGTGACCAGCGAGGGCAGCCCGGCGAGGTTCCACGCGGCCAGCCCGGTCGATCCGGCGCCGGCCGGTCCGGCGGTCGCGGGCAGCAGGGCGGCCTCGGCGCCGGACGAGTCCAGCCAGCCGATCATGCGCTGCCGCCAGGACGCGGGGGTGGCCGGTCGCAGCCCGCCGAGCCGGCGCACCCGGCGGCCCCGGCGCAGCGCGCTGCGGGCCGCCCGCGGCAGCTGCGCCGGATTGAGCTGCAGGTCCTCGACCCGGCGGGCCAGCCCGGCCTGCCTGCGCCGGGCGCCGTGCACCGGCAGCACGGCCCGGTACGGCGGGTCGGCGGCGACCAGGCCGATCCCGGCGGCGTCGAGCAGCCGGATCGCCCCGTGCACCCCGGCCGCGGCCGCCGGATCGGCGAACCGGGTCCGCCCGGTGCGCAGCGAGCAGGCGAGCGAGCCGACCGGCGGGTCCGGGTCGGGAGCCGGGCCGTGGCCGTCGCGGATGGTGGTGAGCGCGTCCAGCACGGTGCGCAGATCGGCCGGGCCTGCGGCGACCAGCGTGGTCTCGGCCAGCCCGGACCAGCGGCGTTCCTCGCCGGGCGGCAGCGGGAGCACCCGCCGGCCGGGTTTGAGCGCGGCCAGGCCGTGGGCGGCCGCGGCGGCCCGCAGTGCGCCGTCGCCGTCGATCCCGATCCCGAGCGGCACGGTGCCGTCGGCGACCGCGGCCGCCGTCGCCCGGCCGCCGGGGGAGCCGTCCGGGCCGATCGCGAACGCCGCGGTGCGCGCCCGGCCGGCGATCAGCGCGCCCGCGGCGCGCAGCAGGCGGACCGGCTCGTCGCCGCGCCCGGCGATCGAGATGCCCTCCTCCACCGCGACCGCGACACCGGCGAGCGGCAGCGCGAACCGGTCGGCGCGGCGGTCCACGGCGGTGGCCGCCGCCCGCAGCGGCTCGGCGTCGACGGTGAGCAGCGGGGGACCGGGATCGGCCCGGCCGAGCGCGCCGAGCAGTGCGTCGGCGATCCCGGCCGCGGTCCGGCGGCCGGCCCGGACGTCGTCGGCCGTCCGGCCGAGCACGCCGGGTGGCGCCGGGTCGGTGTGCAGGCTCATGGTGCGGGCCCGGGTCACGCCGTCCGGAGCGCCTCCGGGACCCCGTCGGCGACGTCGAACAGGGACAGCAGGCTGGTCGCCTCCAGCGCGCGGGTCACGGCGTGCGAACCGCACACCAGCCGCAGCCTGCCGTCGGCGCCCTCGGCCTTCTCCTTGGCCTCGACGAGCGCGGCCAGCCCGGCCGACCCCAGGAACGTCACCTGGGACAGGTCCACGACGAGCAGGCTCGTGGCCGCGATCTGGTCGGTCAGCCGCTCGGTGAGTACGGGTGCGGTCATCGTGTCGATCTCGCCGTGCACGTGGACGACGACGGCGCCGCCCGCGTGCTCGACCACCTCGAAGCGGACGACCTCGCCGACGTCGGGGCCGTGCTCGTCCCCCACCCCGGTGGGCGTCTCACTGCTCATGTGCCTCGTGCTCCCTCGACAGTCGTCGCCGTCGGCGGGCCACCCGCGCTCCGCGGGGCCTCACCGTGAGTGATAACCGGCCGCCGTTGCTTGACGTGCCGTTGGTGCTGTTCAGGTCCCACCCTAGTCAGGACGGCCCTTCACCCTACGGCCGCGGTCGGGGGTCGCACAAACGTTCCGCGCGCCCGGGTGAGTGACGTTCCACCGGCTGCCGGACGGGATGCCAGGGTGGCGTCCATGAGCGCAGAGCAGGCCGCCCGGTTCGCCGTCCGGATCGGGGTACGGAGCTACGAGATGGACGTGAACGGGCACGTCAACCATGCCGTCTACCACCAGTACGCCGAGCACGCCCGGATGGAGCACTTCCGCGCGAGCGGGTTGTCCGAGCACGCACTGGCGGGCCACGGGCTGACCGTCGTCCTGTTGTCGACGACTGTTCACTTCCGCGCCGAGCTGCGCGCCGGGGAGACCGTCGACATCGACTCGGAGATCGCGTTCACCCGGCGGAAGCCGTTCACGATGAGTCACCGGATCCGGCGGGTCGCCGACGGCGCCGGGACACCGGTGGACCAGCTCGCCGCCGAGGCGGAGTGCACGATGGGCGTGCTGGACCTCGGCACCCGGCGGCTGGTGGCCGATCCGTACGCCCGGTTGAGCGCGGTCGCCACGGACCCGGCGCTGCTGGGCCCCGCGCCGGACTGAGCCCGGGCCGGACTGAGCCCGGGCGGACCGCGCCGGACCGGGCCGGACCGCGCCGGACCGCGCCGGACCGGGCCGGGCTCAGGCCGGGATGACGGGCGGCTGCTCGGCGGCCGGCTGCCCCGCGACGACGACCGACGGCGCCCGCCCGATCAGCGGCGGCACCGCACCGCCGGCCCGGCGCACCGCGCGCCGGGACCGCAGGTAGGCGCGGGGTCCGGTGAGCAGGCCGCGGGTGCGGGTCTGGTCGGCGTCGGTCGGGATGGCGTCGCCCGCGCCGGCCTCGCGGGCCGAGATGTGCCGCAGCCGGGCCAGTGCCGCGGGCAGCCGGCGCAGCGCGACGGAGCGGCCCTGCGGGGACAGCGCGACCTTGGCCAGGAAGCTGCCCAGCCCGACCGCGTAGCCCTCCAGCTGGGCGCGCAGCGCGTCCTGGTCGGGGCGGTGGTGGTGCCAGAGGTAGGCGCCGGGCGCGTAGCCGAGGACGTGCCCGGCCAGGATCATCCGGACCAGGAACTCGCAGTCCTCGCCGCCGTGGGTGGGGGTGCCGGGGCCCATCGCCTCGTCGAAGCCGCCGACCGAGCGGGCGGCCGCGGCGCGCACCGCGAGGTTCGCGCCGATGCCGAACAGGCCGGGCGCGAACGGGAAGATCGGCGAGTCGGCGGGCGGGTCGTCGAGGGAGAACCGGCGCGCGGTGAAGCCCTTGTTCCAGGCGAGTGCGACGTCGGCGGCGCGCTCCTCGGCGCTGCCCAGCCGGGCGGCCAGGACCGGGCCGGACACGCAGGCCAGCTCCGGGTCGGCGGCGAACGCGCCGGCCATCCGGGACGCCCAGGCCGGGTCGACCTCGGTGTCGTCGTCGGTGAAGGCGACGATCTCGGTGCGGGCCTCGGCCAGGCCGCGGTTGCGGCCGACCGACGCCCCGCGGCGGGCCTCGCGGACGTAGCGGACCCGCGGCGAGCCGGTCGCCCGGACGGCGTCCCGGGTGAGCTCGTCGTCCGGGTCGTTGTCGACCACGATCACCGACAGCGCCGGGTGGTCGGAGGCGAGCACCGCGGCCAGGCAGCGGGCCAGGGAGGCCGGGCGATTGCGGGTCGCGATCACCACGGTGACCGGCTCCGCCGCGACCGGCGCCGGGGCGATCCGCTCCGGCGGGCCGAGGGTGATCAGGGCGGCCTCCAGGTCGGCGGCCGTGGCGCGGCCGGCGCACAGCGGCACCGTCACCTGTCCCTGCGGGGTGCCGCCGACGGTGACCAGCAGCCGGGCGGCGTGGAACCCGGGCCCGACCCGCAGGTCGCGCAGCGGCAGCAGCCGGTCGAGCTCGCCCACCCAGGTCGCGGCGTCCGCGGTCGCACAGTTCCCTGACATGCGACACAGTGTCGTCCACCGGCGCTGAGACCACACTGAGAGTGGCCGCCGCTGCACCGATCGGAACGCAGCGTCAGCACCGCGGACCGGTTCACCGGTTCCGGTGCACACCGCGGTGTCCGTGCTGGTCCGGACCGCGGGCCGGTGGTCAACCTCCGGTCAGGGGGGTTGCCCCGGGCCGTTCGGTGCGCCGACGAACGGCCCGGATCACGCGGGGACACGCCGTGCACGCCGGCGGCTCGGCGTGTCCGGCGCCGGATCGCCGACCTGATCGGGTGACGCTGTCCACAAATCACGCCGACGTCGCCGTCGAGCTGCGGTGACGGTGGTCGCGCCGGCCCCGATGGGGTGAACCGGTGCTGTCCGTTTCGGTCGACTTCGGACGCTCCTGACCGGTTCGGTCGCCGATCCGGCGGCTGCGGCCGTTCGCCGGGCGTGCCCGGCGGCCCCCACGGGTAGGTTCGGATCATGGCCGAGTCCCGCCCCACCGCGTCCGTGCTGGTCACCGGCAGCGAACTGCTGACCGGCCTCGTCGCCGACGCGAACGGCCCCTTCGTCTCCCGCGCGCTGGGCGATCTCGGGTTCGAGGTGCGCCGGGTGCTGCTGGTCGGGGACCGGCCCGAGGACCTGCGGTCCGGCCTGGAGTTCGTCGCCGGGGACGATCTCGTCGTCACCACCGGCGGGCTCGGCCCGACCGCCGACGACCTGACCGCCGAGATCGTCGCCGAGTTCTGCGACGCCCCGATGGCGGTCGACACCGCGCTGCAGGAGCGGATCCACGCCAAGGTCGCCGGCTGGGTCGCCCGGACCGGCTGGGCCGGGCCCGCGCTCGACGACTCGATCGCCAAGCAGGCCCGGGTGCCGCGCGGCGCCGCCGTGCTCGAACCGGTCGGCACCGCACCCGGCCTGGCGGTCGCCCGCACCGGCGGGCCACTGGTCGTCGTCCTGCCGGGTCCGCCGCGCGAGCTCACCGGGATGTGGCCCGCCGCGCTGGCCTCCCCGCCGGTCGCCGAGCTGCTCGCCCGCACCCCGCGGGCGGAGCCGGTGCTGCTGCGCTTCGCCGGGCTGCCCGAGTCCGAGATCGCCGCGACGCTGCGCGCGATCGAGCGCGAGCTGGACACCTCCCGGGTGGAGGTCACGACCTGCCTGCGGCGTTCCGAGCTGGAGGTCGACCTGCACCCGCTGCCCGGCGCCGAGGACACCGCCCGCGAGCTGGCCGGCCGGATCGTGGACGCCCACCGGCACCGGCTGATCAGCGACGACGGGCGCAGCACCGACGAGCTGCTCGCCGGTGCGCTGCTGGACCGCGGCTGGACGGTGGCGACCGGCGAGTCGTGCACCGGCGGCCTGCTGGCCGGGCGGCTGATCGACCGCGCCGGCTCGTCGGCCTACGTCGCGGGCGGCGTGGTCGCCTACTCGAACGAGGCGAAGACCGCGCAGCTCGGCGTCGATCCGGAGCTGATCGCCGCGCACGGCGCGGTGTCGCCGGAGGTCGCCCGGGCGCTGGCCGACGGCGCCCGGGAGCGGTTCGGCGCCGACGTCGGGATCGGGATCACCGGGGTCGCCGGGCCCGGCGGCGGGACCGAGGCCAAGCCGGTCGGCTACGTCTGCTTCTGCGTCACCACCGCCGACGGTCAGGTCCTCGCCCGCGACCCGCAGCTGCCCGGCGGGCGGGCCGACGTCCGGGAGCGGTCGGTGGACCTGGCCATGCACCTGCTGCTCCGGGTCACCGGGGTGACCGGGCCGGGCGCACACCGCTAGACCGGTGGACGCACGCGTGCCCCGCCCGGAGCGGATCCGGACGGGGCACGCGGCAGCGCTGCGAGGCGGGTGTCAGCCCTTCGCGGCGGCGAGACGCTCGGCGGCGTCCGCCCAGTTGACGACGTTCCACCAGGCCTTGACGTAGTCCGGCTTCACGTTCTTGTACTGCAGGTAGAACGCGTGCTCCCACATGTCGAGCAGCACGATCGGGGTCTGCCCGGCCGGCAGCTGGGACTGCTGGTCGTAGAGCTGGTGGATCAGAAGCTTCCCGCCGAGCTGGTCGTAGCCGAGGATCGCCCAGCCGGAGCCCTGGATGGTGGTGGCGGCGGCGGTGAAGTGGGCCTGGAAGGCGTCGAAGGAGCCGAAGTTCTCGTCGATCGCCGAGGCGAGGTCACCGGTGGGCTTGTCGCCGCCGTCCGGGGACAGGTTCTTCCAGAACGCGGAGTGGTTGACGTGCCCGCCCAGGTTGAACGCGAGGGTCTTCTCCAGACCGACGATCGCGCCGAAGTCGTTCTTCTCCCGCGCGTCGGCGAGCTTCTCCAGGGTGGCGTTCAGGCCCTGGACGTAGGTGTTGTGGTGCTTGGAGTGGTGCAGCTCCATGATCTCCGGCGCGATGTGCGGGGCGAGCGCGCTGTAGTCGTACGGCAGATCCGGGAGCGTGTACTCGGCCATCGGTTGTCTCCGACCTCCTCGGTGACGGGGCGCGGCGGCTGCCGCGCGGATCTCGTCCACTATGTCTCACGATACGACTACCCGCGACGCCCGGCGCGCACGCATGCGTCACCCGAGCAGTTCCAGGAGCTTGCCGACCGTCGCCCAGTTGCGGGTGGTCCCGCCGCCGTCCGGGGCCCCGGAGCGGGTGGCCAGCCGGGCGGCGAGCGTGGACCGCCCCATCCCGTCCGGCAGGTACAGGTGCACGACCCGCCCGACGACGGCGGCGTCCCCCCGCCCGCCGGCGGCCCGCTCGGCGGCCAGCGCGGCGTCCAGCCGCTGCAGGTCGTCGTCGGACGGGGGCGCCGCCCGGAACACCGTGTGCAGCTGGGCCGGCGACCCGGAACCGGTGAACGGGTTCGACCCGACGACCGCGGCGTACTCGTCCCGGCCGAACACGACCACCGGGCGGGGCACCGCGAAGTCGTCCCGCAGCACCTGTTCCACCGTCGCCGCGATCTCCGCCGGTTCGGCCGGGCTGCCCAGCACCACGTTGCCGGACTGGATCCAGGTGCCGACGTCGGTGAACCCGCGACCGGTCAGTGCGCTGCGCAGGTCGGCCATCGGGACCTTCCCGGTGCCACCGACGTTGATCCCGCGCAGCAGCGCCACGTGCGTCCGCACGCCTCAGCCCGCCCGCCCGGCGATCCCGGCGTGGGCGGTGCGCAGCTCGTCGGCCGATGCGTCCACCGCGCGGAGGGTAGCGGCCCCGCCCGCCCGGCGGCGCGTGATCGGTGCCGGCCCGGCCTGATGGCAGTGCCCGCGGCGCTCCCGTAGCGTCGCGGCGAGCACCGGCGGCAGCCCGTCGCCGGGTGGGAACGAGCGCGCCCGGCGGGCGTCGCGGACGGAGGCGGCATGACACCCCCGGCGACCGGACGACGGGTCGGCGACGGGCTCGCCGTCGGGCCGGATCTCACCGGCGCCGCGGAGGTCGCGACCGCCCAGGCGCTCGGCGCGCTGGACGGGACGCCGCCGGACCTGGTGGTCTTCTTCGTCTGCCCGGGGGCCGGGCCGCAGCTGCCCACCGAGGAGGTCGAGGCCGCCGGGCTGCGGGTGATGGAGCTGGCCGGCGCGGTCGCCGCGATCGGCGCCACCGCGCACGGGGTGATCGCCGACGCCCGCGGTGTCGAGGGCGAGCCCGCGGTGTCGGTCTGGGCGGCGAGCCTGCCGGGCAGCCGGCTGCGGGCCGTCGCCCCGGTCGCCGAGCGCCGCCCCGGCGCCGGGCCGGACGGCGCCGACGCGATGACCGTGCGCGGCCTGCACAGCCCCGCCACCGACGACTGCGCCGCGATCCTGCTCGCCGACCCGTACGAGTTCCCGATCTCCGGCGTCCTGGACCGGATCAACGACACCCGGCCCGGTTTCCCGGTGATCGGCGGGATGGCCAGCGCCCCGGGCGGGCCCGCGGTGAACCGGCTGTTCGTCGACGGGCGGGTGCACCGGGGCGGCGCGGTCGGCGTGCTGATCGGCGGCGATCCGGCGCCGCGGATCGTGGTCAGCCAGGGCTGCCGGCCGATCGGTCCGCCGATGGTCGTCACCCGGGCCGAGCACAACCGGATCGCCGAGCTGGCCGGCCGCCCGGCGGCCCGCCGGTTGCGCGAGATCGTCGGGGCGCTGCCGCCGGGTGAGCAGCAGCAGGCGCTGCGCGGGCTGCACATCGGCGTCGCCGTCGACGAGCACGCCGGCGAGCTGGGGCGCGGCGACTTCCTGGTCCGGCCGGTACTGGCGGTGAACGCGGAGGAGGGCTCGGTGGTCGCGGGCGACGTCGTCGACGTCGGGACCACCGTGCGCTTCCAGGTCCGCGACGCGATCGGTGCCGCGCAGAACCTCTACGAGCTGCTCGGCCCGGTCCGCCGCTCCGGCCCGGCCGCCGGGGCGCTGCTGTTCTCCTGCAACGGCCGCGGCGCCGGGATGTTCGGCGATCCGGACCACGACGTGCGCGCCGTGCTGACCGGCCTCGACCCGCGGGCCGCCGCCGCCGATCCGGCCGTCGGGCGCCCCGGCCCGGACCGGCCGCGGATCGCCGGGTTCTTCGCCGCCGGCGAGATCGGGCCGATCGGTGGCCGCAACCACCTGCACGGCTTCACCGCATCGTTGCTGGTGGTCTGACGCCGCGGAAGAAGGTGCGCAGCTCCTCGACGTAGGTCTCGGGCTGCTCCAGCGAGGCGAAGTGCCCGCCCACGTCGGGACGGGAGAAGTGCCGCAGGTCGGTGAACCGGCGCTCCAGCCAGGACCGCGGCAGCTTCACCATCTCGTGCGGGAACTGGGCGACCCCGGTCGGGACGTCGACGTCGTCCATCCGGCGGCGCGCGAAGCTCTCCCAGTACAGCCGCGCCGAGGACGCACCGGCGCCGTTGAGCCAGTACTGCATCACGTTGTCCAGCAGCCGGTCCCGGCTCACCACGTTCTCCGGGTGCCCGGCGCAGTCGGTCCAGTCCCAGAACTTCTCCACAATCCAGGTGCACTGCGCGGCGGGCGAGTCGACCAGCCCGTAGCCGATGGTCTGCGGCCGGGTGGACTGCTCGGCGGAGTAGCCGGCGCCGTAGCGGTCGAAGCTCTTGGAGAACGCGATGTCCGCCTTCTCCTGCTTCGTCAGCGGCAGGTCGAGATCGTCCGGCTTGGGTGCGAGCGCCATCGTGAGATGGATGCCGTAGAGCATCTCCGGCGCCGCCGTCCCGAGCGCGGAGGTGATCATCGACCCCCAGTCGCCGCCCTGCGCGGCGAACCGCTCGTAGCCGAGCCGGTCCATCAGCTGCGCCCACGCCACCGCGATCCGCTCGACGCCCCAGCCCGGCACCGCCGGTTTGCCGGAGAACCCGAAGCCGGGCAGCGTCGGCAGCACGACGTGGAAGGCGTCGGCCGGGTCGGGCGGATCGGTCAGGGCGGGCAGGACGTCCAGGAACTCGACGACCGAGCCCGGCCAGCCGTGCGTGAGCAGCAGCGGCATCGCGCCCGGGTGCGGTGAGCGGGCGTGCACGACGTGCACCTCGACCGCGTCGTCCCCGCCGCCGTCGAGGCCGGTGCGGAACTGCGGCCAGGCGTTGATCTCGGCCTCGACGCGGCGCCAGTCGTAGCGGGTCCGCCAGTACTCGCAGAGCTCGCGGGCGTAGTCCAGCGGGACGCCCTGGCCCCAGCCCTCGACGGTCGGCGGCTCGGGCCAGCGGGTCCGGCCCAGCCGCTCGCGCAGGTCGTCGAGCTCGGCCTCGGGAATCTCGATGCGGAAGTCGCGCACCCCGCCACGGTGGCACGCCGGGGCGCGGGGCGCGGCCTCGGATCGATCACGATGCGGTCAGCGCCGCGCGGGGCCGGGGGTGAGGGGGACGCCGATCAGCGTCTCCGAGGTCTCCCAGATCCGCTGGGCCCCGGCGGCGTCCTCCAGCGTGCTGTAGAGCTTCTGCTCGGCCGGGGCGCCACCCAGGTTGCCCGGCCCGCGCGGCCCGTAGAGCCGGCCGCCGCGGGAGTCCGGCGAGGTCGCCGCGAGCAGCGCGGGCAGCCCGGCGGACTCCGCCGTGCCGACCAGGATGCCGCGCCGGGACAGCGCGCCGATGATCCGCCTGCCCATGGTCTGCCGGGCGCGGCCGACCTCCGGGCGCGCGGACAGCAGGTTGGTGGCGGCGACCCCGGGGTGCGACAGGGTGCTGGTGATGCCCCAGCCGCCGGCCCGGCTGCGCCGCTCCAGCTCCAGCCCGAACAGCCCGTACGCGATCTTCGACTGGCGGTAGGCGCCCATCCCGTCGTAGGACCGCTCCCAGTTCAGGTCGTCCCAGTTGATCGTCCCGCTGGACGCGGCGATGCTGATCTGCGAGGTCACCCTGGCGTTGCCGTCGCGCAGCAGCGGCAGCAGGTGGGCGACGAGCGCGACGTGCCCGAGGTGGTTGGTGCCGAACTGCAGCTCGAAGCCGTCGGCGGTGGTCTGCCGGTCCGGCGGGGTCATCACGCCGGCGTTGCCGATCAGCAGGTGGATCGGGGCGCCCTCGGCGTTCAGCTTCTCGCCCAGCGCCGCCACCGACTCCAGCGAGGACAGGTCGAGCTCGCGCAGCGAGACGTCGGAGCGGGGATGCGCCTGGCGGATGGTGGCGAGTGCCGCCTCGCCCTTGCGCGGGTTGCGGACCGGCAGGACCACCTCGGCGCCCGCCGCGGCGAGCCGGGCGGCGATGCCGAGGCCGACGCCGTCGCTCGCACCGGTGACGACGGCGCGCCGTCCGGTCAGGTCGGGAACGGTGATCTCGGGGGTGCGGCGTGGCATGGGTTTCTCCCTGCTCCTCGTGGGCTGTGCCCGGTGGGGTGTGCCATCCACACTGGTCGTGTTGCGCGGGGTTATCCACGGACTGCCGATCCGTGGCTGCGGCGCGCGTCCGGCGGTAGGAACGATTCAGTACCCGAACAGAGGCGGTGGGCCATGATCGACCGGGCCGGGCTGGCGGCGTTCCTGCGGAGCCGCCGGGAGGCGATGCAGCCGGAGGACGTCGGGCTGCCCCGCGGGCGCCGCCGGCGCACCGCGGGGCTGCGCCGGGAGGAGGTCGCGGCGCTCTGCCACATGTCCGCCGACTACTACGCGCGGCTGGAGCGGGAACGCGGGCCGCACCCGTCCGAGCAGATGCTGGCCTCGATCGCGCAGGGCATGCATCTCTCGCTCGACGAGCGGGACCACCTGTTCCGGCTGGCCGGCCAGCACCCGCCGGCCCGCGGGGCCACCAGCGAGCACATCAGCCCCGGGCTGCTGCGCATCCTCGACCGGCTCGCCGACACCCCGGCCGAGATCGTCACCGAGCTGGGGGAGACGCTGCGGCAGACCCCGCTGGGCGTCGCCCTGACCGGCGACGCGGACCGCTACACCGGCCCGGCCCGCAGCCTCGGCTACCGCTGGTTCACCGATCCGGCGTCCCGGAACATCTACCTGCCGGAGGAGCACGCGCTGATGTCCCGGATGTACGCGTCCGGGCTGCGCGGGGTGGCCGCGCGGCGCGGCCCCGGTTCCCGGGCCGCGCAGTTCGCCGAGCTGCTGCTGGCCCGCAGCGCGGAGTTCCGCGAGCTGTGGGAGGCGCACGAGATCGGGGTGTCCCCGCAGGAGGTCAAGCGGCTGGTCCATCCCGAGGTCGGGGTGCTGGAGCTGAACTGCCAGACGCTGCTCGACCCGCACCAGTCGCACCTGCTGTTCGTGTACACGGCCCCGCCGGGCAGCGAGAGCTACGAGAAGCTGCAGCTGCTGTCGGTGCTCGCCGGGCAGTCGCTCGGGCCGTCCGACGCGACCGCCGACCGGCGCCCGTGACCGGGCTCAGCCGCTCCCGGCCGGCCGGCCCAGCGCCCGGCTGATCCCGCGGGCCGCCGCCCGGACGGCGGGCACCCAGGTGTGCGGGTTCGTCCCGTCCGCGGGCACGACGACCGACAGCGCCGCGACGACCGGGCCGTCGCCGGCCCGCACCGGGGCCGCCACCGACAGCGACACCGCCTCGATCTGCCGGTCGGAGACGACGAACCCGCTGGCCCGCGCCCGGGCCAGCAGCGCCCGCACCCCGTCCGGATCGCAGACCGTGTGCGGGGTGAACCGGCGCAGCGGGCGGGCGAGCACCCGCTCGACGTCCTCCGGGCCGGCGTGCGCGAGCAGCGCCAGCCCGACGCCGGTCGCGGTCGAGGGCAGCCGCGATCCCGGCCTGCTGACGATCGAGACGGCGTCCCGGGTGGACAGCCGCTCGACGTAGACGACCTCCGCCGGGTCGTCCTGGTCGAGCACCGCGAGCTGCACGTTGTGCCGGGTGACCTCGTGCAGGTCCTCCAGGAACGGCATTGCGGTCTCGCGCAGCCCGCGGCTGGCCGGGGCGAGGTGCGCGATCTCCCAGAGCCGCAGCCCGATCCGGTAGCGGCCGTCCTCGCCGCGTTCCAGCGCCCGGCCCGCGGTCAGCTCGCCGACCAGCCGGTGCGCCGTGGTCAGCGGCAGCCCGGAGCGGCGCGCGATGTCGCTCAGCGCGAGTGCGGGCGTCGACGCGGTGAAGGCCCCCAGCACGTCGAGCACCCGGGCGGTGACCCCGGACCTGGCCGGACGCGTGCTCATACCGTGCAGTCTTCCGCAGAGCGGAAGCGCGGTCGAGCCGGGTCCGGCGGGTCGGGGACAGTACCGCCCATGACGAGCCCCGCCCCGCGACGACGCGAGACCCGGACCCAGGTCGGCATCATCGGTGCCGGGCCGGCCGGGCTGGTACTGGCCCGGATGCTCGCCCTCGCCGGGATCGACTCGGTCGTCCTGGAGGCCCGCGACCGCGGCTACATCGAGGCCCGGGTCCGCGCCGGCGTCCTGGAGGCACCGTCGGTCGCGCTGCTGCGGGAGCTGGGCGTCGCCGCCCGGCTGGACCGGGAGGGCATGCCGCACACCGGGATCGCGCTGCGGTTCGGCGAGGCCCCGGGCGCGCCCGCGGCCGACCACCGGATCGACTTCGCCGATCTCGTCGGCACCGGGATCACCGTGTACGGCCAGCAGGAGGTCGTGAAGGACCTGCTCGCCGACCGGATCGACGACGCCGGGCTGCCCGTCGAGTTCGAGGTGTCCGGGGTGGCCGTGCACGACGTCACGACCGACGCGCCGTCGATCACCTACACGGCCGCCGACGGCACCGACAGCGTGCTGCGCTGCGACGTCGTCGCCGGGTGCGACGGGTTCCACGGCGTCTCCCGGCCGGCCGTGGCGGCGGGCGGGGAGCTCACCGTCGCCGAGCGCGTCTACCCGTTCGGCTGGCTCGGCGTGCTGGCCAGGGCCGCCCCGACCACCGACGAGCTGGTCTACGCCCACCACGACAACGGCTTCGCCCTCTACTCGATGCGCAGCCCCGAGGTCACCCGGCTCTACCTGCAGGTGCCGCCGGACGCCGATCCCGGCGACTGGTCGGACCGGCGGATCTGGGACGAGCTGCAGACCCGGCTGGCCTGCGACGGGTTCACCCTGAACGAGGGCGAGTTCCTGGAGAAGCCCTCGGTCACCCCGATGCGGAGCATGGTCGCGGCGCCGATGCGCCGGGGCAGGCTGTTCCTGGCGGGCGATTCGGCGCACATCGTCCCGCCGACCGGGGCGAAGGGGATGAACCTGGCGGTCGCCGACGTCCGGGTGCTGGCCGACGCGATCGCCGGCTTCTACCGCACCGGCTCGGAGACCGGCTTCGACGAGTACTCGGCGACCTGCCTGCGCCGGGTCTGGCGGGCCGAGCACTTCTCCTGGTTCATGACGTCGATGCTGCACCGCTTCGATCCCGGCACCGAGGCGGGCGACGCGTTCGGGATCGGCCTGCAGCGGTCCCAGCTGCGCTACACCGCGACCTCCCGCGCCGCCGCGACCAGCCTCGCCGAGAACTACGTCGGCCTCCCGCACGGCGCGGTCTGAGCCCGCTCGCCGTCCCACCACGCACCGCACGAGAGGAACCGCCGATGACGCCGCCGCTGCTACAGCCACCGGGCTACGTCCCGGTGCCCGAGGGCACCAACCCGCCGCTGAACTCGCCCGGCTACAAGAGCACCGGGCTGCGCGCCCCCGCGCAGCAGCCGATCGTGCTGCCGCACCGGCTCACCGAGGTCACCGGCCCGCTGCTGACCGGCCCGGTGAACCCGGGCGACGACGACCTGACCATCGGCGCGAACGGCGAGGCCGTCGGCCAGCGGATCGTCGTGTTCGGCCGGGTGCTCGACTCCGACGGCCGGGCGATCCCGGACACCCTGGTCGAGATCTGGCAGGCCAACGCCGCCGGCCGGTACGCGCACCGCTGGGACAACTGGCCCGCCCCGCTGGACCCGAACTTCACCGGCGGCGGTCGCACGCTCACCGACGCGCACGGCAACTACTCGTTCACCACGATCAAGCCGGGCGCCTACCCGTGGGGCAACCACCACAACGCGTGGCGGCCGGCGCACATCCACTTCTCGCTGTTCGGCCGGGCGTTCACCCAGCGCCTGATCACCCAGATGTACTTCCCGGACGATCCGCTGTTCGCCCAGGACCCGATCTACAACTCGGCGCCGGAGGAGTCCCGGCACCGGATGGTGTCGACCTTCGACCTGGACGCGACCCGGCCGGAGTGGGCGCTCGCCTTCCGCTTCGACATCGTGCTGCGCGGCCGGGTGCACACGCCGTTCGAGGAGCCGCACGCATGACCGGGACCCCGCTCGCACTGACCCCGTCGCAGACCGTCGGCCCGTACCTGTCGATCGGGCTGCCCTGGCCGGACGGCCCGGACGTCGTTCCGGCCGGCACGCCGGGCGCGATCACGATCCACGGCACCGTCACCGACGGGAACGGCGCCACGATCGCCGACGCGATGGTCGAGACCTGGCAGGCCGACCCGGCCGGGCGCTTCGACCATCCCGACGACCCGCGCGGCGCGGTCTCCCCGGCCGGGTCCGGGCACCCGGAGTTCCGCGCCTTCGGCCGCGCCCCCACCGACGACGACGGCCACTGGAGCATCCGCACCCTGCTGCCCGGCGCGCTTCCCGATCAGGCCCCGCACATCGACGTGTCGGTGTTCGCCCGCGGCCTGCTCGACCGGGTCGTCACCCGCATCTACTTCCCGGAGTTCGCCGAGGCCAACGCCGCCGACCCGCTGCTGGCGGCGGTGCCCGGGGAGCGCAGGCACACGCTGATCGCGGTTCCCGACGGCGAGGGCCGCTACCGCTTCGACGTACGCCTGCGCGGCCCCGACGAGACGGTCTTCCTCCAGCTCTGACCGGCCCCGGCGCCGGTGCTCGACGCCCGGCGCCGGGCCTCGCACCCTGCCCGAGGCCCCGCACCTACGCGCGGCCTCGCACCCCGCCCGCCGCCTCGCACCCCGCCCGCGACGTCGCACCCCGTGTCGGTCCTCGCACCGGTTCGAGCGGGTGCGGGGGCGTGCTGAGGGTGCGGTTCAGCGCCGTCCGCTCGATGTCGCACCCCGTGGCGACGCCCGCACCCGTTCCAGGAGGTGCGACGCCGAACGGGAGGTGCGGCGTCGGGCCGGGGACGCGGCGCCGCGTGAAGCCGTGGCCACCCACCCACGCGCCCCACCGCACACCCGACGCCCCGAGGCAGCCGGCGCCCGACCTCGCACCCCGCCACCTCACCTCACACCCCTTTGTTGCGGTGCACACCCCACGCGACGGGTGTGCACCGCAGTAAAGGGGTGTGACGCGAACGGTGGGTTCCGGGCGCATCCGGTGGGTACTCCTGCGAAGATCGGGCGGAGGGGGTGTCGGGCGGTGGACGCTGCAGCCATGTTCGGTGCGGGCGACGGTGCGTCGGCGCGCGCGAGCGCAGGCGTGCGTGCACTGCTCGGCCCGGTGTTCCGGTTCGTGTCCGGTCGTCCGTTGCTCCGCCAGCTCGGCCGCTACGCCGCCGTCGGCGGGTTGGCCACCGCGTTGAACGCGGTGCTGTTCCTGCTGTTCCGGCCCTGGCTGGCTGCCGTCCCGGCGAACGTGATCGCTCTGATCCTGACGACCGCGCTGAGCACCGAGCTCAGCCGCCGGTTCGCGTTCGGCGGGCCGCCCGCCTTCCGGCTCCGGGAGTGGGTGCAGGACGTCGGCACCGTCGCGTTCTACGCCTGCTACAGCTCCGTCGTGCTGCTCGCGCTGCACGCCCTGACGGCGGCCCCGACGCCCGCGGAGGAGGCCGCCGTGCTCGTGCTGGCGAGCCTCGGGGGTGGACTCTTCCGGTTCGCCGTGCTCCGATTCTGGGTGTTCGATCTCCGCCCGGCGCGCGGGGACGACCCGACGTTCCCCGGAGGTGGGCCACGGTGCTCGGCGATCTCACCGCCTTCGACCTGACCGTCGGTGCGCCGGGGGAGCAGGTCTCGGTGCACGGCGTGCGGGGCGGACAGGGGCCGCCGGTGCTGCTGCTGCACGGCTTCCCGCAGACGCACGCGATGTGGGGTCCGGTCGCGGCCGACCTGGCCCGCGACCACACGGTGATCGCGACCGACCTGCGCGGGTACGGCGCGTCCGACCGGCCCGGGTCGGGGCCGGACCACGCGGGCTACTCGTTCCGGGCGATGGCCGGCGACCAGGTCGAGGTGATGGAGCGGCTCGGGTTCGACACCTTCACCGTGCTCGGGCACGACCGCGGCGCCCGGGTCACCCACCGGATGCTGCTCGACCATCCCGGCCGGGTCGAGCGGGCGGCGTTGCTGGACATCCTGCCGACGGCTTACGTCTACTCGCACGTCGACCGCGCCCTCGCCACCGCCTACTACCACTGGTTCTTCTTCATCCAGCCGGCCGACCTGCCGGAGCGACTGATCGCCGGGGACCCGATCGGCTACCTGCACCGGATCCTGGGCGGCTGGGGCTCGGGCCTCGACGCGCACCCGGCGGAGGCGCTGGCGTCCTACGAGCGCGCGTTCGCCGATCCCGCCGCGCGGCACGCGATGATGGAGGACTACCGGGCCGGTGCGTCGATCGACCTGGAGCACGACGCCGCCGACGCCGCGGCCGGGAACCGGATCTCCGCGCCGACCCTGGTGCTCTGGGGCGAGTCGGGTGTGGTCGGGGCGAACGCCGAGAGCCCGCTGGACGTCTGGAAGCGGGAGGCGGCCGATCCCGCGCTGGTCACCGGCCGGGCAGTCGCCCGGGCCGGGCACTTCCTGGTGGACGAGCAGCCGGCCGACACACTGGCCGCGATCCGCGGTTTCCTCCTCGCCGATCCCGCGGGCGTCTGACCCCGCACCGGACCGCACCGGACCGCGACCCGACACGCCGAGCCCCGACCGCGTCGCGCCGCACCGCGCCGGGCTGCGCCGTGCCGTGCTGCGCCGCGCCGTGCCGTGCTGCGCCGCGCCGTGCCGTGCTGCGCCGCGGCGCCCGGCGCCTCGACGCCCGCCGCATCGCACCTCGTCGCGCTGCATCGCACCCCGTCGCTCGGCGAGATGCAGCTCAGCGGGCCGCGGAGATCAACAATTCCCGCTGAGCTGCATCTCGGCGGACCGAGGGGTGCGAACCCGCCGCGCGATCGATCCGGACGGACGCTGACCCGCCCACGGAGCAGCGCCGCGGGCCCGGCGAGCGACGCGGCCGGAGGGCGCCCGCCGGCACGATGACGACGAGGCGGGCGGGGAACCCGGCCACGCGACCCTGCCGGGACCGGGCGCACTCGGACGCATGCGACGCACAACGCTCTCCCGGACACTGCTCGGGCTCCTCGCTGCACTGGCACTCGTGTCCACCACCGCGGCGTCCTGCGGCGGGGCCGAGGCGCCCGCACCGACCCAGCAGGAGCAGCAGCAGGGCGGCGACGGCGACGGCGACAACAACGGCGACGACAACGATGGTAACAACGGGGACGGCGACGACCAGGACGGCGCCGGCGGCGGGGACGACGACGGCGACGACGGCTGATCGGCCGCGGCAGGCCGGAGGCCCCGCGCACCGGTCGCCGCCCGGCACACCGAGGTCCGGCACACCGAGGCCCGGCACCCACCAGGTGCCGGGCCTCCGGGCTCGTCCTCAGCCCTTGACGGCGTGCACGATGCCCCAGGTGAGCTTCCCGGCGTTGCCGCCGTCCACCCAGTGCTGCAGGCCCGCCTTCATGTTGGCGATGTAGCTCTCCGAGATGGTCCCGGCCAGCTCCGGCTCGCGGGCGACCAGCTCCTCACGGACCCGCCGGTAGTGCGTCGGCAGCTGCGCGGCGTGGTCGTGGAAGGTCACCGCGGACGCGCCGCGCGCCGTCAGGCCGTCGGTGTAGAAGCCGGGCGTGGCCATCGTCGAGAGCTGGATCCGGTCCAGGATCGGCTGGATCGACGACTGGTCGAGCCCGTCCACGGCCATCGGGTCGGTGAACACGACCTGCCCGCCCGGGCGGAGCACCCGGACGACCTCGTCGAGCACCCGGCCCCGGTCGCCGGAGTGCAGGAACGCGTCCTGCGACCAGACGACGTCGACCGAGCCGTCCTCGACCGGCACGTCCTCGAAGGTGCCGGTCGCGACGGTCACCAGCCCCTCGAGACCTTGCTCCTTGGTGAGGCGGACGTTGCGGTCGTTCTCCACCGGGGACAGGTTGAGGCAGTGCACGCTCGCCCCGAACCGCGCAGCGAGCTGGCGGGCGGCGCCGCCGTAGCCCGATCCGAGGTCGAGGATCCGGGTCCCGGACGCGACACCGGCGACCTCCGCCATCCGGGCCACCGTGCGGCGGCTGGCGGCGGCGATCTCCTCGTCCGCGGTCTCGTAGAGGCCGACGTGGATGTCCTCGCCGCCCCAGACCAGGGAGTAGAAGTTGTCGGCGTCGGCGGAGTCGTAGTAGCTGCGGGCCGTGTCCTCGGCCGTCCGGGCCTGCGTCACGGGTTCTCCACCTCCGACTCCAGGTAGGCCTTCTCCGCGATGTGCACGAAGAAGTCCGGCTCGTCGTCGGAGTAGCTGGACTGGAAGTCGCCGTAGGTCTCGATCTTCTGGAACCCGACCTCGTGCATCAGCCGCCGCGTGTAGTCCTTGCGCAGCGGGAACATGTTGAGGTGGTACTCGGAGCCGTCGGAGAACTGGTACCGGAACCGGGCCAGGCCGTCGTCGACGTGCTCCGGCTCGGCGACGACGCCGTCCCCGCAGTAGTAGTACTGGTGCTTCGACGAGAACCCGTTGTCCAGGATCGCGTCGTAGTTGCGCTGGTCCAGGATCAGCACGCCGTCGTGCTTGAGCATGGCGTAGAACTCGGCGAGCGCCTTGCGCCGGTCCTTCTCCGAGAACAGGTGGGTGAAGGAGTTGCCGAGGCAGATGATGGCGTCGTACTCGCCGTGCACGTCGCGGTTCAGCCAGCGCCAGTCGGCCTGCACGACGCGCAGGATGTGCCCGCCGAACTTCATGCCGTTGTCGAACGCCTTCGCCAGCATCTCCGCGCTGCCGTCGGCGGACACGACCGTCTCGAAGCCCTCCTCCAGCAGCCGCACCGAGTGGAAACCGGTCCCCGTCGCGACGTCGAGCACGCTGCGCACACCGCGCTGGCGCAGCTGCTCGACGAAGAACTTGCCCTCGCTCTCGTAGCGGGCACGCCAGTCGATCAGTTCGTCCCACTTGTCGACGAACGTCTGCACGTACTCGTGCTTGTAGTGGGTGGACTCCCGGACCTCGGTCGGGGAGTCTCCGAACTCCTGGACGGTCCTTCCGAGCTCGGGCAGCTCGCTGTCGGTACGGTGGTCGGCCGTCATGTACCGCGTCTCCTCGACAAGTCTTCGGGTGCTGCGGGTCGGCTCGACGGTAGATCGGACAGCAGCACCCTGTCCGGATCGCCGCGAGGGGTCTGGATCGGGCCGCGACGTTGTGTTATACGCAACGAACCTGTGACGACCAGTGGTTTCGGCCACATTTCGTCGGTGTGGCGAGGATGGTCACATGTCCGCTCTGCGGGCGGTCCCACCAGTGACGGGAACGGACGGCGGCGCCCCGGGCCATCGGCCCCGATCCGAGGGGGTCGCGGTGACGACGCGCACCGCGACACGCCGTGGCTGTTCCGCCCGGCGCAACGCAAACCGAATCTGTGACCTCCGACACTGCATGGATTCCAGGTTCACCCGTTCGCGCCAACGACGCCACTCCACGGGACGTCGAGAGATCGGCCGCGTTCGATGAGAGTGCAGCCCCCGACCGGCGGGGTCGCACGGACCGGTGACGCGCCGGTCCGGACGTGCGGCCGGAGCGCCGTCCCGCCCGGGCGACCTGCGGCGACACCGCGGGCGCACTACCGTATCCGGCATGGCTGGCGACGACGGTTCCGGTGAGTTCGTACGCGAGCCGCTCGGCGTGGCCGAGCGGATCACCGCCGACGGGTCGTCGTCGTGGCCGGTCGAGGCCGGCCGCTACCGGCTGATCGGCGCCCGGGCCTGCCCCTGGGCGAACCGGGTGATCATCACCCGGCGGCTGCTGGGCCTGGAGGACGCCATCTCGCTCGGCATCGCGGGCCCGCTGCACGACGAGCGCAGCTGGCGGTTCCATCTCGATCCCGGCGACGTCGATCCGGTGCTCGGCATCGAGTACCTGCGCGAGGCCTACGAGAAGGCGATCCCCGGCTACGACGCCGGCGTCACCGTCCCGGCGATGGTCGAGGTGTCGTCGGGGAAGGTCGTCACCAACGAGTACGCGGCGCTCGAGCGCGACCTGTCCACCCAGTGGCGGGAGCTGCACCGGGCCGGCGCACCGGACCTGTGGCCGGATCCGGACGCGATCGAGCGGATCGGCGAGGGGATCTTCCACGACGTCAACAACGGCGTCTACAAGTGCGGTTTCGCCTCGTCGCAGGCCGCCTACGAGCGCGCCTTCCGGGCGCTGTGGGCGCGGTTGGACGAGCTGTCCGAGCACCTGGCGACCCGCCGCTACCTGGTCGGCGACACCATCACCCAGGCCGACGTGCGGCTGTGGGTGACCCTGGTCCGGTTCGACGCCGCCTACCACGGCCACTTCAAGTGCAACCGGCACAAGCTCACCGAGCTGCCGGTGCTGTGGGCCTACGCCCGGGACCTGTTCACGACGCCCGGGTTCGGCGACACGATCGACGTCGACCAGATCAAGCAGCACTACTACGGCGTGCACACCTCGATCAACCCGACCGGCGTGGTGCCGCTCGGGCCGGACACCGCGGACTGGCTGACCCCGCACGGCCGCGAGGAGCTCGGCGGGCGCCCGTTCGGCGACGGCACCCCGCCCGGCCCGCCACCGCCCGGCGAGCGGGTGCCGGACATCGCCTGACCGCGCCACCCGTCGGCGCCACCCGTCCGTGCCGCCGTGGGTGCCGGGACGCCGCCCGTCGGCGGCTGTCACGATGGACCGTGATGCGAGGACGGAACCACCCGGTCACCGGGTCCCGCCGGCGCCGCGGCGCCGGCCTGCTGACCGCGGCCGTCGCCGGCGCGCTGGTCGCCGGGACGGTGACCGTCGTCGTCGGCACGCCCGCACTCACCACGAACCACAGCGCCGCGCCGCAGGCGGCGCCCGCGAGCAGCGGGCAGGCCGCGCCGGAGGCGATCGACACCTGCGCCCCGATGGTGGCGGCGCTGCCGCCGCGCGACCGGCTGGCGCAGCGGCTGATGGTCGGCGTCGACGCCGACGATCCCGAGGGTGCCGTGACGATCGTGCGGGACTCGCAGGTCGGCGGGGTGTTCCTCGGCGGCAACGGCACCGCCCTGCTGCAGGACGACCGGCTGGCCGCCCTGCAGGAGGCGTCGGACACCGCGCTGGCGGTCGCCGTCGACGAGGAGGGCGGCCGGGTCCAGCGGATCGACGAGCTCGACGGCGACATCCCGAGCGCCCGCGAGATGGCCGCCACCCGCACCCCCGAGGAGGTCACCGCGATCGCCCGCGAACGCGCCGGGCAGCTGAAGGCCCGCGGTGTCACCTGGAACCTGGCACCCACGGTGGACGTGTCCGACCAGCCGCGGACGTCGGTGATCGGCGACCGCGCCTTCGCCGCCGATCCGGAGACCGTCACCCGCTACGCGAGCGCCTGGGCCCAGGGACAGCGGGAGGCCGGCGTGTTCGGCGTCCTCAAGCACTTCCCCGGGCACGGCAGCAGCTCCGGCGACTCGCACGAGGGCTCGGTGAGCACCCCGCCGCTGGAGCAGCTGCAGCGCAGCGACCTGCTGCCGTACGAGGCGCTGGTCGGGCCCGGCAGGCCGCTGGACGGGCAGGTCGGGGTGATGCTCGGGCATCTCGACGTCCCCGGGCTCACCACCGACGTCCCGACCAGCGTGGAGCCCGCCGCCTACCGGCTGCTGCGCGAGCAGTACCGGTTCGACGGCGTCGTGATGACCGACGACCTGGGTGCGATGAAGGCGATCACCGACCGGTTCGGGCTGGCCGAGTCGACCACGCTGGCGCTGGCCGCCGGCACGGACATCGCGCTGTTCTCCAACGTCACCCCGGTCGGCCCGCTGCTCGACGCCGCCGAACGGGCGCTCGCCGACGGCCGGATCACCCCGGAGGCGAACGACGCCGCCGTCGCCCGGGTGCTGGAGTCGAAGGGGCTCTGCACCCGCGGCTGAACCGGGCCGCCCGGTTCAGCCGGCGAAGAACGCCCGGATGTCGGCGGCCAGCTCGGCCGGCCGCTCCAGGGCGGCGTAGTGCCCGCCCTCGTCGAAGGTCGACCAGTGCTCGATCCGGGAGTTGTCCCGCTCGGCGAACACCCGCACCGTCCGGAAGTCCGACGCGAACACGGCGACCCCGGTCCGCGCGTGGTTGACCCGGTCCGCGGCGCCCGCCCGGGCGTCCTCGAGGTAGAGCCGGGCCGCGGACGCCGCGGTGTTCGTCAGCCAGTACAGCGACACCTGGGTGAGCAGCTGGTCGAGGGTCACCAGCGCGGTGCCGTTGCCGAACGAGACGAACAGCTCCGAGTAGGCGAGCTGGGCGGCCGGGGAGTCGGCCAGCGCGGCGCCGATGGTCTGCGGGCGGGCGGCGTTCATCGCGTTGTAGCCGGCGACCGAGCCGAACCACTCCATGAACTCCAGGGCGGCGTGGTCGTCCGGGCCGAGCCGCTCGAACTCGGCCGGGTCGCCGGACGGGAACGAGAACAGCTGCAGCACGTGCAGCCCGCGGAACCCGGGCGGGTCGAGCAGGCCGAGCTCGCGGGCGATCAGCGCGCCGGCGTCGCTGCCGTGCACCCCGTACGACTCGTAGCCGAGGTCGCGCATCAGGGTGTCGACGGTCCGCGCCACCCGGGCGGAGGTCCAGCCGCCCGCGGCGAGCGGGGTGCTGAAGCCGAACCCGGGCAGCGAGGGCACCACCACCGAGCAGGCGTCGGCGGCGTCCCCGCCGTGCGCGGCCGGATCGGTGAGCGGGCCGATCAGGTCCAGGAACTCGGTGAACGAACCCGGCCAGCTGTGCAGCAGCAGCACCGGTGTCGCCCCCTCGACGGCGGAGGGGACGTGCAGGTAGTGGATCGGCTGGCCGTCGATCTCGGTGAGGTACTGCGGGAACGCGTTCATCCGCTTCTCCTGGGCGCGCCAGTCGAACTGCTCGCGCCAGTAGCCGACGGTCTCGGCCAGCCAGCCGTTCGGGGTGCCGTAGGTCCAGTCGTCGCCGGGCGCGGGCCGGGGGAGCCGGGTGCGGGCCAGGCGGTCGGCGAGGTCGTCGAGGTCGGACTGCGGGATCTGCACGGTGAAGGGCCTCATGGAAGCTACCCTGCACCCCGATCAGGCACGTTTCGTTCCTGATTCGGGAGGGGTTTCTCGTGGCCGACACCGCCGCGCGGATGCTGACCCTGCTGGGGCTGCTGCAGTCCCGGCCGGAGTGGACGGGACCGGAGCTGGCGCGCCGGCTCGGGGTCGGCGAGCGCACCGTGCGCAACGACATCGCGCGGCTGCGCGGGCTCGACTACCCGGTGCACGCCGTCCGCGGCGCGGCCGGGCACTACCGGCTCGGGGCCGGTGCCCGGCTGCCGCCCCTGCAGCTCGACGACGCCGAGGCGGTCGCCGTGGCGATCGCGCTGCGCACCGCAGGCGACGGCGGCGGGCCGCTGGGCGAGAGCAGCGGCCGGGCGCTCGCCAAGCTCGACCAGGTGCTGCCGGACCGGCTGCGCCGCCGGGTCGCGGCGATCCACGACAGCACCGCCGCCGGCCCGCGCAACACCGACACCGCCGATCCCGATCCGGAGGTCGACCCGGCGGCGCTGACCGCGCTGGCGTCGGCGATCCGGGACCACGAGCTCGTCCGGCTGGACCTGCCGGGTCAGCAGTGGCCGGCCACCGTCGAGCCGTACCGGCTGGTCGCCTGGCAGGGCCGCTGGTACCTGGTCGGCCGCGCGGAGGCGGCCTGGCGGACCTGGCGGGTCGACCTGGTCGGCCTGCGGCCGCCGACCGGGCGCCGGTTCGCCCCCGATCCGCTGCCCGGCGGCGACTACCCGGCGCTGGTGCTGCGCGAGGTCGCCTCGACCGGCTGGAAGGTGCACGTGCGGATCACCGTCGAGGCGCCCGCGGCGACCGTGCTCGCCCGGATCAATCCGGCTGTCGGCATGGTCGAGGAGATCGACGACCGGCGCTGCGTGCTGGTGACCGGCGCCGACAGCATCGGGACGGTCGCGGTGTACATCGGCCTGCTCGACCTGGACTTCCACGTGACCGAGCCCCCGGAGCTCGTCGACCGGCTCCGGGTGCTCGCCGCCCGCTACGCGCGGGCCGCCGGCCCCGTCCCACCCCCCGACGGCGGGGCGGGGCCGGAGCTCAGGACGCCATGTCCAGACCACCGTTGACGCTGATCACCGAGCCGGTGACGTACCCGGCGCGGTCGTCGACCAGGAACTGGACGGCGCGGGCGATCTCGTCGGCCTGGCCGAGCCGGCCGACCGGGACCTTCGCGATGATCTTCTCCAGCGCCTTCTCCGGCACCGCGGCGACCATCTCGGTCTCGATGAAGCCGGGCGCCACGCAGTTGACCGTGATGCCCTTGCGCGCGACCTCCTGGGCGAGCGACTTCGAGAACCCGATCAGACCGGCCTTCGACGACGCGTAGTTCGCCTGCCCGATGGAGCCGGTCTGGCCGATCACCGACGAGATGTTCACGATCCGGCCGAACTCGTTGCCGGTCATGTGCTCCAGCACGGCCTTGGTCATGTAGAAGGCGCCGGACAGGTTGATCCGCAGCACCGCGTGCCAGTCGTCGACGGTGAGCTTGCGGACGGTCTTGTCGACCGTGATGCCGGCGTTGTTGACCAGGTAGTCGACCCGGCCCTTCTGCTCCAGCACCTCGGCGACGACCCGCGAGCAGTCGTCCGGCTCGCCGACGTTGCCCTGGTGCACCGAGACCGACGCGCCCTCGGCGCCCAGCTTCTCCCGCAGCTCCTCGGCGGCCTTGGAGTTCGACGAGTAGCCGGCGGCGACGTGCACGCCCTGCCGGGCCAGCGCGGTGGTGATGGCGGCGCCGATGCCGCGGGCACCGCCGGTGACGATGGCGACGCGCTGTTCCGGGTGGGTGTCGGTGATGGCGGTCATGCCGTTCCTCCTGTGGTGCCGCTCGTGGCGGCGTCGAGAGTGCGCTTCATGCCCCGCTGCACGGCGTCGGCCAGGTAGGGACGCAGCTGGTCCGGGGTGACGATCCGGTGCACCGAGCCGACGCTCTGCGCCCGCTCGATGGAGTGCTTCGTGTCGAACTCGTCCGCGACCTGGCCGAGCTTCTCGGAGCGGACGTCCGGCCGGAGCGTGGCGAGCTCGCCGCGCAGCCGGGCCGCCTCGGCCTCGTCGCCGGCCCCGGTCGCCTCGGCGATCCGGGCCTCCAGGCCGGTGATCCGCTCGTCCTTCGCGGTCCGGTCGTTGACCTCGCTCGCGAAGACGACGGCGGCGGCGGGCGCGCCGCCCAGCACGGAGGCGTACGAGCCGGTGATCGCGGCGACCTCCATGTTGTCGTTCAGCGTCCCGGAGAACACCACGAACGCCCCGCCGTGGTAGCGGGAGACGACACAGAACACGATCGGGCCGTCGAAGTTGACGATGGCCCGGCCGATCTCGGCGCCGTTCTCCAGCTGCAGCCCGCGCAGCGACTCCGGCGAGCCGTCGAACCCGGACAGGTTCGCCAGCACCACCAGCGGCCGGTTGCCGGACGCGGCGTTGATGGCCCGCGCGCACTTGCGCGAGGACCGCGGGAACAGCGTGCCCGCGGTGAACTGCGACGGGCCGTCCACCGGGCTCGGGCCGCGCCGCGGCAGCGGCCGCGACTCGATGCCGATCATCGCGACCGGCTGCCCGCCCAGGTGCGCGTCGAGCGCGACGACCGACTCGGCGTCGTGCATGTCGGCCCACCGCTCGGACGTCGGGTGGTCGGCGTCGGCGACGCCGCGCAGCACGGACCGGATGTCGAACGGCTTCTTGCGCTCCCGGTTCGTCTCCGGCGCCCAGATCTCGCCGAGCGTGCCGAACTCGCAGTTCGGCCCGGCGTGCGGGGCGGTCGTGACGTCCCGGGACACCGGGTCGGTGGTCGGCGCGGGCCGCGGGAACCGCTCGCCGGGCAGCGTCCAGGTGTGCGCGTAGTGCGCGAGCAGCACGCCGACCGCGCCGGACAGGTCCGGCGCCCAGTACTGCGCCTGGCCGTTCGGGCCCATGATCCGGTCGTAGCCGCCGATGCCGAAGTTGTCCTCGGCGGAGACGCCGCCGGAGAAGTCCAGCGAGTGCTTTCCGGTCAGCACCATGGCCGAGTCCGGCGTCATCACCAGGATGCCCCTGGTGTGCATCAGCATCGTGGCCTCGGCGTTCCAGTAGGGCTGGGCGCCGACGTTGATGCCGGTGACGACGACGTTCAGCTCGCCGCCGTCCTGGGTGAACTCGATGATCCCGCGCAGCACCCGGGAGATCCAGTCCATGTTCTCGGTGCCGGAGTCCATCGCGATCTTCGCGCCGGCCGAGACGGCGAACCACTCGACGGGCACGTCCAGCTCGCGGGCCAGCTCGATCGCGGCGAGCACCCGGCGGCACTCCGGCTCGGCGATCGCGCCGAGCGCGCGGGTCGGGTCGCCGAGCAGCACCACCCGGCGCATGCCCTCCGGGTAGCGCAGGGTCGGCACGGTGACGACGCCGAGCACCAGGTTGGCGGTGTTGCCGCCGGGGGCGCGATCGACCGGGTGCGGGCTGCCCGCCTCGTCCAGGTCGTACTCCTGCCAGGAGCCCGGACCGGCGTCGATCGGGGCGGTCAGCAGCGGGACGATCTCGTACGGGTAGACGGCGCCGCGGCGGCGCGCCTTGAGCACCTTCTGGTCGTAGGAGTCGAGCTCGCGCATCGGCTCGGTCGGCGGCTGGTCCAGCCGCACGGTGAGCCCGGCGCCGGGCGGGCGGGACATCCGCAGCAGCATCGACCGCGGGCCGCCCTGGCCGCCGGTGACCGCCGCGTCACCGCTGCGGAACTCGACGAGGACCTGCTCCAGGCCCAGGTTCGCGGTGCGCGGGGCGAGCCGGCGGACCACCGAGTCCAGCTCGGCCAGCGGCACGTCGACCTCCGGCCAGACGTAGAGCTGGATCCGGTTCCAGGAGGTGCGGGCGAGCGTGCGGTCCCCGGCGCGCGCGCTGCGCAGCGAGTTGATGCAGGCGTCGAGCGCCCGCTCGAACTGCGGCAGCGACCGGATCCGGCCGGTCTCGTCGTCGCGCAGCACGGTGAGCTCGCGGACGTCGGCCATCGCGACCAGCCGGTCGTCGGCGGTGACGTTGCGGCCGACCGCGCGGAACAGGTGCACGTCGGTGGCCGCGGGCAGCCGGGTCAGCTCGAAGTCGCGGAAGCGCCACAGCCGCAGCCGGTCGGCGACCAGCGGGTGCATGCCGCGCAGCGTGCGGTCCTCGACGAGCTCGCCGTCGCCGTCCGGGCGGAAGGTGAACCAGGTGGGCGGCTCCGCGGCGTCGTCGGTGCCGGCGCCCGGGTTCGGCCGCACCGCGACCGCGACCCGGTGCAGCGCCGCGGGGACCCGGCCCAGCGCGGCCCGGACCCGCTCGGCGCGGGCGTCCGGGTCGCCGCCGTCGTCGGCCTTGGTGGAGGTGACGTAGAGATCGACCAGCGCGGTCCGGCCGCTGTCCAGCTCGCCGACCCGGCGGCGCAGCTCCTCGGCGGTCGCCAGCGCGCCCTGCGGGTCGTTGTTGTCGATCACCGTGGCGAACAGCGTGCGGTCGTTGCCGAGGTGCTGGTAGCGCGCGGTCAGCAGCGGCCGGCCGGCGTGCTCGGCGAGCTCGAGCTCGCGCAGCGGGCGGACCCGGTAGTAGCGCCGCGTCATGACCTCCAGCAGCACCGCGTCGTGCCGGTCGCCGAACACGCCGAGGATCGGCTCGGAGGAGCCGACCAGCGCGTCGATCCGGCGGTTGCGGTCGGCGGTGCCCGGGTCGGCGGCCAGCACGTCCAGGCTCTCCCGGACCTCGCTCAGCACCCGGCTGCGCTCCGCGGCGACCACCGGCGCGTCGAACGCCCGGTAGCGGACCAGCCGGGCGGTGTCGCCGACGACCGGATGCCGCAGCTGGGTGGCGACGACGACCTCGTCGAGCGTCCGCAGGTACTCCTCGCGGGCCGACGCGGACAGCCCGGCGACCGACTCCGGGTGCTGCAGCCGCCAGTTCAGCAGGTTCAGCACGACCGGGACCTGCTGCGGGGCGCGGCGGTGGGCCAGGAACATCCGGTAGAGCGCGGGCCCGAGGTCCGGCCCGGCCGCGATGTCGGTGACGCCGTAGTGCGCCAGCGCCCGGCGCAGCTTGGCCTGGAACGACTCCGGCAGCCCCTCGTCGTCGGGATTGCGGCTGCGCAGGTAGGCGTAGAGGTACTCCTGCGGGTTCCGCTCGGTCTCGCCGGTCTCGTCGTCGGTCTCGGAGCGGTTCCGGGACAGCGCGCAGAGGTCGGCGAAGATCCGCAGCACGGTCGTCTCCCCGGCCAGCACCGCCGGGTCGTCGGCCGGGAGGTCCGCCCGGGCGGCGGCGAGCCTGCCCAGCTGCGGCCGGGCCTGGCCCTCGTCGACGTCGAAGCCGAGCACCTGGAACCGGAGCGCGGACAGCGCGTCCGCGGCGGTCCCGGCCGGGTCGCCGGTGTCCCCGGCGGCGCCGAACGCGGACAGGTCCACCCGGTCCCCGGCCGCGGCGACCGCGCCGGCGTCGGCATCGGCCAGCGGCTCCAGCCGGACCAGCTTCGTGCCGCCGTCGACCTGGGTGTTGGCCGGGACGAGCAGCTCGGCGACGGTCCCGTCGAACGGGGCCCGCAGCGAGGTCTCCAGCTTCATCGACTCGACGATGGCGAGCGTGTCGCCCTCGGCGACGGTGTCACCGGGGGAGACCGGCAGCGCCACCACCATCGCCGGGGCCGGTGCGCGCACGATGCCCGCCTCGCCGCCGGAGATGCGGTGCACGGCGCCGTCGACCTCGACCAGGTAGTCGGACTCCTGGGCGACCGACAGCACCGTCCAGCTCTGCTCACCCACGGTGAGCCTGCGCTCGTAGGCGCCGTTGCGCTCGACGTCGACGTCGACGCTGACACCGTCGAGCTCGACCCGGTAGCGCCCGGCCCGGGTGCGGGCGACCGTCAGCTTGTAGGACTGCCCGGCCGCGGTGACGTCGGTCTGGTGCCAGGTCTCGTACCCGACCTCCGGCCGGCCGGCCTCGGCCGAGCGGAACAGCCGGTCCTGCTGGCGGGCGACGTGCCCGTCGTGCGACTGGACGGCGGTGGCCAGCAGCGCCACGTCGAGCCGCCGCGGCGGGGTGTACCCGGCCGCCATCATGGTGTCCAGCCAGGTCGTCTCGACCTCGCCGGAGCGCAGCTCGTCGCGGTCGAGCAGGTCGAGCAGGAACGCCTTGTTGGTGGAGCCGCCGTCGATCACCGCTGCGGTCTGGCGCAGCGCCCGGGACAGCCGGGCCCTGGCCTCGTCGCGGTCCCGGCCCCAGGCGATCACCTTGGCGATCATCGAGTCGAACTGCGGCGGGATGACGTCGCCCGCCGCGACGCCGGTGTCCACCCGGATGCCCGGCCCGCTCGGCAGGGCGAGGTGCTCGATCCGGCCCGGGGCCGGCGCGAACTCGCGCTCCGGGTCCTCCGCGGTGAGCCGGGCCTCGATCGCCCAGCCCTGCGCGGCGGGCGTCTCGCGTGCGACCTCCGCCAGGGTGCCGCCACCGGCGATGTGCAGCTGGAGCTTCACGATGTCGACCCCGGTGCACGCCTCGGTGACCGGGTGCTCGACCTGCAGCCGGGTGTTGACCTCGAGGAAGGAGAGCAGCTTCTCCGCGGGCTGGTAGAGGAACTCCACGGTGCCCGCGTTGACGTAGCCCGCGGCCCGGGCCAGGTCGGCGGCGGCGTCGCGGAGCAGCCGCTCCTGCTCGGGATCGAGCGCGGTGGAGGCGGACTCCTCGATCACCTTCTGGTTGCGCCGCTGCACCGAGCAGTCGCGCACGCCCAGCGTCCACACGTCGCCGGTGGCGTCGGCGACGACCTGCACCTCGACGTGCCGGCCGCCGGCCACCGCCCGCTCCATGAACACGGTCGCGTCACCCGCGGTGCGCGCCGCCTCGGACGCCGCCCGCTCGAACGCCTCGTCGAGCTGTTCCGGCCCCGCCACGAACCGGATGCCGCGGCCGCCGCCGCCCGCGGTCGCCTTCACCATCAGCGGGTAGCCGATGCCCTCGGCCGCCTTGCGCGCCGCGTCCGCGTCGGCGACCGGCCCGCCGGACCACGGCGCCATCGGCACGCCCACCGACTCGGCCAGCTGCTTCGACGCGATCTTGTCCCCGAGCCGGCGCATGACGTCCGCCGACGGGCCGACGAAGGTGATCCCGAGCCGCTCGCACAGCTCGGCGAAGTCGGCCTTCTCCGACACGAAGCCCCAGCCCGGCCAGACCGCGTCGGCCCGGGACGCGCGCAGCGCGCGCTCCAGCTCGTCGTGGTCGAGATAGGGGCTCGCGCCCATGTGGTCCGGGTCGTCCGGTCCGATCAGGACGGCCTCGTCGGCCTCCCGGACGTACATCGCGCGGCGGTCGACCGCGGTGTACAGGGCGATGGTGCGCAGGCGCCGGTCGGGCGCGTTCTGGGCGTTCCACTCCCGGACGGCGTTGATCAGTCGCATGGCGGGTTCGCCGCGGTTGACGATGGCGATGCGCGAGAACATGGCGGGTTTCACTGCTCCTGACGTGGGCGCTGCTGCGGCGGCGGTGACGGCGGGTCGGCGGGACGGGCGGGGATCGCCCGCACCGTCCTACCGGTAGGGACCCATCCTCGTCACTCGCCGAACGCGATGCGAACGTCGTCGGACGTCGGGGCTGTCGCGGCCGCCGTGCCGGTCGGCTGCCCCGGCGCGCCTGCCGGGTCGAGGAACACCTCGGGTGCCATCACGGCCGGGTCCACCTCCAGCACGGCGTAGCCGCCGACCGCGCCGGCGCCGAAGCCGGGCGCGAAGACCCGGGTGCGGCCGGCCACCACACCGTCGGCGACGGCGTCGAACATGGCGATCGGGATGGACGCCGCCGAGACGTTGCCCATCGACTCGATGTTGAAGTACAGCTGCTCGGCGGAGAGCCCGGCCTTGGCCGCGAGCTGCAGGATCATCGTCTTGTTGGCCTGGTGCGGGACGATCAGATCGATCGCGTCGAGCATCGACCCGGTCCCGTCCGGGCCGCTCTCGCCGGACAGCTCGGAGATCATCTGCGCCAGGTAGCGGGAGACCAGCGCCTTGACCTCCGGCCCGTAGACGGTGATGTCGTTGTCGAACTCCGGGTTCGGCCAGATGATCGAGTTGACCTCGGAGGCCGGGCCGGACGCGTAGGTCTGCAGCAGGTCGATGTCGCCCGGCTCGCCGTCCGGCGCGGGGGCGACGACCATCGCGGCCGCCCCGTCGCCGAAGATCATCCGGGAGGTGCGGACGTTGCCGATCTTGTCGGAGAACTTCTCGACGCAGACCAGCAGCACCGGCCGCTGCACCTCCTGCAGCTGCCGGACGGCCTCGGACAGGCCGTAGGGCAGCCCGGCGCAGGCGGCGATGATGTCGGCCGAGCAGTGCGTCTGGAGCAGGCCCAGCTCGCCGGACAGCCAGGTCGACAGCGACGGGATCAACCGCTCGCTGGTGCAGGTCGCGACCAGCACCGCGCCGATCTCCTCGCGCCGGCGGCCGGAGTGCTCCAGCGCGCGCACGGCCGCCGACCAGGCCAGGTCCTCGATGTCGAGCTCGGTGTAGCGGCGCTGGTCGATGCCGGTCTTGGCGGAGATCTCGTCGGCGCTCATCGGCGACCAGGAGAACGCGGTGTTGCGCACGACGTCGGTGTTGGAGCAGACGTGCTCACCCCGGACGACGGCCAGCGCCTCCACCCTGGGCTGCACCCGGAACGCCTCGCGGACCCGGACCGGGGGCAGCGGGGACTCCGGTGTCACCGGCTCGGAGCGGGTGGCGAGCCGGCCGCGGCGGGCCGGCCGGGCGCCGGTGGCCCGGTCCAGGAAGGCCTCGACGTCGCGGTTGCGCGGATGGAACGCGATGACGTGGTCGTCGTCTCCGATCTCGTCGGCGGTGCGCAGCTCGGTGGCGGCGCGGTCCCACGGGTACTGGTTGTGCAGCACCATCGCCCACCGGGTCAGCGCCTCGAGCTCGGGCACCTCGGCGTGCGCGTCGAGGATCTGGTTGAACGAGAAGACCGGGTAGTCCGGGTCGTGCCGGGGCACGACGAAGGTCATCGCGCCCGGGGTGGCGAGGAACTGCTCGACGGTCGGCTTCACCGCGGGCAGCTCGGTGGCGTGGTGGCGGCGGTGGCCGAACACGTCGAAGAGCAGATCGAAGATGCCGCGCTCGGTCTCGTCGTCCCAGGTGGCCGGCAGCGTCTCGAACGCCTCGCGGACCGCGCGGACCTTCTTGTCACCGTCCTCCCACGGGGTGAGCACCGGGAGGAAGACGTCGGCCCGGTGCCTCGGCAGGTCCCGCCAGCGGGTCGGCCGCTTCTCGAACATCGTCATGGAGAACCGGTTGACCCAGAACAGGTTCTGGCTCATGTCCCGGAGCAGCCCGAAGCGGCTCTCGTAGGAGCCCGCGGTGATGCGCTCCAGGATCTCGGTCCCGGTGGGGGCCTTGGCCTCGAAATCGCGGCCGACGATTGCCGTGAATTGGTCGAGATCGTCGATGACCGAGAAATCGAGCTCAGCCAGAAAATTGGCGGGAAAGACCAGACGGTCGTGGTTGTTGACCACGAACGGCTTCATGGGCGACCTCCTGGAGCAGCGCCGGCCGGGCGGGAATCACCAGGCTGGACGCGTGCACTAGCCAGGCGATGGGATCGGATGCGGTGCGTGCAACGGTATCGGCGGACGGTCACGATCGGAATGTGATCCAAGCCCTGGAGTGTGCGCGCTCACGGATAGTCGGTCAACTCGGACGGTTACCGGGGAGAATGTTACCGAGTAGTTCTACCGGCAAGTTTTGGATGCATTTTCGGTGAAACGGCAGGTGGGCGGCGGGTGGGTGTCCACAGTGGAGATCCACCGGAGGCCGCCGGGCACCCTCCGCGCACGCACCGGCACGCAGTGCCGGGCAGCGGCGGGAGTGTGCACCGCCACGATGTGGCATCACCCGGGCAGTGGGCCATCCGGTGGGTCCGTTCGGTGGAACGGGGCCGGGGGGATCGGAGTCCCTGATGGACGGTCGGCGGTGCGGGGAGCGCCCGTGCCGGCCCGTGCTCGCCCTTGTCCGGCCGCCGCCCGTCCTGCACGGCCGCCGCGGTCGCCGGGTGTCAGTGCCGGCACGCCTCCGGCGTCGTGGCCGCGGTGCGGGTGCCGTGCTCCGGCCCGTGGTCCGGCCCGTGGTCCGGCCCGCGGTCCGGCCCGCGGTCCGGCACTGCCGGCCGCTCCGGGGCGGGCGCCGGCGTGACGGCGACGAGCAGCGTCGCGAGCAGCCCGGCCGCACCGGCCCCGGCGAACGCGATCGTGTAGGCGATGCCGGCCGGGAGGATCCCGTCGTCGAGCACGAACGCCGTCGTCACCGCGGCCACGAAGGCGGTGCAGGCGCTGGTGCCGAGCTGGCGGGCCAGCGTGTTGAGGCTGTTGGCCGCGGCCGTCTCCGACTCCGGCACCGCCCGCATGATCAGCAGCGGGATGGCGGAGTAGGCGAGCGCGGCGCCGATCGCGGTGAGCGTCGCGACCAGCATCAGCAGCCAGATGGTCCCCGGCAGGGTCGCGAACGCCAGGTTCCCGGCGCCGAGCACCAGCGTGCCGAGCACCAGCGTGGTCCGCGGCCCGCGGGCCCGGGACAGCCGCGCCGACGTCGAGGAGAACAGCACCATCGAGCCGCCCATCGGCAGCAGCACCAGGCCGGCGACGAGCAGCGACTGGCCGAAGCCGTAGCCGGTGGCGACCGGTGCCTGCAGCAGCTGGGTGGTCAGCACGAATCCGGCGAACATGGAGAAGCCGACGAGCACCGTCGCCGTGTTGGTCAGCAGTACCGCGGGCCGGGCGGACACCCGCAGGTCGACCAGCGGCGTGCGCGTCCGCAGCTCGTACCGGCCGATCACCGGCGCGAGCACCAGCGCGGCGACGAACAGTCCGATCACCTGTGGCGACGTCCAGCCCCACTCGTTGCCCTTGGAGACCGCGAGCAGCAGGGAGACCAGCAGCGCGCCGATCCCGACGGCGCCTACGGCGTCGAACCGGCCGCCGGTCCGCAGGCCCGACTCGGCCACCAGCCTGCGCACCAGCACGATCTGCACGAGCGCGAGGACCGCCGCGCCGGCGAACAGCCAGCGCCAGCTGGTGAACTGGGCGACCACGCCGGTGATCGGCAGGCCGATCGCGCCGCCGAAGCCGAGCGAGGACGACATCAGCCCCACCCCGGAGCCGACCCGCTCCGGCGGGAGGATGTCGCGCATCAGGCTCATGCCCAGCGCGATCACCCCGAACGCGGTGCCCTGCAGCACCCGGGCGACGAGCAGCAGCTCGATGCCCGGGGCCAGCGCCCCGATCACCGATCCGACCCCGACCAGGACGAGTGCGACCAGCAGCATCCGGCGCTTGCCGAACATGTCGCCGAGCCTGCCGAGCACCGGCGCCGACACCGCGCCCGCCACCAGGTTCGCGGTGATCAGCCAGGACGCCGTCGACGGGGTCACCGACAGCAGCTCCGGGAACCGGGGGAGCAGCGGGACCACCATCGTCTGCAGCAGCGACACCAGCAGGCCGCAGGAGGCGAGCACGGCGATCGCCACCGCCGGGCGGGCGCCCGGGCCGGTGCGTGCGTCCGGGTCCTGAGCGGGGCGGGTTCGGGCCCGGAACACGCGACCTCCGTGGCGGCGAGAAGTGGTGGTGCCCGATCAGATGAGCACGCCACCGTGTCCCGCAGCAACCGGAAAGTTTGCATTGCCACCGATCTCACCCGCGTCTCGCCCGTGTCACGGCCGCGTTCCGGACCGCTACCGTGCGGCCTCGTGGAGATCCTCGCCAGCCGCGCCATCCTCCGTCCCGCCGATCCCGCGACGGCCGTCGCCTTCTATCGCGACACCCTGGGCCTGGCGATCTCCCGGGAGTTCCCCGGCGGGACCGTCTTCTTCCTGGGCAGCGGGTTCCTGGAGGTCTCGGCGTCGCCGTCCGGGGCGCCGGACGGCGACCCGGGGACCGATCCGGGCGGGCTGCGGCTGTGGCTGCAGGTCCGCGACCTGGCGGCCACCTACGCCGAGCTGGCCGCCGCGGGCGTCGCCGTGCTGCGCGAGCCGAAGCAGGAGCCGTGGGGCCTGCACGAGATGTGGGTCGCCGATCCGGACGGCACCCGGATCGTGTTCGTCGAGGTGCCGCCCGAGCACCCGATCCGCCGCGACACCCGCGGCGACCGGGCCGGTCAGACGGCCGGGACCGGCTCCGGCGCCGGCGGTCCGGCGTAGGTCGCGGACGGCCGGATCAGCCGGCGCTCGGCGGCCTGTTCCAGGACGTGCGCGCACCAGCCGACGACCCGGCTGGTCGCGAAGGTCGGGGTGAACATCCGCCGCGGGATGCCGCAGCCCGCCATCACGACGCCGGCCTGGAACTCGACGTTCGCGTGCAGCGGCCGGTCCGGGCGCAGCCGGGCCAGGGTGTCGGTGATCCGCCGCTCGACGTCGGCGGCGCGTTCGGGCAGCGGTCCGCCGAGCCGGGCCGCGACGTCGCGCAGCAGCGCCGCGCGCGGGTCCGGGCCGCGGTACACGGCGTGCCCGAACCCCATGATCCGTTCGCCGGCGGCCAGCCGGTCGGCGACCCAGCGCTCGGGTGATCCGCCGGCGTCGCGGTCGATCAGGTCCAGCGACTCCAGCGCCCGGTCCGGTGCCCCGCCGTGCAGCGGCCCGGCGAACGCGCCGATCGCGGCGACCACGCAGGACGCGACGTCCGCGCCGGTCGAGGCGACCACCCGGGCGGTGAACGTCGACGCGTTGAACCCGTGGTCCACGGTGCTCACCAGGTAGGCGTCGACGGCCCGGACGTGCTCCGGGGCCGGTTCCGCTCCGGACAGCATCCACAGCCAGTTCGCGGCCGGGCCGAGATCGGCGCGCGGCGGCACCGGTTCCCGCCCCTCGCCGAGCCGGTACAGCGCGGCCAGCACGGTCGGCGTCGCGGCGCACACGGTGAGCGCGTCCTCGGCGCCGCGCTCCGGGCCGGCGTCCCACAGCGGGCGCAGCCCGTGCAGCGGGCCGAGCACCGACAGCGCGGTGCGCAGCCCCGCCGCGAGATCGGTGCCGCAGGCGTCGGCGATCGAGGGCAGCAGTGCCTGTACCGCGTCCGGCAGTGCGCGCCGGGCGGCGATGCGCGCGTCGAACCGGGCCCGCTCGCCGAGGTCCGGGAGCCTGCCCTCGGCGAGCAGGAACCAGACGTCGGTGAACGTGCGGCTGCGGGCGAGCTCGACGGCCGAGTACTGCCGGTAGTGGTAGAAGCCCTCGTCCCCGCGGACGTCGCCGATGCTCGTGCTGGTGACGGCGATCCCGCGTAGGCCCGGGTCGGTGATGGTCATGTGGCGCACGGTCCGCCCCACCGGGAAACATTGTCAATATTGATCGGGTCAATGTTGATAGCGTCAACCTGGTGGACTTCCTGACGGTCGAGGAGACCGCCCAGCGGCTCGGGGTGAAGCGCGAGACGGTGTACGCCTACGCCAGCCGCGGGCTGCTGACCAGCGTACGGGGCGCCCGGCGGCGGGGCAGCCGGTTCGCCAGGGCCGAGGTGGAGGCGCTCGCCGCGCGCGGCCGGGAGGCGGGCGAACCGTCCGGCGTGGTCGAGCGGATCCGGACCGGGATCACCCTGGTGGCCGACGGCGGACCGTGGTTCCGGGGTGTCCCGGCCGCCGGGCTGGCCGCCCGCGCTGACCTGGCCGAGGTCGCCGCGCTGCTGTGGGACGTGCCCGGCCCGGTCCGGTTCGACGCCGATCCGGAGCTGCTGGCGGTGGCCGGTGCGGCCCTCGCCGCGCTGCCGGCGCGGGCGCGCAGCACCGACCGGTTCCGGGTCGCGGTGGCCGCGGTCGCCGCCGCCGATCCGCTGCGTGCCGACGTGCGCCCGGCCGCGGTGACCCGGACGGCGGCGACGCTGCTGGGGACGGTCGTCGCCGCGCTGGGCGGGGCCGCGTCCCCGGCCGCACCGGCTGCACCGGCCGCACCGGCTGCACCGGCCGCACCGGCCGCACCGGCCGCACCGGCTGCTCCGGCCGCACAGCCCACCCCGGCCGCACCAGCGTCCCCGGCTGCACCGGAGCCGCCGCCCGGGCCCGATCCGGCGGTACTGCTGTGGCCCGCGCTCGCCCGGGACCCGGCCGCCGACCCCGGCACCGGCCCGGACCACCTCCGGGCCGCCCTGGTGCTGCTCGCCGACCACGGTCTCGCCGCGTCCACGGTCGCCGCCCGGGTCGCCGCGAGCACCCTCGCCGACGTGCACGCCGTCGTCTCGGCCGGGCTCGGGGCGCTCGACGGCCCCCGGCACGGCCTCGCCGGGACGCTCGCCCACCGCTTCCTCGCCGAGGCGCTCGACGATCCGCACGCAGCCCTGGCCGCCCGGCTGCGGGCGGGGGAGCGGGTCCCCGGGTTCGGGCACTCCGTGTACCGGGGCGCCGATCCCCGGGCCGTCGCGCTGCTCGATCGGCTGCGCACCGATCCGCGGGCGGACCGGGTGCTGGCCTGCGTCGACGCGCTCACCGACGGGATGGCCCGCGGCGACGGCCCGGCACCGAACGTCGATCTCGCGCTGGCCGCGCTGATGCACGCCCACGACCTGCGGCCGGACGCCGGCGAGCTGGTGTTCGCCACCGCCCGCACCGTCGGCTGGGTGGCGCACGCCCTGGAGGAGTACGCGGAGCCGGGTCCGCGGTTCCGGCCGCTCGGCGTCTACACCGGGCCGCGCCCGCAGACCCCGCAGCACACCCCGCAGCGCCCCGGGTGAGCAGAGCAAGGGACGGTTGGCGAGGATGTCGGCGTGACCCGACGCCGCTCCCTCGCCGACGGCGTCTCCGACACGTTCCTGCAGCTGTGGTCGGAGCGCCGCCCGTGCATCCTCGTCACCACCCGGCGCGACGGCACCCCGCACGCCGTCCCGGTCGGGGTGACCGTCGACGTCGAGGAGCGGATCGCCCGGGTGATCTGCCGCGGCGGGTCGCAGAAGGCCCGCAACGTCGCCGCGGCGGGTCCCGGTGGCGCCCGGGTCGCGGTCTCCCTCGTCGAGGGCCGCACCTGGTCGACGCTGGAGGGCGTCGCCGTCGTCCGGGACGACCCGGAGGCCGTGCGGGACGCCGAGCGCCGCTACGCCGCCCAGTACAAGGAGCCCCGGCCGAACCCGGAGCGGGTGGTGCTGGAGATCGCCGTCGACCGGGTTCTCGGCAACGCCTGACCGCGCACGCCCGGACACGGGGATACTCGGCATCGTGGACCTGCCGGAGACGACCTTCCTCGGCCACAGCACGCTGCGGCTGCGGATGGGTGGACGCACCGTCCTGACCGATCCGCTGCTGACCGCGGCGGTGGGCCCGCTGCGCCGGATGGTGCCCGCGGTGCACCCGGCCGCGCTCGCCGACGTCGACCTGGTCCTGATCTCGCACCTGCACGCCGATCACCTGCACCTGCGGTCGCTGCGGCTGCTGCCCCGCGACGCCGAGGTGGTCGTCCCGGCCGGGGCGACCGGCTGGGTGCGCCGGCGCGGCGTGGCCCGGGTGTCCGGGCTCGCCGTCGGCGAGACCAGGACCTTCGGCGGCCTGCGGGTCACCGGCACCCCGGCCGAGCACTCCGGGCACCGCTGGGGCCCGCGGCTCACGCACGGCCCGCAGGCCGACGCGATGGGGCACCTGCTGGAGGCCGACGGGCTGCGGGTCTACGCGGCGGGCGACACCGGGCTGTTCCCCGGGCTCGACGACGTCGCCGCGCAGGGCCCGATCGATCTCGCGGCGCTGCCGGTGTGGGGCTGGGGGCCGAGCCTCGGGCCCGGGCACCTCGACCCGTCCGGCGCGGCCGAGGCGGTCCGCCGGCTCGCCCCGAAGGTCACCCTGCCGGTGCACTGGGGGACGCTCGCCGTGACCGGCCTCTGCTCGGTGCCCGGCCGGATCGGCGGCCGGATGCGCGAGCTGCTGGTGCACCCGCCGCACGAGTTCGCCGCCGCCGTCACCGCGGCCGGACTGCCCACCCGGCCGCTGGTGGTCGAGCCGGGCGCCCGGGTCGGGGCGACGGTGTGAGCGTGCTGCTGGCCGCGCTCGCGACCGCACCGCTCCCGGCCGAGGAGTGGATCGAGGCCGAGCTGACCCCGGACGCCGGCCGGATCGCCTATCTCGTCGTCGGCGGCGGGGTGCTGTTCGGCTCGATCCTGCCGGTCGTGCCGACCGGCGCGATCGTCGGCGCGGCCGCCGCGACGGCCATGACCACCGACGCGTTGTCCCTGCCGCTGGTGCTCGGGCTGGCCTTCGTCGCCGCGCTGGCCGGGGACGTGGTGACCTTCGCCGTCGCCCGACGGGGCAGCGTCCCGGTGCTCGACGCGGTCGCCGGCGGCCGGTTCGGCGGGGAACGCACCGGGGCGCGGGTGGCGCGGATGCGGGACGCCTTCGCCGAACGCGGCTGGCTGCTGGTGCTGGTCGGCCGGGTCGCCCCCGCCGGACGGGTGCCGACCCTGATCGCCGCCGCCGCGTCCGGGATGGCCTGGGCGAAGCTGCTGCCCGCGGTCGCCGGTGGCGCCCTGCTGTGGACGCTGCTCTACGGCGTGCTCGGCGTGCTGACCGGCAATCTCACCGACTCGCCGCTGGTGGCCGCCGGGCTGGCGGTGGGGCTGGTGGCCGTGGTCGGGACGGTGTCGGCGGTCGTGGGACGGCTGCGCGCGCGGCGCCGCGACCGTCGTGCCCGGGACTCGGGGGACCGGGCCGACGCTCCGCGGTGACGGCCGGGAGGCCGCGGGCCCGGGACGGGCGAGGACCGGCCGGGCGCGACGGGAGGGATGTGCCGCGCCCGGCCGGAGCGGGTGGGGTCAGTTGCCGTCGCCGAACGGGCTGAACCCGAAGGGCAGCTCGCCGCCCGATCCGTCCGGTGTGCTGCCGTTCTGCGCGTTCGCCGCGGCCGGGGTGTCCTCGACGCTGCCGAGGGTGACCGGGACCTGGCGGGCGTCGTTCCCGGTGCCGACGGTCAGCGTGACCTGCTGGCCCGGGGCGAAGTTGCCGATCCGGGCGATCAGGTCGGCGAAGCTCGACACCGGGTACTCGTCGACCTCGGTCACCACGTCGCCCTCGCGCAGGCCGGCCTGCGCGGCGGCCGACCCGGGCTGGACGGCGGCGATCTCCGCGCCGGCGCCGGTGGCCGCGGCCCGCGAGGCCGCCACCGATCCCTGCACGCCGAGCTGCGGCTTGGTGGCGACGCCGTCGGACATGATCTCCTGGGCGACCCGCTTGGCGGTGTCCACCGGGATCGCGAAGCCCAGCCCGATCGAGCCCTGGCTCTGCCCGGTGGTGGCGATCGCCGAGTTGATCCCGACGACCTGGCCGGCCAGGTTCACCAGCGGGCCGCCGGAGTTGCCCTGGTTGATCGGGGCGTCGGTCTGCAGCCCGTTGTAGACGACCGGGGCCTCGCCGTCGCCGCCCGCGGCGACCGTCCGGTTCATCGCGCTCACGATGCCTGCGGTGACGGTGCCGGACAGGCCCTGCGGCGATCCGGTCGCGACGACCTGCTCGCCGACCTGGACGCCCGACGACTCGCCGAGGGTCGCCGCGGTCAGCCCGGACGCGCCCTGCAACCGGATGACCGCGAGATCGTAGCTGGGGGAGGTGCCGACGACGGTCGCCTCGTGCCGGGTCCCGTCGGACAGGGTCACCGTGATCTGGCCGCCCTGGGCGGCGCCGGACACCACGTGGTTGTTGGTGAGCACCTCGCCGTCGGCGGTCAGGATGACGCCGGACCCCTCGGACACGCCCTGCGCCGTGCGGACCTGGATGTCCACCGTGCTCGGGGTGATGGCGGCGGCGGCCCCGGCGATCGAGCCGTCCGCGGCGCGGGCCGGGGTGCCCGGGTCGGCCGCGCTGGCCAGCGTCGGCTGCCCGGAGCCGGACGAGCCGAGCACCGCGTACGCGCCGCCGAAGCCGACCCCGCCGCCGACCAGGCCGGCCGCCAGGGCGAGCGCGACCACGCTGGCACCGAGCCGCTTCGGCGGCTTCGGGGGGTGGCCGCCGTTCGGCGGCGGGAACGGCGGGTACACCGAGGTGGGTGGGCTCCCCGAACCGTGCGCGGGCACGCCCGGCCGGGGGCCGGCCGCCGCCCACTCGGGGGACGGGCTCCGCTGCTCGGTGTCGCTCATCTCGGGTGCCTCCTCTGCGCGGGTGTCGTCGGCGTCGCCGGTGCGCGCGTCGCCGGAACGTCGGTCGGGCCGGGCCGGCCCCGGGCCGCCGCCGCCGTCGGCGGCGGTGCGTCCGTCGGGGCTCCCGCTCGGACCCGGTCCCTGCTCGGTCATGTCAGTACTGTGCGGCCCGACCCTGAGACGAGCCTGTGATCGCGCTGGGAATCGCTGCGGCGTTCGGTGTGATGTCGTGGCAGGCGGCCGCGATCAGGTGCCGCCGGTCACCCGGAGTGCTCGACGAGCTCGACGATCGTGGCGTTCGCGGTGCCGCCGCCCTCGCACATCGTCTGCAGGCCGTAGCGGATCCCGCGGTCGCGCATGTGGTGCACGATCCGGGTGAGCAGCACGGTGCCGGAGGCGCCCAGCGGGTGCCCGACGGCGATCGCGCCGCCCAGCGGGTTGAGCCGGGCCGGATCGGCGCCGAACTCGGCCTGCCAGGCCAGCGGGACGGGCGCGAACGCCTCGTTCACCTCGAAGGCGCCGATGTCGGCGACGCCGAGCCCGGCCCGGCCCAGCACCTTGCGGGTCGCCGGGATCGGCCCGGTCAGCATCCGCAGCGGATCGGCGCCGGACACCGCGCCCGAGTGGTAGCGCACGATCGGGGTGAGGCCCAGCTCGCGGGCCCGCTGCGGGGTGGTGACCAGCACCGCGGACGCGCCGTCGGAGATCTGCGAGCTGTTCCCGGCGTGGATCACGCCGTCCGCGGCGAACGACGGCGTCAGCCCGGCGAGGGTGCCTGCGGTGGTGCCGCGGCGCAGTCCCTCGTCGGCGTCGAAGCCGGGCGCACCGGGGACCGCGGCCAGCTGCCCGTCGAACGCGCCGGAGTCGATCGCGGCGGCGGCGAGCTCGTGCGAGCGGGCCGCGTACTCGTCGAGCTCGGTGCGCGAGAGCTTCCAGTCGCGGGCGATCCGCTCGGCGCCGACACCCTGGTTGAAGTCGGCGTTCGGGAACTCGCCGGAGGTCAGGTCGGCCCGGTAGCGCTCGCGGACCAGCGGCCCGTACGGGCGGCCCAGGTCGCGTCCGGCGCCGAGCGGCACCCGGGTCATCGACTCGACGCCCCCGGCGACGACGACGTCGTACTGCCCGGCGAGCACCATCCCGGCGGCGAAGTCGAACGCCGACTGGCTCGACCCGCAGGCCCGGTTGATCGTCACGCCGGGCACCGTCTCCGGCCAGCCGGCGGCGAGCAGCGCGTACCGGCCGATCTGCGCGGCCTGGTCGCCGACCTGGTTCACACAGCCCCACACCACGTCGTCGACGACGCCGGGATCGATCCCGGTCCGCTGCGCCAGCGCGTCGAGCACGGCCGCCGACAGGTCCACCGGGTGCACCCCGGCCAGCGATCCGTTCCGCTTCCCGATCGGCGTGCGGACGGCCTCGCAGACGACGGCCTCGGGCATGGCGGGTCCTCCTCGGTCACCGGTGACGCGGATTCGTTCGCGACGCTAAGCCATCCGGGCCGGTCCGTGTGAGAGGGCGGTCACAGGATCGGGGGTCGAGCGGATCTGGATCGGTGCGGTAACGTCCACCGGGTACGCGAAGGGGAGTAGCTCCCAACGCTGCGCTCGACATACTGGGCACGCCCTCGGTGGCGGCCCCGGGTGCGGCGGCCTGACCACCACCAGGCGAGCGAGACCTTCGATCCGGCAGTGCCGGATCGAGGATCCCCATTACCTCGATCCGGCGCGAGATCGAGGGATGGACATGGACGGTTTCCTGGTCGCGTTCGCGGTCAGTTTCGGTGTCATCTTCGTGGCCGAGCTCGGCGACAAGTCGCAGCTCATGGCCCTCACGTTCGCGACCCGCTTCAAGGCGATCCCGGTGCTCATCGGGATCACGATCGCCACCTCGGTGACCCACCTGGTCTCGGTGGCCGTCGGCGTCGGCCTGGGCGCGTCGCTCCCGACCGGCTGGATCTCACTGGTCGCGGCGGTCGCCTTCATCGGCTTCGGCGCGTGGACCCTGCGCGGGGACTCGCTCACCGACGACGAGGAGCGCAAGGCCAAGCGGGCCGGCGGCTCGGCGGTGGTCGCCGCGTCGGTCGCGTTCTTCCTGGCCGAGCTGGGCGACAAGACCATGCTGGCCACCATCACGCTGGCCACCCAGTACAACTGGTTCGGCGTCTGGCTGGGCTCCACGCTGGGCATGGTCGCCGCCGACGCGATGGCGATCGTGGTCGGCCGCAAGCTCGGCCAGCGGCTGCCGGAGCGGGTCATCTCGATCGGCGCCGCGCTGATGTTCTTCGTCTTCGGTGCCTGGCTGTTCGTCGAGGCGGTGCCCGAGGTGTGGGGGCCGGACGCCTGGTCGGACGCCGCGGCGCTGATCGACGACCGGGTCGCCGGCTGGGCCGCGGTCCTGCTCGGCGTGCTCGGGGTCGGAATCACCGTCTGGCTCCGGGGCCGCGCGCACCGGGCCCGCGGCGAGCGCCGGCTGGAGGTCGTCCGCACCCCGGGCAGCCCGGCCTGGTGGGCCCGGCTGCTGCTGCTCGTCGCCGCGCTGCTCGGCTTCGGTGCCCCGCTGCTGGTCGCGCTCGGCGTGCTGGAGCCGATCGCGGTGCTGGCCCGGCCGGGTGTCGCGGTCGTCGGGGCCGGGCTGCTGCTGCTCGGGTTCGCGGTGGTCGCGATCGCGACACTGCAGCTCGGCACGGTGTGGCGGCGGTCGGCGACGGAGGCGGGTGCGGCGGTGGCCGGCGGCACCGAGCCCGGCCCTGCTGCCGCCGCAGCTGCACGCCGGCCGGTCCTCGCGACCGGCGGCCTGCACAGCCGGGTGCGCAATCCCGCGCTGACCGGCCTGATCGTGGGCTGCGCCGGGATGCTGTTCATCTCGCCGACGCTGCTCGGTGTACTGGCCGGGGTGCTGATCCTGGTCGCGGTGCAGATCCAGGCCCGCGCGGTGTACGAGCCGGGACTGGGCAGCGCGCTGGGCGCGGAGTACGACGCCTACCGCAGCCGCACCGGCCGCTTCCTGCCCCGGTTGCGCGGGCGCGAGGAGCCGGGCGCGGAGCACGACCCGGATCGCAACCGGACGCACTGAGCCCGCCGATCGTGCGCCACAATTCACCCAGTACACCGTACGGAAATGACGGTACGGTGTATCGGGTGAACCGAAGGGGGTTGTCATGACCATCCTGGTGACCGGCGCGACGGGGAACATCGGACGTCTCGTCGTCGACCATCTGCTGGCGCGCGGCGCCGGTCCGGTGCGGGCGCTGACCGTCGATCCGGTGCGCGCCGCGCTGCCGGACGGCGTGCAGGTCGTCCGCGGCTCGGTCCGGCGGCCGTCGACGCTGGACGGCGTGTTCGACGGCGTCCGCGCCATGTACCTGGCCCCGGTGGAGGAGACGGCCGCCGAGGTGGTCGACCGGGCCACGGCGGCGGGCGTCGAGCACGTGGTGGACCTGTCCGGGGAGCCGGAGAGCTGGTGGGGATCGGTCACCAGCGCGGTGGAGGCGGGCGCCCGGGAGTGGACGCACCTGTGGCCGGCCGACTTCGTGGAGAACGTGAGTGTCTGGTACCCACAGATCCGGGAGACCGGCGTGGTGCGGGAGCCGTGGCCGGACCTGGCGAGCACGCCGACCGCGATGACCGACATCGCCGAGGTGGCGGCCGTCGCGCTCACCGAGGACGGCTATGCAGGCCGCGCGCTCACCCTCACCGGGCCGGAGCCGGTGAGCCGGGTGCAGTCGGTGGCCGCACTCGCCGCGGCCAGCGGCGTCCCGATCGAGTTCGAACAGGTGAGCGAGGAGGCGGCGGTCGCGGCGCTGGAACCTTCGGCCGGCCGGGAGACCGCCGAGTTCCTGGTGCACACCATCCTCGGGTTCCTGCGTGACGTCGAACCGGCCCCCAGCGGCGTCGTCGAGGAGGTCACCGGCCGCCCCGGCACCACGGTGGCGGCCTGGGCCCAGGCGCACGCGGATGAGGTCCGGGCCGCCATCAGCTGATCACGCGTTGTGGAGCGTGGCGCCCACCTGGCGGGCGCCACGCTCCACGAGCGGTGATCACGAGTGCCAGGTCGGCTCCGGCAGCTCGTCACGCAGCAGGCGCGCGCCGACCTCGCGGCGCTTGTAGGCCACCGGATCGTGCAGGGTGTGCGTGCGCACGTTGCGCCAGAACCGGTCGAATCCCAGGTGGGACGCGGTGGCCCGGGCCTTCACCGCCGCGACCCGCACCTCGTGTGCGCCGCGCTGCTCGGCGGTGACGTTCCAGGCGTCCCGGTGGATCTCCAGCGCCTCCTGCGCGACGGCGTCGGCGAGCGCCTCCACCGCCCACAGCTTGGACTGGTAGTCGCCGTAGAGATCGAGCTGGTAGGGCTCGTCGACGGCGCGTTCCTGCCTGCCGTGCAGCCAGGGCCGGGTGGTGCTGCGGGTGTACTCGGCGCCGGTCTCCAGGGCCCCGCGGGCGATGCCCAGGTAGAAGCTGACGAACACCAGCTGGATCGTCGGCACGTTGAGCGTGTTGTAGACCCGCGGCTGGAAGGCGCGGTCGACGAAGCCGGCTGCCGAGGTCCACGGCACCCGGACGCCGTCGACGGTGACGCTGCCGCTCTCGGTGAGCCGCTGGCCGATGTTGTCCCAGTCGTCGTGGAAGGTGATGCCCTCCTCGGCCTCCACCGCCTCGATCTGCTCGGCGTGCCGACCAGGCGGGCGGCCCAGAACCACAGCAGGTGGTAGCCGAGCAGTTGGCCGATCGAGCCGTCGCCCGCGGCGACCTCGCGGATCACCCGGTGGGCGGCCGGCCACTCCTGGCCGCCGCCGTGCTCGACCGGGCCGAGCAGGGTGACCAGGCCGGACTCCTTGAGCAGCGCGACCTCGTCGTAGGGGGTGGCGCCGGCCCGGTCGCGGGCGGCGGCGTCGCGCTCCAGGATCCGGCGGACCTCGCGGGCCCGCTGCAGCCAGCCGGCCTCGTCGGTGGGCGCCGGTGCGGCCGACCAGTCGATCACATCGGATCCGGGGCGGTTCTCGGTCGTGGTCACGGGCATCTCCCTGTCGTGTCGTGAATGCTGGGCAGCAGAATTCGGGCAGCCGGAAGGACCCGTTGTGCACCGGCCACTGCAATGCGGCGAGAAATGCGTGCGAAACGGGGTGGGACGCGGGCCGGTGACGATTCCGGAGGGCGTCGGGTGTCGGGTCGCGGGCCGGATGGCGGGCGGGTGAGCGGGGGCGCCGGGGACGGCGCGGCCGTGGCCGGGTGCATGCCGGGGCCGGGGTTGCGGGTCGGTGCCGGGAGCGAGGCCGGCGCCGAGGGCGGCACCGAGGGCGGCACCAGGAGCCGGCGGCGCACCGAGGTCGGGTGCCGGGCCCCGGACCGGCGCCGAAGCCGGGACCAGCCCCGAAGTCGGCACCAGCCCTGAAGCCGGGACCGGCCCTGAAGCCGGGACCAGCGCCGCGACCCGGACCAGGGGCCGGGCACCGGATCAGTCCCGGCCCGGCGGCCAGGTCAGCAGGAGCCTGACCGCGGCGTCGGCGACCGGACCGGCAGGACGCCCGGCGCCGGGATCAGCGACCGGACCGCCAGCCGGGCCACCGCCGCGACCGGCACCGGGGATCGGCGCCGAGTTCACCGACAGATCGACGACGCCACGCGGGACAGGTCGACGTGACGCCGACGGGTGAGCTCGGTGAACAGCACGTCCTGAATTCTCACGATGTCGCCCCGAAGTGTCAACTCGACATTCCCCGGAATGGGATCCGGCGCACCTGTCCGGTCACCCCGGTGGCGCCCCGGAAATGCGCGAACGGGCCGTCCGTGCGGACGGCCCGTTCGCGGTGGGGACGAGGGGATCAGACCGCCGTCGGCTGCGGCTCGCGGGCCGCCAGCTCGGCCTCCTTCTCCCGGATGATCGGCAGCACCTTCGCGCCGAAGTACTCGACCTCCTCCTGGAAGTGCAGGAAGCCCAGCAGCAGCAGGTTCGCGCCGCGCCGCTTGTACTCGATCGCCCGGTCGGCGATCTGCTCCGGGGTGCCGATGAGCTGCGAGCGGAAGCCGTCGTTGTACTGCACCAAGTCCTCGAACGACGAGTCCGCCCACATCCCGCGCTTGTCGCCGGTGGCGTTCCCGGCCTGCTGCACGGCGTCCCGGAAGCCCTCGACGGCCGGCCGGTTGGCCTTGGCGATGATCTCGCGCAGGGTCTCGCGGGCCTCGGACTCGTCGTCGCGGGCGATCAGGAACGCGTTCAGGCCGAACCGGACGGGCGCCAGGCGCTCGGCGGTCTTGGCGTGGCCGAGCACCTCCGCGACCTGCTCGGTGAAGCCGTCGTAGTCCTTGCCGTTGGAGAAGTACCAGTCGGAGACGGTGCCGCCGTTGCGGCGGGCGGCCGTCGAGTTGCCGCCCTGGAAGATCTCCGGGTGCGGCCGCCCGGGCACGTCGACCGGCTTGGGCTTCAGGTCGTAGCCGTGCACGCGGTAGAAGTCGCCGGCGAAGTCGGCGCCGCCCTCGCCCGCGGTCCAGATCTCGCGCAGCACCCGGATGAACTCGTTCGCCCGCCGGTAGCGCTCGTCGTGCTCGAGCCACGGCTGGCCGAGCGCGGTGAACTCGGCCTTGAGCCACCCGGACACGACGTTGATCGCGATCCGGCCCTTCGTCAGGTGGTCCGCGGTGGCCACCCACTTCGCGAGGACCGCGGGCTCCCACAGGCCGGGGTGCACGGCGGCGATCACCTTGAGCCGCTCGGTGGCCAGGCCCAGCGCGAGCGATAACGCGGTGGCCTCGTGCTGGTGGTCGGCGCCGTAGCTGGCCAGGTAGCGGATCTGGGACAGCGCGTACTCGAAGCCGTTGTTCTCGGCGGTCCGCGCGAGCTTCACGTTGTAGTCGTAGCCCCAGTCGGTGCGCTGCTCGATGGTGCTGGTGACGAGCCCACCGGAGACGTTCGGGACCCAATAGGCGAACTTCAGCGGCTCGGTGAGCTGGGCGTTCAGCGTGGTGTCGAGCGAGCCGACGGTGTTCTCGGACATGGAGGAGATCTCCTGGTGGTCGTCCGCCGTGGGGCGGTCCGGGCGTGCGCGCCCGGGGGAGAAAGTGAGGAAACGGACCCGGTGACCGGCTGGTCAGCGACAGGCCTGGCTCGTGACGACCAGGTGATCGACGTGACGACGGCGCGTCAGCAGGAAGGCGATCACGCACCCACCGAACCCAGGTGGGGCGCGGTTGTCAACCGTGTGGCGCGAAGCTCACGCCCCGCCCGTGCGGTACAGCTCCGCGTGCTCGGCCCGCAGCCGGTACTTCAGCACCTTCCCGCCCACCGTCTCCGGGAGTGCCCCGGCGACCACCACGGCCTTGGGCGTCTCGAACCCGGCGAGCCGCTCCCGGCAGAACGCGAGCAGCTCCGCCTCGTCGACCACGGCGTCCTCGGCCGGGACGACGACCGCGGTGACCGCCTCGCCCCAGTGCTCGTGTGCCAATCCGATCACCGCGGCCCTGGCCACCGCAGGATGCTGGTGCAGCACCGCCTCCACCCGCATCGACGAGACGTTCTCGCCGCCGGACTTCACGATGTCCTTGTAGCGGTCGACCATGATCCGCAGGCCGTCGTCGTCGACCTGCACCGAGTCGCCGGAGTGGAACCAGCCGTCCCGGACGCCACCCGGGTCGCCTCGGGATCGCGGTAGTACCCGGCGGCCATCACCGGGGAGCGGTAGACGGCCTCGCCGGGCTCGCCGCGCACCGGCTCGCTCGCCGCGTCGACGACGTCGGAGGCGAGCAGCGCGCTCGGGACGCCGACGTAGTTCACCGACGGCGCGGTCGCAGCGTGTGTCGCGGGCCAGCGGCTGGGCCAGAACCGGTGGCAGGCGATCGACTCGGTCTGCCCGAAGATGCCGACCGCGACCATCCCGGGCGCGCAGCGGCGCTCCAGGCGGTCCAGCAGCGACGGCGCCAGCGCACCCCAGCCGTAGACCAGCGCGGTCACCGACGTCGCGTCGAGCGCGGGATCGCGATCCAGCTCGTCGGCCAGCAGCCCGACCAGCTGCGGCGACCCGGCCCACAGCGCGGTCACCCGGTGCCGGGCGAGGGCGGCGACGATGTCGGCGGGCACCGGCCGCCTGCCCAGCACGACCGAGCCGCCGGCGAGCAGCGCGGCGTTCGGGAAGATCACGTCGCCGACGTGGTAGATCACCGGCAGGAAGGTGCCGACGACCAGGTCGGACTCGTGCCGCAGCCCGCGCGACAGGGACAGCGCGAAGTTCAGACCGGCGGTCTGGGCGTACTGGTGGGACAGCATCACCGCCTTGGGCAGCGCGGTCGTGCCGGAGGTGAACAGCAGCTCGGCGATGTCGTCGCCGTGCACCGCGACGTCCGGCTCGGTGTCCGGCCGGTCCGCGAGCAGCTCGGTGAACGACGGCGAGCCGGCGACCGGCCCGCCGCCGATCGTGATCGTGGCGCCGACGGCGAGCCCGCACGCCGCGAACGCGGGCTCGGCCCGGGGCCACAGCTCGGCGTCGACCAGCGCGAACCGCGGCTGCACCCGGGTGACGAGCTCGGCGACGACGTCCGGCGCCAGGCCGGGATTGACCGGCGCCGCGACCATCCCGGCCTTCGCGATCCCGATCTTGGCGAGGTACGCCTCGACCGAGTTCTCGCACACCAGCAGCACCCGGTCGCCCGGTTCCAGGCCGGCACCGAGCAGTGCGTGCGCGAACCGGTTCGCCCACCGGTCGCCGTCGCGGGCGGTGACCGCGGCGAACAGGTCGTCGCCGTACGCCCCGGGCTCCCCGGTGAGCACCACCTGGTCCGGGCGGCTCCAGGTGAGCCGCTCCAGGACGTCGCCGGAGCAGGTCCGTTCCCAGCGCTGCACGGCGCGGCGGCCGCGCAGCGTCGTCACGTCGATCGCGCCCGGGTCGGTGCTGCGCTCGGTGCTGCGGTCGGTGCTGCGCATGCCGGTCTCCTTCGTCCGCCGACCGCCGACTATGGCGTGACCGGGACCACTCCGGCAAGCTTTTGAGTTATCTGAAATTCACTTCGACGGGCGGGACGCCGAGGCAACCGTGGGCCATCTCGGCGAGCCGGTCGCTCATCCGCTCCGGCTCCAGGCCGCTGCGGAAGAACAGCGTCGACTGGATCGCCCCGGTGGCCGCGTGCACGGCGAGCCGGAGCTCGGCGTCGGCCAGGTCGGGGCGCAGTGGGGCGAGCACGTGCACCCAGTCCTCGACGTAGTGCCGCTGCCGCCGCCGCAGCGAGCGGCGCTCGTCCGCGGGCAGGGTGTGCGACTCCCGGTGATAGACAGCGAGCTCGGAGCGGTGCGTGAGCGCCACCGCGATATGGTCCCTGACCAGCAACGACAGTGCCTCCGCGTCGGAGTCGGCGCGGTCCAGCGCCGCGGCGGCACCGGCTTCGAGGCGGGCCATGCCGCGATCGAGCAGGGCGACCAGGATCGCCTCCTTGGAGGCGAAGTGCCGGTAGATCCCGGAGCCGACGATGCCCGCCTCGGCGCCGATCTCGGTCATCCCGACGGTGTGGAAGCCGCGGCCGGCGGCCAGCCGGGCCGCCGCGGCGAGGATGCGCTCGGCGCGGTCGGGATCCCGGCGGCGGCGAACGGTCCCGTCGGTGTGCTGAGTTCCCGCGACCATCTGGTCAGCATGGCAGCGAACCGCTAACCTCCGCTACGAGTGAACTGAAAATCACTCACCGAGAGCGTGAGGAGTCGGCGTGGACTTCACCGAGACCGACGAGGAGCGCGACCTGCGGGCCGCGGTGGCCGCGATCGCGGCCTCGTTCGGCAGCGAGTACTACCTGCGGTGCGCCCGCGAGGGGCGGCACACCCACGAGCTGTGGTCGGCGATGGGCAAGGCCGGCTTCCTGGGGGTGAACGTCGCCGAGGCCTACGGCGGCGGGGGCGGCGGCCTGGTCGAGCTGTCCGTCGTCTGCGAGGAGGCCGCGGCGCAGGGCGCCCCGCTGCTGCTCGTCCTGGTGTCGGCCGCGATCTCCGCCGAGGTGATCGGCGAGTTCGGTTCCGAGGAGCTGCGCGCCCGCTGGCTGCCCGGGCTGGCCGACGGCTCCACCAAGGTCGTCTTCGCGATCACCGAGCCGGAGGCCGGCTCCAACACCCACCGGATGGCCACCCGCGCCGAGCGCGACGGCGGCGACTGGGTGCTGAGCGGCACCAAGCACTACATCTCCGGCACCGACGACGCCGAGGCCGTGCTCGTCGTCGCGCGCACCGGGCGGGACGAGCGGGACCGGGCCCGGCTGAGCCTGTTCGTCGTCCCGGTCGACGCGCCCGGCCTGGTCCGCACCCCGCTCCCGGTCGACCTGATCGCCCCGGACAAGCAGCACGTCCTGCACTTCGACGATGTCCGGGTGCCCGCCGGGAACCTGGTCGGCACCGAGGGCGACGGCTTCCGGCAGGTGTTCCGCGGGCTCAACCCGGAGCGGATCACCGGCGCCGCGCTCGGCGTCGGCGTCGCCCGGTTCGCGCTGGCGAAGGCCGCGGAGTACGCCCGCACCCGGCAGGTGTGGGACGTGCCCATCGGCGCCCACCAGGGCGTCGCGCACCCGCTGGCGAAGGCCCGGATCGAGACCGAGCTGGCGGCGCTGATGACCCGCAAGGCCGCCTGGCTGCACGACCACGGCCTGCCGGCCGGCGAGGAGTCGAACATGGCCAAGTACGCCGCTGCCGAGGCCGCGACACACGCGGTCGAGGCCGCCATGCAGACCCACGGCGGCAACGGCCTGGCCGCCGAGTACGGCCTCGTCCCGTACTGGGGGATGGCCCGGTTGATGCAGGTCGCGCCGGTGAACCGGGAGATGATCCTCAACCACGTCGCCCAGCACGGGCTCGGCCTGCCGAGGTCGTACTGATGACCGCCGAGCTCGCCCGCAACCTGATCGGCCGGGTCAACGTCGCCGACGCGCTCACCCGCAGCGCCGCCGCCCGGCCGGACCGGACCGCCGTCGTCGACTCCGGCCGGACGTTCAGCTACGCCGCGTTCGACGCCTGGGTGTCCCGGCTCGCCCGCGGGTTCGCCGCCCGCGGCTACACCCGGGGCGACGCGCTCGCGCTCGCCTCCGGCAACAGCGCCGAGTTCCTCGCCGTCTACTACGCCTGCGCCCGGCTCGGCCTGGTCTGCGTGCCGGTCAACCTCGGCTGGCGCGCCGACGAGGTCGCCTACGTGCTCGGGCACTCGAAGGCCCGCGGGATCGTCGTCGAGGCCCAGCTCCTCGAGACGCTCGCGCCGGCCTGGGAGCAGGTGCCGACGCTCACCGACGTGCTCGTCGCCCCCGGCACCGGTGGACCCGCCGGCACCGGGACCCCGCTCGCGGAGATCGAGGCCGACGGCGGCCCGGTCGAGGTGCTCGTCGAGGACCGGGACCCGCTGTCCTACCTCTACACCTCGGGCACGACGTCGTTCCCGAAGGGCGTCGCGACCTCGCACCTGGCGATCACGATGGAGTCGTTCTCGGCCGCGCTGGACTCCGGCTGGGGCCCCGGCGACCGCTTTCTCGCGATGATGCCGATGTTCCACACCGCGCAGCTCAACGCGTTCTGCACGCCGGCGATCCTGGTCGGCGCGGCGATCCACGTGGTCCGCGGCTTCGAGCCCGGCGCGTTCCTGGACACCGTGCAGCGCGAGCGGATCACCCAGGTCTTCGGGCTGCCGATGATGTACCGGGCGGCGCTGGAACACGACTCGTTCGGCGGGCGCGACCTGTCCGCGCTGCGCCGCGCGGTGTACGCGATGGCGCCGATGCCCGAGCCGCTGATCCGGGCCTGCCTCGACGGGTTCGGCTGCGACTTCGCGCTGCTGTTCGGGCAGACCGAGATGAGCCCGTGCACCACGCTGTTCCGGCCCGAGCACCAGCTCAGCCACATCGGTGCGGTCGGTACCCCGATCACCGGCGTGCAGGTCGCGATCATGGACGCCGGTGGCGCGCTGCTCGGCCCCGGCGAGCAGGGCGAGATCGTCTACCGCGGGCCGTCCACCCTGAACGGCTATCTCGACGACCCCGACGCCACCGCCGAGTCGTTCCGGCACGGCTGGTTCCACTCCGGCGACGTCGGATCGTTCGGCGCGGACGGCGTGCTCTGGTTCGCCGACCGCTCCAAGGACGTCATCAAGACCGGCGGCGAGAACGTGGCGTCGCTGGAGGTGGAGCGCGCCGTCTACGCCGCGGACCCGGGCGTCGCGGAGGTGGTCGTGGTCGGGTTGCCGCACGAGCGCTGGAGCGAGGCGATCACCGCCGTCGTGGTGCCCGCAGCCGGGGCGGACCTCGACCCGGACGCACTGCTCACCGCGCTGAAGGAGCGGCTCGACGGCTACAAGGTCCCGAAGTCGGTGATCGTCGTCGACGCCCTGCCGCGGACCTCGACCGGCAAGATCCGCAAGAACGTCGTGCGCGAGTCGCACGTCGACCACTACGGGGGGCGCTGATGGCCGCACTGCGGTCCGCACTGGACACCGGCTCCGAGGAGTACGCGCGTAACCGGGCGGCGCAGCTCGCCGCGATCGACGCGCTCGACGCGGAGCTGGCGAAGGTCGTCGCCGGCGGTGGCGAGCGGTACCTGGCGCGGCACCGCGAGCGCGGTAAGCTGCCGGTCCGGGAACGCCTGGAGCTGCTGCTCGATCCGGACTCGCCGTTCCTGGAGCTGTCCGCGCTGGCCGCCTGGGGCACTGGCTTCACCGTCGGGGCGTCGCTGCTCACCGGGATCGGCGTGGTCTCCGGCGTCGAGTGCATGGTGATCGCGCACGACCCGACCGTGCGCGGCGGCGCGATGAACCCGTACTCGCTGCGCAAGTCGCTGCGCGCGCTGGAGATCGCCCGGCTCAACCGGCTGCCGGTGATCAACCTGGTCGAGTCCGGCGGCGCCGACCTGCCCACCCAGGCGGAGCTGTTCGTGCCCGCCGGGCGGATCTTCCACGAGCTGACCGAGCTGTCCTCGCTGGGCATCCCGACGGTCGCGCTGGTGTTCGGCAACTCCACCGCCGGCGGCGCCTACGTGCCCGGCATGTGCGACCACGCGGTGCTCGTCGACAAGGGCGCGAAGGTGTTCCTCGGCGGGCCGCCGCTGGTCAAGATGGCCACCGGCGAGGACGCCGACGACGAGTCGCTGGGCGGCGCCGAGATGCACTCGCGGGTTTCCGGGCTGTCCGACCACTTCGCCGTCGACGAGCCGGACGCGATCCGGATCGGCCGCGAGATCGTCGCCCGGTTCAACTGGCGCAAGCACGGGCCCGCACCCTCGTACCCGCCGACCGACCCGCTGTACGACCCGGAGGAGATCCTCGGCCTGCTCCCGCCGGAGTCGAAGGTGCCCTTCGACCCGCGCGAGGTGCTGGCCCGGGTGGTCGACGGCTCCGAGTTCAACGAGTACAAGGCGCTCTACGGCACGTCGCTGGTCACCGGCTGGGCGAGTGTGCACGGCTACCCGGTCGGGGTGCTCGCGAACCACCGCGGCGTGCTGTTCAGCGAGGAGGCGAAGAAGGCGTCCGAGTTCATCCAGATCGCGAACCAGATCGACGTCCCGCTGCTGTTCCTGCAGAACACCACCGGCTACATGGTCGGCGCCGAGTACGAGCAGGGCGGGATCATCAAGGACGGCGCCAAGATGATCAACGCTGTGACCAACTCGCGGGTGCCGCACCTGACGATCAACATGGCGTCGTCGTTCGGCGCCGGGAACTACGGCATGTCCGGCCGCGCGTTCGATCCGCGGCTGATGTTCGCCTGGCCGTCCGCGAAGCTCGCCGTGATGGGTGCGGCGCAGCTGGCCGGGGTGCTGTCGATCGTCGGGCGGGCGTCCGCGGCGTCCCAGGGCAAGCCCTACGACGAGGCGGCCGACGAGGCCCGCACCGCCGCGATCGAGGAGCAGATCGAGGCCGAGTCGCACGCGTTCTACGTGACCGCCCGGCTCTACGACGACGGCATCGTCGATCCCCGCGACACCCGCACCGTGCTCGGGATGTCGCTGTCCGCGGTGCACAACCAGACGATCGAGGGGCGCCGCGGCTTCGGCGTCTTCCGGATGTGAGCGCCGAGATGATCGAGAAACTGCTGGTCGCCAACCGCGGCGAGATCGCCGCCCGGGTGCAGCGCACCGCGCACCGGCTCGGCATCGCGACGGTCGCCGTGTTCTCCGATGCCGACTCCGGCGCCGGGTTCGTGCGCGAGGCCGGCGAGGCCGTGCGGCTGCCCGGCACCGCCCCGGCCGACACCTACCTGCGCGGCGACCTGGTGATCACCGCGGCGCTGGCCACCGGCGCCGACGCCGTCCATCCCGGGTACGGGTTCCTGTCCGAGAACGCCGGCTTCGCGCGGGACTGCGCCGCCGCCGGGCTGACGTTCGTCGGGCCCTCGCCGGAGGCGATCGCCGCGATGGGCTCCAAGGTCGAGGCGAAGGCGCTGATGGAGGCCGCCGGGGTGCCGGTGCTGCCCGGCGTCACGCTCGGCCCGGAGACCGACCTGGCGACCGCGGGGCAGCGGATCGGCTTCCCGCTGCTGGTCAAGGCCGCCTACGGTGGCGGCGGGCGCGGCATGCGGGTGGTGCACGACCCGGCCGCGCTGGCCGACGCCGTCGACTCGGCCCGGCGCGAGGCGGCGGGCGCGTTCGGCGACGGGCTGGTGTTCCTGGAGCGCTACCTGGTCGATCCGCGGCACGTCGAGGTGCAGATCCTCGGCGACGGCCACGGCACTGTCGTGCACCTGTTCGAGCGCGAGTGTTCGATCCAGCGGCGGCACCAGAAGATCGTCGAGGAGTGCCCGTCGCCCGCGGTCTCCGCGGCGTTGCGCGCCGAGCTGGGTGCGGCGGCCGTCGCGGCCGGGAAGGCGATCGGCTACACCGGCGCCGGGACCGTCGAGTTCGTGCTGGCCGGCTCGGAGTTCTTCTTCCTCGAGGTCAACACCCGGTTGCAGGTCGAGCACCCGGTCACCGAGCTGGTCACCGGGCTCGACCTGGTCGAGCAGCAGCTGCGGATCGCCGAGGGCGCCCCGCTGGGGCCCGAGGTGCGCGACGCGACGATCACCGGACACGCGATCGAGGCCCGGCTCTACGCCGAGGACGTCACCGCCGAGGGCTACCTCCCGGCCACCGGCACCCTGCACCGGTTCGACGTGCCGGGCGAGGTCCGGGTCGACTCCGGCGTCGGCACCGGCTCGGTCGTCTCCCCGCACTACGACCCGATGCTGGCCAAGGTGGTCGCGCACGCGCCCACCCGCGGCGCCGCCGCCCGGGCACTCGCCCGGTCACTGGCCGGCGCGGCGCTGCACGGCGTCACCACCAACCGCGACCTGCTCGTCGGGATCCTGCGGGAACCGGAGTTCCTGGCCGGCGACACCGACACCGGGTTCCTGGTGCGGCACGATCCGGTCGCGCTCGGCGCGGGCGCGCTGTCCGCCGACGGGCGCCGGCACGCCGCCGCGGCGGCGCTGGCCGCGCAGGCGGCGCACCGGCGGGACGCCCGGGTGCTGGGCGGGATGCCGTCCGGCTGGCGCAACGTCGGCGGCGCGTTCCAGCAGGTCGGCTACCGGCTGGGGGAGCGCGCGCTGCCGGTCGCCTACCGGTTCCGCCGCGACGGCCTGGACCTGCGGGTCGACGACGAGCCGCTGGCCGTGACCCCGGTGTCGGTGACCCCGGACGCGGTGGTCCTGGAGCTCGACGGGATCCGGCGGACCTACCGGGTGCACCGCGCCGCGGGGGTGTCCTACGTGGACGGCCCGGACGGCTCGGTGGTGCTGCACGAGGAGCCCCGGTTCGCCGACCCGAACGCGGCCACACACGCCGGCTCGCTGCTCGCGCCGATGCCGGGATCGGTGGTGCGGGTGTACGCGGCGGCGGGTGACGAGGTCGCCGCCGGGCAGCCACTCGTCGTGCTGGAGGCGATGAAGATGGAGCACACGATCGCCGCACCCGGGGACGGCGTCCTCGGCGAGCTGCGGGTCGCGCCCGGCGACCAGGTCGACACCGGGCAGGTACTGGCCGTCGTCGAGGAGCCCGGATCATGATCCGCGTTCCGGGAGCGCCCGTGCCCGTACAACGCCGCCACACTCCTGGGACGGGGATCATGGAATGAACATCGCGACCCTGCTGCGCCGTGCCGCGTTCGACCACCCGTCGTCGACGGCGGTGGCGATCGACGACGTCGAGACCGGCTACGCCGAACTCGCCGAGCGGGCCGCCCGGTTCGCCGGTCACCTGCACGGCCGCGGCACCGCACCCGGTGACCGGATCGGGTTCTTCCTGCCCAACCATCCCGACTACCTGGCCGGGTTGCTCGGCACCTGGCAGGCGGGCGCGGTCGCCGTCCCGCTGAACGCACTGTTCCCGGACGCCGCGCTGCGGCACGCGATCACCGACTCCGGCGCCGATCTGCTGGTGCTGCCGGAGTCCGAGGTCGAGCGGGTCCGCGGGCTCGCGCCGGGCGTCGAGCTGCTCACCCTGGGCCCGGCGTTCGACGCGGCGCTCGCCGCGGCGGAGCCCGCACCGGGCGTGACCCCCCGGCTGGACGGCGATGACGCGCTGCTCATGTACACCTCCGGCTCCACCGGCGTGCCCAAGGGCGTCCGGCAGACGCACCGCAACACGCTCGCGCAGGTCGAGGGGGTGATCGACCTCTACCGGCTGACCGCCGACGATCACGTGCTGAACTGCATGCCGCTGTTCCACGTCGGCGGCCTGCAGCTGGCGAGCCTGCCGGTGCTCCTGCGCGGCGGCCGGATCACCTTCATGCCGCGCTGGGACGCCCTGGTCTGGCTGGATCTCGCGCAGCGGCTGCGCCCCACCTACGGCGGCCTGATCTCGACGATGATGATCGACGTCGGGAACCGGACGGTGGACGCGCCGGTCGTGCTGGACTCGTTCCGGATCTGCATGTTCGGCGGCTCCCGCACCCCGACGGCGGCGATCGACCGGCTGCGCGAGGGCACCGGAATCGAGGGCACCGAGATCTACGGCCAGACCGAGCAGAGCGGCCTGGTCGTCTCCTACGCCCCCGGCGAGCCGCGCCGGCCCGGATCGATGGGCCGCCCGCTGGAGCAGGTCGTGCGGGCCCGGCTGGTGTCCCCGGCGACCGGTGCGGACGTGACCGGCCCCGGCGAGGTCGGCGAGCTGTGGGTGCGCGGCGACGCCGTGACCCCCGGCTACCGGAACCTGCCGGAGCTGTCCGCGCAGCGCTGGACCGACGGCTGGTTCCGGACCGGCGATCTCATGTCCCGCGACGACGAGGGCTACCTGTACTACACCGACCGGATCGACGACATGATCGTCTCCGGTGGGGAGAACGTGTTCCCGCAGATGGTCGAGGAGCACCTGGCCGGGCATCCCGATCTCGCCGAGGTCGCGGTGATCGGCACCGCGCACGAGCGCTGGGTGGAGCAGGTGACCGCCGTCGTCGTGCCGAACCGGCCCGGGATCACCGCCGACGAGATCGCCGCCTGGTGCGCGACCCATCCGGACCTGCGCGGGATCGCCCGGCCGCGGCGGATCGAGGTCGTCGAGGAGCTGCCGCGCACCGGCAGCGGGAAGCTGGACCGGCCGAGCCTGCGGGAGCGGTTCCGGTGAGCGTGCGCTACGAGGTCGCCGACCGGGTCGCCCGGCTCACCATCGACCGTCCGGACGCCCGCAACGCGCTGTCCGCCGAGGTCCGGGAGGGCCTGTGGGCGGGGGTGCGCCGGTTCGTCGGCGACGACTCCGCCGCCGTGCTGGTGCTCACCGGCGCCGGGGACCGGGCGTTCTGCGCGGGCGGCGATCTCAAGGAGATGGCCGACGACCGGCTGACGGTCCCGCCGCCGGACTTCCTGCCGCAGTTCGGGCGCAACATCGAGGTGCCGAAGCCGACGATCGCGGCGGTCAACGGCATCGCCTACGGCGGCGGGTTCCTGCTCGCCCAGCAGTGCGACCTGGTGGTCGCCGCCGAGCACGCCCGGTTCGCCGTCACCGAGGTGAAGGTCGGCCGCGGTTCGCCGTGGGCGGCGCCGCTGTCCTGGCTGGTCCCGCCCCGGGTGGCGATGGAGATCCTGCTGACCGGCGACCCGGTGGACGCGCACCGGGCCCGGGAGATCGGCCTGGTCAACGACGTCGTCCCGGCGGCGCTGCTGCACGAGCGGGCGCACCGGCTGGCCGCGCGGATCGCGGCGAACGCACCGCTGTCGGTGCGCGCCGCGAAGCGCACCGCGTACCTGTCGGCGTCGCACCCGCGGGACGAGGCGTACGCGCGGGCCGAGGAGATCTGGGCCCCGGTCTACGCCTCGGCGGACGCCCAGGAGGGGCCCGCCGCGTTCCGCGACCGCCGCACCCCGGTCTGGAAGGGAGCCTGATGCCGATCTCGATGGAGGCGCTCGCCGACGATCTCGCCGCCGAGTCCGCGGTGCTGCGGGAGCTGCTCGCGCCACTGCCCGATCCGGACTGGCGCCAGGACACCCCGGCCACCGGCTGGACGATCGCCGACCAGGTCTCGCACCTCGCACACTTCGACGACGTCGCGGTCCGCGCGGCCGTCGACCCGGACGGGTTCACCGCGGAGCGGGACCGGATCGTCGCCGACGGCGGGATCGCCCCGGACGCGATCGCCGCGTCGTACCGGGAGCTGTCCGGTGCGGCCCTGCTGGCCTGGTTCGACGACGCCCGCCATCACCTGCTGGAGGTGTTCCGCGGGCTCGACCCGGGCCTTCGGGTGCCGTGGTTCGGGCCGCCGATGAGCGCGGCGTCCTCGCTGACCGCGCGGATCATGGAGACCTGGGCGCACGGCCAGGACGTCGCCGACGCGCTCGGCGTCGTCCGCGAGCCCACCGGCCGGCTGCGGCACGTGGCGCACATCGGCGTCGGCGCGCGGGCGTTCAGCTTCGCGGTGCACGGCCGCCCGGTCCCCGACGAGCCGGTCCGGGTGGAGCTCACCGGCCCGGCAGGCGAGGTCTGGACCTGGGGCCCGGCCGACGCCGCAGACCGGGTCACCGGCCCGGCCCTGGACTTCTGCCTGGCGGTCACCCAGCGCAGGCACCGCGACGACGTCGGGCTCGCGGTCACCGGCCCGGCCGCGACCGCGTGGCTGGAGATCGCACAGGCGTTCGCCGGGGCGCCCGGCACCGGACGGGAGCGGGGAGCGGTCAGGTGAGCAGAGCAGAGGGGCGCAGGCCGGTCCGGATCGGGAACGTCTCCGGGTTCTACGGCGACCGGCTCGACGCCGCCCGGGAGATGATCGAGACCGGCGACGTGGACGTCGTCTGCGGCGACTACCTCGCCGAGCTGACGATGCTGATCCTGGCGAAGGCGCAGGCCCGCGAGGGCGGCGTCGGCTACGCACGGACGTTCCTGACCCAGGTCGAGCAGATCCTCGCCGGCTGCGCCGAGCGCGGCATCCGGATCGTCGCCAACGCCGGCGGGCTGGACCCGGCCGGGCTGGCCGGCGCCGTCCGGGCGGTCGCCGCGGCGCGGGGGATCACCGTGCGGGTCGCCCACGTCGAGGGCGACGACCTGCGCGGCGACCTGTCCGCGATCGACCCGCCGGTCGACGGGACGCCGGTCTCGGCGAACGCCTACCTGGGGGCGTGGGGGATCGCCGAGGCGCTCGCCGCGGGCGCCGACGTCGTCGTCACCGGGCGGGTCACCGACGCCTCGCTGGTCGTCGGGCCGGCCGCCTGGTGGCACGGCTGGGCGCCCGACGGCTGGGACGCGCTGGCCGGCGCCGTCGTCGCCGGGCACGTGATCGAGTGCGGCCCGCAGGCGACCGGCGGCAACTACCCGTTCCTGCACGAGATCACCGACCGCCGCCGCCCCGGCTTCCCGATCGCCGAGGTCGCCGCGGACGGCAGCTCGGTGATCACCAAACCGGACGGCACCGGCGGCCTGGTGTCCGTCGGCACGGTCACCGCGCAGCTGCTCTACGAGATCGGCCCGCCCGCCTATCTCGGCCCGGACGTGACCGCGCACTTCGACACGATCCGCCTCGAACAGGCCGGGGAGCACCGGGTCGCGATCAGCGGGGTGCGCGGCAGCCCGCCGCCGGACACCCTGAAGGTCGCGCTCAACGACGTCGGCGGCTACCGCAATACGATGACGCTGGTGCTGACCGGTCTCGACATCGAGGCCAAGGCGGCCTGGGCCGAGGAGCTGCTGTTCGGGATCCTGGACCGGGACGCCTTCGACGACGTCGATGTTCGGCTGCTGCGCTTCGACCGTCCCGACGCCGAGTCCAATCCGGAGGCGACCGCGCACCTGCGGATCACCGTGAAGGGCGCCGACCGGCGGCTGGTCGGCCGCGGGTTCTCGAACGCGACGATGGAGCTCGCGCTCGGCGGGTACGCCGGGTTCCACACCACCACCCCGCCGACCGACGCGACCGCGTTCGGGATCTACCGGCCGGCGAGGGTGCCCCGCACGGCGGTGACGCACACCGTCGTGCTGCCCGACGGGACCCGCCGGACGATCGCCGACCCGCCCACCTCCGGCCCGGTGTCGTCGCAGGTCACGGCGCCGGCCCGAACAGGTGAGCAGAGCAACGGGGCGACAGGTGAGCAGAGCAGCGGGGAGACCGCGAGGGTCCCGCTCGGGACGGTCGCCGGCGCCCGCTCCGGGGACAAGGGCGGGGACGCCAACATCGGGATCTGGGCGCGCGACGACGCCGGGCACGACTGGCTCGCGACGTTCCTCACCCCGCAGCGGATCCGCGAGCTGCTCGGCCCGGAGACCGCCGGGCTCGACGTGGAGGTGTTCGACCTGCCGAACCTGCGCGCGGTGAACGTCGTCGTGCACGGCCTGCTCGGGGACGGCGTCGCCTCGTCGACCCGGCCGGACCCGCAGGCGAAGGGACTGGGGGAGTACCTGCGCAGCCGGCTGGTCGACGTCCCGGTGCAGCTGCTGCCGAGCTGACCCGGTCCGAGATCCGGCGCGGGGCGCGGCGGGACGGCCGGGCCCCGCGGTCAGGCCGGCGGGGCACGGTCGCCGGATCGACCGGTTCCGCGCCGCCGGTCGGGACCCCCGCCCGGGCCAGGGTGAGCAGCTCGTCGGTCACCTCGGAGAGCCGGTTGACCTCGCGCACCGCGGTATCCAGCGGGGCCCGTGCCGCCGCCGGGCCGCCGGCCAGCCTCAGCTCCAGCAGGTCGATCTGCGGGCGCAGCGCGGTGAGCGGGTTGCGCAGCTCGTGCGAGGCGTCGGTGACGAACTGGTCCTGGCGGGCCAGCAGGGTCCGGGTGCCGTCCACCATCGTTCTCCACCGCGGACACCGCGGTGGACGCGGTGCGCGGGCCCGGGAGCTTCGCACCGGAGCTGCGGAAGATCGTCGCGCTGGCCCGGCTCTACACCAGCACCGTGCAGGTCGTCGTCCGCAAGGACCGCAACATCGCTTCGCTGGCCGACCTGGACGGCAAGCGGGTCTCCACCGGCTCGCCGCGATCGGGTACCGAAGTGGTGGCGAACCGGCTGCTGGAGACGGCGGGCGTGCAGGCGCACGCCCAGCGGCTCGACCTGGGGACCAGTGTGGACGGCCTGCGGGACGGCTCGCTGGACACGCTGATCTTGGTGGGCGGCCTGCCCACCCCGGCGCTGATCGACCTGTTCGCCTCCGCCGGTGACGAGGTGTCCATCTGAAGCACCGACGCGGCGACGGCGAGCATCGCGGTCGGCAACTACCTGCTGGCCCGCGACGACATCGATCCCGCGGTGGCCTGCGTGGTCACCACCGCGATGGTGGAGAACGTCGAGCAGCTCACCACGGTGAACCGGGCCGCCTGCGGGATCGATGCGATGATCTGGCTCGGCGGCCTGCCCGCCGCCGCGGTCGCCGATCTGGCCGCCCGGGTGCCGCTGGTCCTGGTCGACCTGGACGGGATGACCACCGCGCTCGACGACCGTTACGACGACGTCTACCGGCCGAGCACCGTCCCGGCCTCGGTGTACGGCACGCCCGCCCCGGTCCGCACGCTGAGCATCACCAACTACCTGATGGCGTCGACCGCGATGCCGCCGGACGAGGTGCGGGCGTGGCTGGGGGCGCTGCTCAGCGAGCGGGTCGCCGGATCGCACCGGGAGGCCGAGCGGCTGAACCCGCGCACCGCGATCGGGACCGGCTCCATCCCGCTCGGCGCCGGGGCCGCCGAGGCGTATACCGCGAGCTGGGCCGCGGGGACCGGTGACCGGCCCGCGCCCGGCTCACGGCCCGCCCAGCCCCATCCGGCCCAGCATCCCGGCGACCCGCTCGTCCTCGGCGTGCAGGAACTCGCCGAACTGGTCCCCGGGCAGCCACACGTCCCGCCAGCCGTTGGCTCGCAGCACCTCCTGCCACTCCGGGGTCTCCCGCATCCGGGCGAACAGGTCCACCAGCGCGGCCCGCGCACCGGGATCGAGACCGGGCGGCGCGACGATGCCGCGCCAGTTGCTGAACTCGACGTCCACACCGGACTCGCGCAGGGTCGGCACGGCCAGCCCGGGCACCCGCTCGTCGGCGGTGACGGCGAGCGCGCGCAGCGAACCGGGGCCGAGCTGGTCGGCGAACTCGCCGAGCCCGGAGACGCCGACCGCGACCTCGCCGGCCAGCAGGGCGGCGAGCAGCGCCCCGCCGCCGTCGTGGTTGACGTAGTCGACCCGCTCCGGCGGGATGCCGGCGTCCTCGGCCAGCAGCATCGTCGCGAGATGGTCCGGGCCGCCGCCGGTCGAGCCGCCGCCGACCGGCAGCGCCGCCGGATCGGCGCGCCAGGTGTCGATCAGGTCGCGCACGTCGTGCAGCGGCGACCCGGCCGCGACGACGACGATCTCCGACTCCTCGAACAGCCGGGCGACCGGGGTGGTGTTCGCCAGCGTCACCCGCGGGTCCTGGGAGGCGACCGCGCCGACCACGCCGAGGCCCATGCTCAGCAGCAGCCGGTCGTTGCCGGTCTCGTTCACCAGCCTGCCGAGCCCGGCGACGCCACCGGCGCCGGGCAGGTTGAACACCTCCACCGGATCGGCGAGCCCGGTGTCGGACAGCGTCCTGGCGGCGCTGCGGGCGGTCACGTCGAAGCCGCCGCCGGGCACGTTCGGGACGAGCATCCGCAGGCCGTGCGGGGTGGAGGGGCCGGGCGCGGCCAGGTCGCGGACGGCCGGGACGGCGGGCGCGACGGCGAGGCAGGCGAGCACCGCGACGAGCGCCACCAGCCACCGTCCCCGGCCCATCACACCCCCCGACGCCGTCCGGGCCGCATTGTGCCGTGACGGTCGGTGCCACGGCGAACGGCGGGCGAATAGGCTCGGCGCATGCGACGGCGCGCCGGGGGAGCGGGCGGCCCGCTGGCACGCCAGTTCCTGGTGTGGCAGCTGGTCGTCGTCGCGCTGCTGCTGGGCGCGGTGGCGGCGCTGGCGGCGGTGCAGGCGGCGGACTCGTTCCGGGAGACCCAGGGTCGCCGGATGCTGTCGGTGGCCGAGGACGTGGCGTCCGTCCCGACCGTGCGGGCCGCGCTGCAGACCGGCCGGCACGATCTGCTCCCGTCGTTCGCGCGCAGCGCGGAGAACCTGTCCGGGGCCGACCGGATCGAGATCGTCGACGCCGGGCTGGTGGTGCGGACCTCGCCGGACCCGTCGCGGGAGAGCACGCACTTCGACCCGGGTCGGAGCACCGCGCCGCTCGGCCGGGCGTGGATCGGCGAGCAGGCCGGGCGGACGGTCGTCGCGCAGGTCCCGGTGATCGGCGACGAGGGCACCGTCGTCGGGCTGGTGTCGGCCGGGATCCGGGCGCCCGCGCTGTGGTCGTACCTGGCCGGGGCCCGGGCCGAGTCGGTGGCGCTGCTCGGGCTGGCACTGGGCATCGGCGTCGCAGGGTCGCTGCTGCTGGCCCGCCGGGTCCGCCTGCAGACCCTCGGCCTGGAACCGGACGAGATCGTCGAGCTGGTGCAGCGCCGGGAGGCGATGCTGCTCGGCATCAAGGAGGGCGTCGTCGGGCTCGACACCGCGGACCGGATCACCCTGCTCAATCCGGTCGCCCGGGAGCTGCTGGAGCTGCCCGCGGCCCGGCCCGGCGACCACGTCGCCGAGCTGGACCTCGACGACCGGCTGCGCGAGGTGCTCACCGGCGCGGCGGCCGGCGAGGACCAGCTGGTGCTGCGCGGCCCGCGCGCGCTGGTGCTGAACCGGATGCCGGTCCGGCTCGACGGCCGGGAGGTGGGCGCCGTCGTCACCCTGCGGGACCGGACCGAGCTCACCACCCTGCAGCACCGGCTGGACGCCTCGCACACGGTCACCGACACGCTACGGGCGCAGGCGCACGAGTTCTCCAACCGGCTGCACACCATCGCCGGGCTGACCGAGCTCGGCGAGCACGACGAGGTGCGCCGGTTCGTGTCCGGGATCGTCGCGGCGTCCGAGGGCTGGCGGCGGGAGGTGTCCGGCCGGGTCGGGGACCCGGCGACGGCGGCGCTGCTGGTCGCGAAGAACAGCCAGGCCGCCGAGCGGGGCGTGACGCTGGAGCTGGCGCCGGACACCCGGCTGGCCCCGACCGACCCGGAGCGCGACCCGGACCTGTCCGCCGACCTGGTGACGGTGCTGGGGAACCTGATCGACAACGCGGTGGACGCGACCGCGTCGACGCCCCCGGGATCGGTGCGCCGGGTCGAGATCGGGCTGACCGGCGGGGGCGACGACCCGGTGCGGGTCGAGGTCCGCGACTCCGGGCCGGGGGTCGCGTCCGGGCTCGCCGAGGAGGTGTTCCGCGCCGGGTTCAGCACCAAGGCCGCGGAGATCGGCGGCCGCGGGCTCGGTCTGGCACTGGCCCGTCAGGCCTGTCTGCGGCGAGGTGGCACGATCGCGGTGCGCGACACCGGGCAGGGACCGCCCGGCGCGGTGTTCGCGGCGATGTTGCCGCTGGTGCCGACGGAGGTGCGGACGTGAGGGTGCTCGTCGTCGACGACGACTTCATGGTCGCCAAGGTGCACTCCGGCTACGTGGAGCGGATCGCCGGCTGCACGGTCGTCGCGGTGGCGCACCGCGGCGAGGAGGCGCTGGAGCTCGCCGCGCAGCTGCGCCCCGATCTGGTGCTGCTCGACGTGTACCTGCCCGACATGTCCGGCCTGGAGGTGCTGTCCCGGCTCCGCACCGGCATGCCGGACGACCCGTTCGTGCTGGTCGTGACGGCGTCGGACGATCCGGCGACGGTCGCGGCCGCGCTGCACGGCGGCGCGCTGCACTACCTGGTGAAGCCGTTCGACTCGGCGGCGCTGGCTGCCCAGGTGCACCGGGCGTCCCGGATCCGGCGCGATCTGGACCGGGTGCGCGACCAGGCCGACATCGACCGGCTGTTCGGCGGCGGGGCCGTCGTCCCGGCCGCGGCGGCGGCCGGTGGGCGGGAGCGGATGCCGAAGGGGCTCACCACGCCGACCGCCGATCTGGTGGCCCGCACCCTGCGCGAGCACGGCGCGGACCTGTCGGCGTCGGAGTGCGCGGAGGCGGCGGAGCTGTCCCGGGTCAGCGCGCGCCGCTACCTGGAGCACTTCGTCTCCACCGGGGTGGTGACGGTCCGGCTGCGCTACGGCGGCACCGGCCGCCCGGAGCGCCGCTACCGCTGGGTGGGCTGAGCGGCCTGCGGGACCCCGGCGCCGGCGGCGTGCTCCAGCAGCAGCGCGGCGACCGGCCCGTGCACGACGGCGGGCAGCAGGTGCCCCATCCCGTCGACGGTGGCCGGCCGCGCGGCCGCCCCGATCCGGCCGGCCAGCAACCGCGCGTGCGGCGGCGGATGGACCGGGTCCTCCGGGCCCTCGACGACCAGCGTCGGCACGGTGATCCGGCCCAGCTCGGCGCCGCGGTCGAGCCCGGCCGGATCGGCCTCGGTGGTGTGCGCGGTGGACGGCTCGACCCGGCCGGAGTGCGCCATCACGGCCCGTTCCAGCGCGGCGTGCTCGGCCCGGTCGAACGGCAGCACGGTGCCGCACAGCCTGCGCCGGAACTCGACCCGCCAGGCCAGCTCGCCGCGCTCGTCGCGCGGGTCGTGCAGCTCCTGGCGCATCCGCAGGATCTCCCGGGCCGGCCCGGGCAGCCCGCCGCCGGACGGGCCCGCCGCGGTCGTGCCCGGGGGAGCCGTCTCCAGCGGGGTCGTGGCCAGCAGCGCGGCGCTCACCAGCCGGTCCGGGTGGTCGAGCGCGAGCAGTTGCACCAGCTCCCCGCCGAGCGCGGCACCGACGGCGTGCACCCGGTCGATCCCGCAGGCGTCCAGCACCCGTAGCGCGTCGGCGGCCAGATCGGCGAGCCGGTAGGGGTGCTCGTCGAACCGGTGCGCCGAACGCCCGGTGTCGCGGTGGTCGTAGCGGACCACCCGGTGCCGGGTGCGCAGCCGGTCGACCAGCGGATCCGGCCAGCGGCCCAGGCCGGTCTCGTCGGCCCCGGCGACGAGCAGCATCGGCGCGGCGGGCACCGCACCGTCGGCCGCGGGGAGGTCCTCCACCCACACGGTCACGCCGGGCTCGACCTCGACCTCGTGCTGCACGGCCGAAGCCTGCCAAACGGCACCGGCGCCCCGCGCGGGCGGGTCACCCGGCCCCGGACGTGCGACGACCCGGACCGCGTGCTGCGGGCCGGGTCGTCGCGGGCGAGGGTGGTGGCCCTCAGCCGACCTTCTCGCTCAGCCGACCTTCTCGATCAGGGCCGCGCGCTGACGCTCGCCGAGACCGGCGGCCCGGCGCGACGCGTCGATCCCGGCCTCCTCCATCACCTTGGAGACCTTCGCCGGGCCCCAGCCCGGGACGCTCTTGAGCAGATCGGCGACCTTGGTCTTGCCGACGATCTGATCGGTCTTCGCGCGACCCAGGACCGCGGGGATGGTCTCCTCGCCGCTGGCGATCTTGTCGCGGAGCTCCTTGCGGGCGGTGCGCGCGGCGGCCGCCTTCTTGAGGGCCTCGGCGCGCTGTTCCGGGGTCAGTGTGGGCAGAGCCATCGCTGACGCCTCCTCTCGGTTCCACGCGCCCCGTTCCGGGGCGGATTGGTATCGCGGATCGCGGTACAGACTGGCAGAGACACCCTCACGACCTGCGGGAACCCCCTCCACGGGGCGTGTCGTGGCTGGTCACGCGCTGCTCGTCGCAGCCGGGCGACCGCCCGCCGCACCGGAAAGGTGAACTCTGTTGCCGCAGGTCAGCGGCATGAAGGCTCTCCGGGCCCGGGGATGCCGAGCGCGCCGCACAGGCCCGCGACGTCCCAGAGGATCCGCACCTCGTCGATCCGGCCCTGCCGCACCCGGGCCAGCTGCACCGCGGCGACCTGGGCCGGCCGGTGGGTGGGCGGAACGCCCGGCAGCAGCCAGGGCAGCTCGCGGTCGTGCACGAAGGAGAACCGGAGCTCGTCGGCGACCCGGCGCACGTCGAGCGTCCGGGAGACGCGGGTGCGCGCCCATCCGGCGGGCAGCGCCGCCACCACGGCGTCCAGGTGGGCGAGCACCGGGCCGTGGCCGGTGCCGCCGGCCCCGGTGGGCAGCTCGGTCCAGCTGACGTCCGCGGCGAGGAGCGCGGCGGCCGCGGCGGTGTCCCGCCGGTCGTGCAGCCCGGCGACGACGTCGTCCCAGGTCCGCGCGATGTCGCGCATCAGCGTCTGCATGGCCGGGGTCACCCGGTCACGGTGCCACGGCGCGCCGCCGCGCGGAACGCCCGGACCCGCCGGGCCGGGGCGTTCCGCGCGTCCCGGAGGGGATCAGGCGGAGGCGGCCGGGCGCTGCGCCGGCCCGGACGGGGTGTTCGGGTCGATCTCGGGCCGGTGCTCAACGTTCTCGTGCGGGTGCGCGGAGTCGACGGCGGCGGCGTGCGGGTCCAGCGACCGGTCGTAGGACGCGGTGACGCTGATCAGCCGGTGCCCGCGGTAGCGCGCGTAGCGCAGCGACCGGACCCAGTTGAACAGCGTGCCGAGCCGGTTGCCCCAGCCGATCAGGAAGGCGACGTGCACGTAGCACCACAGCAGGTAGCCGAGCCAGCCGGTGACCTTGACGCCGCGGACGTCGGCGACGGCCTCGCGGGCGCCGATGGTGGCCATCGAGCCCTTGTCGAAGTAGCGGAACGGCGCCGGGGTGGTGTCGTCGCCCTTGGCCCGGGCCGCGATCAGCTTGCCGACGTAGGTGCCCTGCTGCATCGCGACCTGCGCGACGCCGGGCAGCCGGTCGATGGTCGAGACCATGTCGCCGACGGCGAAGACGTCCCTGCGCCCGGGCAGGCTGCAGTCCGGGTCGACCGACAGCCGGCCGGCCCGGTCGACCTCGGAGCCGGACGCCTTGGCGAGCAGCTCGGCCAGCGGGGACGCCTGCACGCCGGCCGCCCACACCTTGGTGCGGGCGGTGATCCGCTCCTCGCCGTTCGGGCCCTTCACGGTGATCGAGTCGGCGTCCATGTCGGTCGCCATGGTGTTCAGCCGGACCTCGATGCCCTTCTTCTCCAGCGTCTTCTTCGTGTAGCGCTGGAGCTTCTTGGCGAACGGCGGCAGCACGGCGGGCGCGGCGTCGAGCAGGATGATCCGCGCCTGCCGGGTGTCGATGGCCCGGTACTCGCGGGGCAGCACGTGCCGGGCCAGCTCGGACAGCTGCCCGGCCAGCTCGACGCCGGTCGGTCCGGCCCCGACGACGACGAAGGTCATCCAGGCCTGCTGCTCGGCCGGGTCCTCGGCCACCTCGGCCAGCTCGTAGGCGCCGAGGATGCGCGAGCGCAGCAACCGGGCGTCCTCGATGGTCTTCATGCCGGGGGCGTGCTCGGACCACTCCGGGTGCCCGAAGTAGGCGTGCGTGGCGCCGGCGGCGACGACGAGGGTGTCGTAGGCCAGGTCGATCCGCTGCCCGTCCGGGGCGGCCGCGTGCACGATCTTGCCGTCCAGGTCGATCTCGCCGACCTCGGCGAGCAGGGTCCGGACGTTGCGCTGCTTCTTCAGCACCCGGCGCAGCGCCGGGGCGATCAGGCCGGGGGACAGGATCCCGGTCGCGACCTGGTAGAGCAGCGGCTGGAAGAGGTGGTGGTTGGTGCGGTCGACGATGGTGACGTCGACGTCGGCGCCCTTGAGTGCCTTGGCGGCCTGCACGCCGCCGAACCCACCGCCGACGATCACGACCTTGTGCCGGTCCTGTTGTCCGTCGTGCCCTGCCGTGCTCACTGGGTCCGCCCCTCGTAGGTCGCTCCGGTGCGCGGGGTGTCCGCGCCCTGCTCCACGGCCGGGTTGGCTCCTCCCGTCCCGAGCGGGGGCGGTCCTGGTGACTCGACGGTCGGTCGAGCGCGACGAGGGGCCGTCCGGCCAGTCCCCGACCGTACGAACACCGGCGCAACAGAGCAATCCGAAACGACCCGGAAACGCATCTCAGAGTCCGAACTCACACCTCGATCATGCACAAGCGAGATGCACGCTCATCCGGACGTGGGACCATGAATCGTATGTGCGGGATCGTCGCCGCTTTCGGCGGTACAGCAGTGGGACGACCGAAGGACACCGACAAGTACGAGCGGATGCTCGCCAGGGTGGCGCACCGCGGCCCCGACGACACCGGGATCCAGGTGGTCGGGAACTCCTGGCTCGGCCACCAGCGGCTGTCGATCATGGACGTGAGCGGTGGTCACCAGCCGATGTCCGACGCGGCCGAGACGGCCTGGATCGTCGGCAACGGTGAGATCTACAACCACGAGCGGATCAGCAAGGCGTTCCCGGACGGCACGGTGCGCACCAAGTCCGACACCGAGGCGGCGCTGCACGCGGTGATGTGGGACGGGCAGGTCGCCGTCGCCTCGCTGAACGGCATGTTCGCCGTCGCGATGGGCCGCAACGACGGCTCGGCCCTGGTCGCCAGGGACCCGTTCGGGGTGAAGCCGCTCTACTGGGTGCCCCCGACGCAGCTGGCCGACGGGGCCGGCGACACCGTCCCCTACACCGACCCGGACCCGCACGCGACGGTGCTGTTCGCCAGCGAGCTGCGGGCCTTCGACGAGTCCGACCGGCCCTACGTCGAGTCGTTCCCGCCCGGCTGCCTGTGGAGCCCGTCGTCCGGGCTGGTCCGGTTCGCCGAGTCGGTGCCGGTCGAGGTGCGTCCGGCGCGGCGCGCGATCCGTCCCGGCTGGGACGACGCCGACCTGTCCCGGGTCCGCGAGGCCGTCATCTCCGCGGTGCGCCGCCGGATGATGTCCGACGTCGGCGTGGGCGTGTTCCTCTCCGGTGGGCTGGACTCGGCGCTGGTCGCGGCGATCGCCGCGCAGGAGGCCCGGGCGCGCGGCGAGCAGCTGCCCACCTTCGCCGTCGGCACCGAGGACTCCGGCGACCTGATCGCGGCCCGCAAGGTCGCCGCGCACATCGGCTCGGACCACCACGAGATCCTGGTGACCGCCGAGGACATCGGCGAGGCGCTCGACCACGCCGTCGAGGTCATCGAGCACTACGACCCGGCGCTGGTCCGCAGCGCGGTGCCGAACCTGATCCTGGCCCGCGAGGCGGCGAAGAAGGTCAAGGTCGTGCTGACCGGGGAGGGCGCCGACGAGCTGTTCGCCGGGTACTCGTACACCCACGGGCCGGAGTACGCCGACCCGGACACCCTGCAGGCCGAGCTGGTCCGCTCGCTGGAGCAGCTGCACCACCTGAACCTGCAGCGCTGCGACCGCACCACGATGTACTTCGGGCTGGAGGCCCGCGAGCCGTTCCTGGACTCCGTCCTGGTCCGCACCGCGCTGGCGCTGCCCCCGGAGTGGAAGCAGCGCCCGGACGGCCGCCCGGAGAAGGCGATCCTGCGCGAGGCGTTCGAGGGCTGGCTGCCCGAGGACCTGCTGTGGCGGGGCAAGGAGCAGTTCGGCGACGGCTCCGGCGCGGGCACCGTGCTCGCCGAGCTGGCGGCCCGCAAGGCCGAGGCGGCGCGGCTGTCCGGGGAGACCCGCAGCGTGCCCGACCATCCCGAGCACTCCTGGCCGCTGCGCAGCGAGGAGGAGTTCCTCTACTACGAGATCTGGCAGTCGCACTTCGCCGGGATCCGCCCGGACCGCGTGCTGGGGGCCTTCGCCACCGCGTGACCGGGGCCCCGCCGCCGCGTGATCAGCCGGGGATCTCCTCCTCCTCGCCGGCCGGCACGTCGGCGGCACCGACCGCGGCGCACGCGTCCTCGACCGACTGGGGGGCGGCCGAGGCCGGCTCCTCCTCCTCGTCGGGCCCGGCGGTCTGCGTCGACGACGTGGCGGGGGCCTCGGTCGTCGGGCCCGGTTCCGTCGTCGGGGCGGCGAGGGCCGGGTCCGGGGCGGGCGGCGGGTCCGCGATCGCGTCCCGGACGACCTCGCGCATGTACTCGATGTCCGGGTCCGCGGTGACGAAGAAGCCGGTGGACGAGTTCGGGTCCGGCAGTGACGGGTCGAACGCGACGCTCTCCAGCCGGAAGCCCTCGTCGGCGAGCACGGCCAGCGCCGGCAGCACCTGCTGCGGCATGTCGGTGGCGACGTTGTCCCGGGTGACGGCCGCGATGCTCTGGAACCGGCCGATCAGCTCGGTCGCGCTGGTCTCGGTGATCACCGCCTGGATCAGGCAGCGCTGCCGGCCCATCCGCTGGTAGTCGGTGCCGTCCCGGCGGGAGCGCGCGAACCACAGCGCGTCCTCGCCGTCGAGGGTCTGCACGCCGGGCTGGATGTAGCGGTCCGGGGTGGTGTAGCGGCCGAACGCGGTGACCCCGCCGACCGGGACCGGATCCGGGCCGACGTTCACGGTGACCCCGCCGACCGCGTCGATCATGGCGGAGAAGCCCGCCATGTTGACCTCGAGGTAGTAGTCGATCGGCAGGCCGGTCATGTACGAGATGGTCGACTGCAGCAGGTTGATGCCGGGGAAGCGGGTCGGGCCCGGCGGCGCGATCTGCGGGTTCTGCTCGCCGTAGGCGTAGACGCCGTTGAGCAGGTAGTCCCCGGCCGAGCCGGACGGGTCGTTGAACCCGTTCGGGAACTCCTCCGCGGCCGGGGTGCCGGGCGGGAACTCGGCGCGCTGGATGTTGCGGGGGAGGCTGAACAGCGTCGTCCGCCCGGAGCGGGTGTCGATGCTGGCGAGCATCATCGTGTCGGTGCGGGTGCCCGCGCGGTCGTCGCCCGCGTCGCTGCCGAGCAGCAGCACGTTCAGCCGGGGCTTCCCGAGTGCCTCCGCGGCGGACGTCCCGCCGCCCTGGAACAGCGAGTTCAGCAGCCCGCGCTGGGAGTTGAGGAGCTCGACGCCGTACCCGAACGGGACGGCCACGGTCAGGCACATCAGCGCCGCGGTCGCGGTGCCGAGAACCTTCTGGCCGAGCGGCATGCCGCGCGGCCGGGCGAGCGCGTAGGTGCGGGCGACCTGCGCGATCCAGCCGATCCCGCCGAGCACCAGCAGCCCGGCGATCACGGTGAGCGTGGTGGTGGACAGCAGGTTCTGCAGGAGCGTGGAGCGCCGGGCGAGCAGCACCAGCAGGGCGAGCGACACGACGACCGCGAGGACCGTCCCGAGGATCAGCCCGCCGGTGCGGCGGCGGCGCAGCGCGAGATGGCCGGACCCGGGGACGACCGCGGAGGCGGCGGTGAGGCCGAGCGCGGCGCCCAGGGTCGCCCGCGCGGTGTCCACCGGACGCCGGCGCGCCGGGGCGCCCGCCCGGTCCGCAGGGCGGTCCCCGGGGCGGTCGGCGGCCCGGTCGGCAGGGCGGTCGGTGGGACGCGGGGCGCCGCCGGGCCGGGCGCCGGGGCCGCGGCCGGACGGGTGGGCACCGCCGCGCGGGGCGCTGCCCGGGCGGGCCGGGCCGCGGTGGCCCCAGGCGCCTGCGGCACCGGCTGCTGCGGCACCGGCACCGGCACCGGCGGCGGTGCCCCGGGCACCGGCACCGGCTGCACCGGCACGGGCGGCACCGTCGGCTCCGGCTCCGGTACCGAGGGCACCGTCGGCCGGGGCGTCGGCGGGCGGACCCGGCGCACGCGGCGGCCGGGCCGGTGGCCGGGTGCCGGGCCGACCGGGGCCGGCCTGGTCGGATCCCGGGTCCGCGTCGGGCGGCGAGCCGGGACGGCGCGGCCCCGGCGCACCGGGCCGGGCCGGCGCGCCGTCGGGGCGGCCCCGGCCCGGTGCGCCGTCCGGGCGCGCCGGAGGTGCACCGGGGGGCGGGCCACCTGCCGGGCCACCCGCTGCCGGCCCACCTGCCGCCGGGCCACCTGCTGCGGGGCCACCGGCGGGCGGGGCGGCGCGGTCCTGGGGCGGGGCCTGCGTTCCGGGGGGCGTCCCGGGCCGTCCGGGCGCGGCCGGTCCGCCGTCACCGGAGGGGTCGGGCCGGGAACCCGGACCGCGGCGCGGCACGACCGGCAGCTCCCCGCTGAGCCGGGCGGCGCGGTCGCGCTCCGCGGGGGGCGCGTCCGGTTCGGCGGCGCGGTACCGGCGGCGCTCGGCGGCGGTGTCCGGGCGGCCCGGTACGGCCGTCGCGCTGACGGTCTCGCCGATCCCGCGCCGGGTCGCCCGGATCGATCGGATGTCGGTCGGCCTGCTGTCGCTGTGCCCGCTCCGGCCGGCCGCCGGATCGGGTCTCGAGGCGCGTGCGCGCCAGGCGGCGGACCGCTCGGCCGCGGCGGCGGCCTCGCGCTCGCGGCGGCGCAACCACGGGCCGTCCGGGTCGCCGGGGGGCTCGCCCCGGTCGTCGGGTCCCGGCGGGCCCGGGGCCCGGCCGGGCCGTCCGTGCCCCCCCGGCGGCGGGCCGCCCGGACGCCGCTCGGGTCCGGTGCCCGCGGGGGGCCGGCCGTGGGCACCGGTCGGCGGCCGCTCGACGCCACGGCCGTTCGGGCCGGGACCGGAGCCACCGGGGCCGCCGCCGGAGGGACCGGGCCCACCGGCGCCGGGTACGCCCGGGCCACCGGAGCCACCGGGCACGGCCGCCGCGCCCCCCGGACGCTGCTGCCCACCACCGCGACCGCCCGGCGGGTTCACCGCCCCGGGCCGGCCGGCCGGCTGCGGACCGGAGTGCCGCCCGCCGGCGGGGCCGGGCCGAGGATCGGCCTGCTGCCTGCCGGGATCACGCGGGTCGCCGCCGTCCGGTGCCGGATGCTCGCGGCGGCCGTCGGACCGCGGGTGCGGGCGGTCGTCGCGCCGCCCGGAACGCCTGCCGTCCCGCGACGGGCCGGACCGGGCCGGGTCGTGGCCATGGGGGTCCTCGCGCGGTGGTTCCGCCACCCGGCACCCCCTTCACTGATCGGCACGGTCGGGCCCGCCGTGCCGGGCGTCGGGACCCGGGCACGGGTGTCTGCACCGGCGGCGGCTCCGGCGCTCGGGTCACCCGAGAGTACTTGCCGTGATCACGATCTCGGTGCCCGGCCACCCACCCCTGTGGGTGTTCCGGGGGAGGTCACGGGAGGCTCCGGACATACCCGTCACTGGTACGAGACGAACACCGGGGACTCGGGCCGGACGTCGTAGGTCTGGCGCGGGGTGAAGGTCGGCGAGTCCTCGTCGAGGAAGTTCTTCCAGCCCCACCAGAGCCCCTCCGGCCCGGGCGCGGAGTGCAGCGTGTTCCAGGTCTCGATCTTCTCCTGCGGGGTGCCGAAGCCGTCCGCGTGCAGCACGGTGGCGAGCTCCGGGTGCGAGGTCACCACGTCGGCCCGGTCGGAGATCATCGGCACCTGGAACTGGTGCAGCAGGAAGACCTTCTGCGGCAGGTTCCGCTCCCGGACCAGCCCGGCCAGCCACTCCGAGGTCGCGTTGACCTCCGCCGCGCTCACCGAGCCGACCTGGGCGCCGTGCCGCTGCCCGTCCGTCAGCCGCCACTCCGGATCGAGCGCGAGCCCGACGTGCGGCTGCGCGAGCAGCTCGGTGTAGCGTTGCGCCTGGGTGCGGAAGTCGGCCCGGCCCGGCTGCAGGTCCAGCACCACGTAGACGCCGGCCTGCCCGGCATGTTCCACCCAGGGCCGCAGCTCCTCGACGCTCATCTCGGCCGAGTAGTCGCCGTCCGGCCCGGGTGCGGTGTCGGCGACCGTCGCGATGATCTCGAAGGCGGGCACCACCGGCTCGTCGACGAGTGGCTGGAAGTCGGCCGCCAGGTCCTGGGCCCGCGCGATCGACGCGGCGATGTCCTGCTCGCCGAGCACCCCCATCGCGGGCGTCCCGGGATGGCCGTAGAGCGCCACCATCCGGCGCTGCGGGAACAGCTCGGTGCCGCCGCCGGGCAGCTCGGGCACCGGCGGCTCGGCGCTGGTCGGCGCGGCCTCGGGGGTGGGCGGCGGCGCGGGTTCCGCGTCCGGCGCGGGATCGTTCGTGCAGCCGGCGAGCAGCGCGCAGAGCGCGAGCAGCGTGCCGATCAGGGTGAGCGGGCGGATCGACCGCCCCGGTCGATGACGGACGGTGGTCGGCTGAGTTACCCGCGAGGTGGACACCGGTCGCCAGGCTAGGTGAGCGGGGCCTCCGTGGCAGCGCGGAGCGTGTGCGGCGTGTCGCCGGGCGCCGGCGGGCTGTCAGCCGGAGGGGAGTCGGGTGTCAGCGGGGGAGGATCGGGCCGTCCGGGCCGTCGTCGGGCCCGCGCTGCGGCCGCGGCGGTCGACCGCGCAGGATCCGCTTCAGCCCGGCGGTGTGCCGCCGGCTGACCGGCAGCTCGACCGCACCCGGGCCGTTGCCGAGCCGCACGACGTAGCCGGAGCCGGACATCCGCAGCTCGGTGATCAGCGCCAGCGCCACCAGGTACGCGCGGTGGATCCGGACGAAGCCGGCCTCGCCCCACCGGTCCTCCAGCACCGAGACCGGGATCCGGACGAGGTGGCTGCCCTCGTTGGTGTGCAACCGGGCGTAGTCGCCCTGCGCCTCCACGAACCGGATCGACGAGCGCGGCACGAGCTTGGTGGTGCCGGCCAGCTCGACCGGGACCACCTCGTCGTCGGAGTTGGCGGCGGGGGCGCCCCGGCGGCCGGGGGGCACCTGCTGGCCGCCCGGCTGGGCGGGGTGCCCGGCCGGGCCGGGCGGTGCGGCCTCGGCGCGGCGGGCGGCGTGCAGTGCGACGGTCCGGTCCAGCGACCCGGCGAGGCGCTCGCTGCGCAGCGGCTTGAGCAGGTAGTCGACGGCGCCGACCTCATAGGCGTCGACGGCGCGGTCGTCGTGCGCGGTGACGAACACGACCGGCGGCGGATCGGCCATCGCGTTGAGCACCCTGGCGAGCTCCAGGCCGTCCAGGCCGGGCATCCGGATGTCGAGGAACACCACGTCGACGCCGGGCTTGGAGGCGTCGGCCTGGGAGCCGTGCAGGATCCGCAGCGCCTCGGTGGCGTCCGGCGCGGTGAGCACCGTGTCCACCCGCGGGTCCTCGCCGAGCAGGTGGGCGAGCTCCAGCAGGGCCGGCTCCTCGTCGTCCACCGCCAGGACGGTCAGCAGCGCACCAACCGGCGACGGCTGCTGCGGCGGCGGCTCGGGGGCCCGCGCCTGCCCGGGCAGGCCGATCGGCCGGTGGTTGCTCGCCCCGTATCCGGGCGGCGCCCCGTAGCCGGACGGCATGCCGTACCCGGCCGAGCCGGAGACGACCGGCGTCGCACCGGAAGCGTGCCCACCCCGCGCGTGGCTGTACACGGCTCCTCCTTGCCGCGGGCCTGCCGCCCGCTGACCGGTGACTGCGGGCACACCGTATCGAGGCTGCGGAGAGTTACCGACGGCCGGTCCTCCGCGCGCGTCGCCACGATCCGGTGTAGGCCGTCCGGGGGCTGCTGTTCGCGTGGCGTGACCCGGGACCGCGGCAGACCGGGGTACCCCGCGGCCACCGGCCCGGCCCGGCGGTGTCGTCGCTGGTCGGGCGGATGGTCCGGGCCTCGCCGATCGGACGGGGTGACGGCCCGCCATATTGTGGCACTCGGTGCCGAAACGATACGGTGCGGTGCGGTCCGACACCCGTGACCGTGCGTACCGGCACGACCGTCGGTGACGCGCCGCATGCGGACCGTGCTGGGCACGCGCACCGCGCGGCGGCACCGGGACACTGCGAAGGGGCAGCGATGGCGAGCACCAAGGACTGGTTCGAGACGGTCGCGGAGGCGCAGCGCCGGGCGCGCCGCCGGCTCCCGAGATCCGTCTACTACGCGCTGGTGGCCGGGGCGGAACAGGGCATCACGCTGTCCGACAACGTCGCCGCGTTCGACGAGCTGGGCTTCCGCCCGCACATCGCCGGCCTGCCGCCGCAGCGCGACCAGCGGACCACCGTGCTGGGGCAGGAGATCGACCTGCCGGTGGTCATCTCGCCGACCGGCGTGCAGGCGGTCGACCCGGAGGGCGAGGTCGCGGTCGCCCGCGCCGCCGCCAGCTCCAACATCCAGAACCCGCTGAACCCCGAGCAGACCGTGTCGACCGCGATGGGCCTGTCGTCGTTCGCGTCGCGCTCGGTGGAGGACGTCTGCGCGGTCAACGACAAGGTGTTCTTCCAGGTCTACTGGGCCGGTTCCAAGGAGGACATCCTGGCCCGGGCCGAGCGGGCCAGGGCGGCCGGCGCGAAGGCGCTGATCGTGACCCTGGACTGGACCTTCGCCACCCGCCGGGACTGGGGCAGCCCGCCCATCCCGGAGAAGGTCGACCTGAAGGCCGCGCTGCAGTTCGCGCCGGAGATGATCACCAAGCCGCGCTACCTGCTGGACTGGGCGAAGAGCGGCCGGATCCCGGACCTCAAGGCGCCGAACATGGCGCCCCCCGGCGGCGGCGACGCGCCCACCTTCTTCGGCGCGTACGGCGTCTGGTGGACCACCCCGCTGCCGACCTGGGACGACATCGCCTGGCTGCGCGAGCAGTGGGGCGGGCCGTTCATGATCAAGGGCATCATGCACCCGGACGACGCCCGCCGGGCCGTCGACGCCGGCGCCACCGCGATCTCGGTGTCCAACCACGGCGGGAACAACCTGGACGGCACCCCGGCCGCGATCCGGGCGCTGCCGGCGGTCGTCGACGCCGTCGGGGACGAGATCGAGGTGCTGATGGACGGCGGCGTCCGCCGCGGCTCCGACGTGGTCAAGGCGCTCGCCCTCGGCGCCCGGGCCTGCCTGATCGGCCGCGCCTACCTGTGGGGGATGGCCGCGCAGGGCGAGCGCGGGGTCACGAACGTGCTGTCGATCCTCTACAAGGGCATCGACGAGGCGCTGCTGGGGCTCGGGAAGAAGTCGATCCACGAGCTGACCCGCGACGACCTGATCGTCCCGGAGGGCTTCACCCGCTCCACGAAGCACTGATCTGGGCCCGGCTCAGCCGCCCGCCATCGCCCCGACGACCAGCAACGGCTCGTCGCCCCGGGCGACGGCGGGCGGCAGCGCGGCCCCGGCCGGGGAGTGCGAGAGGTCCTCCTCGCAGGCGAAGTAGCGCAGGTAGGGCCTGCGCCGCCCGGACCCGCGATCGCGGATCGTCCCGCACAGCTCCGGATGCCGCCGTTCGACGGCGTCGAGCACCGCCCCGAGCGAGACCGGCGGCCCGGCGACCGGGACGGTGAGCTCGCCGTCGACCCGGGCCAGCCGGCGCAGCTGGGCGGGCAGCAGCACGCGGACCGTGCAGGTCGCGGTCACGACGCGGCCCCCAGCGTCTGCACCTCCACCGACAGCACGGCGGGCAGGTCGCGCACGATCGGTGTCCAGGTGTCCCCGGCGTCCGGCGAGGCGTACACCTGGCCGCCGGTGGTGCCGACGTAGATCCCGCACTCGTCGAGCCGGTCGACGGCCATCGCGTCGCGCAGCACGTCGACGTAGCAGTGTTCCTGCGGCAGGCCGCTGGTCAGCGGCTCCCACCCGCCGCCGCCGGTGCGGCTGCGGTAGACGCGCAGCCGCCCGTCCGGCGGGTAGTGCTCGGCGTCGCTGGTGATCGGGACGACGTAGACGGTGTCCGGCTCGTGCGCGTGCACGTCGACGACGAAGCCGAAGTCGCTGGGCAGGCCGTCGCCGATGTCGTACCAGGAGTCGCCGCCGTCGTCGGACCGCATGACGTCCCAGTGCTTCTGCATGTAGACGGTGTCCGGCCGGTCCGGGTGCCGGGCGAGCTTGTGCACGCAGTGCCCGACCTCGGCGTCCGGGTCGGGGATGCCGTCGCTGACCAGGCCGCGGTTGGCGGCCCGCCAGCTGGCGCCGCCGTCGTCGGTGCGGAAGACGCCGGCGGCCGAGATCGCGACCAGCAGCGCGGCGTCGTCGCGCGGGTCCGGACAGATCGTGTGCAGGCACATCCCGCCCGCGCCGGGCTGCCAGTGCGGCCCGGACCCGTGCTCGCGCAGCCCGCGGACCTCGGTCCAGCTGTCGCCGCCGTCGACGGAGCGGAACAGGGCCGCGTCCTGCACGCCGGCCAGCAGGGTGTCCGGGTCGGACGGCGACGGCGCCAGCTTCCAGACCCGGGTGAACTCCCAGGGGTGCGGCGTGCCGTCGAAACTCTGGTGGGTGCCCGGGACGCCGGCGTAGCTGAAGTCGTTGCCGGTCGGCGCCCAGCTGCGGCCGCCGTCGTCGGAGCGTTGCAGCTGCTGGCCGAACCAGCCCATCGACAGCGCGGCCCACAGCCGGTCGGGGTCCGACGGCGACCCGGTGACGTGGTAGGCCTCCCAGCCGCCGAACAGCGGGCCGGTGACCGTCCAGTCCCGTCGTGTCCCGTCCGCCGTCAGCACGAACACGCCCTTGCGCGTGCCGACCAGTACCCGTACCCCGCTCATGCGGCCTCCTCACGCCGTGTACGGGTACCGACCGGCCGGGGCGGGTGAACTCATCGGTGCCGGACGCACCGGCCCGGCGTCACACCGGGAAGCCGACCTTCGTCAGCTCCTCGGCCCGCTCCCACAGCGCGCGCTGCACCCGGCGGTCGTGCGACGCGGGCGACGAGCCGACCGGACGCGGGTTGCCGCGCCCCTCGCCGATGCCGTCCGGCCCGATGTAGGCGCCGCCGGGCAGGTCCGGGACGGTCGCCGCGAACAGGGCGGGCAGCGCGCCGGCCGCCGCGGACTGGGCGACGACCCGGGTGGCGAGGCCGACCAGGGTGTCCTGGAACGACTCGGTGCGCCCCTGCAGGTTCGTGGCCGCGAAGCCGGGATGGGCGGCCGTCGACCGCAGCCGGGAACCGGCGGCGACGAAGCGGTGCTCCAGCTCGTAGGCGAACATCAGGCAGGCCAGCTTCGACTGGCAGTAGGCGGTCCAGCGCTCGTAGCGGCGGCGTTCGACGTTGAGGTCGTCGAGGTCGATCCGGCCCAGCCGGTGCATCTGGCTGGACAGCGTGACGACCCGGTCGGTGATCCGGTCGGCGAGCAGGCCGGTCAGCGCGAAGTGGCCGAGGAAGTTCACACCGAGCTGCATCTCGAACCCGTCGGCGGTGCGGCCCTGCGGGACCGCCATCAGCCCGGCGTTGTTCACCAGCACGTCCACCGGGCCCTCGATGCCGGCCGCGCACTCGCGGACCGACGTCAGGTCGGCCAGGTCCAGCCGCCGCACGCTCGCGGCACCGCCGAGCTCGCCGGCGACGGCGTCGCCCCGGTCGGTGTCGCGCACCGCGAGCACCACCCGGGCGCCCGCCCGGACCAGCGCGCGCGCCGTCTCCAGGCCGAGCCCGCTGTTCGCGCCGGTGACGACGACGGTGCGCCCGTGCTGGGGCGGGATCTCGCCGGTCGTCCAGGGAGCGGGTGAGGACCAGAACACGGGCGGCTCCTTACGGGATGGGCGTGCCCCGGGTCTACCCGTTCGGTGGCCGCGTCATCCGCTGCGACACGGCCGCGGGCGTCGGGTCCACCCCGGTGGACGCCCGGCGGGCGGCCAGCGCGGCGTCCAGCAGCAGGAAGGCGACCAGCGAGATGCCGAGCACCGGCATGGCCAGCCCGATCAGCAGTGCCAGCCCCGCGACCAGCGCCACCGACGCCGGTGCCGGGCGTTCCCGCGATCCCGGCGGGCCCGCGTACCGGCGGCCGCCGGGCAGCGTGGGTCTGCGCAGCCACCACATCCGGTACCCCCACACGACCAGCACGATCAGTGCCGCCGCCAGCGCGGCCAGCGCGATCTGGTTGGCGACGCCGAACAGCAGCCCCATGTGCGCGTCGACGCCCCAGCGGGCCAGCTTCGCCGCGACCGGCCAGTCGTCGAAGGCGAGCCGGTCGACGATCGCGCCGCTCGTCGGGTCGACGGCGACCGAGTCCATCCGGGTGGGCCAGCTGCGCACCGTCCCGATCACCGACCACGCCTCGCCCGGGTCGCCCGGCAGCACCTCGACCGGGCCGGTCAGCCCGTCCGCGCGGGCGGCGTCCAGGACGAGTGCGGTGTCGGCGCCGACGGTGTCCCCGACGGCCGGGGCGCCCGCCGATCCGGTGAGCGGGGTGCCGCTGACCGTCGGGGTGGTCCAGTCCAGGGCGGTGCGCAGCGAGGACACGTTCGAGCCGGCGAACTGCGACCAGGTCAGGCCGGTCGCGGCCAGGAACAGGAACCCGACCGACGCCCAGATGCCGACCGCCCCGTGCCAGGACATGAGCCGGGAACGCGGGGATCCGCCGGTCCGGGGCAGCACCCGTTCGCGACGGGCGCGCACCCGCCGGGTCAGCTGCACGACCAGCCCGGAGACGGTCAGCACCGCCAGCCACGACGCGGCCAGCTCGGAGTACACCTGGCCGGGCGGGCCGAGCAGCAGCGACCGGTGCAGGTTGTCGATCACCGCGCGGACCGGGAGCCACTCGGCGTAGGTGTCCAGGGTGGCCCGCACGTCGGCGGTGTAGGGATCGACGAAGACGGTCCGGTTGTAGCTGGGGGCGAGATCGGCGTCGAAGGACACCCGGGTGGTGACGCCCGGCTCGGGTGACGGCCGCAGTTCGGTGACCGGCAGCCCGGGCTGGGTGGCGACGGCGGCGGCGACCTGCTCGGCGATCGGCAGCTCGGGCCCGCTGACCGGGGTGTACAGCGCGTCGGCGTGTGCCCAGCGCTCGATCTGCGGGGTCAGCGTGTAGAGCAGCCCGGTGATCGCGGCGACCAGCAGGAACGGGCCGACGATCAGGCCCGCGTAGAAGTGGATGCGGATGACCAGCGGCCGGAGCCCGCGGAACGGGCCGCCCGGGCGGGCCGGGGCGGGGGGACCGGGCCGGGCCTCGGGTGCGGCGGTCACCAGCCCGCCACCATCGCCGCGAGCATCAGGACCATGCCGATGCTCATGAGGGCGTGGCAGCCGGCGTCCGTGCGCGGGCCGAACAGCGGGCGCCGCGGTGTGCCCGGCGTGCACGGCGCGTCCGGTGCGCCCGCTTCGTCCGGGTGTTCGGCGACGGCGGTCGAGGTGGTCGCCGGGCCGGTCGCGGCGGGGGGGCCGGTGGCGGTTCCGGCGGGGACCCCGGTGGCGGTTCCGGCGGGGACCGCGGTGGGGGGTCCGGCCGGGTTGTTCGTGCGGATGTCGCCGGGGCCCGCTGAGGTGCCGGCCGTGGCTGTGCGGGTGGGGGTGGCCGTGCGGGTGGAGGTGGCCGTGCCTGTTCCGGTGGCGGTGCCGGTGCCGGTGGCGGCCGTGCTGTCGCTGCCGACGCCCGCCGGATCCAGCGGGGCGCCGGGGAAGTCCTCGTCGGCGGCGTGCCCGTGGCCGTCGGCGGCGAGCGCCCGGACGGCCCAGAACCCGGCGACGGCCAGCAGCGCCGCGCACAGCGCCACGGTCACGCCGACCGCCCAGCCGGCCTGACCGGCCGCGTGTGCCGCGTGGTCGGCGCCGGCGTCGTGCCCGACGTGGCCGGTGTGCCCCCCGCCGCCCGCCGGGGCGGTCACCGGGGCGGGCATGATCAGCGGCATCGCGGCGAGCATCCACACCATCGCGGCCGCCATCAGTGCATGCGCCGAGCCGCCGGTGCAGCCGTGCAGCCGGTGCCGCCTGCGGCGGACCGCGTCGGCCGCGAAGAACACCGCGAACCCGCCGAAGAGCAGGATCTGGAACCACAGGCCGGTGGTTCCGTACCAGGTCCAGGTCATCACGACCATCGCCGCGCTCATCAGCAGGTGCGCCAGCTCCGAGGTGCGCCGCCCGGGCGGCGCGGCCTCGGCGACGGCACCCGACCAGCGCAGCAGCGCGTAGCCGCCGGTCAGCACGAACAGCGCGGTCAGGGTGAGCGCCACGGGCAGGGACGCGATCACGGGACCTCCTGGGGGAGCGGCGGGTCCGACGGGGGCACGTACCGGTTGGTCGTCGCCGTCACCCGCCCGGTTCCCGGTGCGACGGGCGTCACCCGGTCGGCGCGGCGCGGCCGTGCACGCGCGCTGTGTCAGCGCTGCACCAGCGCTGCACCAGCGCTGCACCAGCGCTGCGTCAGCGCGGTGCGGACCGGAGCGCCCGCCGCGGCCCGGGTGCGGCGGTGTCCGCCTCCAGCGCGCGCACCAGGTCCTCCCGGGCCCGCGCCACCCGGGACCGGATGGTGCCGACCGGGCAGCAACAGACCTGCGCGGCCTCGGCGTAGCCGAGATCCAGGATCTGGGTGAGCACGAACGCCTCGCGGCGGTCCGCCGGCAGGTCGTCGATCAGCGCCCGCAGCACGACCGCCTCCTGCGCCCCGCTGCGCGGAACCATCCGCTCCATCGTCTCCAGCGCGTCGTCACCGAGATCGCGGGTCCGCGGCCGGCGCACCGCGGTGCGGACCGCGTCGACGGCGACCCGGCGGGCGACCGACAGCAGCCAGGTGCGCGCGCTGGACCGGCCCTCGAAGGTGGACAGCGTCCGCAGCGCCCGCAGGTAGGTCTCCTGGGTGAGGTCCTCCGCGTCGGCGGGGCCGTTCAGGTGCACCAGGAACCGGTACACGTCGGCCTGGGTGGCCCGGACGAACGCCGTCAGCGCGGCCTGGTCACCGGACCCGGCGGCCAGCGACCACGCCGTCACGGTGGCATCGTCGTGGCGTTCGGGCACCCTGCCACGGTAGTACGCGCAGCGGCCGGCGCAACGTCCCCCCACCTGCTGTTCCGCAGGCCGGGAACACGTTGCGTGACAAATCATCACTGTCCGGACTGCGGCGGTCCGCCGTTCCGCGCAGCGGATTGCGACTACCGTCGCAGCCGTGAGCGACGTCTGGGTGAGCTGGTCCGGTGGGAAGGACGCGGCGACCGCGCTCGCCGCGGCGCGCGCGTCCGGGCTGCGGGTGACCGGGCTGCTCAGCACGACCGCGCGCCCGGCCGGGGCGGCGGCCGAGATCCCGGCGCACGGCGTCGGGCTGCCGCTGCTCGAGGCCCAGGCGGCGGCGCTGGGGCTGCCCCTGCACACGGTCGAGCTGCCGTCGCCGTGCCCGGACGGCGAGTACACCGCGCGGATCCGCACTGCGCTCGCCACCGCCCGCGCGGCCGGGGTGTCCCGGCTGGTCTGCGGCGACCTGGCGCTGGCCGACGTCCGCGCGTTCCGCGAGGCGGTCCTCGCGGGCACCGGCGTCGCCGGGGAGTTCCCGCTGTGGGGCACCGGCACCGCGGAGCTGGCCCGGCGGATGATCGGCGACGGCCTGCGCGCGGTCGTCGTCGCCGTCGATCCGGCCCGGCTGCCCGCCGGGCTCGCCGGGCGGGCGTTCGACGCCGCCTTCCTCGGCGACCTGCCCGCCGGGACCGATCCGTGCGGCGAGAACGGCGAGTTCCACACCTTCGTCACCGGCGGTCCCGGGTTCGGCCACGACGTCCCGGTCGACGTCGCGGGCACCGTCGAGCGGGACGGCCACGTGCAGGCCGTCCTGGTCCCGGCCGGTCAGCCGGCGACCAGCGAGCGCAGCACCGACAGCCCGGCGTGCAGCTCCGCGAACGACGTCGACAGCGGCGCCGGGCCGATCCGCAGGCCGTCCGGGCCGCGGTAGTCCGGGATCACCCCGGCGGCGTGCAGCGGCCCGAGCAGCCCGGCGAACCCCGGCCGGGTCAGCGTCACGTGGCCGCCGCGGCGGTCCGGGTCGCGCGGCGACGCGACGGCGACGCCGTGCGGCACCAGCCAGGCGTCGGCCAGCTCCAGGGCGTAGCGGGTGAGCCGCCGCGACTTCTCCCGGACCGCGCCGATCCCGGCCTCGGCGAGCATCTCCAGCGACACCTGCAGCGGCACCGTCGCCAGCACCGGCGGTGTCCCGGACAGCATCCGGCGCACCCCGTCGGCGGGCGCGAAGCCGTCGGTCATGCCGAACGGGTCGGCCCGGCCGACCCAGCCGCGCACCGGGTTCTCGACGTCGGCGAGCAGATCGGCGCGGACGTAGCCGAACGCCGGGGAGCCCGGCCCGCCGTTGAGGTACTTGTAGGTGCAGCCGGCCGCCAGGTCGGCGCCCCAGGCGTCCAGCTCGACCGGGACCGATCCGGCGGAGTGCGACAGGTCCCACAGCACGAGCGCGCCCGCGTCGTGCGCGATCCGGGTGATCGCGGGCGCGTCGGCGATCCAGCCGGACCGGTACCCGACGTGGCTGAAGCTGACCAGCGCGGTCCGCCCGGACACGGCGGCGGCGACCTGCTCCGGGGTGATCCCGGCCGCCGGGTCGGTCCGGATCCGGCGGACGGTCAGGCCGCGCGCGTCGGCGATGCCGTCGAGCACGTCGCGGTCGGTGGGGAAGTTGCCGGTGTCGGTGACGATCTCGTCGCGGCCCGGGCGCAGCGCGACCGCGGCGGTCGCCAGTTTGTGCAGCAGCACCGTCGTCGAGTCGGCGACGACGGTCTGCCCGGGTGCCGCGCCGAGCGCCAGCCCGCCGATCCGGTCGCCGAGCCGTTCCGGCAGGGTCCACCAGCCCTCGTCCCAGCCGCGGATCAGCCGGGTGCCCCAGTCGTCGCGGACGAACTCGGCCAGCCGGTCGGCGGCGGCCGCGGGCGGGCGGCCGAGCGAGTTGCCGTCCAGGTAGGCGACGACGCCCGGGGCGGGGGTGAACCGCTCCCGGAACGACGCGAGCGGATCGGCGGCGTCGTGCGGGGCGGGATCGAGCGGATCGGGCACCCGGCCAGTCTCACCCGGCCGGCGCCCGACGGCCCGGCCGCGGCCCCCGGCGACCCCCGGACAGCAGCCCCGCCACAGCAGGCCCGCCACAGCAGGCCCGCCACAGCAGGCCCGCCGCAGCACGGCCGCCGCAGGAGGCCCGCCACAGCAGGGCCGCCGCAGGAGGCCCGCCGCCGCAGGGGACCTGCTCAGCCGGCCAGCCGCCGGGCCAGCAGCCGGAAGGCCGGCGTCGGGAGCTCCGGCGCCAGGTCGACGGCGCAGGTGCGGGCCAGGATCTCCAGGGTCCGCGGACAGGCGTCCGGGCCGTGGTCGATCTCGGCGTCGACCGCCGCGTACGGGTCCAGCGCCGGGTGCAGCGGGTTGCGGGCCTGCAGCGAGCGCCAGTTCGTGTAGACGTGCCGGCCGGTGTCGATCAGCCGGTGCACGCCGCGGTTCGCGCCGAACTCCACGGCCGCGTCCGGCGTGCCGAACTCCAGCGCGAGCCCGGCGGCGCGCGCCGGATCGTGGTGCGGCACCGGGCGCAGGTCCCGGCCGACCCGCGACGCGAGCGACTCGAGCACGATGCCGCGGTGCTTGCGGCGCCGGGCCAGCTGCGCGTCCAGCCCGGCGAGCTGCGGGCGCAGCACGGCGGCGGACAGCTCGGGCATCCGCAGGTTCACCCCGACGATCAGGTCGGCGTCGGAACCGGCGAAGCCGGCCCGCTCGTAGCTGCCGACGTCGTGGTACATCGACGCCCGCTCGAACAGCCGCGGGTCGTTGGTGACCAGCGCGCCGCCCTCGCCGGAGCGGATGTTCTTGTGCTGGTTGAAGCTGAAGCAGCCGGCGTGCCCGATCGAGCCGGCCCGGCGCCCCCGGTAGGTGACGCCGATCGCCTGGCAGGCGTCCTCGACGACCAGCAGGTCGTGCGCGGCGGCCACCTCCATGATCGCGTCCATGTCGGCGACGTGGTTGATCATGTGCACCGGCAGCACGGCGCGGCTGCGCGGGGTGATCCGGTCCTTCAGGTCGATCGGGTCCATGGTGAGCGACCCGTCGACCTCCACCAGCACCGGCACCGCGCCGACGGCGAGCGCCGCCGCCGCCGTGGACACCCAGGTGTAGGCGGGCACCAGCACCTCGTCACCGGGGCCGATCCCGGCACCGACGAGCGCGGCCACCAGCGCGCTGGTCCCGCTGTTCACGGCCAGCGCGTGTCGCGTCCCGACCAGGTCCGCGAGCTCGCGCTCGAACCGGCCGACCTCCGAGCGGTCCCCGCCGGTGAACCGGCCGAGCTCACCCCGTCCCAGCACGCGGACGGTCGCAGCCATACCCCGCGCGCTCGTCGCCATCGCGGCGAGTCCCATACTTGTCCTCCTGGACCGGTGGTGCCGGACGAACCCGGCGTCCCGGTCGTTCATCACACCGACCACTGTCCCGCGCATTACGGCGGAACCGGACACGACGGTACCCACCGTTGCGCCGGTGCCGCGGCGCCCGCCCCCGGTGACACCGGGCGACGGGGGCCGGCCGGTTCCGCCGACACGACCTGAGAGGACCCGCGCCGCATGCTCATCGACACCAGGCGAGCGCTCCCCGGATCCTGGTTCGAGGCCGAGGTCTGCGTGATCGGGAGCGGCCCGGCGGGCGCCGCCGCGGCCGCCGAGCTGGCCGACCGCGGACTGCGCGTGGTCGTCCTGGAGGGGGGCGGTCCCGGGATGGGCCGCACCGCCCGGGACACCTACCGCGGGATCACCGGGCGCGGCGCGCACGACCCGGTCGACGCCGTCCGCCAGAAGCGGCTCGGCGGCACCTCGATCGTCTGGGGCGGGCGCTGCGCCCCGCTCGACGACGTCGACTTCACCGAGCGCGAGTGGCTGCCCGGCACCACCTGGCCGATCACCCACGACGAGCTCCGCACCTGGTACCCGGTCGCGCAGCGGCATCTCGACGCCGGCGCCTGCGAGTACTCGGCGGCCGGGTCCGGCTTCCCGCTGACCCCGCCGGGGGTGTCGTCGGAGTCGCTGCGCTGGGACGACCTGTGGCGGTGGAGCCCGCCCACGTCGTTCGCGCCGCGGGTGGAGGCGATGGCGAAGTCCGGCCGGATCCGGCTGTTCCTGCACGCCACGGTGGCCCGCCTGGAGCGCGATCCGGTGTCGGGCGCGGCGACCGAGGCGGTCGTCGTCCCGCGTCCGGGGCTGGAGGTGCGGGTCCGGGCGAAGCAGTTCGTCGTCGCGGCGGGCGGGCTGGAGTCCACCCGGATCCTGCTGGCCTCCGACGGGTACGGCGGCACCGGCCTGGGCGCCGGGATCGGCGACGAGCACGGCCAGGTCGGCACCCATTACATGACGCACCCGGTCGGCGAGGTGGGCCGGCTGCGGCTCACCCGGGCCGGCCGCGAGCTCGGCCTGGGCTACCTGCCCACCGACGACGGCGTGTACGCCCGCCGGATGCTCTCGCTGTCCGGCCGGGCACAGGCCGACCACCGGCTCGGCAACCTCAAGGCGGCGCTGTGGTTCGCCGACCCGAAGGACCCCGACCACGGCGACGCGCTGCTGTCGACGTTCGCGCTGACCTACTGGGGGATGGGCAAGCTGCGGGCCGGGTTCAAGGCGGCCGGCACGCACGCCCAATACGCGCGGACCACCGGGATCGGCCGGCACGTCCGGAACGTGGCCGCCGATCCGCTGCGGGTCGCCCGGTTCGCCCGCGGCTGGGCCCGGCCGCGGATCACCGGTGAGCGGCGGCTGCCGTCGTTCATGCCGCTGGACTCGGGGCACTGCAGGCTGCGGTTCGACGCCGAGCAGACCCCCGACCCGGCGAACCGGGTCACCCTGGACCGCGATCGGGACGCGCTCGGCCAGCACCGGCTGCGGGTGGACTACCGGGTGTCGGCGTCGGACCGGGACGCGATCGCGACCTCGCTGAGCCTGATCGGCAAGGAGCTGGAGCGGAGCGGGCTGGCCTACGTCGACATGTCCGACGTCGAGCGGGTGCACGACATGGACATGACCGACGGGACGCACCAGATGGGCCTGCTGCGGATGTCGGACTCGCCGCGCACCGGGGTCGTGGACGCGCAGTGCCGGGTGCACGGGACGCCGAACGTGCACATCGCCTCCAGCGCGGTCTTCCCGTCCGCCGGGGCGGTCGGCCCGACGCTCGCGCTGGTCGCGCTGGCCTGCCGGACCGCGGAGCTGATCGCCCGGGAGTCCTGAGCCGCCCGGTCAGCTCTGCAGCAGGGTGACCCCGGTCCCGGTGGCGCCGTCCAGGGCGGCCCACAGGGCGTCCAGCGGGAGCGGCCGGTGCCGGGTCCGGGTGATCACGGCGTGGCACGGCGTCGGCACGAACGGGAACGCCGAGGACAGCCCGGCGACCGTCTCGCAGAGCCTGCGCGCCACGGTGGCGAGCGACCGGACGTCGAGCCCGGGCAGGATCAGCAGGAACTCCTCGCGGCCGACCCGGACCGCCCGCCCGGACGCCCCGGAGTGCGCGGCGAGCAGCCTGGCGACCCCGCGCAGCACGGCGGTCTCGGCCCGGAACCCGTGCCTGCGGTTGACGGCGCCGAGCCCCTGCACCCGCAGCAGCACCAGGCCCAGCGGCAGCGTGCCGGGGGCGGATCCGGCGGTCCAGCGGTCCAGGAACGCCCGGGTGGGCAGTCCGCTGCGCGGATCGCGCTCGGCGCCGGGCTCCAGCTCGTCGAGCCGGGTCTCGGCCAGGTCGGCCCGCCTGCGCTCCTCGGACAGGTACCGGGCGAGCCGGTCGGCGGCGGCGTCGTAGCGGTGGTCGGTGGCGGTGCCCGGGATCGGGAGCACCCGGGAGAGCACCTCGTCCAGCGTGCCGGTGCGCCGGGCGCCGAGCCGCGGTCCGAGCTGGTGGCGCAGCCGCAGCAGCTCGGCGTGCGCGTCGGCGTGCCGGAACGACCAGCGGGCGGCGAACAGCCTGCCGCGTTCGAGCGACCGGGCCGAGCCGTCGACGGACTCCAGGTCGTGCGCCACGACGGTCGCGCCGGACCGCGGGGTCAGCACGGTGACGCTCCACTCGCGGGTCGCGGGCTCGGAGTCGGCGAGCCGGACGTGGCCGAGCCCGGGCGGCATCCCCGGCGGCGCGGCGCCGGCGGCGGCGACGACCGCACCGCCCGCGCACTCCTGCGCGATCCGGGCCCACGTGGGGAGCTGCGGGGTGAGGTAGCCGGCCCGCTGGAAGAGGCCGACGACGGCCATCGGCCGGTCCCGGGCCGGGGCGAGGGCGAAGTCCTCCACCGCCCGGGACAGAGCGATCAGCAGCGGTTTGGTGACGGTGCGTGATCGGGTGGCGTCGTCGTCGGGCGCGGTGCCGGATCCTGGCTCGGCATCGTGCACCCGGCTCCCTTCACACCCCCGCAGTATCGCCTGTGATCATTGTCCCCCGAGTGTGCACGATCCGCGATCGGCGGGGGGTGCACCCGGGTGACCGGGCCGGGGCGGGCCGGGAGGGCGGGGCCGGGATCAGCCGCCGATCGCGGCGAGCCGGGTGGCGAGCGTGCCGGCCGCGTCGGCGTCCACCCGCCCGACGCTCACCCGCAGCATCTGCCGGTCCTCGGGCAGGAAGGCGGTGCCCGGGATGACCAGCGTGTCGTGCTCGAGCAGCAGCTCGCGGACGACGTCGGTGCTGGGTCGGTCGGTGAACGGATGGCGCACCCAGGCGAAGAACCCGCCGGCGGACACGACCTCGAACCCGCCCGGCCGGGGCGCCAGCGCGTCCACCAGCCACTGCCGCCGCCGGGCGATCTCGGCCACCCGCCCGGCCCGCCAGGCACCGGCCCGGGTGAGGCCGGTCAGGGTCGCCTCCTGCCCGGCCCGCGGCGCGCAGATCGCGATGCAGTCGAGCACCTTGAGCACCTCGCGGTTCAGCTCCGGCGCGCCGACGACGGCGCCGACCCGGTAGCCGGGGATCGCCAGGTCCTTGGAGAACGAGTGCAGGCTGACCACGGTGGAGCGCCACTGCGGATCGGCGAACAGCGGGTGCGCCGGGGCGTCCGTGTCCCGGAAGGACCGGTAGGTCTCGTCCAGCACGAGTGCGAGGTCGTGCCGCCGGGCCAGCTCGGCGAACGTGACGATCTCGGCGGGCGGGACCGTGACCCCGCTCGGGTTGCCCGGGGTGACCAGTACGATCGCCCGGGTCCGCGGGGTGATCAGCGCCTCGGCGTCGGCGGCCCGGGGCACCAGATCGGCGTCCGGTTCCAGGTAGACCGGCCGCACGCCCTGCAGCCGGACCCACATGTCGTGGTTGAAGTAGTACGGCAGCGGCATGACCAGCTCGTCGCCCGGACCGGCGAGCGCCGAGACGACGGTGGTGAACGCCTGGTTGCAGCCGGCCGTGACCACCACGTCGGACGGGTCGATCCCACCGGCGTAGTCCCGGCTCAGCTCCTCGGCGACGGCCCGGCGCAGCGCCGGCAGGCCGGGCACCGGCGCGTAGCCCGCGCCGGCCGGGTCCCTGGCGACCTCCACGACCCGCTCGACGACCTCCGGTGCCGGCGGGTAGGGCGGGGCGGCCTGGGAGAGGTCGAGCAGCGGCCGGCGTCCGTCGTGCAGGGCGAGCAGCGCCTGCGCTGCGCCGATCGGGGAGTCGATCCCACCGGTCGTCGTCGGGTCGAGTCGCAACGCTGGCCGCCGTCCTCTCGGTCGTCGTCGGGCGTCCGTCGGCGGAGCCCGGCGCAGTCTAGTCAGCGGAGCCGGGCGCAGTCACAACCTAATTGCGACTACACGTCGCTATTGCGGTGGGGCGATCGCGTAAACATGCCGCAAAGGACGGCGGGTGCGCTTGTCCAACCTGGAGCCTGGCCTTACATTGGTACGTCTGTTGTAACATTGACTGGCGGTTCGAGAACCGGGCCGCGCGGTGACCCGGAACCCGAGGGGGTTTCCATGGGAGAGCCGGAGAGCTCTCGGGCGGTGGGGCTGCGGACGTGTGTCCCGCACGGGACGACCGTCGAACTCGACACGACCGACGTGGAGCAGGCCCGCGCGGTGGTGGGGCGGGCGTACGCGCCGCACACCATCACCGTCCGCGGCGATCCCGGCCGGTTCCGCGCCGTTCAGGCCTCGCTGTCCGACGGGCCGGTCGCGCTGGACGAGCTGCGCTACGGCACCGAGTGCGACGTCGTGGCCACCGCGCCGCTGGACCGGGTGCACTGCGTGGTGCAGCCGATCAGCGGCACGGTCACGGTGAGCGGCGGCCGGTCGTCGGAGACGCTCGTCCCCGGCCGGTCGGTGGCGCTCGACGCCGAGCTCGAGTTCCGGATGCACTGGCACGACGACGCCGCGATCAGCGGGATCCGGATCGACCGGGTCGCGTTCGACGCCGCGGTCGCCGACATCGTCGGCGACGATCCGGTGCCGCTGCCCCGGTTCCTGCTCCGCTGCCCGACCTCCGAGCGCGACGCCCGGCTGTGGCAGTCGGGCGTGCAGCTGCTCGAACGTTCCCTGCGCTCCGCGGAGCTGCGCGAAGCGGGCTCGCTGTGGCGGGCCGAGCTGCACCGGCACCTGGTCGGCGTGCTGCTGGCGACCCACCCGACGGAGTCGCGGTACCCGCAGGCCACCCCCGGTGCGGTGCCGCGCTCGGCCGCCTCCCGGGCCGTCGACTACCTGCACGAGCACGCCGGCGAGCCGTTCAGCGCGCGGGCGGTGGCCCGGGCGAGCGGCACCTCGGTCCGGTCGATGCAGGAGGCGTTCCGGCGCGAGCTCGGCACCAGCCCGCTGCAGATGCTGATCCGGATCCGGCTGGCGAAGGCCTGCGCCGACCTGCGGGCCGGCGACCCGGCCGTCGTGACGGTGGCCGACGTCGCCAGCCGCTGGGGGTTCGGCAACCTCGGCCGGTTCTCCCGCCGGTTCCGCGAGGAGTTCGGCGAGCTGCCCTCCGACGTCCTGAAGAACTGCCGAAAGGACAGCTGTGACCGCACCGGCCGGTTCCATGACGACACGATCAGGTGAACCTTCGGCTAGGGTGTCCGGACGAACTCGTCCCGCCGGGGGCGGGCCGGACCGTGCGGCGGGGGGATGGTGCCCCGGCGGCGCCCGGCTCCCGGCGGCCGCCACGGAGGTGTCACAGCGCCGATGTCGAGGGGTGGCCCCGCTTCCGGGAACTTCCAGCAGCTCCGGGTGGACGTCCTCGATCCCGGCCGGGAGCCGCCCGACGCCACCGCGGGCCGGGTGCTGTCCGCGGCCCGGCGGGTGGTCGAGGAGTTCGGGCTGCGGCGCTTCACGATGGACCAGGTCGCCCGGCGGGGCCGGGTCTCCCGGATGACCGTCTACCGGCACTTCCCGCGCAAGGACGAGCTGGTCCGCGCGCTGCTGACCGCCGAGCTGCGGTGGTTCACCACCGAGGCCGACGCGGTGGTCGCGGCGGAGCCGACGATCGACGGCAAGCTCGCCGTCGGCGTCCGGTTCTGCGTCGAGCACCTGCGCCGGCACCCGGTGCTGGCCCGGTTGCTGCGGACCGAGCCGGAGATCCTGCTCCCGCACCTGACGACCGCGGGCGGTCCGCTGATCTCGGTGGCGTCCGAGTGGATCTCCGGTCACGTGCGGCGGGAGGTCGCGGCCGCCGGGCTGCAGATCCCGCCCGGGCACGTGCAGCCGCTCGCCGAGCTGCTGGTCCGGCTGGTCGTGTCGCTCGTCCTCAATCCGGTCTCCACCCTCGATCTCGACTCCGACGAGGGCTGGGACCGGGTCCGCGCCCTCTACGTTGCGCCGTTCGTGGCGGTGCTGGCCCGGGAGGCGGAGCCGGCGGGGGGCGGGGCCGCCGAGCCAGCCGAGCCCGCCGAGCCTGCCGCGGCCGCCGTGCCGGCGGTTCCCGCCACGTCCGGCGCGGCCGAGGCGGCGGCGGTCGCCTCGGTCAACCAGCCTTGACGGCGAGCACCGGGACCGGGGCCCGCAGCAGCAGCCGCTGCGACACGCTGCCGAGCACCGCCTTGCCCACCGGGCTGCGCCGGCGCAGCCCGATCACCAGGCACTGCACGTCGCCGCGCCGCTCGATCTCGTCGAGGACCGCGTCGACCGGGTCGCGGTCGCCCGATCCGTCCCGCTCGATCACCGGGAGGCCCCCGCCGATCGGGTCGAGGGTCAGGTTCAGCACGACCAGTTCGGTGCCGAGCAGGGTCGCCTCGGCGCTGCCCGCCTGCAGGGAAGCCGCCCCCCGGGACCGGCCGGAACCGGCGCCAGAACGCTCACGTCGTCGTCCTTCCGATCGTCGGGTGGATCATGAGTAGCGCTCGCGGAACTCGGCCTCGAGCTGCTCGAGGGACCGGCCGCGGGTCTCCGGGACCATGGTGTGGACGAAGGCGAGCGCCGCGAGCCCCAGCGCCACGAAGATGAAGAACGTCGAGGCGATCCCGATGCCCTCGACGACCGGCGAGAACACCAGCGCGACCAGCGCGTTGGCCAGCCACAGCGCCAGCACGCTGATCCCGATCGCCATGCTGCGGATCCGCAGCGGGATTATCTCGGAGAGGATCAGCCAGGTCAGCGGCCCGAGCGTGCCCTGCATGCAGAACACGAACAGCACGATGAACACCAGGATGAAGTAGGCCTTCACCGGGCCGTCCGGCAGCAGGAACGCCGACAGCCCGACCAGCAGGTGCATCGTCGTGGTCAGGGCGAACCCGGCGAGCAGCATCGTCCGGCGGTCGATCCGGTTGATGATCAGGATGCCGACGGTGATGCCGAGCACGCTGAACAGCCCGGTTGAGCGTGTTGAAGATGATCGCGGCGTTGGCCGAGAACCCGGCCTGCCCGAGCAGCTGGGTGCCGTAGTACATCACCGAGTTGATCCCGGAGAACTGCTGGAAGACGCCGAGCAGCGCGCCGATCACGATCAGCCTGCGGATCCAGCGGACCCCCAGGTCGACCGTCCCGCCGGTCCGGCTCTGCCGCTCCTCGTCGGCCAGCCGGTGCACCTCGGCCATCTCGGCCTCGGCGCGTTGCGGGGTCCGCACCTGGCTCAGCACGGCGAGGGCCTCGTCGGTCCGGCCCTGCGCGACCAGCCAGCGCGGACTCTCCGGCATTCGGAGCATCCCGATGAACAGCGCGATCGCCGGCAGCACCGCGACCAGCAGCATGACCCGCCAGATCGCGTGGACGTCGCCCCAGAGGTTGTAGATGATCGCGTTGATCACGAACGCGGCGAACTGCCCGGAGACGATCATGACCTCGCTCCGGGTGACCAGCGCGCCGCGCCGCTCGGCGGGCGAGATCTCCGCGAGGTAGACCGGCACCGTCGCGGACGCCCCGCCGACGGCGAGGCCGAGCACGAACCGGAACACCGAGAGGATCTCCCAGTTCGGTGCGACGACGCAGCCGAGCGTGCCGACCATGAACACGATCGCCAGCAGCAGGATGTTGTGCCGGCGGCCGTAGCGGTCGGACAGGGCCCCGCCGACGAAGGCGCCCGCGGCCGCGCCGAAGATCAGGATGCTGACGACGAAGCCCTCGGTGAACGCGGTCAGCGCGAGGTCCCGGGTGAGCGGCTCCAGCGCGCCGTTGATGACGCCGGTGTCGTAGCCGAACAGCAACCGCCGAAGGTGGCGATGACGGTGATCAGTCCGAGGTGCCGCGAGTGCGGCCCTCTGGTGTCCGGAGGCAGCTCGGTGGCCCCCGCACCGGCGTGCAGTGACATGACATGACGGATCCCCCCCCCGTTGAGGCGGCCGGATCCTGGGCGGTGTCGCACACCGGGCGGTGGCCGCGACGCGTACGACGCCCGGTGCGTTCGTGCTGGTGTGGCGGTCGGCGGTGCCGTACCGCGTCGACGGATCGGTGGATCGGGATCGGATCCGGCCGGCTCTCCTGCCTGGGAGTGCGCGGTGACGGAAACGGTAGTTGCGACATGCACACAGGCAATAACTTGTTCAGACATATAGTTAAAGAATCATCGGTGAGTACTTCCGTCCGACGGAGCAGTCGTGGCGGAGGGCGACTTCGACTCTGCTCTGAACGAGTGGTTCGGCCCGCGGACCACCCCCTCGTGCGGAGTGTCGTATTGCGCTGTGTATCTTTGTGATCTGCAACACTACTGATCGGATGTGCCAAACAGTGATGGTCGGGTGACGGCGGGGGGCCGATCGTGAGCGCCGTGGAGTTCCGGGACGTGAGCAAGCGCGCCGCTGACGGGTCGTTCGCGGTGACCGAGGTGAACCTCGAGGTGAAGTCCGGCGAGACGGTCGTCGTGCTGGGGCCGGCCGGGAGCGGCAAGTCGACGCTGCTGCAACTGGCGGCGGGGGTGACGGCGCCGTCGGCGGGCGCCGTGCTGCTCGACGGCAGCCCGGTCGTCGACGTTCTCCCGCAGGACCGGCCGCTCGCGATGGTCTCCCAGCAGCAGGACCTCTATCCCCGGCTCGACGTCGGCGAGAACATCGCCCTGCCGCTGAAGCTCTCCGGCCTCGACGCGGAGCAGCAGGAGGTCCGTGTCGAGGCGATGGCCGAGCGACTCGGCCTCGCCGGGCTGCTCCGACTGCGGCCGCGCGAGCTGTCGGCCAGTGACCTGCGGCGGGTCGCGCTCTGCCGGGCAATGATCCGCAGGCCGCGCCTGCTGCTGCTCGACGAACCGCTCACCGGGACGGACGCGGGCTCGCTCGACGGGCTGCGGCCCGTCGTCTCCGAACAGATCCAGGACCTGGGCGCCACCGTGATCTACACGGCGGCGGACTCCGGCGCTGCACCGGACGCGGTGGACCGCATCGTGATCCTCCGGGACGGCCGGATCCGCGACGTCGGCACCCCGCGCGGGCTCTGGACCGATCCGGCCACGGTGTTCACCGCGGCCGCGCTCGGTGACCCGCCGATGAACCTGGTCGAGGTGAGCGTGCACGTCGGGTTGGACGAGTTCGTCGCGCTCGGCGTCGGCGCCCACTACCTGCGGCTTCCCTGGCACGACATCCGGTCCCGGGCCATCGCGCACTACCACGGCGAGCGGCTGGTACTCGGCGTCCGGCCGGAGGCCGTGCGCCCGGGCCAGGCCGGGAACGCCCTGCAGGGCCGCGTACTCGACGTCGAGCAGCGGGCGGGCGGGACGTACGCGCGGCTCGACATCGGCGCCGGGGCGGTCGACACCGGGCCGCCCGAGGCCGACCGCTCGGCCGCCCGGCGCGGTTGGTTCGGTCGTCTCGGCGGTGGCCGCGGCACGGCGGCCCCGATCGCCGACACCGTTCTCCCGCCGCTCGACCGGCCGGCCAGGGCCGCGGTGTTCGTCGTGCGACTGCCCCCCGGCAGCAGTGTCGTACCGGGGCGGACGATCCCGGTCGGTTTCACCCTGAGCGACATCCACCTGTTCGACGAGCGCGGTCTGCGGGTCGATCTCGGATCCGGTTCGGCGGGCTCGCCCGCGGGCCGTCGCTGACCGTCGCTCCCACACCACCACCCGTCTCCCCGCCCACCCCGATCACGATGGGATCCCGCATGTCCGGTACCGCCTCGGCGCCACCTCAGATGCCCGATCCGGTCCGGGCCCGCAATGCCCGGCGCGCGGCCTGGGGTGCGTTCGTCGGCACCGCGATCGAGTGGTACGACTTCTACGTCTACGGGACGGCCGCCGCGCTCGTGCTCGGCAAGCTGTTCTTCCCGGTGGCCAGTCCCGTCGTCCAGACGCTGTCCGCGCTCGGGACGTTCGCCATCGGGTTCGTGCTGCGCCCGGTCGGCGCGGTGCTGTTCGGTTACATCGGCGACCGGGTCAGCCGGAAGACCTCGCTGTTGCTCACCCTGGTGCTGATGGGCGGTTCGACGACCGCGATCGGGTTGCTGCCCACCTACGAGTCGATCGGGCTTCTCGCACCGGTCGCGCTGATCACCTTCCGGATGCTGCAGGGGCTGTCGGTCGGCGGCGAGTGGGGCGGTGCGGTGCTGATCGCGTCCGAGGCGGCACCGCGGCACCGCAAGGTGCTGGCGGCGTCGATGGCGCAGGTGGGCGCTCCGGTCGGGTCGATCCTGTCCACCGCGGTCTTCCTGTTGCTGCCCTCCGGTGACTTCCTGGTCGACGGCGGCTGGCGGATCCCGTTCCTGCTCAGCGGGACGCTGCTGGTCGTCGGACTGGTGCTGCGCCTCAAGCTGGAGGAGAACGAGGAGTTCCTCGCCGCCCGCGAGCGACAGCGCCGCGATCCCCGTCGCCGGGTCCCGATCTTCGAGCTGCTGCGCACCTTCCCGCTGACCAACCTCTGCGTGTTCCTGACCAGCTGTGCGGTGTCGGGGGTCTACTTCCGGAACGTCTTCGCCCTGAGCTGGGCGACCGAGACCCGCGGGGTGGCGCAGCAGGTCTTCCTGAACGCCTTGCTGATCGGCGCGATCCTGCAGACCGTGCTCACCCCGCTGGCGGCGATGGCAGCGGACCGGATATCCGCCCGCCAGGCTCAGCTGACCTTCACCGTGGTCTACCTGGTGGTCGGGCCGATCCCGCTGATCGTGCTGGTCGGGACCGGCGACACGGTCCTGGTCTACGTCGGGATCCTGCTGTCCTACGTCGGGCACGCCGTGTACTACGCGACGCTGTCCGGCTTCCTCGCCACGCTGTTCCCGGCCGAGCTGCGGTTCACCGGGATCTCGCTGGGCTACCAGCTCGCCGGCTCGCTCGTCTCCGGTCTGGTCCCGCTGGCGGCGATGACGATGGTGGGCGAGGACGGGACCGCCACCGCCGGCGTCCAGGTCCTCTACACCGGGCTCATCGTGGTCGCGCTGGTCGGAGCGGCCTGGGGGAGCGCGGTCTCCCGACGGGAGACGATGCGCTACCTGGGGGTGCCGGTGGTCAGGCGGTGAGGCTCTGTGGCCTGCACGACGGTCCGGCCGACACGCGCCCGCAGCAGACCCGTCGCGCTCGGATCCCCCGCCGCCCCGACCACGCTCCAACTCCCCGCTCGCCTTCAGCGTGCCGGCGGGACGGCGATCGAGGTGATCGGGACGGGTGCTTCCACAGTCCGGCACCGGCTGATCCGGCTGTCCGCGACGACGACGTCGCCCTGAGCCCAGCGGGTTGCCCGCCGGGACCACGGTCACGGTCGACGGCCAGGCGGTGGTCCTGTCCTCCGAGGTGCCGGGCGGCCATGAGGCCGCGCATCGCCGCCGGTTCTGGCGGGTCAAGGTCGACGACTCGGCCGCCGGCCGGACGGTCACGCCGGTCCTCGTCTGCTGACCACGGCACGGCCGCGAGTGGCCACGGCCTCTTCGGCTACTCCTACGGCGGACTCTTCAGTCTCTATGCCTGGCTCACCGGCAGCACGCTGTTCGAGAGCATCGGAGCCGGCAGCCCCGGCGTCCTCGATGAGAACAGCCAGGTCTTCGCCCTGCTCGAGAAGCTCGGCGACGACCTGCCCTCCACCGAGCTCCACCTGACCCTCAACGACCGGGAGCTGCTCGGGGACCTGGCCGTCTACCAGAACCTGACGAAGAACACGGCCACCGTCCTGCACCGCCTGAGGGCCGGTGGTGCAGCCGTCACCAGCGCGGTCCTGCGCGAGACCCACGTGACGGGCCTGCAGGCCTCGTTCCTCAGCTACCTCAGGACCTGCCGGGCTCAATGAGTCCACACACGACAGATAACGTCGAGTACGGAGTGAGAATGAAGCAAGTGGTCCTGGTCCCAGGATTTTGGCACGGGACGTGGTGCTGGAACCTCACGACCATCAGATTGGCCGGGCGCCGGATTCCCTCGGTCGCGGTCGACCTGCAGGGGCAGGGCCTCGACGGTGTACCGCCCGAGTCCTACTGGCGACGTCCGTTCGAGGAGGATGCCTTCTGCTCGGAGTCGTCACCGGTCGCGTCGGTCACGGCCACGACCGCGGCGCGTGATCTGATCTCGAAACTCGGCTCGATCGGGGGAGGCGAGCCGTGTGTCGTCGTCGCGCACAGCATGGGTGGGGCCGTCGCCACGCTGGCCGCAGAACTGGAGCCGTCCCTGTTCTCGCACATCGTCTATGTCGCCGCTCTGGCACCCGTCGACGGCGTTCCCGCCGGTGCGTACATGGCCAGCCCGAACAGTGCCGGCGAGCAGGGGACGGCACTGTTGAGGGGGGATCCGCGGACCGTGGGCGCCTCGCGGATGGACACCGGCGACCGCGGCGGTCACGAAGCCATTCGAGCGGCCCTCTACGGTGACGTCCCCGTCCCGATCGCCGACGCGGCCATCACGCTTCTCAACGTCGACGCGCCGGTGGGAATGGCCCTCGAGCCGGTGTCCGCCACTCGTGAGAACTTCGGCAGCGTGCCGCGGACGTACGTCGTCTGCGAGCGCGATCGAATGATCCCGCCGCGGATGCAGGAGGAGTACGTCGAGGCGATTGACCGGATCTCCGCGACGACGACGAATGTGGTCAGGATCGATTCCTCGCACTCGCCGTTCCTGTCGCAGCCCGACGTGGTGGCGGACGTCATCGCCGAGGCGTGGAAAGGAGCCCGCTGAACGGGCGCGACCCCCTGCCCATGAGTGGCGGAGGGGTACTCGCCGTCGAGTGCGACGCGGACGCCGGCCTGATCCGCACGCTCACCGAACTGATCAATGAGCCTTTGCCAACCTGATCATCCGTTGGCGATCATGAGGGTCTGAACTGCGGCGACGAGCTCGGCGGCCCGGCTCGGGCAGGACCGGATCTTG